>DATJFK010000001.1:0-4059 GCA_035495675.1 Gammaproteobacteria bacterium
CTATCTGGATATATTGCATCCGCATAATTGGTTGTAGTGACTCGTTCTTTATTTCAAAGAAAAGCGCGATGATGCTTTCCTTTGTTAGAAGTCGCTTCATCATATCATCATAAGTATTTTCAAGATAATCTCCGGAGATAAATCCTAGATCTTTGAAAAATCCATATAGATGCGGGGTGGTAGTAAGGATGTTAATTAAATGGCTGTCATCAATTAAAGATGAAAACTCAGTTTCATCCAGAGCAACTAATAAATTGTAGTCGAATACATCAAATTTAATATCCCTTATAATCTTATTTTCTAAAAATTGTTGAGCTGCTTTCTTATCCATTTCCTTTTCGGCAGCAGTGTACATGCGCAGATGAAGCGATGGTGTGTCCGGCATGTAATAACACACTGGAACCTCAAAATCTGCATCGCACAGGTTTAGTTCGAGCAAGCGTTTTTTTAATATTTTTGACATGGCTTGTGCCGCCAACCTGCTTTCCAGAGTGTCGCGGGCGATAATTAATTTGCAGGTGCCGTCAGCTGTGAAGCGTAGCCTTACCAGAGATTCGTTGTACTGCGGGCCAGATACGGAATATGTTTCAGGGTCTTCAATGATAGATTTCAACTGATTAAAGTTAGCTTTAGAAAATAATCTGGATCTGATTTTAGAATGAAAGAAACGCGCCTGTTCTACATTATCGAACTCATTGGTTCTGCCAGTTGTTCCTGTATCATATAATCCCAGATAGTTACTGAGCAGCAAATTTTTCATGTCGGTGAATATCATACCCACAAGATGCTGGTAACTGCCGGCAAAATTGAAAACTGGTGTATGAAATGCAGGTGTGCCGATACTCACGGATTGCTTTTTAGAATAACCCTGCTTTTCAGATGCAGTATATTGCGGCTGCTTTTCTGAGCGTAAGTGTACGCCTGCACCGTTTACAATATATTTTTTCTTGCTAGTCGTTCTTAATTGATGCGGATGATTACCGGTTAACAGCCCCTCCAGGTATTCACTAAAAATCCCGCCATTGCGCAAGCCTTTAACGGCAAAATCACTATTTAGTGTGATTTTAGGGGCGCTTTCTCTTATCGCTGAACGCTGCAATTGTTCTTCAGTCTGTTGATATGTGACCTGAACTGCTAGCGACGGGGCAGGTGACAGATATTGTTTGATGAATGAATTTCCGGCGAAATCACTCATGATATCCTGATAACATGTTACGGAATGTTCATATTCAGCTTTTAAATCGTCCGCGTGCGACATGGAATCTTCTGGAACGGATGCGCAGACTTTTTCTAAATACTTTTTATCCATTGTTGCATGTGAAGATAAAAGAGGAGTTTCACCTGCCATGATTGCACAATCTTGTTGTAAATCTTGCTGCGCAGCAATGATGCTTAAGTGGTTACCTGCCAGATTAATTAATGCAGATGGGTTGTCAAGTTTGGTAAATTCTTTGAATAAGCTGACTTTTTTAATATCGAATTTCTTCTTGCAGCGCATAATGTCCAGGCTGTCTGCGGATTGGAGTATGGAGCGTAACAAACCTAATTTATCATTCTTCGCGATAGAGAGTTCTTTCGTGAGGATCATGTTGCTGTAATAATAAGCCTTAGTCTCATCCAGTCCGATTGACGACAGGAACTGTCTGCATTTTTCGGCGCTTTCCGCTTCCCATGTGTCTTTACCTTCACCTTTGCGGGCTGCGTCATGGAAAAATGCGGCGATTTGTAAATATTTTTATATCATCATTAGTTAATTGAGCTGCTTCCTTTGAACCGCATTCACGCAGCATATTGACAAGAACATTAGTTAAAATTGCTACTCTGCAGGCATGCATGACACCGTGCGTGATACGCTCAACATCTCCTTCATAAACTTTATCTTTATGCGTTCCATCGAGTCGCTGAAGGTAATTTTCTTCAAATATTTTTTGTTTAATGAGTTGATTTAGTAACGTTGTATGTCTTTGCATGTGTTGTAATGCCCTATACTTAATTGGTGCTTGTTGATTTTCCTGGTGAAAAAGTTGTATTTGAGAGGGTGCGGCTGTTTTATAAATCTGATCAGATTAGGTGTGTTAATATAAACGCCGTCTTTAATCTCGAATTCTGGAAAGACTTTATTTGAATGCGGCCTGATAAATAACATTTGATATGCCGGCAATCCGAGCTGGCTCATGCGGTCGAGGGCATTATATGATAACACCTGAAATACTTCCCGTTCACCTTTCAGTATGGAATCTTTAAAAACGTAAAGATTGACGGCTTTGAAAGTTGCCATCGACAGTGCCTGATAAAGTTTGATTTTATCTGCGAGAATTAAATCTGAAAGTTTCTCGAGTTTTTCTATCTTATCTGGAGCCAAATGTAAAACCTGGTATATTTCAATTTCACCGGCTGCAATCAAAGGAGTGAGACGCTGCAATTTATTAACTTGCGCATCATCATATGAATAAGCATTAAATAATTTTAATTTGCCGGATAATATCAGCGGTGTTAGGCGGTTTAACTTTGCCGCTTCTTCATAACTGATGATGCTGACTCGAGCTTGCGTAATCAAGCCTGCGTTTAGCAATTCTGAAGTGAGACTTATCTTGTCTTGTAATGTTGCAACATGACGAATATGCATTGCTATTCTTATTTATTATTGTGTTTATTATTTAGAATAATTTTTTATACAACAGTTAAAACTTGAGCATGTGTTTCAATACACTAAGTAAACCTGAGAGTATCGCATGCCACGTGAAAATGAAATGTTTCATTTAAAAAAAATTATATATGGCTAAAAAGATTACAATCACAAGCGGCATTTGCCGTCTATGCATTGCGTATATGTTTATTTATTGCCATAATCCGTATACAAAAATTACAGCGGAGTTTGATGGTTATGATGCGCACACTGGCAGATGAAAGGATAAAGATAAATAATCGCAATATTCATTATAAGGTTGTTAGCACTGTAGACTCTCCAGAAAACCAGCCATTTTTATTATGTATTCAGGGCGGCCCTGGCTTCAGTTCCATGTCCGTTGAAAATGCTGTGACAGATATTGCAAAGCGTGCAAAAAAAGCAAAAATACCAATGCCAAATCTAATCTTTTTCGATCCTGTCGGTTGTGGTAAGAGTGATAAGGCGGAAGATATAGAAGCAGAATATTCACTGGATAATTACTCTGACATTGCCGCACAAGTTGTGGAGCATGTGAAGCAAAAATTTTCACCGAATAAGACCATGGACTTGCGCATATTCGGCGGATCATTTGGCGGCGTGGCAGTTATGCATTTACCTTTGCATTGTCCGCAATGGCTTGATGAAGGATCAGATATCAGATTGCGACAAATCATTGCGTATGTGGCGCCAAATGGTGCCGGCTGCCGTGAATATACACGTAACTTTGTAGATACCAATTTTAAAAATCATCCTGAATATCAGGAAATCAAATTCAATCTGGATAAATTATTAGAAGGAAATATTCAAAACCAGCAGGAATATTTACGCTTTGTATTCGGGCTCGCGCCTTTGTATTCAGATAAAATGGCAAAGATAAAAAATGGTTTTGTCGGCAGAATGCTGATGAATCATACTCAAGGTACAATCGGGGTTTTAAAATTTTTCGACAAAATATTAGGTGCATTTGGCAATCATTCATTGTCACTAATGATTGAAGCATTAACTGGCTGCTCACTCGACGTGCTGAATCAATTTTTCAAAACGCAAATGAATGGATTCGATATGACGAAGCTCGTTGCTGAAAATCGGGAGCTTTATGCAAAAGTACCAATTTGTATGGTTGCCTGTGATCAGGATCATATGGTGGATTGGCGTACATCTGCAGATGTTAGCAAAATTCTTCCAGACACTTGCGCGTCGATTATTGTGAAGGGCAAACATCAGCAGGCGCGTGAGAAAGGCAGCAGGGAATTTTTCGATAACGTATTTTTGGGGTTGATTTGTGACGGCAGCATTCCGTCGGACGAATTAAACAAGTCATTGGTTGCTTCATATATTGCGGGAGGTAGGTTCTACAATATGCTGTCACAGTTGGCCTCCCCGATCCAAAC
>DATJFK010000002.1:0-8120 GCA_035495675.1 Gammaproteobacteria bacterium
GTGCGGAATGTTCCAGTCGGCTTGCCCGCTTTCGTTTTGCCGGTGGAGTTTAGTTTGATTTTATCGCGCATAGTAGTCTGCCTTTCTTAAGTTAGCTTGCTTGACCGTCAGTTACCTGTTCGCGCAGCTTCATATCTTTCAACACGGCTTCGATGCCATGTTTGTCGATAATACGCATGCCGCGGGTGGTAACACGCAGACGAATAAAGCGTTTTTCTTCTTCTAACCAAAAGCGTTTGGACTGCAGGTTAGGCAGGTAACGACGTTTTGTTTTGTTGTTGGCATGGGATACGTTGTGACCCGACATTGGACCCTTGCCAGTAATTGGGCATTTTTTAGCCATGGCATTCTTCTCATTCTATCAATTATTTAATTCTGTACTTTCGTTCGGCCGATGCCGAATTTCGGTGTTAAGGGCGTAACTTATACCAGAAAGTTGGGGGGAGAGCAATCGCATCAATCGTCATTCCCGCGAAAGCGGGAACCTCCTTAATGTAACCGTGCAAGCAAACGGAGGGAGATCCCCGCTTTCGCGGGGATGACGATATCTATACCAACCCATCCTCAGCGAAAGAATACGTATCCTGCCGACCCACGATGATGTGGTCGATGAGTTTCATATCCACCAGCGCCAACGCCTGTTTGATATTGCTGGTGACGGTTTTATCGGCTTCGCTAGGCAGAGCGATGCCAGAGGGGTGGTTATGGGCAAGGATGATGCGGGCGGCGTTATAGAGTAGACCGCGGCGCACGATTTCGCGCGGGTAAACGACAGCCTCATGTATGCTGCCATAAAACAGTTCATCAAAGCGGATCAGCCGGTAATGCATATCCATAAAGATGCACGCGAAGACTTCAGAGGCATGATGACGCAAATGATCGGCAATGAATTGGCGGGTTTTGCTGCTGCTATTTAATGTATCACCATGCTCGGCCTGATGTGTAAGACAGCGTCTTCCCAGTTCGAGCGCGGCTTTCAGAGAAGCGTATTTTGATGCGCCTATCCCATGCAGGTTGGTCAGTGTGATGAACGGAGCCTGCATTAAATTTTTTATCCCGCCAAAATCAGCAAGTAACTGGCGTGCAATATCGACAGCAGTTTTTCCGCGTGTACCTGTGCGCAGGAAAATTGCGATTAATTCGGCATCGGTGAGCGCCTGTTCGCCGCGGGCGAGTAATTTTTCACGGGGACGGTCGTAATTTGGCCAGCTGGTGATAGTCATAGAGGTTCTCCTATAAATATTGTCACCCCCGCGGAAGCGGGGATCTCCTGATGTAACCGAGTAATCATTAGAAGCAGCGTTTTACGCTGGGTGAGGGCTGTGATACATTTATGCCTCAAACGCAAATGGTCGAGGCTGGTGATGATGATCGTGCGTTTTTGAAGAGAAATATGGATAGAAAATAACAAGCAGAGAGCAGCATGACAGACAAACAAACGCAGTTCGACACGATGACAGAGCAGGCAAATGTTGTCAACACAACAGGCCGCAAACAAATTCAGGTAAAAATTCTCGATGAGCGCATCGGCAATGAGTTTCCTTTGCCGCGCTATGAAACCGCGGATGCCGCAGGTCTCGACTTGCGCGCATGTCTAACTGAACCGCTGACGATAGAGCCGGGTCAGACACATCTTTTACCGACTGGCATTTCAATTTATATCGGAGACTCAAATCTTGCGGCTGTCATTTTGCCGCGTTCAGGTCTCGGCCATAAACATGGTCTGGTACTGGGTAATCTCGTTGGTCTGATTGATGCAGATTATCAGGGGCCGCTAATGGTTTCCTGCTGGAATCGAAGTCAGTCAGCTTACACAATTACACCCGGTGACCGTATTGCCCAGCTGGTGTTTCTGCCTATCGTCCGTGCACAGTTTGAAGTTGTAGATGAGTTCACTGCAACGGAACGCGGTACCGGCGGGTTTGGGCATTCAGGGAGGAATTAATGACTAAGACAAGTCCTGAAAATGCTATCAATCCAGTTATTTTCCGTGCTTATGATATTAGAGGCATAGCAGGAAAAGAATTAACTGAATCTGCAGTGTTTCTGATTGGGAAGGCATTGGGGTCATTGGTGCGGGATAGCGGCAATCATCAAGTTGTCATTGCACGCGATGGTCGTGTTTCAGGACCTGCACTTTCAAAAGCACTCAGTGACGGCATACTTTCAGTAGGCTGTGATGTGATAGATATCGGGATGGTGCCGACGCCGGTTTTGTATTTCGCAACTCACATTCTTGCAGAACAATCTGGTGTGATGGTGACTGGCAGTCATAATCCGGCAGATTACAATGGTTTGAAAATGGTGATCAATGGATGTGGTTTGTCAGAACAAAATATTCAGGCACTGCGTGAGAGAATTGAAGCGGGACAATTTTACGTTGGATTGGGTGTGCGTCATGAGCTTGATATTTCAGAACGCTACATTTCCCAGATCGAACAAAATATTCAATTAAAACGCCCGCTGAAAATAATTATCGATGCTGGTAATGGTGTCGCCGGAGCAATTGCCCCGGCAGTTTTTCGTCGTCTTGGCTGTGATGTCACAGAAATGTTTTGCGATGTAGACGGGCGCTTTCCCAATCATCATGCAGATCCAAGCCAGCCGGAAAACCTGCAGGATCTGATTCGCGCGGTCAAAGAAAAAAATGCAGATGTAGGTCTCGCATTTGACGGCGACGGCGATCGTCTTGGCGTAGTCACCAATCGCGGTGAAGTGATTTGGCCGGATCGTCAGTTGATGTTATTTGCCAAAGCAATTATCGCAGAAAATCCGGGTGCAAAAATTATTTATGATGTGAAGTGTTCAAACCATCTTGGTGATATGATCAGCAAGCTAGGGGGTGAGCCTATTATGTGGAAAACAGGGCATTCACACATCAAGGCAAAAATGGCGGAAACGGGTGCGCATGCTGCCGGTGAAATGAGCGGGCATTTGTTTTTCAAAGACCGCTGGTATGGTTTTGATGACGCTATATATGCTGGTGCCAGAATGCTGGAGATTCTCGCGGCGCATGAAGAAAGCAGCGCGGAAATATTTGATGCCATTCCCAACAGCGTCAACACGCCGGAAATGAAAATTGCAGTTCCAGATGATGAAAAATTTGGTCTCATGCAACAATTAATTGATAATGCATTCTTTAGCTCTGCTAAAGAAATCATGACAGTTGATGGCTTGCGTGTGAATTTTGCTGACGGCTGGGGTTTGGTGCGGCCGTCGAATACATCGCCGTATCTTGTATTGCGGTTTGAAGCAAACAATCAAAAAATATTGTCACAAATACAGGAAATATTTCGCGAGTGGATACTTTCCGTCAGACCGAGTCTGCAGCTTCCATACTAAAATATGATGTTGCCATCACAGGCGGCGGCATGGTTGGCATGACGCTTGCGCTCGCGCTGGCGAAAAATCCGGAATTATCTATCGTCATTCTTGAATCAAACGAAGATAACGCTCCATTCCTGACTGAACAATATCACCATCGAGTTAGCGCGGCGGCATTATCTTCCGTGAGAATATTTCAATCTCTGCAAGTATGGCAAAACATCAAAATGATGCGTGTGAGCCCGTTTACTGCGATTCAAGTGTGGGATTGTGCGAGCCCCGCACAGCTGGATTTTGTCAGCAATGAAATCGGCGAGCCGGTGCTTGGATATATCATCGAAAATAATGTGATGCAGCATGCATTGAGAGAAAAATTAAAAGCGTATCCTCAAATTCATTTTGTATCACCTGTTAAATTGACTGCTTGTCTGCAGCAGGAAGATGATGTGACGCTGATTGCAGATGATGATACTCAATACCGCGCTAAACTTGCAGTTGCAGCAGATGGTGCACAATCCTGGCTGCGGCAGCAGGCAGGAATCAGCGTGCAAACTACTGATTATGATCAGCATGCAATTGTCGCTGCTGTTGAGACTGAGCTGCCGCATCAAAAAATTGCCCGTCAGGTATTTTTGCCGTCAGGGCCGCTGGCATTCCTTCCTCTTGCAGATGCACATACTTCATCGATTGTCTGGTCGCTGCCAAAAGACAGGGCATCCGCATTGAAGGAAATGGATGAAGATGCATTCAAGCTCAGGCTGGGCGCTGCATTTAACGAAAGGTTGGGCGCGGTAAAGTCGGTGAGTAGACGTTTTACTTTCCCATTGAAAAAGCAGCAGGCAGAAACTTATGCGGCTGGGCGGATTGTATTGGTTGGTGATGCGGCACACGTCATGCATCCTCTCGCTGGTCAGGGGTTGAATATCGGTCTGTTAGATGCCGCCTGCCTTGCCGAAGTCATTCTCGATGCATTAAACGCCGGCCGCGACTTTGCCGGCACCAGTTCATTGCGCCGTTATGAACGCTGGCGCAGAGCAGATAATCTTGCCATGTTAACGGGAGTGGATCTCATCAAACAATTGTTTGCCAGTGATAATATGCCGGTGCAGACAATGCGTTCACTCGGTATGACATTGACTGGTCGGATGGCAATATTAAAGAATATTTTTACGCGATATGCGGTTGGCAGTCGTGACGGGCTGCCAAGTCTTGCCTTATGACTCTTTACTCGACAGTTGTTTGTCGCAAAATATCCATTAGCTTAAAAAGCCCTTGTGAATACGGCAGAACATGAATATTTCCATGAAATTCTTCGTGATCTCCGCCGTACAAAAGAAAACATTTTGCGATTGGATAATCGTTAGAAAATGCTTTAAGACCACTTAAGTCTGCACGATTCACATGTCGTGAACGTTTAATTTCAAACGCAAAAAATCCGCGTTCACCATATACTACAAAATCTATCTCAACGTCATTCGATGTTCGCCAGAAAAATAATTGATACCCTAATCGAAAATAATCATTAATCGCACGAAGATGTGCAAGGAATAATGTTTCTAATGCAGCACCATCAATTTCTTCGGGTGAATCAAGCGGTCCGCGCGGCCGCAAGGTGCGGTAAACTCCCGAATCAAATATGTAAAATTTGGGACTGGCAATCATACGCCGTTTTGCACGTTTGGTGAAAACAGGCAGCCAATATCCAATTAACAAATCTTCAAGTATGCCAAAATAATTGTTAACCAGTTTTCTATCAATCGCCGTTTCACGCGCAACTTGTGACATATTGACAACTTGACCTTGTGAAAAGCTGGCTGTTTCCAAGAAGCGCGCAAATTGAGATAAATTTCGCAATAAACCTTCTTGCAAAACTTCTTCGCGCAAATAAGTTGTTATATAAGTTTCAAGATAATGTTGAGGATCCGAAACGTGAAAAACAGATGGCAGCAAACCAAATTTTAATGCCGATTCTAATGAAAAATCCGAACCTAATTCATAACAAGTTAACGGATGCATTGTGTAGTTTAATGCTCTGCCGGCTAATAAATTGACGCCTTTTCGTCTCAAGCTTCTAGCGCTTGAGCCTGTTAATAAAAAGCGATATCCGTATGTCTCAATTAGACGATGAACTTCATTCAGCAGTTCAGGTATTTTTTGCACCTCATCAATCACGATATATTGATCAAAACCCTCGGGAATTCTTTCTTCCAGTCTGGCTGGATTAGCCAGAAAATCATTAAAAATGCCGGTATTGAGTAAATCAAAATATAAAATGTTGTTAAGATGAGACTTAATCCAAGATGTTTTACCTGTTCCCCTTGGACCGAATAAAAAAATACTGCTGGGCGTATCCGTATCAATTTGAATGAGCCGGCGGTAGATTTTTTGTGATTTCATAAATATTGTCTTAATACATGTTATTGATTATATGATAATATATCATAATTTATGGAATTTGGAAATATTTATCCCTAAAATCCATGTTATTTGGATAGTAAATAGAAAAATTTAAAAATTCCTAAGGGGGGATAAACAGGCAAGCCAGTTTCTTTGGTACCCCAAAATGATATACCCGGTTAAGTTTTATTTAAGATTGCCCTGATAAAATACTGATCAATTATAATTCAGCACAAAACGAGAAAACATCATGCAAGACAGACAAAAGACACCAGAAGAAATTGCAGCAGAAATAGCTAAGAATGCTGAGCATAATCGTAAGCTGCCATTATTTCAGCAGGATAAAGGTGTAAGAAAGCAGAATATTTGTTCTTATGTTGCAATTGACATGCTTGGAATGTTTGCCCGTACCTGTCAGCTTGCGGAAGCAGACACCGCGTTTCTTCGCTTAATGACTGCCGCAGTCGGTGCCGAACCAGAGTCATATAAATTAGAAGAAGATGGGTCATATAAACAAAAAGATGAAACGAGTCTGGCAGCGATTGCCATTTTAAAACGGCATCCAGAATTACTGTTTGTAAAAGGAATGGTAACCGATCATGTTGGTCGCAAGATATTTGCTTCTCCCTATCGACTGTTACTGGGTGCTGGTGATGTCTGGGCATTAAAGCAAGTGCACGAAGAAATCATACCGATGATTAAAGACGGGGAAGTGCGTGCTCAAGCTCAATTTCAAGAGCAATTTCCCAATTGCAAGTTGCCGTTTGATCCGGAGCTGGGTGAAGCAGCACTATATGATGAAAGAAATGAAAAGCTGATTGCGCAGGTGATTGTTCAGTTAAAGACAATTGCCGATGTAATAACAGCTGACCCGTGCACAAATGGTGTAGCAACGTCTGATGCAACCACCGCAGCAGTTGCAGCATTACGCGAAATCTTTGCGCCCAAACAAGATGAAATTATCCGAACCGGATTGCATTTCCCGCTAGCGATTATGCAGGCGATATTTAAGGAATATGATGATCACTTTAATCCATGGACAGGTGAGCAGTTATCTTTCTTTTCGCGCGAAGTGATAGGCGCAGCACTTGCGGCATCCACAGCGGTAGATGGTCAATGTTGCAAGTATGGGTTAAAGGATTTGGATGCTAAAACGGGACCCGATCGCCGAGATGGTTTGTTTTGTCGCCATCCAAAGGGCATTCCGCTGGGATTGGCTCCTCTGAATGATAAGCTGGGTCGCACCGTGTGGATCCTTATGATGGTCAGTCTTGCTTTTCAGTCGTCTTCTCGTTTTGGCTATTTCGATTGGTACAATAAAAATGGCCTCTCGTTTGGCCTCGGTTCGAGCGCTCTCGCTCCGTTCTGCTGTGTAGCCGCCGCGCGTGGAAAACTTATGTCGAGCAAAAACTTCATTCTTGGAGAAATTATGCGAACGCCCCGAGAAGAGAAGACGTCTCGGTGTGTAATTTGTTGAAGTGATGTTTGATCAGCCCGGCGGCGTAGACCGCTGGGCCAATGTCCCAACATGCGTCAATAAACCATTGCAATATTTCATGATAAACCCAAGTGTCTGAAGCATTTGCCCACCAGCGTGCCCAAAGGTGCAGATAAGTTCTGATTTTTTGGGCAGACAGCCCATCAAGCACCATACACCTAATTTGTTCCCTTGCTTTGCGCAACGTCCTCTTGTGAGGAATTATGCGTAAAGTCGCATGCGATTGATGATTCGTTTCTGTCCTACCCCCCCCCGATCACTCAAAACTTGAACAGTCTCTGGTGGTGACATTGAATCATCATTAGCATGTGTCACATTGGTGTTATTACCCCGGGTTCGTGTTCCGGGATAGTCAATTCCTAAAAAATGAAATCCATCACTGATAGAACCGATGCGTGATTTTTTTCTCGATAAACTCAAATGTCTTTCCTGCAACACTTGCATCATGCGTCTTCGGCAGCGGTTCATTTGACGTTTGGTTTTGCATAGAATCAAAATATCATCTTGATAACGCAGATAAACAACATCTGAATTATTAAACGCATCATCTAGCGGCTTTAAATAAATTGCGCTGAAAAATTGCGACAATGGTCCACGCAATGCAACACCATGAATAGGGTTCTTTGTGCCGCGCGGTGCATCAATTGGATTTCTAATGATGCTTTCCAGCATGTTTATCAGCTTAGGGTCATTGTAAAATTTTTTAATATCCGCAATTAATTTATGATGCAAAATAGATTTGTAAAAGCTCCGGATATCAGCGCGAATGACATAGTGATGCTGGTTTTCTTGTAATACTTGCTTGATGCGCTGAGTGGCATATTTAACACCGCTTGGACCATGAAGGTGATAACAATTAGGGTTCATGATATGCGGAAAAGTTGTTTTTAATTGTTTCAAT
>DATJFK010000003.1:0-23961 GCA_035495675.1 Gammaproteobacteria bacterium
GGTGTCTCGTGTCAACACGAAACACCGGTAAACGTGCCCGTGCCCGCGTGCGAGCCCGTGCCTGTTTTTAAACATCAGCATGAACATAAGCATCATCACATCGCCGAACAAATGACCCTCTACCGCACACTCGCCGCTGAATCTCCCGCGCAGGAAGCATTGGCTGTTGTCCCAATGACAACACCGCCGCTGGGTTATGCAATTGGCCAGCTCTTGGGAATTTATATTCTCGCAGAAAAAGAAAATACGCTGGTGATGATAGACATGCATGCAGCACATGAACGTGTGTTGTATGAAAAAATGAAAACTGCGTGGCAGGCACAGCAGATGGCGGTGCAGAAATTATTAGTACCTCAAACAATTACACTCAGCGAACGCGAAGCAGATGCGGTTGAACAATCGCCGGAAATATTTCAGCAGTTAGGTTTTGCAATCGCTCGAATCAGTAAGGAAACTATTGCGATTCGTGAAGTGCCGCAGTTATTGGCGGATGGCCCAATCGATCAATTGCTGCGGGATGTGATTGCAGATTTGCTGGAGCATGGCGGCAGTTCGCGCGTGCAAGAACATATCAATCATTTATTGGGAACGCTTGCGTGTCATACGGCAGTGCGTGCCAATCATCAATTAAGTATTCCCGAAATGAATGCATTATTACGCCAAATGGAAAAGACAGAACATGCAGGTCAATGTAATCATGGACGTCCAACTTGCGTGGAATTATCATTGGAAGAGTTAGATAAATTATTCATGCGCGGCAGATGAGGTCGACGTGTCATTAGAACAAAATAAAAAAACTGTTATTTGCCTCATGGGTCCGACTGCTTCAGGTAAAACACCTCTAGCTGTTGAACTGGTGCAGCAATTTCCGCTGGAAATTATCAGTGTCGATTCTGCCATGGTGTATCGCGGTATGGATATCGGCACGGCAAAACCCGATGCAGAAACTTTGAAAATTGCGCCGCATCATTTGATTGATATTTGTGATCCTGATGAAGCATATTCAGCCGGCAAATTTCGCACGGATGCACTGCGTCTCATAGATGAAATTCATGCCAAAGATAAAATCCCGTTTTTGGTCGGTGGCACCATGTTGTATTTCCGCGCGTTGCTGCAAGGTATTGCTGCACTGCCTCAAGCAGATGAAGGTGTACGAGAAGCGTTAACGCAACGCGCCCAGGCTGAAGGCTGGGAATCACTGCATGCAACACTGGCAGCCATTGATCCAGAAGCTGCTTCTCGCATTCATACCAATGATGCGCAGAGAATTCAGCGTGCGCTGGAAGTATTTATGCTGACAGGAAAACCAATTTCAAAATTGCAGGAACAAGATACTAGTCCCATTTCTGGATTTAATATCACACAAATTGTATTAATGCCTTCTGACCGTGCAAAACTGCACGCCAAAATTGCACAGCGTTTTCAAATGATGTTGGACGCAGGTTTCATTGATGAAGTGGGCGAATTAATGACGCGTGGCGATTTGTTACCTGAAATGCCATCCATGCGTTCTGTTGGTTATCGTCAGGTATGGGAATATCTGACGGGAAAAATTGATGAAAAAACAATGAAAGAAAAAGCAATCGCCGCCACGCGGCAGCTCGCCAAACGGCAAATTACCTGGTTACGCACGTGGCCTAAGTATCATTATATTGATATTGAAAATAGTAATATTTTGAATTCTGCAAGACATATCATTTCTACTAATATTTAAATACTTAACAACATGAAGGCCTGATTTTTTTGACTCATAATTGAAAAATCTGTACATCTGCTATACTTGCATTTAATAACAGCAATTATTAGGTGTGTGTATGCGCGATCGAAATAATTCAGTTTTTGGTATTCCTATATCAAGAGATAATGCAAAGAAACTGGCACAAGATCTCGTGATTTTACAGGCTTCAATTTATCGTAAAACTTCAAAAGCGGCATTTCTAGATCATGATCCTGCACAGGGCCATACTAATTATGAATTGCATAAGTTCGGACAGGTGTTAGCACGTGAGATTAAAAATGATTTACGTAACCTTACCTCGCATAAAAAATTACAATTTTATGTATTTTTACTTGATGAATGCTGGAAGCAAAACAATTATGAATTAGGTGCACGTGTTTATCAGGGAATAAACGATGCGATCAAACGTGATGAATTTGTTTTGCAAAAGGGAGATTTTGAGATTCCCCAAGAAGATGCGGAAATTAAAAAAGTGAGGGATGAGATTACAAAAAAATTAAGTAAAGTCAGGCTTTGGAAGAAGCTGGAAAATAAGGTATTTCCGAATTCAGCTTCTTCCAAAGCATTGTACTTACAGCATTTGAATGAACGCACTCCGTTTGTTCCGTCAGCCCAGGCAATCATGAATTTTATAGCAATTAGATTAGATAACGCGAAGAACATATTACGTGATGATGATGCATTGCCACATGTTAAGTACAATCGAATGCAGGAAGTTAAAAAGGAGATTTCAAGCGAGTTGGATTTTATAGAAAGAGTAATCAAAGCTGGTATGCCAGCATCGCAAAAAATGAATTTTCCATCATTAGAGGAAAAATTTGCTGACCAATTGACAATGAATATCTCTAATTTAAATTTGCCAATAGATCAGATATTGGACGAGAAACTCGGTTTACATGAGTTGAAAGAAGTGCTCAATTCGGAAAATCGACAGCATCAAAAACAAAAGAGAGTGCACTTGAAACCAGAGTATCAAAAAAAGCCTGCTAAAGAGCAGGCAGCTCCACATTCCAGATTTTTTCAATCACAAAGTAAAAGGCAAAAGAGGGTATTTCTTAAAAAAGAATACCAAAAACCTGATCAAAAATATAACCCAGATACCTCGCCTCAGTCTTCTGTTAAACACGGCAAGAAATAGGATTACGGAATAAAATAATACGGATTAGGTAATTTGTATGACTTGTCAGAGTATCCGCCGGCGATATCACTCTTTTGATCACCGATGTTTAATACGATGTCATAGCCATCGCTGACGATTTTTTTACGTATCGCGGTTTTATAAACTGCTGCCGGCGCTTTCGTGTATTCACCGTCACGCAGAATTAAGCCATCCCAGTTATCATATCCAGCGGATTTGAGATTTTGTGCGGTGACTTCCCGTTCATTTTCATGGCGTCCGGTAATGAAAAATACCGCAACATTGTTTGCTTTTGCATATTGATATAACTTCAATGTTGGCTCAATGACAGGATCTGTTCCCTTGTCTTCCGCTACCTGAATTTGTTCCAGTGATCCGCCAAAATCCATTTCACGCATATCTTTGTAGTTTGATAATGATGTTTCATCTATATCAAGTACGATAGCGAGTTTTTTTTTGCCGTTTTTGTTTTCTGCTATGCGTTGTTTCAGATACTCCACTGCATGATTCATGGTTTCGTTGATGTCTTTGTCATACTCACCGGTATCATGATATTGAATGAGCGTTTTTTTGAAGGTGCCGATATTTTGCGGCTCAACAGCCATGACGTTTGCCGCAGCAAACATCATGCCGGCAGCAATGACTGCCGACAGGAAATGTTTCATTATAGTGTTTCCTTATTATTCGTGACCAACTTCTTTGTGATCATTTTCAATTTCTTGATCGCTTTCAGGTTCAATCGCGATATCTTCTTCGATGGTTTCTTCTGCAGCATCCAGTTGATCATCTTCGTCTTCTGCGGCAGCAATTGGCTGTTCTTTCTGCTTGGCGCTGGCATTCAGTGAATGCAGCATGGCAGCTGTATCTTGTTCTTCCTGAGTGGCAGCATCGAAATTTGTGTAACCTTCGGCGATTTCGCGGAGCGCTACGACAGTAGCCTTATCGTTATCCCATTCAACTTTCGCGTCTTTACCGCGCATTAATTGACGTGCACGGCGTGCAGCCAAGATCACTAATTCGAAGCGATTTTTAACATTTTTTAAGCAATCTTCTACAGTCACTCGAGCCATGATGATACCTTTTAAATTTAAACTTAATGGAATTAAGGATGACACATGATACTAGAAAATGTACGGAATGTGCAGGGGGAGGAGAAAGGGTTTTGTGCGATGAATATATGTTATTAAAATCAATATTCTATCGTCATCCCCGCGAAAGAGGGGACCTCCTGGATCTAACCGTGCAAACAAAATGAGGAGGATTCCCGCTTTCGCGGGAATGACCGTTAATTCTCCCCTAAATACGCAATTAACCCCTCATATCTCCGCATTTGGGAGCGCACCAGCAGACGTCCGGCCATGATAATTGTTTTGAGGTCGCTGGCAGCCTGATTGAAGTCGTCATTCACGACCACGTATTCAAATTCATTTATATGCGATACGGTTTCGTGTGCATCAGCGAGACGTTTTGTAATAACATCCGGGTTATCTTCCGCGCGATTTAGCAGCCGTTCCTGCAGATCATCAAGCGATGGCGGTAATATGAAAATGCCTATCGACTGCGGGAATATTTTTTTAATTTGCTGATGGCCCTGCCAGTCAATTTCCAGGATCACATCAATACCACCTTGCAATTGTTCTTCGACCCACTTTTTTGACGTTCCATAATAATGATCAAATACAGTTGCGTGTTCGAGAAATTCTTTGCGTTTCACCATTTCTGTGAATGTTTGTTTATCAATGAAGAAATAATTTATACCGTCTTGCTCACTGGGGCGTATCGGTCGTGTGGTATGTGAAATAGATACACGCAGATTTTTGACATAGTTGAGTAAGGCTTTTACCAGGGATGTTTTTCCAGTTCCCGAAGGTGCAGCGATGACATATAAATTTCCTATTTGATTCATAATGATTCGTGTTCCAGTTCCTGATGCTGTAAGCGGTCCAGAAGGGAGGTGCTGGTAGTTTTGATATTGTGATTCATGATGCGGACTTCACCGCCGTATGCGCGTACGATGTCAGCACCGACAACTTGATCCAGCGTGTAATCGCCGCCTTTCACAAGAAAATCAGGTTTGATCATCTTCAATAAGCGTTCTGGTGTTTCATCATTAAAAGGAATAACCCAGTCAACCATGCCGAGTCCAGCGAGTACTGTCATGCGGTGATCAAGGTGATTGATGGGGCGATCCGGTCCTTTTAACTTTTTAATGGATTCATCAGTATTGACTGCGACGATGAGATAATCGGCAACTTGCTTTGCCATCTGTAGATACGTGACATGACCTGCATGAATGATGTCGAAGCAGCCGTTGGCAAATACAACTTTTTTACCTTTCGCGCGTATTTCACTGACAGCAGTTTGTAATTGTTCATCGTTAACGATGCCGGTGCGGAATGTGGTTTTGCCGGTAAGCGCAACATGTAATTCTGGTGCGCTGATGGCTGCCGCGCCAAGTTTGGAAACAACCTGACTTGCGCCAAGATTGGCGAGAGCGACAGCGGTTTGCAAATCAGCTCCGCTTGCAATGCTGGCGGCGAGGACACCAATCACTGTATCACCGGCACCTGTTACATCGAATACTTCGCGGGCATATGCAGGCAAGTGCATGCTGCTGTCTTTTTCAATAAGCGTCATGCCATCTTCGCCGCGTGTCACAAGCAGTGCACCCAGGTCATATTCAGCCAGCAGCTTTCTGCCTTTGCTGATAATTTCATGTTCGCTTTTGCAGTGACCGACGACAGCTTCAAATTCTTTCATGTTTGGCGTCAGGATATCGGCGTAGCGGTAAATGCTGAAGTCATTGCCTTTTGGGTCGACCATGACGGGTGTGCCAGTTTTGCGCGCTTCCTGAATGAAGTCCTGTGGGTTGGCCAGCGTTCCTTTCGAATAATCGGACAATATGACCAGTTTGGCGTGTTTCAGGTGCTTGCGGAATTTATCAACAAGCACCTTCTGTTCAAAATTTGCCATCTTTTCTTCGAAGTCAAGCCGCAGCAATTGTTGATGGCGACTAATAACTCGCAGTTTGATGATGGTGGTCAAGTTTGCCTGCATGCATAGATCGTGGCTGACAGAAGCAGCATTGAGCTGCTGGGCAAGTTTGTGAGCAGCCTCATCCTGACCAGTCACACCAAGCAGCGTAGCGTGGCTGCCAAGTGCGCTGATGTTGAGAGCAACGTTGCCTGCGCCGCCCGGGCGGTCATCGGTATTGTTTACACGGACGATAGGAATGGGTGCTTCAGGAGAGATTCGAGATGTTTCACCAAACCAGTAGCGGTCAAGCATGACATCACCAATGACAAGAACGCTGCCTTGGTTAAAATCTGGTAAATGTTTGGGCAATGGTTGATGCATGGCATCCAGTACAAATGATTAAATTTGCGCAATTCTAACATTAACATTTGGTATCAGCAAAAGATTATGATGTCATCCCGAGCATAGCGAGGGATCTCCTTTTGTAATGCGCGGTTACATCAGGGAGGTCCCTCGTCGCGATAAGCACTCCTCGGGATGACGCTTGATTAAATCGGCGCCATATAGCAATATGTCGTCCCTTAAATTATTTAGCTGTCTGGAATTCTCGCGTGCGTTATTTGTATACTTTTCTGCTTTATCTCATCATGCCGTTTGTATTTCTCAGGCTATTCTGGCGATCCCGAAGGCTGCGCGATTATCGCCTGCGATTGCGCGAAAGACTGGGTTTTTATCCCATCAAGCTGGAAAAATGCATGTGGGTGCATGCAGTGTCTGTTGGTGAAGTGATTGCTGCAATTCCGCTGATTAAAGAATTAAAAAAACAATATCCGAATGATCCCATGCTTGTTACCACCATGACGCCAACCGGTGCAGCGAGAGTCAAAGCATCTCTTGGTGATGCAGTGGTGCATGCATATCTACCATATGATTTGCCTGGGGCGATGCAGCGTTTTTTCAACGCGATGAATCCTGCTGCATGCGTGATTATTGAAACAGAATTGTGGCCGAACATGCTGGCTGCATGTCATAAACGCAACATCCCTGTTTGTTTAACAAATGCAAGACTTTCAGAAAAATCTGCAATCGGTTATGCGCGTGCTGGTTCACTGACGCGTGAAATGCTGACAAACATTACCCGTATATCTGCATGCGGCATGCCGGATGCAGAACGGTTTGTAGAATTAGGAGCAGACAGTTCGAAAGTAGCTGTTACTGGCAATATGAAATTTGATCTTGTCATACCGGATGGATTGCTGGAAAAAGCCGTTGCTTTGCGTGCAATGCTAGGCAAAGACAGATTTGTCTGGATTGCAGCTAGCACGCATGAAGGTGAAGAAGAAATTATTTTGGATGCGCATCGTAGATTAATTGCGGCAGACCCAACAGCATTACTGATTTTGGTGCCGCGTCATCCTGATCGCTTTGATATGATTGCTGATTTATGTGATAAATCGTTTAAGACTGAACGGCGGAGCGCAAAGTCGAACATTCAATTTGATACGCAAGTGTATCTTGGCGACACCATGGGTGAAATGCTGTTGATGTACGCTGCTGCAGATGCTGCGTTTGTCGCGGGTAGTTTAATCCCGCGCGGCGGCCATAATATTTTAGAGCCTGCCGTGTTCGCGAAACCAATTTTATCCGGCGCACACGTGTTTAATTTCGCAGAAATTTGCGGATTATTTTCAGATGCAAATGCACTTATTACCGTGACAGATGCAGAAACACTATCTGAAGCACTCACTCGCCTCATGCAAAGCCCTGAAGAACGCAACGGTTATGGCGCCCGCGCGCTAAGTGTGATGGATGCCAATCGCGGCGCACTGGCGAAACAGGTTAATATTATCCAAAGCGTTATTGTATAATGTAGCCCGGATTAGCGCGTTGTATGCGCGTAATCCGGGAACATATTCTACCAATCAAAGGAATGATTATGCGGAAAATATGGTATGTTAGTACACTCTTTGCAATTGTATCACTTTCAGCATTAAGCGTTACGGCTTCTGCAGATAGAGGTGGAAATGGGCATGGACATGGTAAGGGTAACCCTCATGGTTTTGGTCATGGCAATCATGGACATAAGTCGAAAGCTTACAAAATGAAAAGTTCAAAGGTAGCGGATAAATCACTACCTCGAATATCAAATAATTCTCGCACACAAATTAAAAATTTCATTACATCAAATCCACATGTAATCAGTCCGACATCGCTTCCACCAGGAATAGAGATGAACCTTGCTCGTGGTAAGCCATTGCCACCCGGTATTGCGAAGGTTTACTTGCCTGATGATGTATTATCGGTTTTACCAAAGGTGCCTGGATATGAGTATCAGGTGGTAGGGCATGATGTTGTTTTAGTGAATTCAGCTAATGGAATTGTTTCTGATATTATTTCAAATATCATTAAGTAATCGATATCCGCAGTACAAGCAAATAATGCCCGGATTAACGCGTTTTATGCGCGTAATCCGGGAATAAATTTTTACAATATCGTACACTCAGATTTTTTATCCGCTTCAGTCTCTGCTTGCTGGGGCTTTTGTTTTTTCCAGAATAAACACCCTTTGTAAGCTGAGTTCTTATCAATATCCTTTTCAATTTCTGTGCGTATATGTCTGCATGTATCAGATTTATCATCAATGACATCCAGCAATTTTCCTGCATGAATGGCAATTTGCTTTTTCATTTTTCTGTCGGCTGTTACACAAGGCGGCGTGTCAGTATCAACCAGAGACGGTAATGGATATTTGAATACCTGACTGAATAGCGGATTCAGCAGCATACTTTTTGTTGTTTCAATGCCGTGATCGCGGTGCCATTTTTCCAGTGTGTCTTTGGTTTCCTGCCAGCGCGGGCCGTATAATTTTTCATAATCCAGATCGAAGGGTGCGTTTTTGCCCCAGTGAAATTTTGCATCGACTTCATTGAGGAAAAAGTCACGCATGTTTTTTTCAAATTCAGCGAATCCTTTGATGTTTTTGTTCGTGATAATATCCATTGCAATAACTTTGCGTTTGTTTGGAGAATCGGTGTTGTCGCCTGTGAATGACAAGCCGCCGTTTGTTCCTTGTAAGTAACGAAGATAGAACGCATATGACACAGGATATTCACTGCGTTTGGCATGTTCGTTCAATAGTGTAATGGCATGCTTCATTGCTTTCACAATTTCCTGCCCTTGTGGTGCGTTGACTGGCTGCGTATTCACTGGAAAAATTCCGCAAATTTCATCGAGATCATTTGGATATGCGGTACGGTAATGCATCATTTCATGCCACGGCCCAAGTGAGAGTGAATCTTTGCTGCCAATGGTGATGGGTGCTGTAAGGTGACGCTGGTAAATGGGAATGAGTTTTGGATAAGTGCGCAAAATCTCAGGAAGATTAATCGCTTCATCGAGATTATTCAGAACCGCTTGTTCCAGATTATCAAGGCAAGGTTTGTGATGAGAGTCTTTGGTATCAAGCGGAACCGGGCGCCAGCGATAAATGATGACATTATTCACTGCAGTGTTAGTTAATTCATCTGGTAAATAAGATGGAACATACATGACACTGACGTATGGATCGCTTTCAAATAATCCTTTTTCCACTTCTTCAAAAAATTCCGGTACGCTGCGCTTTTCCATTACGCATTGCAATTTCTTTGCTGGAATGCATTCAATATCCATATCGAGAACGATACCAAATAATCCATTATGTGCACCAATAATGGTTTCGAAATGGGGATGTGTTTTATCGATATGAACAATCTCGCCAGTTTCAAGACATAGTGTCATGCCGCGTAAAAGCCCTGCAAAACTTGGCTGATTCTTCCCAGTGCCGTGTCCGCCTGCGGCAGCGAGACCGCCTGCAGTCACATATGGAATCAAGCTGGATGATGGCAGGGATAATTCAAAATTTTCATAAAGAAATTTATCCAGTTCACCGATTTGAATACTCGTGCCAGTGCGAATTAAATTGGAATGATCGTGTCGTGTCACTTTTTTAAATTCATTTCCTGTCAGACGTATAATGATATCTGCATTAGCAACGCTGGTTGCAGAAAATGAAGCGCTGTATTGTGAATGATGACCGCCGGCTGCTGCACGAATGATGATACGTTCATCGGGTAATTTTTGTTGATTGGCACTGTGAAAGAATTGCATTAATGTTTGCAGTGCTTGCGTGTTATTCACATCAATGACGATTGCATCAGCTTGCTGCTGCGTATTCATGAAATTTTGCCAGCCGTTTTTGACAGATGTATTGCTGTGCATGGTATTAATAGAGAGTAATGCAGCTAGTTCCATTTTATCTTTGTTGGATAAAGACATGACGGGCTCCTTGTGTTGTATCTTTACAAGTTACGCCAGCCAGATTAAGGAAATATTACTACAAACTTTCCAGTGATTTCTTTGCGAACAATAGGTCACTGTAAGCTTTCTTTTTATCCATGGGGCTTCGTAATAGATATGCTGGATGATAAGTGACAATTAGCGGTGTTTTGGCATCGCCAATGTGATGAATTTTGCCGCGCAGTGATTCCAGGGATGCTTTGGAAGCAAGCAGGTAGTGTGCTGCGATGCGGCCGACAGCCAGCAGTAATGCGGGCTGCAATAATTCTATCTGTTGATTCAGAAAAGGTGTGCAGGCTGCCACTTCTTCTTGCTGCGGGTCGCGGTTTTCCGGGGGGCGGCATTTTAAAATATTTGCGATAAATACATCTTCGCGTTGATATCCCATGGCGTGAATCATGGCAGTTAACAATTGCCCTGCGCGGCCGACAAACGGCTTTCCCTGTTGATCTTCATGAAAGCCCGGCGCTTCGCCAATAATCATTAATTTTGCCTGATGACTGCCGGTACCAAAAACTGTTTGCGTGCGTGATGTATGAAGCGGGCAGGCAGTGCAGCTTGTGACACACTGCTGCAGTGTTTCCCAATTATTTTGTTCAGCTGGATTTGATTGAGTCGTCTCAATTCGTGTCTGCCATGCGATGAGTTCAAGCGGCGAGTAATATTGTAACTGATTATTCATCTTCGACTTTACGCCTTGCGATAGGGGAGGTAACGTGGTTCCCACATTGTTTTCTCAATCAATTGTTTGATGTCACCCTGCGTGTTTTGCGCGATACCTTCTTTGCGCGCCTGTTCTGCTACTGCGAGGGCGACTGCCATGCTCACCATTCTCGCTTCAGAGAGCTTGGGAAGCAAGGGGGCAGTTTTGTCTTGCATAATTGGTGCGCAGGTACTTAATGCTTTTGCAGCTGCCCATAACATTTCATCGGTTAATAATTTAGCTTTTACAGCGATCACACCTAAACCAATGCCGGGAAATGCTAGTGCATTATTACTTTGTGCGACGCGGTGATATAAACCCATGTGTCGCACATCAGGGAATGGGCTGCCAGTTGCAATAATTGCTTTGCCGTCTGTCCATGCATATAAATCTTTGGGCTCGGCTTCAGATAATGCGTTTGGATTTGAAAGCGGCATGATAATTGGGCGGTCAACGTGCTGCATCATGGTTTTGACAATTTCTTCATTGAAAGCTCCAGTTGCTGTCGAGCATCCAATTAGTATGGTTGGCTTGGCATTTTTGACAACATCATAAAGTGAAATTGCAGGCGATGATTGAAGTTTCCAGTCTTTAATTTCTTCACGGGATTTTGCATAAGGTTTCTGAAATGGAATTAAACTGCTGTCTTCAGTCAGTAAGCCGTTTTTATCAAGAACAAAAAAATGTTTATATGCTTCTTCGCTGCTTAATCCTGCACGCATCATTGCATCATGAATCTGATCGGCGATGCCGATGCCGGCAGTTCCAGCCCCGTAGATAACTATTCGATGATTTTTTATTGGGATTCCGGTTGCCTGAACTCCTGCAATTACTGATGCGAGAGCAATCACACCTGTTGTCTGCATGTCACCGTTCATTGTGCAAATGTCATTGCGATAACGCATTAGAATATCACGTGCATGATCACGGCCGACATCTTCCCAGTGTAATAACATTTGCGGAAATTTTCTTGTAATTGCTTTCACGAATGCATCGATAAAATCATCATATTCCTGTCCGGTAATGCGTTCATGACGCCAGCCAAGATACATGGGATCATTCAGTAAATGAGGATTATTAGTGCCGACATCAAGTTGAATTGGCAGTGTGCGGTGCGGGCTGACACCGCCGCATAAGGTATACACCATTAATTTGGCGATTGAGATATTGATGCCGCCGATACCTTGATCGCCAATGCCAAGCACTGCGCCGCCATCTGTTACAACCGATAAATCAACTTCTGGCGGAAGACGGTTTTCTAAAATTTCATCGATGCGATGTCTGTCGTTGTAACTGAAATATAAACCTTTTGGTTTCCGTAACTCGAGACTGAAACGCTTAACAGCTTCACCAACCGTCGGTGTGTAGAGTATCGGCAGCATTTCTTCTAAATGCTTGCTCGCAAGTTTGTAAAACAGTGTTTCGTTATAATCATGCAAAACGTGCAGATAAATGTTTTTGCTGAGATCAGTATGATGTTCCGAGAATTGTACGTACATGCGGGTTGCCTGTTCATCCAGACCTTCAATATTCTCAGGTAGCAACCCATTCAAGCCAAATTGACTTCGCTCTTCTGAGGTGAAGGCGCAGCCTTTATTGAGTTTGGGCGTGCTTAAAAGATCATACCCTGTCAGTGAGGTTTCAAGGTGTGAGCCGCTGCTGTCGCCATTTTGTATGATCTTGAATTTAAACATATATGCGCTCGTTAATATTATTCATTCCTGCAATATGGTATAAAGCGCTGTTTACCGGCTATCATAAGCCTTAATCTATTATATCTTAAGTTGTGTTACTTTATGTTTCATTATGACCAAAGTTATTGAAGTTAAAGAGAAAATAATGAGGACGGCATGAAAAACAGCGCGGTTTATGCGGGGACTTTTGATCCCATTACTTATGGGCATATTGATCTCATTGAGCGGGCTTCCCGCATATTTGATGAGGTGATCGTCGGTATTGCGTCAAGCCAAAACAAAAAGCCTTTGTTCACGCTGGATGAACGCGTTGCGTTAACTAAAGAAGTATTAAAACAATATTCAAATGTGAAGGTATTTGGATTCCAATCGCTGTTTCTGGATTTTGCCCGTGAACATAATGCTAATGTTATTT
Organism: Gammaproteobacteria bacterium; assembly: GCA_035495675.1. Taxonomy (GTDB): domain Bacteria; phylum Pseudomonadota; class Gammaproteobacteria; order DSM-16500; family DSM-16500; genus Aquicella. The sequence continues at coordinate 13,000 of DATJFK010000003.1, forward strand.
TGCGCGGCTTGCGTGCGGTTGCAGACTTTGATTATGAATTTCAGCTGGCCAGTATGAATCGATTTATGAATCCAAAAATTGAAAGTATGTTTCTGATGCCGGCTGAGAAATATATGTATATCTCGTCAAGTATCGTGCGTGAAATAGCGGCGCTTGGCGGAGATGTTTCAGGTTTTGTTCCTGAAGATGTAATGCGTGCGCTGCACGAAAAATATAAAACATGAGGTTTAAGTTGTGGCTCTCAAGATAACAGAAGAATGCATTAACTGCGATGTGTGTGAGCCCGTCTGTCCAAATCAGGCAATTTATCAGGGTGAGCTCGTCTATGAAATAAATCCAGACAAATGCACTGAATGTGAAGGTCATTTCGATGAACCGCAATGTATTGCAGTCTGCCCGGTTGATTGTATTCTCAAAGATCCAGCGCATCCTGAATCGAAAGAACAGTTGTTAGATAAATATAAGAAGTTAGTGGGTGATAAATAATGTAGCCCGGATTAGCGCGCTTTTTGCTCGTAATCCGGGATCAAATTACTTCATCAACACATTTGCTGGTTCTAATGCAGGTTTTTTCTTCTTGTGTTTTCTTTTGCCGGTACGTTTGACAGTTTCAGATTTGTCGCCGGATGCCGGTTTGCTTTTCTTGAAGACAGTGAAGTCATTCATCGTATCACGTTCAGAGCGTTTAATTTCAAAACCTGTTCTGTTGCAACAAGCCGGTGATTCATATTTGTTGGTACAGATACTGACTAATGCAGCGATGTTGCGTTTCACAATCGGGTCGCTGATCTTTGCGGATTGATCTATGCATGACACCAACGCCTTATAAGCAGCAGCGCCTGCAATCATATTGTATAATTCATTTTTATGTGACTCCTCAGATTGCAATTTGATTTCTGATTCCCAAAACATTTTCCATTCGTTGCTTGTTTCGATGCTTTCAATGAATGCATCAATTACAGAACGCATTTGGGAAGAGATATCAGTTGCCTTGACTTGTTCTGATTTGATTTGTTCAATGCTGAGGTTTTGGAATGGGGCGAGTAACTGATCGACTGCATTTTTAAAATCTTCATAGAGAAAATCTTCATTGCCATATTTAACTTCTTTCGTACCGTCTGGAAGACACGTGTTATAAAATAAACGGCCATTAATTTTTTTCTGCAAAAACAAATCAAAGAAATCATTCTTTTTTGCCTGCTGCAGTTTCAAGTAGCCTACGATGATTTGCGGAAGTTTATGTTTTTCAGAAGCGGTAATTAATGCAATTCTTTCCTTTTTCATGACAGTCTCCTGCTTCGCTTATTATTCTTATAGTTATATTTTACGGCAAAACGCGAGCAGTTATGCGGCTTCAGGGGCAGCCGAAAGAGGAATTTTTATTTAATAAACATACCTTTTACAGATAGAAAAAATTATTTCAAACCATAGATTTTTTGCCGCGAATTTTTACCATTTTCTGGGATTTTTTGGTCTTTTCCGCGATTAAGTGTTTGTGTTTCTGTGGTTTTTTAGCTGTCTGGCGAATTTTTTTCGCTGGAGCATGTTTGACAGCCGTTACTGTGTGTATGGAGTATTCCCTGATTTTGCGGCGGCGGTCGTAGTTACCATTGTCCCGCAGCCATACATTCACGGCGCGTAAATCATTGAAACCCAATGTTCCTGCGGCTTGCTTCAATGCGAGGAAATTGTTTACGAATGCATAGCGGTCTGACGCATATTGGACTTGTGCTTCAAATACTTTTTGTTGCTGGTTTAGTACATTCACCAATGTTTCGGCGCCGACATTATAACTCTCTTCCATGCCACGCAGAGAGCTGATTGTTGATTGAACTGCTTCGCGGTCAGCTTTGACTTGACTGATGCCGGATATGACACCGAAGTAACTTTGTCGTGTGGTGTTAACTGTGCTGCGCTGCGTTTGTTCCAGCTGCTGCTGCGCTATTTCAAAGTTATAAATTGCCTGATCAGTTTGCGCAACGACTCCACCGCCTGAAAAAATTGGCAGATTGAGATTAAACATAATGGTACGGTTTGATTGTGTAGATGGCCCATCGCGTTGATTCAAAGCTTGTCTGTAAGCATTATTATTTTCAGTGTATTGTTTTTCTGAGCTGAGAGTCATGGTTGCTGTCGGCAAATGTCCGCCGAATTGTTGACGTACGATCTGGCGTGCACTGACTACATTGTATTGCGAAGCTTTGATTTGCCAGTTTTGCTTTAATGAAGTTTTAACCCAATCTTCAACGTTGCGTGGTTTTGGTGAAATTAGTGGGAAATTTTCACTCAAGGGTGCAAGGTGATCGTAATAAACACCTGTAATGACACGCAGATTTTCTTTATCGTTTGTCAGCTGCGTCTGCGCAGCAATCTGGTCGGCAACCGCAGAATCGTAAGAAGCCTGGGCAGTATATACATCGGTAATCGTTTTGATGCCAACTTTGAATTGTTGCTTAACCTGATCAAGCTGCTGCTTGTATGCAAGCACAGAAGCTTCATTGTAAGTAAGATTATCTTCATCTTTGAGTACGGCAAAATAAGCGCTTGAAACACGTATCATGAGATTTTGCAGTGCGGCATTTAAAGTTGCATCGGCACCACTTGAGAGTGAGATCGAACTCGAGACCGTCATGAATTGTGAAAAATTAAAAACCGTTTGCGTTAATGACAAAGTCAAATCGTAAAAACGTAGAGTGTTATTTCGCGGAGAACTGCCTGTCACAACATTGGCACCGGCGAAGCCTGAACGCGTCACACCGGGACTATATGAGAGATTGATATTAGGCAGTATGGAAGACAAACTGATTGGCACACCTTCTTTGGTGGCGAGGCGCTGCGATACTGCCTGCTGGTAAATCGGGTCAGAATTGAGTGCTTGTGAGTAAACCTCGATTAAATCAGCTGCATGAAGACTCTGACAAGAGATCAGTGTGAATAAAGTGAATAAAAGCTTTTTCATGACCTGACTATTTTCTCCGGCTGACGAGATTCGGAAGATCCGCTATTAATATTATAATTTGGATATTATTATAATCACCTATCTAACCAAATACCTAGGAAATTTCATGGCCATCTGGAAGCGTAAAATTGATACACAAATTATAGTCAATCGCAATGATCAGACCATGTGTGACCACCTTGGAATTGAGTTTCTGGAGGTTGGGGATGATTACTTAACTGCGCGCATGCCAGTTGATAGTCGCACCAGGCAGCCGTTAGGAATTATGCACGGGGGAGCATCATGTGTGCTCGCTGAAACAGTGGGGAGTGTCGCAGCGAATTTTTGTGTAGATGACAGTCAGTATTGTGTGGGTCTGGACATCAATACCAATCATATCCGCTCAATCAGGGAAGGTTATGTGATTGCCAAAGGCAAGCCTTTTCATCTTGGGCGGAGTACGCAGGTGTGGGGTATCGAGATCACGGATGAGCAGGGCAGGCTGGTTTCTGTTAATCGACTGACGATGGCTGTTTTGCAGAAATAACATAATTATTTCAATATATGTACATAATTTAAGCAAACTTTAAGCTGGACCTGCGTAAAATGACCAAAATACAAACAAGCAGGTCTCGATATGCAGGTTCGTACAGCTATTGCGCAAACTCTCGATCATGAGAGAAAAAAGTCTTTTCTCCATATATTCAGCGCGGCTAATGTCGCTGCCAGCGCTCTGAATCTGGCTGGCTATTTATTTATGGCTGGCAATGAAGCATTGGTGCCGTTGCTGATGGAAGTAGGAAGATTTATTTTCTTTCCATTTGCTGCGCTGACATCTGGCTTGTATGCGGTTTTTTCCTGGTATCAATATTATCTGGAAAGGCAGAACTATTCTCTCTTAAAGGCGATTCTGGATTCAATTGGTGCTGTTGCTATCATCGGTGCAGTGGTTGGATACCTTGCTTTTACTGCTGTGTTTACACTGGCCGCGCCGATTGTTTTCGCAGTTTTTTTAGGATTGAAAACATTGTTTCAGGCTGGCAGTGCAATTTATTTCGCTTATAAAGCAGCGACTGCGACGGATCATTTAAAAAAGAATGAATACCATCATAAAGTAAAACATGCTGCATTGAGTGCAATTGCCGGAACATTAACGACAGTTGCCCTTATCGGTGTTGAGATTATTGCTAAACCATTTTTATCAATATTCGGCATACTTGCAGGGGCGTTTGCAGCTGCATGTGCAGTTGTAAGAATTATTGATCACATCATTAAATTAAAGGGCAACAAGCGCCTCAGGAATATCTCGAGTGATATAAATAATGACGATACACCTTCAAGCGAAGCTGTGATGATGCGCAGGTTTGAAGCGGAGAGTCTTGCTGATGCTTATTCTGGTACTGCTTCAGAGGAAATACCTTTAGAAGTTATATCTCCAGATAATGCAATACCCAGAACATTAAGCAGATCCGAGTACCCGGAAGAAGTTCACACGAGAGAAGATGATGTCATCGAAGAAAATCAGCCGAGGAATATTTTCTTTAAGGTTGAAAAAGGTAAATCAGATGTTGAAGCAGCATCGTCTGAGGCTGAAGAAGTTGTTTTACGAAATTCAAACTAATTATGCGCAGCAATTGATTGCGGTTTGAATGGCGGCGCACATACTGCCCGGATTGGTGGTACCAGAACCTGCAATATCAAGCGCAGTGCCGTGATCAACTGATGTCCTTAAAAATGGTAATCCCAGTGTCATATTCACTGCACGGTCAAAGCCAATGTATTTAATGACTGGTAAAATCTGATCGTGGTACATGCCGACGACTGCATCCGCATCTTGTAATACAGCTGGTGTGAATATGGTATCTGCTGGCAGCGGTCCTTCCAGCTTTAAACCTTCCTTGCGTAATTTCTCTAACGCTGGCGAAATGATGTTAATTTCTTCGCTTCCCAAATGTCCCGATTCACCTGCGTGAGGATTTAATCCTGCAACCAGAATCCGAGGTGCAGTTTCATGAAAATATTTCTTCAAATCATTGTTCAGGATTGTTAGCACATCTGTTAATTTTTCAACGGTGATTGCGGCAGAAACTTTTTGCAGAGGAATATGTGTTGTGACTAATGCTGCTTTAAGCTGGTCTACTACAAACAGCATCACGGTTTGTTTGACTTCGGCGAGCTGAGCCAGATATTCCGTATGTCCGGTGAAGGCAATTCCGGCGTTATTCATGATTGCTTTATGCACCGGCCCTGTCACCATTGCATCAGCAGTTTTTTCCATGCAGGCATTCGCTGCAATCTGCAGACAATCAAGGACTGCGTATGCATTTTTAATATTTAATTTACCGGCGACTGTTATATCTGCGAATTTAACGGGATGTATCCGCAGCTTACCTGGTTGATGCGGCTGACGATCAGACTGAGTCAGATCACATTCAACAATTTGGATTGGTAAATTGATTTCACGTGCACGTTTATTAATGAGAGCAGGATCAGTGATGGCAATTAAATCCGCATTCCAGCTGCGCTGTGCTGCCTGAATCAACACATCCGGGCCGATTCCAGCTGGTTCACCCGGTGTGATGAGAATGCGGGATAATTTCATCTTTTAATTTGACGCCATAATGAATGCCTGACTGCGAAGCTTGGAAACATAATTCTGAATTGCTGTCTCGAACTTTTGTTGCAACAACATGGATTCTATTGTTTTACGGTCAGCCAGCGTCCGGTTTGCACCGTCAAGTTTGCGTAAATCAGTCAGAAATAAAATGTGGAAACCATTTGGTGTCTGAATGGGCCCGGCAATGTCATGTTTCTTCATGCCTGACATATAATCAGTAAATGCGCTTGGAATTTCCGGCAGTTTGCGCCAGCCAAGATCACCACCCTGTAAAGCCGTTTCACCTCGTGATTCGGATTTCGCAAGAGTGGTGAAATCAGCACCGTTACGCAGCTTTTGCATTATGCTCTCAGCACGCGTTTTTGCTGCGGCAATTTCTGCAGGTGATGGCATGTCTGAAGTTGGAATCAGAATGTCTTGAAGCTTATATTCGTTAGTACTGTTTTCCTTGAAGCTGTTAGATTTCATGAAAGCAGTGACTTCTTCCGGAGTAACAGAAACTTTTCCGCCAATCTCATGCTGCTGCAATTTTTGCAGTGCGATTTGCTCACGAATTTCAAGACGATAATTTTCTGCGGTCATGCCGGATTGTTTGATATGGTCGTATAATTGATCGACCGAAATATTATTTTGGCTGGCGATTCTTGAAATTGCCTCATCAAGTTCACCATTAGAAATTTTGATTCCAGCCTGGGTTGCGACTTGCAGCTGCAATTTTTTATTGATTAATTGTTGTAACACTTGTTTTTCGAGTGTTTTCTCAGACGGCATTGAAGATGACCCGCTTTGCGATATTTGCGCTTTTGCGGCAATCATGGCGCGGTCTAGTTCAGAACGCGTGATCATGTCTTCATTGACGACAGCAACCATTTGATCGAGTGACTGTTCAGATGATTCTTTCGCATAAGCTGGCAATATAATTGAGTTTGCCAAGAGTAATGATGTTAACAATAACTTTTTCATTTAAAATTCCTGCCCAAATTGTGTGTTATAACCAGTGATCGAACTCAATAAGCCGCTAGGATTTCCTGAGCCGAAATCGCCTAATCCTTTGAGGGCAAACTGAATGTAAAATTCAGGATTATACTTTGGAGCGTTGTTTTGAGTCGGGTCAAGACTGATAAACGTATTGCCTCCAACAATCCTGACGGCCCAGCAGCAAGTGTCGTATTGTAACCCATACATCAGGTTCTGCAAATGTTCCTGGTTCCAGTTTTGACTCCAGCGGCCGACAGCGCTCAAGCCTTCAGATAGAGGCCAACTGAATGAAAAATCGGTTAATTTCAAGTTATTTTGAGCAGAACTTACTGTCGCGCCAGATAATGGTGAGGCTCTGTCGCTGCTGAAAACATAGCTGTAACCAAGGTTAACGATGTGTCTTTCATCTGGTTTGTAATGTACACCGATAGTGGTATTACTCAGCTGTTTACCGATAGGTTCGAAAATTACGTTGGATTCCAGTTTCCAGGCGGGATTTACTGCGTAATTGATTAACCCTGAAATTGGTGACAGACGCCAATGGTTTGCCGGATTGAATGGGTTATCCGTACAAGAGGTATCATTGCAAAATGTTACGCGCCGGTTAGAGAAATAAATAATTTCACCGACACCCATACGTACTTTTTCATAACCGGTTTCGCTTTCCAGCATGCGGGATGAAATACCAACACCAATCTGGTTGGCATCGCCGATACGGTCAATGCCGATGAATCGGTTGTAATTGAAAATCTGATCGTAAGTCAGTGTGCTGACGGTGGTATCAAAAATTGGAATACTGGCTTGATTGCGGTATGGAATATATACGTAATAAACCTGCGGTTCCAATGTCTGCTGGTACATCTGGCCAAACAAACTCATGTCGCGGTTGAAGGCAAAACCCATGGCCATATCAAAAATGGGAATGGAGCGTTGATTGCTGGACGGCATGGTGCTGGGTGTCATCTGATATAAATTGTAACTGCGCATATGTAACTGCGCGCGTGGATTAATGAAAAAATAGGGCAGATATACTGGCAGGCTGATGCCAGGCTGCACCAGAAAACGATTGCCGATTGGTGATTCAGTAGTAATACCAGGTGTATTGCGGATATCGAAGCGAGTCGCTTCTGTATTGATGAAATATTCCAGTCCAAATTTCTGGTCGGGATAGTCGCCGTTTAAAATGAGCTGCGGCGCACGGCGATACTGGTTAATCACATTTGATGTGTTGATTGGATGCAGCGTTTGATATGTTTGTAATCTGCCGATGAAATTCCAGTTTCTACTCTTATAATATAAATCGCCTTCCTGCAGTATTTGATTTTGCGTACTTTCACTGATGTCATTGCCAAAATCACGCAAGATGTAATCATCGCCCGCATAATTAAAATCAATATGCGTGGACCAGTGATCATTAAAAACAGTATTGTCGCGCCATGACAGACTGCGTCGAGTTGTATTTGAGTTAATTAAACGCTGCAATTCCGCCTGAATGATAGGGTCAGAATTGTTTGAGTAATTATTCACGGCGAACGCTTTGTATGATTTTAACAGTCGGTCTTCCGGCAGGACGCTGACATCCAGGGTGCCGCTGCTGATGTCTGTCAGATAGCGAAACTTGTCGCTGAAACGTATACCGCGCAGACTTAAATAAGCCGGCGTAATAGTCATGTCATAATTCGGTGCCATATTCCAATAAAATGGTGCCGTGAAAAAATATCCCCAGCCGGTATAGATTGTGTCATTGAATGGCTTGTTGCCGATTGTCGGCCAGAGAAATCCGGATTTGCGTTTATGATCAATAGAAAAATTCAGATAGGGAATATAGAAAACCGGTACGCTTTTTATATAAAAACGCGCATTTGTTGCATAGCCTCTGCCAATATTTTTATTTAAGACAATGTGGCTTGCATTGACATGCCAGGAAGGATTGGTCGGCGGGCATGTTGAAAAACTGGAGCGGTTGAGTTCGTATACTTTAGGCTTTGACTGCGCAAATTCATCAGCTTTACCCCACGCAGTCAGCGCTAATATTTTGCGTTCTTTCTGCATATTTTCGCTGCTTACTTTAGGGCCTGCGAATTGTTTGCCGTTAGCAAGCGATGTGCGATAGAGAATGTCAAACAATGATTTGCTTCTGTTTTTGAAATCATAATGACCACGTTTTGCAATAACCATTGTATTCGGCTCGCGAAAATGCACATTACCTACTAAATCGGTTGATGTGATTTTGCCGGTTGACTGATCGCGGTAAATATAAGCTTTGTTAGCTGTGATTTGCTGGCCGAGCCGGAGCAGAGAAACATTGCCTTCCAATATTGTTGTGCCATGCTGCGAAAAAACTGCCTGACTGCCGGTGAGGCCGACAGTCTGCTTTTTGTCTGAACTGTCAGGATATAAAAATGGCTGATCGAGAAAATACCCGCCGCAGTTATTTTCCGAACTCGGAACCCATCCAAGTTCGTTGGCGATGGTTTCCCGGTTCAGCGGCGTGACTGCTGCAATGCAGGAGAGTGGCTGGCTTATGCCAAGCAACAGCAAGAGAGAGGCTTTGATTCTTGCAGACATTTAGCTGTTCCTGCGTTATATTTTATACCCCCGCAGCGCGCTGCGGACATCCGAATTGAAACGAAAAGTTTATCGAAAAGGTTGGGTTAATGGAATCCAAAAGCGAACGAAAAGTGAAATTCGAGCATTGGCTTTGTAAGATTTTAGGACAAGGCCAGTTTGAAATCGTTCCTATGCCAGGTGATGCCAGTTTTCGCAGCTATTCACGAGTGCTGACTCAGGGCAAGTCATATGTTGCTATGGATGCGCCGCCTCCTGAAAACTGCCAGTCATTTGTTTCTATTGCCGCAGCTCTTCGAGCTCTTAGCTTGAATGTACCCGACATCTTTGCTTCAGATTTGACGAATGGCTTTTTGTTATTGTCGGATTTTGGCGATATCACTTATTTAAACGCATTAAATCTTGATTCTGCTTCTGCACAAGCAGATGCGTTATATCTGCGGGCATTAAAAGCATTAGCAGTCATGCAGGAATGCCGTGAAGTTCCAGGTCATGAACTTAAGCCTTTTGGCAGAGAGTGGATGACACGTGAATGGGACTGGCATCAGGAATGGTTTCTGGAGAAATGGCTGGGATTATCAGCAGTCGTTAATCCTGCGCTTCATTCATGTTATGAACTACTGATTCTTGCTGCAGAATCTCAGCCCCAGGTTTTCATGCACCGCGATTATCATGCTGCAAACCTGATGGTATTGCCGAATAATGAAACGGGAATTCTGGATTTTCAGGACGCTTTCATTGGACCGCTTACTTACGATCCCGTTTCTTTGCTGCGTGATTGCTATATTGACTGGGCTGAAGCGGATATCAGACGACGTGCATTGTCATATGCAGATATGTTGAGAAAGCAGGGTTTAATCACACAAGTTACCGATGATGTATTTATGCGGTGGTTTGACTGGATGGGATTGCAGCGGCATATCAAAGCGTTAATGACTTTTGCACGTAAATTTGTACGTGATCAGCAGCCACGTTATCTTGAATTCATTCCGCGTACACTGAATTATGTTATTCAAGTCAGCCGGCATTATCCTGAGCTTAGAGTGTTAAATGAATTTTATTCCGGTTCTGTTATGCAGGCATTGAAGGACAACAAAATATTATGCGAGCAATGATTCTTGCCGCAGGCCGCGGCGAACGTATGGGGGAGATGACGGCGAAAACGCCAAAACCATTATTGCGCGCAGGCGGAAAATATCTGATTGAACATGTCATCGATCATTTAAAACAGTATGGAATTAAAGATATTGTAATTAATGTTGCGTATCTTGGTGATCAGGTCAGGCAGGTTTTAGGTAACGGCAGTCAGTTTGGTGTCACGATTGAATATTCCATCGAACCTGAACGTCTGGAAACAGGCGGTGGTATTTTGCAGGCGTTGCCATTGTTAGGCAAAAAACCATTTTTGGTTGTCAGCAGTGATGTCATCACAGATTTTCCATTATCATCTTTGCCGCGGCAGCCATGCGGACTCGCGCATCTGGTTCTCGTGCAAAATCCTCCATTTCATCCGCGCGGAGATTTTGGTGTGTGTGAAGGATTGGTGGACATGGATGTAAAACCCGCGCATACTTTCGCGAATATTGGTGTTTACCGCCCTGAATTATTCGCAGACTGCTTACCTGGCCACTTCCCATTGAATAAACTTTTATTCCCCGCCATTAGGGAAGGACGCGTGAGTGGCGAACTATATCAGGGAGAGTGGTTTAATATCGGCACGTCAGAGCAGCTGGCGGAGTTTGATTCAGTGATGTCGCAGCGTTTGTGACGGGTGCTGTCATTTCCGTTAAAAGTTGTCATCCAGAGGCGTGTTTTTTGCGCCGAAGCATCTCCCAGATTAAACCGCACACTACACTAGGAG
>DATJFK010000004.1:0-14447 GCA_035495675.1 Gammaproteobacteria bacterium
TCGGATTTCTCAGTTATGGAAACGCTGTTGGTGACGATACCCCGGATAACGCAAAAAGCGCGTTATCCAGGCTACATTCTGCTTTCAGTCAATTTAACTAACAACACATCCTGTTTCATTGATTTCAATGCTCATTGCCGGTTTTGCGCGCATATTTTGGCAGGAAGCTGGTGTCACAACGGTACCGTCTGGTTTTTCATAACCGAGTGTGAAATGTGAATGTGAGCCGTCAACGCTGTCAATCGGGTTCAAATTGGCGAGGATACTGTTAATGGAATTATTGATCGTTGGGATTTTGTCGAATGCAATGCCTTCAAGTATCAATGTTTGATCTTTAATATCGAGATTATTCGGGAGCGCTTTTGCAGCGTAATAGATAACGAATGAAATATTCAATTTATCTTGATTGGCTACGATATCATTTGCAGGCTTGATGTTCACTTGCATGGCATATGTGTTTGCAGTCAAAAGGGCGGCTGTGGCCAGAACTGCAAGGGTCAGTTTTTTCATGGGGTTAGGCTCTCGTTTTGGTTATTTTTTAAGAGGGCATGATTATAAACAATTGTTCTAGAAATTGTCAATAAATGTAAAATTTTTAGTGGTTTCAGCTAGATGATGTGTGTATAATGAGCCGTTAATTTTAACCTGCATTCTATATATAGTAGGGGAATTAACAATGACACGCCTCGCACAAAACGAAATAGCCCTCACATTTGATGATGTACTTCTACTGCCCGGAGAATCCGCGGTTTTGCCCAAAGATGTTGATTTAAAATCAAATTTAACCTCCGATATTATCCTCAATATTCCACTGATGTCTGCGGCCATGGATACCGTGACCGAAGCCAGGCTCGCTATTGCCCTCGCCAAAGAGGGGGGGATGGGCATTATCCATAAGAATATGCCGATTGACGAACAGGCTGCTCAGGTCCGTAAAGTGAAGAAATATGAGAGCGGCGTGGTGACAGATCCAGTCACAATTTCCCCGCAAACAACGGTACGAGAAGTGATGGAATTAAGCCGCCGTCATAACTTTAAAGCGTTTCCAGTGCTGGATGATGATGGCAGTCTCGTGGGTATTTTGACTGGCCGCGATCTGCGCTTTGAAACCAATCTGGATCAGCCAGTTGCGAATTTAATGACACCGAAATCACGTCTGGTCACTGTAAAAGAAACCGATGACCGCGACCGTATTAAAAAATTACTACATAAACACCGCATTGAAAAAGTGATGGTGATTGATGATGATTTCAAATTAAAAGGCATGGTGACTGTTAAAGATATTTTAAAAGAACAGGCAAAACCATTTGCAAGCAAAGATGCTGAAGCGCGTCTGCGTGTTGGTGCAGCAGTTGGTACTGGTGCAGATACCGAAGATCGCGTTGCGGCGTTAGCTGCAGCAGGCGCTGATGTGATTGTTGTCGATACCGCGCATGGTCATTCGCGCAATGTGATTGAGCGCGTACGCTGGGTGAAGAAAAATTTCCCGCATTTATCTGTTATCGCAGGTAATATTGCGACAGGTGATGCAGCACTTGCACTTGCCAAAGCTGGAGCTGATGCAGTGAAAGTTGGTATTGGCCCGGGATCAATTTGCACGACACGTATTGTCACTGGTGTTGGTATGCCGCAAATTTCCGCAATCACAAATGTGAGCAATGCATTGAAAGGCAAAAATATTGGAATTATTGCTGACGGCGGTATTCGTTTTTCAGGTGATGTTGTGAAGGCGCTGGCAGCCGGTGCATCTGCTGTGATGGTTGGCGGATTACTTGCAGGTACCGAAGAAGCGCCGGGTGAAGTTGAGTTATATCACGGCCGTTCTTACAAATCATATCGCGGTATGGGATCACTTGGCGCCATGGCGCAGCGTCATGGATCCAGCGACAGATATTTTCAGGAAGGCAATATTGATGCCGGTAAATTGGTTCCCGAAGGAATTGAAGGGCGCGTTCCATACAAAGGCCCAATGGTAAACATCGTCAATCAACTGATGGGCGGCTTGCGTTCCGGTATGGGTTACACAGGATCTCCTGATATCGAATCACTGCGTACGAAAACACAGTTTGTGCGCGTAACACATTCAGGCGTTCGTGAAAGCCACGTACACGATGTGCAAATTACCAAAGAAGCGCCCAATTATAATATTGATGAGAAATATATTTAATGATTGATATACATGCCAAGAAAATTCTGATTATTGATTTCGGATCTCAATACACTCAGCTGATTGCGCGCAGAATACGAGAAATCGGCGTTTACTGCGAAATTCATTCTGACACCATCAGCAGCGAAGAAGTTAAAGCATTTGCACCTGCGGGCATCATCCTTTCCGGCGGCCCTGAAAGTGTTACTGGCGATGCAACGCCGCGCGCGGCTGATGCGGTATTTACGTTGGGTTGTCCGGTGCTTGGAATTTGTTACGGCATGCAAACCATGGCGCTGCAGCTGGGTGGTAAAGTTATTCCTGGAGAAAAACGTGAATTTGGATATGCGCAAGTTGTAAAAACCAATGCATCAGAATTATTCCGTGATATCGAAGATCATTTGCAGGCTGATGGCAAGAGTGTACTTGATGTGTGGATGAGTCACGGCGATCAAGTCAGCGCAATGCCGTCTTCATTTAAAAATATTGCGACAACAACAAATTGTGAAATTGCCGCAATGGCAGATGAAGCGCGTCATTTCTATGGTATTCAGTTTCATCCTGAAGTGTCGCACACGCCGCAGGGTATGCGTATCATGCAACGTTTTGTGCTGGATATTTGCCAATGCCAGCCGAACTGGACATCCAAAAATATTATCGAAGAACAAATTGAAACAATCAGAAAACAAGTCGGAAAAGACAAAGTTTTGTTAGGATTATCCGGCGGTGTCGATTCATCTGTCGCTGCATTGTTGCTGCATAAAGCAATTGGCGATCAACTGGTTTGTGTGTTTGTTGATACTGGATTGCTGCGTCTTGATGAGGCGAAACAGGTTGAAGCTGTTTTCCGTAAACATTTTCATATCAATCTGGTTTGTGTCGATGCCAGCGATGAATTTTTCGCGGCGCTTGCCGGTGAAAGTGATCCAGAAAAGAAACGCAAAATCGTCGGCAAAAAATTTATTGATGTATTTGAGCGGGAAGCGGCAAAGCTGTCTGATGTGAAATGGCTGGCGCAAGGTACGATTTATTCTGATGTCATTGAATCTGCCGCTGTGAAAACTGGTAAATCGCATGTCATTAAATCGCATCATAACGTCGGCGGACTGCCGGAAGAAATGAAATTACAATTGATAGAACCGCTGCGCGAATTATTTAAAGATGAAGTGCGCAGAATTGGTTTGGAACTTGGCTTGCCGCATGAATTAATTCAACGTCATCCATTCCCGGGTCCGGGATTATGCGTACGAATTCTTGGCGAAGTGAAGCGTGAATACGCTGACAAACTGCGTTTAGCGGATGCATTGCTGATAGAAGAATTACATAAAACGGATTTGTATTACAAAGTGAGTCAGGCGTTTGCGGTATTTTTGCCGGTAAAATCCGTTGGTGTCATCGGTGATGCAAGGCAATATGACCATGTCATTGCATTGCGTGCAGTAGAAACAATTGATTTCATGACCGCGCATTGGGCACGTTTGCCATATGAATTTCTGGAAAATATTTCAAACCGTATTATCAATGAAGTGAAAGGAATTTCACGCGTAACATATGATATTTCCAGCAAGCCGCCGGCAACAATTGAGTGGGAATAATGCGTACCCAAGATGAAATTTTTATGCGCCGCGCACTTGAATTGGCGCGTGAGGGCGCGGCGGCAGGCGAGGTTCCTGTCGGTGCAGTTCTCGTGCTTGATAATCAAATTATTGGTGAAGGGTTCAATGCGCCGATTTCGGGGCATGATCCCAGCGCGCACGCGGAAATACAGGCACTGCGTAAAGGCGCTGCAGCAATCGGCAATTATCGCTTATTAAATTCTACACTTTACGTTACATTGGAACCTTGCATGATGTGTACAGGTGCGATGGTGCATGCGCGCATTCAGCGTCTGGTTTATGCTGCAACTGACCCAAAGGCAGGTGTCATTAAAAGTAAAATGCAGCTGCTGGATCAACCGTTTTTGAATCACCGTGTTGCTTATGAGGGTGGGGTGCTGGAGAGCGAATGTGGTTCTTTGCTGACTGATTTTTTTAGATCCAGACGTTAGGTGTCGTCATTGCGAGCCCCGCAAACAACGTGCGGCTTGCAATGACGGGTTTGCCATCTTGGCGGCTAATCAAATTTCCTGTATCTTGGGGTGATGAATAATATCAAGGCTCTAAGATCATTTTCGCGTTGTGTTTCTTTCTGTACCGCGGATAGTTACGATCTCCTCGGTCTCGCCAATTTTTTTAAAAAGAAAGGTTATTTCACCCGATTGTCGCGTGACGTTTTACATGTAACTAACTTAAAGCGCCCGGGCGATATTTTCTTTTTTACCCATGGTTGTTTCGTCTGCTGGGGGTTTAAAAAAGCATTTGAAGATAAAGTGCTGGATTATGTTAAAGAGTTTGCAGCAAATCCTTTATCTACGATTGAAACCGATTATTTTTATTATGAGTACGGTGAAAATACGAGTTTTGATACGCATGAAAATCTGCGTATAGATATCATTACGCTGGATTCAGATGAAGCGCAGGAAAAGCTGGCGATATCATATGGATTATCACAGTCCATTAAGCTGGAAGCATTTGAAGAAGCAATTAAAGGAGCGATTAAACGTAATAGTAAATTGCCGGAAGAAATCGCATCAAAAGGGAAAGTTTCATTATCGCGTCAGGCGATTTTCCAACGCATGGGTGAAATCTTTATTGCGCGCAGTTCCATTAATTTGAATATTGAATATCTGGATGTGCCGGAGTTCTTTTGGCGAAATCCAAGCCTCGAATCTTATTACACCATGACAAGCAAATTCCTTGATATTTCGAGCCGCGTCAGTGCGTTGAATCAGCGGTTGGATGTGTTGCAAGAGTTGCTTGATATCTTGAATACGCAGGTCCAGCATTTGCATTCGAGTTTGCTGGAGGGGATTATTATTCTGCTTATTCTGGTGGAGATATTTATCAGTGTGTTTCAGCTGCATTTGGTTTGATTCGTGAACGTTACCGTTACCGGCTTTAAAATCACAAACCGGTAACGGTAACGCAAACGTTCACGTTCACGAAAAGCCCATGCAAATGATATACCCCTGATAAATCAACCAATAATCAGCATCATTAGTTTACATCTCACCCCAAAAATGCCAAAATAGACCCCAATTTTGAGTGAATAATAAATATGCAGCATAATGCACAGCTAGTATTAAAGTCAGGTGAAGTGTTTAACGGTAATATCCCTGAAAATCAGGCTCATGTTTCGTTTGGTGAAGTCGTTTTTAATACTGGTATGGTGGGTTATGTTGAGACCCTGACCGACCCCTCTTACGCTGGTCAAATCCTTGTTTTTACTTACCCTTTAATGGGAAATTATGGTGTCTCCGGATCTCTAGGCTGGGAGTCTGCCAAAATTCATGCCAAGGGTGTTGTGTTCGCTGAATTATCCCCGTTTTACTCCAATCACGCCGCGCAAAAGTCACTGCAGAAGTGGCTGGAAGAACAAAATATTCCCTACATGACCGGTGCTGATACCCGGGCGCTGACCAAGTGCCTGCGGGACAAGGGTGTGGTTCCCGGGGCGATTGCTCCAGCCGGGCAGAAGCCGGGAGACTTTGCCGATTTTGAACATACCCACTGGGTGAAAGAAGTTTCCATCAAAGAAACTGAAATCCTGGGCGAGGGTAAGAAATTAATTATCGCAGTTGATTGCGGTATGAAAGAAAACATCATGCGCAATCTTCTCAAATATCCTGTGCGCGTGAAGCGAGTTCCGTACGATTACGATTATTCAAATGAAGAATTTGACGGCGTGTTTTTATCAAACGGTCCTGGTGATCCAGTGACTTGTCAGGAAACAGTAAGCGTATTAACCAAGGCAATGGAAAAGCATAAACCGATTTTCGGAATTTGTCTCGGCACGCAAATGATGGCGCTTGCTGTCGGCGCGAAAACTTACAAATTACGTTTCGGGCACCGTTCGCAAAATCAACCGTGTCTGCATATTCCCAGCAACCGCAGTTATCTGACATCGCAAAATCATGGTTATGCGATTGATGAAAAATCACTGCCGGCTGGCTGGCATGTTTCTTTCCGTAATCTCAATGATCAAAGTGTCGCGGGAATTGAACATGAAACGTTACCATTTTTCTCAGTGCAGTTTCATCCCGAATCTGCTCCAGGCCCTGAAGATACTCAGTGGCTGTTTCAAAAGTTCATGGATTTAGTCATAAAATAAAATTGATGAATGAGGCGCGCATGCGGTTTAAAGGCAAAAAAGTCCTACTCCTCGGCTCGGGCGGATTACGCATAGGCCAGGCTGGCGAATTTGATTATTCAGGTTCGCAGGCGATCAAGGCGCTGAAAGAAGAAGGCATTAAAGTCGTACTCGCCAATCCAAATATCGCGACAGTGCAGACAGATGAGCACATGGCGGATAAATTATATTTACAGCCGCTGACTGTCACCAGTATTAAACAAATCATTGATAAAGAACGGCCGGATGCAATTTTGCTCGGCTTTGGCGGTCAGACCGCGTTGAATCTTGGTATCGCGCTGGAAAAAGCCGGCGTGTTATCTGATTACGGTGTCGAAGTGCTTGGTACGCAAGTGAGTTCCATTCTCGAAACCGAAGACCGTGATTTATTTAAAATTGCGCTGGAAAATATCGGCATCAAGTCGCCAAAAAGTTATTCTGCCACCAACGTTGAAGATGCACTCGCTGCTGCGGAAAAAATTGGTTATCCAGTAATGATGCGTTCTGGGTTTTCACTCGGCGGTTTAGGTTCAGGAAAAATTGCTAATAAAGCAGAATTAACGCGCCGTGCCACAGAATGTTTTGCGACGGTGCCGCAAATTCTCATTGAAGAATATTTACTTGGCTGGAAAGAATTCGAATATGAAATCGTGCGTGATATTGACGGCAATGCGCTGACGATTTGCAACATGGAAAATCTCGATCCCATGGGTGTGCATACCGGCGAAAGTATTGTGATTGCGCCGGCACAAACCTTGAGTAATGAAGATCATCAAAAATTACGTAACATGGCGATTACTGTCGCCGGGCATTTTAAAATTGTCGGCGAATGTAATATTCAATACGCCGTCAATCCAGAAAACGGTGATTACCGCGTCATTGAAATGAATGCGCGTTTGTCGCGTTCATCAGCGCTTGCTTCAAAAGCAACTGGTTATCCATTGGCATTAGTCGCGGCGAAATTAGCACTGGGCTGGTGTTTGCATGAAATTAAAAATAGCGTGACACAAAAAACTTGTGCCTTCTTCGAGCCTGCGCTTGATTATGTTGTCGTTAAAATTCCGCGCTGGGATATAGGTAAATTCAAAGTGGCAGATCGCACTATCGGCACAGAAATGAAGAGCGTCGGTGAAGTCATGGGTATTGGCCGCACATTCCCGGAAAGCTTGCAAAAGGCTGTTGGCATGTTGAATATCGGTGCCTCGTGTTTAAGCGATTATCCCCATGAAATTGAAGATGTAGAGCGCGAAATTCAATTTCCGACTGACAGGCGTATTTTCGCACTTTATCAATTTTTCCGTGATGGTGGAACTGTTGAGCAAGCTCATGAACTCAGCAAAATTAATTCATGGTTTTTGTCTCATATTCATGCCTGTGCACAAGTTGAAAATCGAATCCGCAATGAAGTATTCGATGACAATCTACTTTATGCAGCGAAATTAATGGGTTTTTCGGACGCCTCAATTGGCTTTATAGTCGATCTGAAAGAAGATGACGTTCGTGCAATGCGACTGAAAGCGAATATTATTCCATACGTCAAACAGATTGATACACTGGCAGGCGAATTTTCCGCGCAAACAAATTATTTATATCTCACGTATCATGGCTGCGAGCATGATATCAAACCTTCTGATATCAGACCGGTGATTGTCGTGGGTTCCGGTCCTTATGCAATTGGGTCATCAGTTGAGTTTGATTGGTGTGCGGTAAATACATCGCGCGCGCTGCGAGAATGCGGTAAGAAATCCATTTTAATTAATTCAAACCCGGAAACAGTTTCCACAGATTATGACGAATCTGACCGCTTGTACTTCGAGCAATTAACGCTGGAGCGTGTGCGTGATATTGCAGATTTCGAACAGCCAGAAGGTATTGTTGTTTCGGTGGGCGGACAAATTGCAAATAATCTCGCGCTACCACTGGCAAAGCGTGGATATCATTTGCTGGGGACAACTGCAGAATCAATTGATAAAGCAGAAGACCGCGAAAAGTTTTCTGCACTGTTGAATAAACTTGAGATTGATCAGCCTGCCTGGGAGCGAGTGATCAGTCTGGAAAGTGCCAAACGTTTTGCTGATGAAATCGGATATCCTGTATTAATTCGCCCGTCATATATTTTATCCGGAGCAGCAATGAATGTGGCATATGATGAATATTCATTGCAGCAATATTTAAAAGAAGCATCGCTGGTATCTACTGAGCATCCAGTCGTCATTTCCAAATTTATTCAAGATGCGAAAGAATTGGAAGTTGACGGCGTGGCATTGAAAGGTGAAATCGTAATAGAAGCGATTGCCGAACATGTTGAAAATGCCGGCGTACATTCAGGCGATGCCACGATTGTGATTCCACCGCAGCGTTTGTATCTGGAAACGATTCGCCGTACCAAGCTCATTACGCGGGAAATTGTGCGTGCGCTGCAAATTACCGGCCCGTTCAATATGCAATTCATCGCTAAAAATAACAATATTCAAGTGATTGAGTGTAACCTGCGTGCTGCGCGCTCATTCCCGTTTGTATCGAAAGTCACGGGTTATAATTTTATTTCAATTGCTACGCGCGCGATTTTAGGCATGCATACGCCAATCAATTATGAAACCCTGGAGCTGGATTATGTTGCAGTGAAAGTTCCGCAATTTTCATACAGCCGCCTGAAGGGTTCTAATCCAGTTGCGAATGTAGAAATGGCATCAACCGGAGAGGTGGCATGTATCGGAGAAGATTTGTATGAAGCATATTTACGCGCCTGGCTGTCAGCAGAACAAGCACTGCCTGAAAAGAAACGCTTGCTGGTTTCCATTTCAGATAATTACAAAGCGCGTTTGCTGCCGTTGTTGAAAGAACTGGATGAGCAGGGCTGGGTGTTGTATGCAACAGCAGGTACCCATCAATATTTGTCAAAGAATGGTATCGGATCATATTTCGTCTGCAAGGCCAGTGAAAAACAGGAACCAAACATTCAAAGCCTGATTAACGGGCGCAAAGTTGACTTGATTATCAATCTGCCGACATCAAACAAGATTGATATTCAGACTGACGGTTACATTATCCGCCGTATGGCGGTTGATCATCACATTCCATTAATCACCAACTTGCAGATCGCGCAAATTATGCTGCAATGTCTGGTTAATTTTAAAGGCAAACCACCGGAGAGCGTTTTATCATGGCAGGAATATATTCAGAGGCACAGGCGTCAATTGCCCGCGATTCGAGCGATAGCCTGATGAAAAATTCATTTTACATGCAAGATATTTTGTCGATGAAAGATTTGTCGTCAGAGCAAATTTCATTGGTATTGCAGAGCGCTGCGGAGCTCAAGAAAAAACCGCAGCATGATGTACTGAAAAATAAAATCATTGCCAGCTGTTTTTTCGAACCGTCCACACGTACCAGATTGTCATTCGAATCTGCGGCAATGAAAATGGGTGCAAAAGTCATTGGGTTTAGCAGTGACGAAAGTTTGTCTACCAAAAAAGGTGAAACTTTATATGACACGATGCGGGTGATTTCTGGATATGCAGATCTCCTCGTCATTCGTCACCCCAAAGAAGGCGCAGCTCGTCTTGCTGCCGAAGCGTCTACTGTTCCAGTTGTAAATGCTGGTGACGGTGCCAATCAGCATCCAACACAAACATTAGTAGATTTATTCAGTATCCAGGAGTCTCAGGGCAGACTGGATGATTTATCAATTGCACTTGTTGGTGATTTGAAATATGGCCGCACGATACATTCTTTTGCGCAAGTCTGTAAATTATTTAATATGCGCTTATTTCTGGTTGCACCAGAGCATTTAACATTGCCTGATGCTATCTGCGATACACTCAAACGCGAAGGCGTTCGGTTTTCATTCCATCAAACACTTCAGGAAGTAATACATAAAGTGGATGTGGTTTATATGACGCGTATTCAAAAAGAGCGCATGTTGGCGTGCGAATTCCAGGCGTCAGCGGATAAAATGATGTTGAACCTTGATATGCTCGCACAAGCCAAGCCCAATTTGAAAATATTACATCCATTGCCGCGCGTCGATGAAATTGATGTTGCAGTAGATAATACGCCGTATGCATATTATTTCCAGCAGGCTGAAAATGGCATATTCGTGCGTCAGGCATTGTTATCCTTGATTTTAAGCGGGAGGTAAACATGACCAAGACATTATCTGTTTCAGCAATACAAAATGGCACGGTGGTGGATCACATTACAACTGACCAGACACTCAGAATCATGCACATGCTGCGACTGCTTGATAAAAAACATACTGTCACAGTCGGATTCAATCTTCCCAGCAAAAGCATGAAGCTCAAGGATTTGATCAAGATTGAAAATCATGAACTCACGCCGGAAGAGGCAAATCAAATAACAATTTTCGCGCCGGATGCAACGATTAATATCATCAAGAATTATGAGGTTGTGAAAAAACTGACAACCCAGCTGCCTGAAAGTATAAAATCAATTTTCATCTGTCCTAACCCGAACTGCATTATTCATTCTGAGCCGGTAGAAAGTTTTTTCTATATTCACGAAAACGGTAAAGTGATGAAACTCACATGTAAATACTGTGAAAAATCATTTGAGCGCAACCAGGTTAAAGTCAAGCAATGATAGTCATTAAAAACGCCCGTGATCTTCACGGCAATCGTCGTGATCTGGAAATTCAATCAAATGAATCCAAAACATTGGATGCTTCCGGCTTGACTCTACTGCCGGCTGTCATCGATCCGCACGTACACTTTCGTACACCCGGGCTTGAGCATAAAGAAAACTGGGTGACTGCCGCACGAGCTGCAATTAATGGCGGATGCACCATGGTATTTGATATGCCGAACGTGCTGCCACCGACAATCACCGAAGAATTGTTGATCGCAAAAAAAGAATTGATTGAAAAGCAATTGCTCGAAGCGGGTATTCCACTGCGATACGAACTATATATCGGCGCGGATAAACAGCATCTTGATCAGCTCGCAGTCGTTAAAAATCAGGTGATAGGCATCAAAGTATTCATGGGTTGCAGCACTGGAAATCTGGTGATTGATGACGATGAAAGCCTGCATCGCGTTTTTGAAATTGCAGCAGCAAATGACATGCTGGTCGCCGTGCACGCTGAAGATGAACAAATGATGCATGAACGCAAGGCAAAATATTTTCGTGATGGGGATTATTCCTGTCACTCTGATATCCGCAATATTGATGTGGCGGTAAAAGCAGTTGAAAAAGCTATCTCACTTTGTGAAAAATATAAAACGCGGTTGTACGTGCTCCATGTTAGTTCTGGCGAGGAAGTTGAATTAATCCGCAAAGCAAAGCAGCGCGGATTACCAGTATTTGCAGAAACAACGCCGCATCATTTATTTTTTGATACCGGCGTGTATCAGGAATTAAAAGGTAAAGCATGCGTGAATCCAGCTTTGCGTGATGCATCACAGCGTGAAGCATTGTTTACAGCTATCAAAGAGGGTGTGATTGATACAATCGGTTCAGATCATGCGCCTCATACTATCGAAGAAAAATCACAGCCTTACGGCCAATGTCCTTCTGGAATGCCGGGTATCGAATTTATGCTGCCGGTACTATTAAACGCACACCATCATGGTTTGATTTCACTGCAGGATATTGTGAACGTAACTTCCCAAAACGCACGCAGTATATTCCGTCTGCCGGAATATCAGGATTGGGTGCTCATCGATCTGGGTAAATCTGCTGTTGTGTCGCACACTGAAAGCAAATGCGGGTGGTCGCCTTATATGGGAGTGAAATTTACGGGCTGGCCCGTTTATACCATCATGCGAGATTATCTTTACATTAACGTATTGTGTGCTTGTGTATGAAGCCTCTGTCCTGTTATGTAAAATCGGGCACAAGCTGGAGTCGGTCAAGACTGAGGATTCTATACCAGCTATGCCCACGGCGATTCATTTGAAAGAGTAAACTGTCTGATAATATGAGGCACTCGATTAACTTTATCAAAGCTGTAATTTAATTCAGTTAAGTCCAGCATGTGCCCGATTTTACATAACAGGGCAGAGGCTTTTCGGGACCACTTATCTCCTATGCAAAATAAATGAGTTTGAATATACAGAATATTGACGATAATGTATTGGCTGCCAGTCTTTATGTTCCGCTAGAAAATCGTTGAATGCACCAGCCTCACCGCGCTTTGGGTCACCTTTAAAACAAAAATAATCATCAAATAATATAAACGTCCCTGGTTGGATCAGTGGTTCGAGCGCATCAAGTGCGACTTTGGTGCCATAATATAAATCACAATCAATATGGATCAATGCAGCCTTCTGATAATTATAGATTACTTCTGGCAGTACTTTATCAAATAAGCCTTTATGTAGTTTGGGTTCTGGTAATTTTAAAAGATCAAAAATAGTGTAAATTGAATTTTGCGTGATTGGTTCGTCCCATGCTAACAATGGATGCTGGTCTTCATAATTGCGTCCAAATAACCCCTTATACCAGCGAGGATGTTCTTCTGCGTCAGGTAAACCTGAAAAAGTATCGAAACCCACAAAGCGGCGCTTCATCAACGCATCGTTTTGCAGATATGGGTAATAATGCAAATTAGATTTGTGACAATAAGACAGTAAAGCCAGGCTGCGTCCGACGCCAACACCAAATTCAAAAATATCGCCTGGTACTTGTTCATTATCAATTATCAACATCGCCGCATAAAATGTAGCATAGCGCCTGTCTGTTTCTAGCCAGGTGCGAAGCTGTTCCGGTATGCTTACCTGCTTTTTAGATAAAAATTTCTTTATCAGATCCATGATAGTTAATGCTCACATCCATCTTGTTACGTTCAAAAATTTCGTTACGTTATGATATTATATTTGTAGAGAAAATAAACGAAATATTTGATCATTTTTTCGCAATTTCCATTTCCCATTTTCAACTGCGCATATAATCTAGCGCCTATTTTTTGATAATTGCATTATTTATCTTGTTATGATTAATTTGGCATGATCGAATCGTAAAATAATTATAATAAAGGAACCAATATGTTTCGTAATTTAACATCAGGACAAATTCAGAAAAATAAACATTCTTTCGTTACGTCATTTGGTGATGTATTCCCAATTGATATGCTGAGAATCATGGATTTAGTGCATATTAAAAGTGCTTTATGGGAGCCTTTGATGACGATTGATATGTACACCGCGCTGCCAGATCATCCTGATCTGATGGGGCTTTTGAAGAATGTCGCTGCAAGATTGCATGATTTCGAAACTGAAATGATGGCGAAGGAATGTATTGATTTTGCGAGCGATGCTAAAAATGCTGCTCGAATATATGGAAAAGGGCCGGTGGGTGAAGTATTCATGCAGCTCAATGCTATTGTTAGCTTTTACCTGGGCGAATATGCAGCAGCGGCAAAATATGCTGGCATCCTTGGCGATGTTTATTATGCCAGTCATCAATCAGAAACTGACTGGAAATCCGGGCATTATAATAAAATTGCCGGGATAGCATTTGCCAAATGCGGTAATGCCGAACAGGCCTGCAGACATTTGCAGCAATATCTAGATGGTAATTGCGGCCAGAATCAATTTGAACAAGCTGAGGCCGTGAATTATCTGTTAGACAATAATTCATTAAAATTGTGGAACTATGGATTGATTAACAGATTTAATAGTCTGCAGAAGGAGACTGCAAAGAACCCTGCAACGAAAGAATTAAGTGAAGAATATTCAAGATTTCTGAGGATTATGGAAGAGATCTCTGATGCAAGTGAAAGTTCATGCACCGAACAAACTGCCAGAAATAATGCTGAAAAATCTGCAATTGCATTGGCAGAGGAAATGTTTTCCGCGCAACTGCCAAAACCATATACATTAACTTCGTGTGATGTAAAAAGTGTGTTGCAGGAGTTAGCAGCTTTAAGACGTCAGCTCAAGGTATCGCAAGGTAAGTTAGGAAGCGAAATTTCAAATAATACGCGACAATCTGAATTGCAATACCAGTATGACCGGGATCTTAAAAATTTGAATCGCGCAATTACAAGTATTGATGAACGATTGATCGATCAAATGACTTTGAATGATGTTTGTGAGCTCATTACATGTGATGA
>DATJFK010000005.1:0-23361 GCA_035495675.1 Gammaproteobacteria bacterium
ACCATAAATTGTTCGTAATTGGTAGGCATCACTGGCGCTGTCGGGCTCCACAGCCAGGCATTGCTTGTGGGCACGGTTCCAGCGAATGTCATCGGATAACCAGATGACATTGAGTACCAAGGAGCGGAATCACTTGAATTATGTTTTGCTGCGTAGACAGAAGGGGCACATGCAACAAGAACAGCGAGACTTAAGGCTTTCATTTTAAATGCAGTTTTCATCAATGGTACTCCATAAATGAACTAAAAATGGTCTCCAAATCAATCACTTGACTAGATTGTGGATAATTAAAGTTCATATTCTCATTAGACAAATCGAAAATACATTGGGATGACGACTTAAGGATTTACGACAATACCCATAGAGTAGTCAGGAGAAGTACCCTCAGGTAATTACTATTTTGAATATAAATAACTCAACAACAGAATATGTGGCACATTTCTTCTACGCTAATCTAACATACGGTTTTGTTGAGAATTTTCACACGGATTACTTAAGGATAGGCTGGAGCGCTGTTTGTTATCATGCGCACCAACTGGAATGCGGGGCACCTGGTAATCCGTGTGATGTTAAACAAAAACCGGCTGATTAAAGATATTTGACATGCAATGCGCGCCGCCGCCGGCATAATTCGCAACTTTCGCAGTGGTGTATGTCACATCCAGACCTTTATCTGCCAGCACCGCCTTCAATTCATCGCTGCATGCTTGCATAATTACACTCTTGCCAATGGTGACAACGTTACATGCAAAACGATACGCATCTTCTTTGCTGACTTGAATGCCGTATTTTTGCTTTAACTCTGGATGGCCTTTAAATAACGCTTTTTCAAGCGCAGTCACTGATTCCGGATGCATAACATCTGGAGCATACATAACATAACCGTCTGGAAGCGGCGCAAATACAGTATCAATGTGAAAGAACGGCTTCTTGCACATGACGCCATAAACCGGAATACCCGTGATTTGCTGCAATGCCTGCAATGCAGTTTCAGCATTGCGTAATCCAAAACCTGAAACAATGATGCCGCGATAAGCATCTAAAACATTATCACCAATGCCTTCAAAATAACTGGCGGATTCTTTTAACTCCCACTTATCAAATATATATGCCTGTTCCGTATCCAGCATAAGTGATTTTAAAAATTCGGTGTAAATTAACATTTCACCGCCGCGGTTTGGATGCGCCAGCCTGCTTAATATCGTCACCGCTTTTTGCAGATGAAGTGCGTCACGCTCCCGTTTAAATACAGCGCATGAAAATGCGTGATCTGCAGTAAAAACCTGATCGGGATATCTTTTATCTGGCTGCATCAATTTTACTTCCGCACCTTTTTGCAAAAAAATATCCCTCAACGCAGCCCATTCTGTCTGCATGGTAGCGTGGTTATGTTCAGGATTTTTGTTATATTCGTCGTAACCCATTTTCACAAATGCATTGCCGGCAACTTCACCGCTTGCATCGCTGCCTTTATCAACTAAAAAATAATCCGGTGGACACATCATGATGACTGGCTGATGCGACGCCAGCCAGATATCCATCGCTGTACTATTCGCTTTAATAACAGCTTCACATTCTTCAAGTGTTTTTGCCTGCTGCCATGCTGATGTGTGTGATGAATGTAGATCGAATTTCATGCTATGCATAACCTTTTATTATCCTTACTGATGATAAATTTCCGCCATCATGCAGCGCGCACTGCCGCCGCCAATTTTTTCAATGATATCGATATTCACCGCGATAATTTTATTGTGCTTTTGAATTTCTGCGATTTGTTCAGCAGTAAAATGCTTTTGTGCGCGTTCAGACATCACCAGAAATTGATCGCCCTTTTGATTGCGAACGGCGAGCACATTGCCGCACATTTCCTGCAATTGATCCTGAGAAATATCGACTATCGTTTTACTCGTTTTACGCAGTGATTCAGCTACCATTTCACGCTCAGTTTTATCTGTGATGCATTCAAGACAAATCACCGCGAAATCATCCGCCAAACCCATTAAAACATTCGTGTGATAAATTGGAAAACCACGCTTGTCTACCGCATGAAAAATCACAGCGTGATAATCCATCATTTTCGCAAGTTCCTGCACCAGATCTTTATCAGTACGCTCTGATAGCGCCGCATAAACAATCCGATTATTGCGATCGAATATCAGACTGCCGGTACCTTCCAAAATTTTTCCGGATTTTTCACGCAAATCGATGAGTTGATTTACTTTGATATTTGCCGCCTGCAGCACTTCTTTCAACTTGAGAACATTAACTTCGGCGCGGCGGTTTGGTGTCAGCATGGGGTAAATGATGATATCAGTCATACCATTTTTATCTACGTGCGTGGAAAACCAGTTATTTGGAAACACGGCATCCGGAAGTGAATCATCCTGTTTGAGAAGCAAAACATTTATACCGTGCGCGCGCAGCGCTGCAACCATGTTGTCAAATTCACGCATGGCAGTGTGCGCAGGATCTACGTCGTCAATTTTATTTTGAAACACATTACTCGCGGCTGTTTGCTCATTATGTTTAAAGCCGTCAGGCGGAACCATGACAATGGTGTCTGATGCAATCGAATTCATGATAAATATACCAAACAAATATTTGGCGACAATATACATCATGTCTCGCACTGAGGCTATGCCCGTTTATCCGTCAAGCTGCTGACTTTGTTAGCGAGAAAACAGAATAGATCGGCTGTTTTTTCTGCATCATAAATTGCCGAGTGCGCATCCTTCACATTAAACGGGATACGTGCGCGTCTAGTAGCACGCGCAAGCACTGTCTCGCCCAATACTACTGCGGAGAGCGAGGCAGTATCAAAAGTTGTAAACGTATGAAATGGAAGATGGCGTATGCCGGCACGCTTGGCAGCGGCAAGCACAAAGCTCAAATCAAACCAGGCATTATGCCCAACCAGCACAGCCCGATAGCATTTCTCAGCCTCCAGCTGCTCCTGTACTGCCGCAAAAATGCGGTGCAGCGCCTGGGCTTCAGGAATAGCAAATCGCAGCGGGCTTTCAGGATCGATGCCGGTAATTTCAAGCGCTTCCTGATCAATACGCGCCCCCACAAACGGCTCAACGTGGTATGCCAGCGTCTTGCCGCGCACCAGCCTGCCGTCTTCCGTCATGGCAAGCATCACCGCGGCGATTTCCAGCATACCGTCAGTCGCAGGATTTAAGCCCGATGTTTCAATATCAATGACAACAGGCAGCAAGCCGCGAAAGCGGGATGCCAAATTCACAACCTTCATATATTCTTCTCAAGTCAAAAACTTATTGCCGGAGCACTAGTTTTCAATAAAATAGGCACGTCTAAATTTTTATACATATAATACTGGAAAAAACATGATCACCAATCGACCTTTATCCAATACCAATCCGCTGCGGGATACTATCACAAATGCTTATCGAATGGATGAAGCAGAATGCCTGGAAAGATTGATCCCGGCGGCATCCTTTGCACCCAATACCCGCGCTGAAGTCATGAAAACGGCGGAAGATCTGGTGATCGCCACCCGTGAATACAAGAAAAAACAGAGTAAAATCGATGCCTTACTGCATCAATATGACTTATCGACCGAAGAAGGTATTTCCCTGATGTGCCTCGCCGAAGCCCTGCTTCGCATCCCCGATAAAGCCACCATGGATAAATTTATCAGCGACAAATTATCCAATGCCGACTGGAAAAACCACTTAAGCCGCGAAAATCCCCTCTTCATCAACGCCGCCACCTGGTCACTTTTACTGACCGGCACGATTTATGCTCCAGCGCTGAATAACGAAGAAAGCATGTTTGCCTCCCTGAAAAGAACCACCAGCCGTCTCGGCGCTGCCGTTATCCGCCCCATCATCCTGCAGATGATGAAGGCAATCGGCACACAATTTGTCATGGGACAAAACATTGATGAAGCTCTGAAACGCGCGGAAGGTTTTGAAGCTGAAGGTTACCGCTTTTCTTATGACATGCTGGGTGAAGCTGCACGTACACGTGAAGATGCAAAAGCATATTACGATTCTTATGTCACTGCGATTGATGCCATCGGCAAGGCCGCAAAAGCTGGCAATCCGCCGCAAAATCCAGGTATCTCAATTAAACTTTCCGCCCTGCATCCGCGCTACGAATACACACGTTACGAACAAGTAATGGAAGAAATGCCGCCCATGCTGCTTGCGCTCGCAAAACAGGCCAAGCAATACAATATTGGTTTAACGGTTGATGCGGAAGAAGCAGACCGCCTCGATTTATCACTCGATATTTTTGAAAAAGTTTTCAGTGATCCCGCACTAGACGGCTGGGAAGGTTTTGGTCTCGCCGTACAGGCTTATCAAAAACGCGCGTCATTTGTCATTGACTGGCTCGCGGATTTATCAAAACGTCATCAAAAACGCATCATGGTAAGACTCGTGAAAGGAGCGTACTGGGATGCGGAAATCAAACTTTCACAAGTGCAGGGTTTTTCAAATTATCCCGTATTCACACGCAAAAATTCCACGGATGTTTCTTATCTAGCCTGTGCACGAAAATTGTTATCATTGCCTGAGCGCTTTTATTCACAATTCGGCACACACAATGCATATTCAGTTGCAGCTATCATGGAAATTGCCGGCAGCAACACCAATTTTGAATTTCAATGTCTACATGGTATGGGTGAACCGCTTTATCACCAGATAGTAGACAAAAACAAATTTAACCGCCCATGCCGCATTTATGCGCCAGTTGGCACACACAAAGATTTACTTGGCTATCTGGTGAGACGTCTGCTTGAAAACGGCGCCAACAGTTCTTTCGTCAACAAACTTGCTGACGATACTATCCCCATGGATAAAATTGTTTATGATCCTGCTGAACGCATCGCTGCACTGCAAGTCAAACCGCATCCGCATATTCCCAATCCACGCAATATTTACGGCAAATGGGCAAATTCCGAGGGCATTGACCTTTCCAATACTCATGTGCTGGCAGAATTCGCAAAACGTATGGAAGCCATGGTGAGTAAAGAACATAACTGGAGCGCGGGCCCGATTATTAACGGCAAAACCAAAAAAGACAGCGCAGCAGAAACACGCTTATCACCCAATAATTTGACGGAAATTATCGGCACCGTCACCAAGGCAAGCCCGGAAGATGTAGATGAAGCATTGAAAATTGCCGCAGAAGGCACGCACTCCTGGGGTGAAACCTCATTTGAAGAACGCGCAATCATTCTGGAAAAAGCAGCTGAAGGTTTTCAGGCAGCAATGCCAGAATTAGTTGCCATGTTAAACCGCGAAGCCGGTAAATCCATTCTCGACAGTATTTCAGAAGTCAGGGAAACCATTGATTACTGCAGATATTACGCTTATCGCGCTCGTGAAGATTTAAGACCGCACGAATTACCGGGGCCAACTGGTGAATCCAATATCTTGATATTAAAACCACGCGGCGTGATTGCTTGTATCAGTCCGTGGAATTTCCCGCTGGCAATTTTCGCGGGTCAAATCATCGCGGGTCTTGCAACAGGCAACACTGTTCTCGCCAAACCTGCAGAACAGACTCCACTGATCGCTTATAAAGCCGTACAAATCCTGCAAGAAGCTGGTGTTCCGCCATGCGCACTGCAACTTTTAATCGGACGCGGCAGCGTTGTCGGTGCGAAAATTGTGAATGATGAACGCGTCGCCGGTGTCATGTTTACAGGCTCAACCGAAACCGCGAAATTCATCGAGCGTTCACTCGCAAACCGCAACGGCCCAATTGCAGTTTTCATCGCCGAAACAGGCGGTCAAAATGCAATGATCGTAGACTCATCCGCACTTGCTGAACAAACGGTTGCGGATGTTGTCACATCAGCATTCAACAGTGCCGGCCAGCGCTGCTCTGCATTACGCGTGTTATTCGTACAAGATGACATCGCACCGAAAATCATTACCATGCTCGAAGGTTACATGGCTGATTTCAACGTCGGAGACCCTGGCAAACTGGCGAATGATATCGGTCCCGTGATTGATGAAGCATCGCGCAAAATGCTGGAAGAACACTATGCCAAGATGAAGCAGGCAGGTAAGCTCATCGCGCAAATTCCAGTAGTGAAAGATGCGCCTCGCGGCAATTATTTCACCCCCGCGGCATTTGAAATAGAAGACCTCGGCATTCTCGAAGGTGAAGTCTTCGGCCCCATCCTGCACATTATCCGCTTCAAGGCAGGCGAACTGGATAAGGTAATGAATGCTATCATCAATACCGGATATGGATTAACATTAGGTATACACAGCAGAATTGATGCGGTTTCTTCCTATGTTGCAAACCGCATGCCGGTTGGAAATATCTATATCAACCGTAACATGGTAGGCGCAGTTGTCGGTGTACAGCCATTCGGCGGCGAAAGATTATCAGGAACAGGCCCCAAAGCTGGCGGCCCGCACTACCTGCCGAGATTATGTGTTGAACGCACCATTTCCACAAACACTACTGCTGTCGGAGGTAATGCGCGTCTGGTTTCATTACTGGAGGATGATTAAAGGAAACGAATGGCACTAGACTTACATATCCCCTATGTCATGTTTTTAATTTTCGCCGGAACAGCGGTGTTGTCGACGATTGCGCTTTTCACACGACAATCGCTGCTGGTGGCCTACATTGTCCTTGGAACCTTGTTCGGCCCATACGGTTTGAAGCTAATCAATGATTACACCATCTTGCAGCAGGCAGGTGATATCGGCATCATCTTTTTGCTGTTTTTACTTGGATTAAATCTGCAGCCGCAAAACCTGCTGCATTCGCTTAGGAAAATGAGCACGATTACCGCCTACAGTTCACTTATCTTTTTCGCGCTTGGTTTTGTGATCGCCAATATTTTTCATTATAATTTCATCGAATGTCTCATCATGGGCATGGCAGCCATGTTTTCCAGCACCATCATCGGCATCAAACTGCTGCCCACCACAATTTTGCATCATCAACACACTGGTGAATTGATGATTAGCATTTTGCTGCTGCAAGACTTGATCGCGATTCTCGTTATTTTCATCCTCGAAATCTTTGCGCGCAAATCAGAAGCAGCCAATCAATTGTGGGTCACTATCGTTGGTTTTCCAGTGATGTTTTTCACCGCATATTTTTTCGAGCGTTATATTTTATCCAAGCTCATCGCACGCTTCGACAAAATTCACGAATACATCTTCATTATTTCCATCGGCTGGTGCCTCTTCATGGCTGAAATCAGCCACCTCATGGGCATGTCAGAAGAAATCGGTGCATTCATCGCGGGTGTTGCGCTTGCATCTAACCCAATTGCATTTTACATCGCTGAAAGTTTGAAACCGCTGCGCGATTTCTTTCTGGTATTGTTTTTCTTCGCGGTCGGTGCAACTTTTGATTTCGATAATTTCGGCAGCATTGCCATCCCCGCATTTGTCATGGCTGGCGCGATGCTGGTCGTCAAACCGCAGGTATTCCGCTGGCTGCTAACGAAATCAGGGGAAGTAAAAAATGTCAGTTATGAAGTGGGTGTGCGACTGGGACAATTAAGCGAGTTCTCACTGTTAGTCATTTATATGGCACTGCCGGCCAAACTGATTTCACTGCAAGCTTCCAACATGGCACAAGCTGCCATCATCATCACCTTTATCGTATCTTGCTACTGGACTGTGATGAAGTACCCAACTCCGCTTGCTGTTACAGATAAATTACGAAGAGATTAATCATGCATTCCCATCACGGTCATAGTCACAGTCATTCCCACGGTCATCATGATGACCATCAGTCATTGAATACC
Organism: Gammaproteobacteria bacterium; assembly: GCA_035495675.1. GTDB lineage: Bacteria > Pseudomonadota > Gammaproteobacteria > DSM-16500 > DSM-16500 > Aquicella. Next base: position 7,757 of record DATJFK010000005.1, read on the forward strand.
GCATTCATGATTGCCGTCAGCATTACCCTGTTTTATACAGGTGCTGAAGTTGCCTATGGTTTAATAGCCCATTCCATGAGTCTGCTTGCTGATGCAGCACATAACCTTGGCGATGTATTGGGTCTGGTTTTGTCATGGATCGCTAACTGGCTGCTGTCGTTTCCAGCTCGCAAACGTTACAGCTACGGCTTCAAACGCACCACGATTATTGCCTCCCTCGCTAACGCTTTCATTCTGGTAGCAACTTCCGCGCTCATTGCCTACGAATCCATTTATAAACTCATTCATTTGCAGGAAGTGAACGAAAACATCGTCATCGTGGTAGGTTTAATTGGTATCGCTGTCAACTTTGGATGTTCCATGCTATTTATGCGCGGCGCCAAATCAGACCTCAATATCCGCAGCGCCTTCTGGCATTTACTAGCTGACGCGCTGATATTATTTGGTGTTGTCGTTTCCGCCCTCATCATCACGTACACTGGCTGGCACTGGATTGACCCGGTAGTCGGTCTCATTATTGTGGCGATTGTATTATGGGGCACCTGGGGCTTGTTGCGCGATTCGCTGCACCTCATTCTGGATGGTATCCCGCACTATATCGACCACACAGGCGTAAAAGAATATCTGCACCGCATTCCGGGCGTCAAAACTGTACATGACTTCCACATCTGGGGCTTGAGTACACGTGAAGTGGCATTGACAGCACATCTTGTCATGCCTGAAAAACCACTAAGCGATGCCGACCACAAGCGCATCAATCATGACTTGCATGAACAATTCAATGTCAGTCACATCACTTTGCAGGTAGAAAGCGGCAGCAAAGATCAGCCTTGCGCACGCAGTGAAAAGTGTTAATGTTTTGTTAACTTTTATGCTGTACCATCCGTGGACAAAATAAATAAGAATACTTGTAAATATTAATATAATTTAGTTAATCATATGCTTAGAAAAATCCTAACGTTCATTGGATCACCCTCTGACGATGCCACCATACACTCCACTGCCACCGTAGCAGCGGTTTCTGCACGTTCTAGCAGCTTGAAACGATCAAAAAAAATATACGATTTTAACGAATTATACGATCTCGCCGCACTTGCTGCTCAAGAAGGCAACCAAAACACATCCACCTCCACTCGACACTTCCTGGAAGAACTGGAAGAAGATCTATTTCATGAAGAATATGCTCTGAGATTAATTCGCGCTGGAGAGTCGGAAGATGCCGAAAGTGAATCATTCGATGAGAAAGCATATACACTGACTACCGAGCAATCCCAATTTAAAAACTCATCAGAACTGTATTCTAGTGACGAAAAAAGAGAAGTAGAAGGAAAATACAGAAAAGCGCTATTCTTCACCAATCACGATATTTCAACCAGCCTAAACGTGAAAATTCCTGTCCGCACAAAAACCACGTCCGAACTGGAAGATGAGAAAATGGGCATCGATAGAAATGACATCTACATTCTCTAAGGTTTTCTCACCCTGCCCCATTGGTCTTTATATTCGGCTGTTAAGCGAATCTTAATAATGACTTAAGTCTCACTTAATTTCCCGAGCCTATAATTTCCGCCATTCATCATGCAATGAGGCATGGCGGAAACCAACATAAGGCGAATATCATGTTGAACAGGGAAACACCTAACGGAGATCCATCGTTTGAAAAAAAATGGTTTGCGACTGATAACAATGACAGCCGCTACACCATCTGGAAAAAATTCATCAAAGATGCGCTGCCCGTTCTTGATAATGGAGATTACGAAGCAGTTGTTGGAAGACTCTGGGATGAAGATTTTCAACTCCCTAAAATGGAATCACCCGCACATGATCAAGCTTCGTTTTCTCAAGCTATGGACACACGCAAGGAAATTGAATACCTGGAAAATATTTCCGGCAATCATGGCCACTCACCTCAACAGCCCAGACTTTCCACTCAGGAGTTAAAAGATGAATTGAAGATTTGGAACACCAGAAATCTCACCATCTTCTTGCTTGAATATCTGATCGACTCTGAAATCCGCATTTCAAATTCTGAAGTAACCCTGGAAGAAAGGGTCAGAAAAATTGAAACTCTATATCAGCATATTTTAAAAATGCTGAATGTTGCTGATTATTATGTAACTGAGCCCGCAATATTTGACTTCACTTACACAACCCATCCACATAAATTTAATATTGATGAAGAATTAAAAGAGTTCACAAATCTCGCGAATCAACTTTTACCCCTCTTCAGTACGAAGCAATTCGAATTATTGAAAATGCAGACTGTTATCGAAAACTCTGGCATCCAACTGCCGCGAGAAACAGCGATTCTTGATATCAGCAGCATGTCTGATGAAGCGTGCCAAACGCAAATGGATGCATTGAATGAAGCAGCAAAAAAGGAACAGCAAAATAGCGGCGGGTTAAGACGTTCACACCGCGTGCTGAGCGGATTAAACTGCAAGGAAAATGAAACACCTGTCGTCAACATTCAGCCGGCAGCCCCCGCACCAACAAACGCTGTCAATAAATCAGAGTCAACGCTTTACCGTCTTAACTATAAAAATATCGCCTTTGCTGCACTCATCATTGTTGGTATTGCAGCGTTAATGGCAGGAGCAATCATGGCAGTCATCTTGCTGGGAGGGCCGACTTATCTTGCTTTTGCAGCTGGCACAGTCGCGTTTCTTGCAGGATCAGCAATTGTCGGCGGCATCATGACAGCTTATCAATCATATCAGCAGCGTCAGGCTGACAATGAAGCTGCAGAGTATGATCCATTCGTCATGCCCACACGCAATGCCAGCATGCACCGAAGACTTACAAATGGGGAAAGACAGACGCAGGTAAAAGACGCCGCGCCAGACGCAGCACCTTCTCCCACAGGTATTACATCGCCACAACCTTCGGCTTCACCACTCGCTCAAAATCAGGAAACGATAATTGCAGCAACTCGGAATGCGAGCCGGCGTTAAACAGGATGTGATCTTGCTGGCTTAACAGACTGGACAGGTAAACAGGCATGTCATACAACGGACCAAATGGCGGCATGGCGCCGACTTCGCAGCCTGCGAACTTGTCCTTGAACTCCGTTTCAGATGCAAGATCTACCGATTTTGCTCCTGTCGCATCGCGCAGTTTGGCAAAATTGACTTGATGATTCGCCGGTACCACAACCATTGCCAGCTTGCCATCAACCTTGATCACTACGGTCTTGGCAAGCGCCCTGCCTGATACATGGGCGGCAGCTGCGATTTCCTGAGAGGTAAAAGCCGGGGAATGCGTAGTAGACGTATATTTAATGTTATGTTTATCAAGAAATTCTTTCACTTTTTTGACTGGCATAACTCACCCCGTTTTTATTGTTTTTCCACCCTACATTATAGACCTTTTATCCGGGTCCATACGGATCATTGAGTTTTCAATGTGCTTATTGTCTAATAGACGCGCTGACAATGAATGGCAATAATATTAGATGAATATTCAACAAGTTATTAAGTCGCACGATACCACCAGATTATCGAATCTGATCTTTCTGGCATTTTTACTAATCCATACAACAGCCTGGACGTTAGTGCCTGGTTTCGTTCGTGAAAACCTCCCATTAGACTCAATTGAAGGCGCGACATGGGGACATCAGCTGCAGTGGGGTTACGACAAGAACCCATTCATGAATGGCTGGCTGACAGCGCTGGCAGCGTTTCTGGATGGTCATTCGGGGTGGATGGTGTATTGCTTCAGTCAGTTATCGGTAGCCGCCTGCCTGTTGTGTGTTTATGCGCTGGGCAAAAAAATCATGACGCCGGCTTACGCACTCTGTTCGGTGCTGCTGCTCGAAGGCATTCAATATTTCAATTTTCACGCCATCGACTTCAATGACAACACACTTGAACTTGGATTGTGGGCAGCAGCCATTTATTTTTTCTATCAGGCAGTCAACAAGCGCACTTTGTCTGCATGGCTGATGACGGGAATGTTTCTCGCGCTGGGCATGATGGCAAAGTATTACACCCTCGCCTTAATTGCTGCACTGGGATTATATTTACTGCGCCGTGAACACCGCTCACAATTATTAACACTGCCGCCGTATCTCGCACTTGCCGTTTTCATCGCCATCATCGCACCGCATGGTTACTGGCTGACACAGCATGATTATGTCACCGTAACTTACGTTTTCGAACGCGCCGATGCCGTGCCCAGCAAATTTAATCATTTATTTTTCCCGGCACAATTTATCTGGCAGCAATTCGAAGCATTTATTCCTGCACTGATTTTATTTTCCTTTTTATTTATCGGCAGCAAACCGCATGTTACATCTCCGCGGCCTGTCATTGCCAAAGAAGACCGCGCATTTTTGATTTATGCCGGCTTCGGACCATTCGTTTTAACTGCGATTCTTTCACTGGTCATGGGAATCAAATTACGCGCCGGCTGGGGCATGCCGCTGCAATCTTTCTGGCCGCTGTTATTGTTAATGATGTTGCCGCCGCGTTTGAATCTCACAAAAATTATCGCGCTCACTAGCGGTATTTTTATTTTCACAACCGCGTTACTCACGGGTTACACCGTATCACTTGTCGATTCCAGCGATACATCCAGCGCCAATTTTCCGGGCAAAGAAATTGCCGCAACCGTTGCCAAACAATGGCAGGATACCTATCACACACCATTAGAATATGTCGCAGGACCACGCTGGGTTGCCGGCAATATTTCTTATTATTCCAAAGAACATCCAACCGTGTTTATGGAATGGGACCAGCGTAAAACAACTTGGATTAACATAGAAGATTTCAAACAGAAAGGTGCGGTTTTTGTGTGGAATATCTCCGCGCATGAAACATTACCCGAAGAAGTTGCCAAAGCATATCCGCGTCTTGAAAAAGCTGCAGTGATGGAATTTGACTGGCGGCGTAACAAACATCATTTGCCGCCAGTGAAATTAGGTATCGCATTTTTACCGCCGGCTAACTAACTATTTCTTCCCGCCGCTGCCCGTGCGGCCGCCGGGTTGTTTGACATTAAAGTGTTGCTCATTGTTAAAAGAATTGTTTTTTGGCACATGAGGTGACGAGTGTTTATAGAATGCCGAATTTTTACTACCAATTTGCACATAAGGCTTTGGATTTGAGGCTGTTGCGGGCTGAACTTCAGTAGACTCAGGTTTTTTTGCAACTGGCTTAATTGCTTGTGCAGGCAGAGTCTTCTTAAAAAGACCGATACCATCTTTTTTGGATGCAGGTTTCATCGTTGCAATTGCCTCGGCAATAGTATCATCATCAGGTAATAATTTCTGAGCCTTCAGCAAATCTCTAAATGCCAGATCAGCATCACCCATTTTCTTTCGCAGTAGACCGCGATAATAATATGCACTTGCGAGCAATTGATTAACATTATCTGGATGAAGATCAGGCGCAATATTACGAATAACTTTCAATTCGCTTATCGCAATATCGAAAAACACCTCAGTTTCTTTACCTCCTAACTTTAATGCACCTGATATTAAGTCATTCATGTCATTGATACATTTGCTTAAAAATTTATTTGCGGGGGTTGTACGTCGTATTTTTTTCAGTAAAACGACATAGTATTCAATATATTTTTTATGAAATTCTTTGTTTTTTGCCTTTAAGCCTGCGAGTTTTTTGAAATCCTGATATGCCTGTCGTGCTTTACCAGCTGCATATAAATTATTTCCTCGAAGCCAATAACATTGAGTTAACATCAAAGTCAGATAATCATCTACCAATTTCGGCGCTACTTTAGAAATCATTTCTAACTCTTCGATAATCGGAGTCGGGTCAATTACTGTTTCATTCTTTGCTGCCTCCTCGAGGATTTGATCCGCCCAATTTATTTTTTGCTGTACATATTCTTCATCTATTTCAACTGATGTTGCTGCGACTTTCTTTTTATTATGCTGCATAACCCGCCTCGTTTTTTATTTGTTTTTTTAAGTATAGCAGGCGGGAATTGGGTGAATTGTTTGAAAAATCAATGTCATTCCCGCGTAAGCGGGAATCTCGTTGTTGCTCCGTTCTCTTTCTCAGGAAACCGAAGGAGGTTCCCGCTTTCGCGGGAATGACGATATACTTTTAAAACAACTTCGCAATCGCACTCGCAGCCCGCTCAACATCTTGCAATGTCGTGAACCGACCGAATGAAACCCGAATAGAACTCTTGGCTTGCTGCTCTGTTAATCCCATCGCACGCAGGACATAAGAACCTTCCGTTCCTTTGCCCTGACACGCAGATGCAGTCGACACAGCAATTTCTGGAACTTGTTTGAGAATGGCATCCGCGAGCATGCCTTCGAAACGCAGATTGAGAATATAAGGTGAACGCTCTGCGTGTTCGCCATTCACTTCAAGATTGGTAATTTTATTTTTTAATGCAGATAAAAATTGTGAATTCAATTTTGAAACATGCGCGAAATCCTGTTCACGCTCACGCGCAGCAATTGCAAATGCTTCACCCATGCCGACAATCAGGTGAACTGGCAACGTTCCTGAGCGCATTCCCTGTTCATGACCGCCGCCATGAATCAACGGCTCCACGCGCACACGCGGTTTTTTGCGTAAATACAATGCGCCTATGCCTTTGGGTCCATAAATTTTATGGCCGGAAAGTGCAATCATATCAATCGGAATATCTTGAACATTTAGCGGTAATTTACCACCGCTTTGCGCTGCATCAACATGCAATAAAATACCACGTGCAGATGTTTCCGTCGCTATCGCTGCGAGATCCTGCATCACGCCGGTTTCATTGTTGACATGCATGATTGTCACCAGTGTCGTATCATCGCGCAAACTTTCGCGGAACAAATCCAGATTCAATCTGCCGTTATTCTCGGGCGCAAGATACGTCACACTGTAACCAGTTTTTTCCAGCGTCTGACACGAGTCCAGAACAGCTTTGTGTTCGGTTTTCATGGTGACAAGATGCTTGCCCTTGCGGTGATATAAATGTGCCGCACCTTTAATGGCAAGATTATCGGCCTCTGTTGCACCAGATGTAAAAATGATTTCAGAAGTTTCTGCGCCTATCAGTGCCGCAATTTTTTCGCGTGCATTTTCAACCGCATCGCGCGCGGCAAAACCATAGATGTGCTGCGACGACGCATTCCCGAAATCGCCTTCCAGCGTCAGGTAGCGTATCATCAACTCAGCGACGCGCGGATCAACCGGCGTGGTCGCTGCATAATCTAGATAGATAGGTCTATTCATAACGCTGAATATGATGGGGGTTATTGCCGAAAAGATCAACTGCCACTATCATTAAGTACGTGCCAGAGACAGGATAATTGCCATGAAATCAACCAACCCAGCGTATTCTCTGCCGCGTATGCTAACCTCGCTGACAACATTTTTCGTCATCGCACAAATCCTGTATTACACCCTGAGCATACTCACAAGCGGCATCATTCACGTCATTGCCGCACAAACGATCACACTGCAGCTCCTCAAAGCACCTGTCGTATTCATACCACTGATAATATATTTCTCCAGTCAGATTTTTATTTATGGCTGCTTAATATTTCTCGTGTGGTATGCCGCTAATGCAGCAGGAAAAATATTTTCGCTGCGCAAAGATTCCATCTATTCACTCGGCATCATATTGTGGTTATTCAGTGCAGCATTCATCCTTTCTGCGAATTCAATTTACTTCAATCAGTCACTGTTTGCGATGTCATCTATCAGCATGCAATCCATTTTCTGGATTACAAGTGTCATTCTTATTTTTTTCTTGCTGCTTACTTTCTTGCAATTGCTGTCAACTCTCATTAACAAAACAATCACAGCAAAAGATATCTTTGCACTGATACTCATCACCGCGTTCAGCATCTTTTATACCGACACACCATCACGATTTTCAAAACAGGCAGGAGTGACGCACGCAAGCTCAGAACAACCGAATATCTTCATCGTCAGCGTGGAAGCACTGCGTCCCGATTATATTTTCCAGCAGCAGGCAATGCCGTTTTTACTTGAGACACTGCAAAACAGCATTCAATTCACGGATGCTTATACGCCTATCGCGCAATCATTCCCGTCATGGATCAGTATTTTGACTGGCAAAACACCCTTGCATCACGGCGCACGCAGCTTTTACGCCAACTATTCAAAACTCGATCTGCAAGATTCGCTGATAAATGCACTCAGGCAGCAAGGTTATGAAACCATGTATGCAGTCGATGGACAGCGTTTTGGTGACATCACTACACAATTAGGATTTGACCGCATCATCAGCCCGCCTTACGGTGCGGCGGAATTGATTATCGGTTCCATGAGTGATTTCCCGCTGTCTAATTTATTAATGAAAGCGCACATTGGCAAATATCTTTTTCCTTATAATTTCGCCAATCGCACCATCGCCGCAACTTATCATCCTGATGATTTCATCGACTTAATCACTTCGCAACTTGCAACCAGAAGTAGCAAACCGCTATTTTTCAGTGTGCATTTCGGCATCAGCCACTGGCCGTATCGTTACGCAGATGATAATGATCATGACTCAGATACATTGTCAGAAAAATACCGCCGCAGCCTGCGTGCCGCCGATACACAAATGAAAAAGTTTTTCGATTATCTGCGTAATGCAAAATTACTTGAACATGCTATCGTCGTTTTCGTTTCTGATCACGGCACCGGTCTTGGCATGCCGGGCGACAGTCTGACGGATGTAAAAAGTTACGTCGGCAAAAAGCGGGGGTTTTCATTGTTGCCGCGCCTGCCGTACAGCAACAATAAGCGCGAAGGTATTGATACCAGCTACGGCTACAGCACAAATATATTAAGCTTGCAGCAATACCACGTGTTAATGGCAATCAAGACTTTCGGTGTCGCACTGGGAAAGCCGAAGCAAATTAATGAACGTGTTTCATTAATGGATATCGCACCAACGCTGATGGATTTTCTTCACTTTCATCCACCAAAATCAGCGGATGGAATTTCACTGCTTGATATTATCAAGCAAAATCAAGCCGCAAAACATGTACGCAAATTTTTTATAGAAAATGGTTTCACATCACCAGAAATTGCCAAAGCAGAAATTACCACGGCCACAGTTCTTAAAGATACGATAAACACCGTCCAACTTGATTCGCAAACCGGACTGCTTTACATCAATGACAATGCCGAAAAACAATTGCTGAAACAAAAACAGCGCGCACTACTTGCGGGTGACTGGCTGCTCGCAAGACAATCGCCGTCTGTCATGATTCTCGCAAATATTCGCAGCGGTGAGTGGACCATGGATATGGATTCCGAATTTGCGAAACGTGCCAATATTCGGCAATTAATGCAGGATTTCAGGCAGTATAATGAGAGTGAGATTTAGCTCGTCATTGCGAGGAGCGTGTCATCCTGAGAAGCATGTCATCCCGAGGCGCGTTTTATGCGCCGAGGGATCTCCCGGATGTAACCGTGAATTATTCAGGAGATCCCTCGTCGTAAAAAACACTCCTCGAGATGACATTCTCTTCCACCGCCGTCAACATCCCGCGGAAAATATTCATCTCCATCACATCCGGACGCGCGCGGAAAAAGAAGCGGCGCAGACGCGTCATGAGTTTGCGCGGTGCATTTAATTTGAGAAAATCAATTTTCACTAACACTTGTTCCATGTGTTGAAATAATTTTTCCATTTCATCTGCATTCGCTAGACGATAATCCCACTCCGGCGCCGGATTTTGCGCTTCCAGACTTGCAACTCTTAACTCATATGCAAGCACTTGCACTGCCGCAGCAAGATTTAAGGAACTATATTCAGGATTCGCCGGAATCGTGACATGCAGCTGGCAGCGTTGTAATTCTTCATTTGATAATCCTGATTGTTCATTACCAAATACCACCGCAATTTTGCTGGATAATGGTTCCTGTTTTATTTTTTCCGCCATTGCACGCGGTGCCGTAAACGGCCAGGGAATGGTTCGCACACGGGCGCTCGCGCCAACCACCAGCGTACAGTCTGCAACTGCCTGCTCCAGCGTATCGACCACGATCGCATTTTTCAAAACATCATGCGCTCCGGATGACATTTCATCCGCGCGGTGGCTTGGAAACTGATGCGGCGCCACCAGATATAACTCTGACAGTCCCATAGTTTTCATTGCGCGCGCAGCCGACCCGATATTGCCCGGGTGGGATGTATTGACCAAAACAAAACGTATTCTATCCAGCATCTGTGACCCCTCAAATGAGGGGGCAATGTTAGCATCAAACCGACAAAATCTGAATGCCACTGTGTGTATTATTTGTTCAATATCTTGCCTACGCGGCCCATTTGGTGTCTAATTGACATACATTAATAATCATAATGATCACGAAATGAATCGCACCCTCGCCTCCAGAACACTAGCCTACTTTATCGGCTTATTGCTCATCGGCCTCAAAATCTGGACTAACAAATATTTCGGCCGGATCACCATTGATCAGGCGCTGACGACTATCGTATTCAACTATCAGGGATCGATTGCCGGTGATTCCGTATTCCTGCACCGCCTGCTGGAATGGTGTGTCGCGTGGCCGCTTTCACTCGCTCTCGTTCTCAGCATTGTCAGCATATATTTCAATAAATGGCTGCGCTACATGCATCACATTATCATCGCCGCCGGCATCATTTTAGTGTTTGCGCAATATCAGGTAATCGCATACATACACCAACATCTTGCAAACCAACCAGATTATTTCGCACAGAATTACCGCGATCCTGCCTATGTTGCCATCCACGCAAACCAGCCAAAAAATCTGGTTTTAATTTATGTTGAAAGTCTGGAAACAAGCTACTCGAATACTAAATTATTTAATCGTGACTTGTTAAGAAATTTAAATCACTTGCGGGAAACAAACACATCCTTCAAACATTATCAGCAAATTCCTGGCACAGAGTGGAGTGTTGCCGGAATTGTAGCCACTCAATGCGCCATTCCACTCAAACTCATTACGCTGTTTAGTCAAAACAAATTTGGTGAACAAGCCGCACACATACTTCCGCGTGCTTATTGCCTTGGCGACATTCTCACAGCTAACGGTTATAAAAATATTTACATGAATGGCTCTGAATTAAGTTTTGGCGGCGTCGGTAAATTTTTCAAGGATCATCATTATCAGGAATTATATGGACGCAGCGAATGGCAGCATAGCGGTATCGCGAAAACCGCTGATATTTCCGGCTGGGGTTTGCATGATGATAAATTGCTGGAACAGGCAAAAATCAAACTGAACCAGCTGGAACAAAGCGGTGAACGTTTTAATCTGACAATTTTTACGATTGATACTCATGGTCCGGAAGGCCACCTGAATCAGCTTTGTAAATCAAAACATGTAAAAAATTTTGCGGGTATTGTCGAATGTACAGCAGATGATGTTGCCGATTTTGTCGAGTATGTCAAACGCAAAGGCTGGCTGAAAAATACAAATGTCGTGGTTATTGGCGATCATTTAGCGATGCAAAATCCTGTTTACGATAAATTAACTTCAATTAAAAACAGAACCATATTTAATATGATTATCAGCGATAAACCGCTGCATAAAAACACGGATAACATTATTCATTTCGATATGCTGCCAACGATTTTATCTTCACTTGGCTTTAAGTTTGACGGAGAAAAACTTGGATTGGGATATTCTGCATTCATCGGAAATCATCCGTTACGCACGCGAAAAACTCTGCAGGAAATGAAGAGAAAACTACCGCTGCCAAGCAAACGCTACAATGAATTATGGGTTTCAAAATAAAGAAAATACCGCATAGACCCAGGCAATAAAATTCATCAGAATCACTAGTCCTACCGCCGCACAGCATGCGTCTTTGGCAAGTTTGGATTGCGGATGTATCTCAAGTGAAATGCGGTCAACGACTGCCTCAATGGAAGTATTAATCAATTCCGCCACCAGAAGCAGAAGCGCCAGCTGAATCAGGATCAGCTTCATCAGATAATAAAACGGCATTACCAGAGCCACTGGAATCAGGATCAGGCACAGGTAAATTTCCAGCCGGAATGATTGCTCCGTCTGCCAGACTGATTTAAGGCCGACAATGCTGTATTGCATGGAACGGTATAATTTGAGGCCAATCTGCCCGAAGGTGTTGATAACATCTTGATATTTAGACATTTTATTTTACCGCGATGAGGTTTTGTTCATTATGACCCAAACTTATGCAGTTGCCAATAGCCTATGAGGCTGGATAATTTTCTGGTTTCGATTTATGATTGCGCCCTTCTCAACTTAATTAAATGTTCTTTCACACAACTATGCGCGAACCTATCGTCAATATTGCTATTGAAGCCGCCCGTGCGGGTGCCTCTATCATTAACCGTGCCTTGAAACGCCCGGATATGATCAAAATCGCTGAAAAACGCCCCAATGATTTTGTCACTGAAGTTGACCAGAAGGTCGAGCAAGAAATCATTTTCCACATCAAAAGAGCATACCCGGATCACAGCATTCTGGGTGAAGAATCAGGAGAAACCGAAGGGAATGAATATCAATGGGTCATCGATCCTATCGACGGCACCCGCAATTTCATTCACGGCTTTCCCCATTTCGCCATATCCATCGCTATCATGCACAAAGGCAGAGTAGAACATGGCGTCATTTATGACCCCAACCGTCAGGAATTATTTACCGCAACTCGCGGTAAGGGCGCACAGTTGAATGACAGACGCATACGAGTCAGCGACCGCAAACGTCTGGAAGATTCCCTGCTGGGCACCGGCTTTGCCTATCGTCATACTGACAAAGACAATCCGCTGCCTCCTCTCATCTTGCAAAGTTTCCTGCCAGAAAGCGGTGACATCCGCCGCGCCGGTGCTGCCACACTTGATCTAGCTTATGTTGCCTGCGGCCGCCTGGATGGCTTTTGGGAATTAGGGTTAAAAATCTGGGATACCGCAGCCGGCACACTTCTCGTGAAAGAAGCCGGCGGCATTGTTTGTGATATCGATGGCAGTGAAAATTATCTCAAAACTGGTAATGTAGTCGCCGCGAATCCAACCGTTATCAAACAGATGCTGAAGTCGATAAAGAACTGCATGTAGGTTGGGTTAGCGCGCTCTTCGCGCGTAACCCAACAACAAAACTGCAGGTACGGCATCACGACCCCGTCATCCTGTGGGATTTCCCACTCTCCCACACTCCCACCAATCTTCTATACCTGAATTATTACCAAAGCGGATCAATCCATGGTCAAATACCGGGATAAAATTGTCAGGCCTGATGCCAAAGGCCGCATTACACTAGGCCGCCTTGCTGAGGGCGTCAGCAGTTATATTGTCTGCAAAGACCCACAAAATAGAATCATTCTGGAACCTCAGGTTGAAATACCCGCCAATGAAAAATGGTTATTTGAAAAAGCCATTGCTTTAAACAAAGATAAAAAAGGTTTACAGGAATCTGCCGCCGGAAAAATGAAAAGCAAGGGCAGTTTTGCAAAATATTCTCGTGACAAAGACAAACAAAAATGACGTTTAAATTATTATTTACTTAACTTGCTTTTTTGGATCTGCCGCGCAAAACAAAAGAAAGCCCTTTCCCGCCCATTGGTGTTGATCATGACTGACACAGGGCGGGAGAGGGCTTTCTAATTTTTCCATCGCAGATCTTAAGCAGGATAACAATTTACATCTTACTAATTCATATAACTAAGGTAAAAATTGTTCCCGGATTACGCGCAAAAAGCGCGCTAATCCGGGCTACATTTATAACAAACCTTACCGTCAGCGCCGCATTCTGTTACTCGGCGGCTCTTTAGTTTCCTGCCGGTCACTCGCCGCGAATAAGCCGAATTGACTTGTCTTGTGGATTCCGTGATTCGCTTCATACTTTGCTATATCAGCACGCAATGCTTTGATGATCTCTGGCAATTCAGGTCTGAGTGATGGATTATTTTTAATGCCATTTTGAATCAACCGGCAGATGGATGGAAATTTTTTTGATAATCCGGGCTTATAATTTAATTGCGACAACCACCATGACAGCATGTAAATATCATAAGAAGGCTGCGCTGCGACATCAAATAACTTTGCTTCAGGTGGAATTTCCTCTCTATTATGTAAAAAATAGCTGACAGGTTTTCCTATACGCGTAGCAAAATTAAAATCAATAAATCTGACTTTATAATCTTTCACCGCACCGTTTTGTACCTTTTCTATTAAAATATTTCCCTTGCGAATATCGCCGTGAATGTAACCATGATCATGAATACGCTGCAACTCTTCCAAAATTCGCAGCAGCAAACATGCTTTGTCATATGAGTCGGCCAGATCATTGAGCATAATATCAAAATACCCGCCAGGGATATATGGCATGATCATGCGATATGAAAACAATCCGTTAGATTTTCCATTTCCATTAAATTGCTGCAGCACGTACGGACCATTTTCGGGATAAATTAATGCTAACAACTTAAACTCATGCTCTAGATCTTTTAGCATGACGCGATGAGCATATTCATCATCTATTTTAACCCATTTCGAATGCAGTTCCTTCAATACCAGCCTCTTTACGCCGCATTGATATTCATGAATAACTCCATATCCACCTTTGCCGATTATACCCCACTCAGTATAAATTTCTGCTGCGCCTGTTTGCGTATTTAAAACAATAATAGAGTCTTTTTCAGAATTATAATAAACGATATCACGGTCATGGTGCTTATGTTCTGGATGGTGCATCTTGAAAGTCGATGAATCCAGACTCATCCCCAATCCGCCTTGATCACGCGGCTTAAATAATATTGCCAAAACTTTTCGTGAATCCATAGCAGTAGCTATTCTATCCAGACCATAATCAAAGTCGGTTCTTACATTCGGCGACAAGCCAAACCCTCCTTCAGCTTTCGGCTTGATTAACTCCAACAACATTTGCGGCTGATCAACGACAACAGCCCACATCACTGGGTGCAAGTTATAATCCATCGTTTCAAGGTTAAACTGCAGCCCATATTTCTCAATGAGAACATGCAACAAATCAATGTGACCCTTCCAGATTGCCATACTGACAGGACCATCACCTTCTTTATCCATGACATTAAGATTCAGCTTTTTACTGTCAACCAGCCAGCGCAAGACATCGACACGGCCAGCAGCACACGCTCTCAGCACTGCTTCTTGCTCAAGATTATCGCGATACTTTAGATTAACATATGAACTTAATCGTTTGATGTTTTCGAAATCACCCAGAAGAAATAACTTATAGTATACTTCAGACTTCCTATCCTCATCATTGCAGTATTCAATAAATTCAGCCATTTCATCAGCAGTAAGTATCTCGATAGCTTTGCGGAAATCAGCCATTGGTTTCGCAATCAATTCATCAAATTTACTGTTGAAGGTCGATTCTTCTCTTTTTCGTTTTTTACTCCGTATCACCATTGTTTTAATTCCTTCGTAATTTCAAATTATAATGTTTCATGTTCCCGGATTACGCGCGAAAAGCGCGCTAATCCGGGCTACGTTAATTGATACGTATCCTGATAATTCGGCACCACACACTGCCAATGCAATTCTTTTGTTATTAATTCTTTCAGCGCCAGCGCCGCATCTTTTTCGCCATGTATGATGAATACCTTTTCCGGTGCGCGTTTAAATCCACGCAGCCATTCCAGCATCTCCTGCGAATCCG
>DATJFK010000006.1:0-19483 GCA_035495675.1 Gammaproteobacteria bacterium
CCGGCAATGAGCATTGAAATCAATGAAACAGGATGTGTTGTTAGTTAAATTGACTGAAAGCAGAATGTAGCCTGGATAACGCGCTTTTTGCGTTATCCGGGGTATCGTCACCAACAGCGTTTCCATAACTGAGAAATCCGACAAACCACATCACCAGTTATATTTATTTTGCACAAATTCTTTCAATGTCGATACCCTGGATAACGCAAAAAGCGCGTTATCCAGGCTACATTTACGACGCAGGAAGAATTGGTCAGGTATGGTCGGTAATCTTTTCTAGTTGAAAGCATCAACCCGGGTTAGTGATAATCACATAACCCGGGCTGATTCTGTAGCAGTACTGTTAATTATTTCCGTCTATGTGACTTAAACACAGGTTCTACTTCAGGACGAGATGGATCCAGAAGACCTGATGGCAGACTTCTATCTCTGCCAAATATACTGTGTCTATCATGACGACTATTTAGTCGCAATGCTTCCATTTTGGATATAACTGTTTTCAGGTCTAGCCAATCGTGCTTGGGTTTGGGAACAGTAACCGGTGGCAGCGGTGGCAATTCATTTTTACCCTTCACATTCAGATTAATTGCCTGATACACCTTTTTGCGGAAATAATCTGGATCTAGATCAGCTTTCGTTGTATCAACAATAACAATGCGCTGCCTGTCAACCAGATGGTTAAATAATTTTTCTGTTTTATCGCTATCTAGAACGCGGCCAACTAAGCGCGGTGAAACACGATAATTATCATCGTCAAAAAAGATTGATAACGTATTATAATCATCCAGATTAACTGGGAATTGTTTGCCATATGGACGTTGAAATTTATGCTTTGAAAAATATACACTATCTTCATCCCATGCGGCATGTTGCTGCGGTTTCACAAGACTTAGTAAATGATCTGAGTCAACTGCCTTGTACCTGGAAAGCATAAGTTTACCTTCCTTGAACTTATGGCGTGTTTTGAACTTGATATGGGATCTATTTTCAATTTCTTCGAGGATATCTTTAGTAAGTCCGAATGATCGAAGTACCAATGTATATTGACGTTTGCTTTGCTCAAGATCAACTAATAGCCGGATAAAAGATTCAAATACATGATCACCATTTATGATGGTGCCATTAACATCAAAAAATAAAATTAAATGCGGGTTTTGTGGTGAAATAGGAGCTCTGGTTTCCATGGTGATGTCTCAATTTATTATTGTTATTATTTGAGTTAATTTAACTCATGCTTTGAGCATTAACAGCGATATATATAACATAAGAATACGCGATAGAAAAAATAAATCATGTAAGACACGAAAAGATGAATTATATTTAAACTAAAAACGGCCGCATGCGGCCGTCTTTTTATCAATTTTGCAAAAAATTAACCAGCCATTTTTTTCAGAATTTGTTTCATATCTGGTAATTCTACTGGCGGGGTGATGGCGACTGCAAAAAAGATGCCATGTTGATCAGGCTGACCTTCCGGCAAGTAACCGCAAGAATAACTTTCACGCCCGGATGTATCCGTTTTTTCTGGGCCATTTGCGAATTTGAGTCCAGAGAGCCGTGCATTCGCTTCAGCAATTGCCTGCGCTTTATCATGAGTTGGTAATGCGCCTTCCATTATAAATGTCCATTGTTCTTTGGTGCCAAAGTTATTTTGTTTGATAAAGAACATCCACATATTATTCAACAGGTATGCTTCGTTGATTCCAACTGATTTGATAGATGATAAGGTTGGGCATGAAGCTGGCTTATTTTGAATATTTGCAAATACAGTTTGTGACAGGGCGAACAAGATTACACTGCTTAACATTTTATATTTCATGTTGTCTTCCTTTGTTGATTGAACGTAATACAAAACAATGATAATAATGCATCAGATAATTCGATGTGAAAAGGAAAAAATAATGAAGGAAGCAGCGCGTATATCATCGCAACGGTGTGAATCTTTTAAGCAAATACCGTGGGTTCAAGGCAGATCTGCCGGTTATTATTTTGCTGCAAAGCCGCTAGTGATAAATGCATCACCTGATGCAGTGTGGCAGGCGGTGAAAAATGTCAGCGATTATTCTCAGTATTCAAACGGCGCACTGACAGCAAGCCTTAACCAGGGTGTATTATCAGTTAATAATTACATTCATTTAGTGTTATACGCCAATCAGGCAATAGGTAAATTCATACCTGCAAGTGATGAAAGAATTAGTGTTGTTGATGATGAGCATCATGTCCTCGCATGGGAACGCAATCTGCCATTAAAAAGTGGCTTTTCAGAGTGTTATCGAGTCTTGGAACCGATTGATGACGGTAGGGCGACCAGGTCACATGTTGCATTGAAAATTCCCGGCATGGCAGGATTTTTTACGCATCTTTTTTATAAAAAAGAGATTGAAAATGCATTTGACCGCGTGAACGAGGGCATCAAAGTTGCG
Organism: Gammaproteobacteria bacterium; assembly: GCA_035495675.1. Taxonomy (GTDB): domain Bacteria; phylum Pseudomonadota; class Gammaproteobacteria; order DSM-16500; family DSM-16500; genus Aquicella. The sequence goes on from DATJFK010000006.1 coordinate 2,424, forward strand.
ATAGAAAAGAAAATATAAATATTTACAATCAGGATAATAGTGATGCAGGGAAACTATATCAATAAAAATGAAACAGCAGTATTTATCGGTTTTGGGTTAAGCGGGCTTGTGCAATTTTGTGAATATGTAAATGCATCAATTCGTAACAAGCAAAAATCACGTATTGTTATATTTGAAAAAAATGCAGATCAATTCGCAACTGGCGAACCATACAGACTGGATACACCAAAGGTCTGGCTGCTGAATGGCCCGGCAGCAGAAGCATTTTCTGCTCCCAATCATGAAGAAACATTGCATGACTGGATAATGCAGCATTACCAGTATTGTCACGATAAATATGGTGATTTTCTAGATCGCTATCCGCCGCGCGCATTGATTGGTGAATACCTGCTGTCTCGCTATGAAAAATACAAAAAGCTGGCGCTTGCAAATGGTATGGAAATAGAGGTTTACCATGAAGAAGTGAATCATCTTGATGTCACACCACAGCAACAATTTCTGCTAACATCAGATTCGCTGAAAATCACAGCTGATTTTGTCGGCCTGGGTGTTGGTAATTTACGCCCAGATACTTTTCACGAGATGATAGGAAAGCCTGGTTTTGTTTACAACCCATGGAATACGAATGAACTAGATAGAATCCCGCAAGATGAAAAAGAAATAATTGTTATTGGTGGGCATTTAACGTTTGTTGATACAGCGAAATATCTGATGCTGGATCGTCAATATCAAGGAAATATCTTTGTTGCAACACGTCATCCAAATGTAATTGCAGCGCGAGATTTCAAAAGAAATGTTAATAATCTTCCTATGCTGGATTTACGTAAAAAATTTAATGATCATCATCATAATTTATCATTGAAAGTCGCATTTACACTATTCAATCAAGTATATTTAAATACTGCCAAACATCCTGTTACTCATGCTCCATCAACTCAATATGCGCTTACTACACAGCTTGCTGCGCGCGATCAATTGGGGCAAGGAGAACTTGAGAATGGTGATATTGATGAATTATGTGATTTTATCCATGTATTCGCAGATACGGGTACTTATTATGCAATGTGGGATGCGCTTGATGCAGAAGGGCAGGAAGAGTTTTCTAATACATGTTTTGGGCGCTTCCTCGCCTATCTTGCCGGTGTGCCAATTAACAATGCACGTTTTTTAAAGGAAATATATGATAGCGGACGGGTCTTGGAAAAAAGCGGGATGACAGGTCTGCATTATGACCATAAAAATAATGAGTATGTTTGTTCATTCAACGACGGAACTGAAAAACGCGCACGTTATGTCGTTAATGCAACAGGTATTGGGCGCAGGATTGACCGGCATCTTGATGAGCAGCCACTGCTGGCTGATATGCTGGAAAAAGGATTGATCACGATAACAGATAATGGCGGCATGATTGTGAATGAGCATAATCATGTGATTGCTAAAAACCAGCAGACGATTGCTAATCTTGCCGCTGTCGGCCCTGCTGTGTATAAAGGCAAACCGCATGGTGAAGGCGTTAATTTCATCGCTGAAAGAGCTGAAAATGCTGTTAGAGAGCATTTCAGGAATTTACATAAAATGGTATAGATTTCTGCGGATTTTCCTCAAACATCAAATGATTCCTTCTTTCATGTAATCTTATGAAATATATACCAAAAGAGTGATTTTAGGTATCGCGAAAAATCAGTGAATTCAGGCTTATAATAGATATATACCTAATTAAAAGTATATTGAAGATGAATCTACTATGATTTCACGAACCCGAAGAAATTTTGATGATAATGATGTAATCAAACTGTTATCTAATCAACAGTATGATGCAATAGTCCATGGTCTCAATGAACGCTCAATCAGCGAAAACACTTTCAAGAATGCGTTAGATAAAACCTTTGGAAATGATCTTTCTAATCCAGATTTGGCGAAGTGTCTTATTGCATTATTTTCAAATAAGAAAATTTCAGAAGCAAATATCCGAATTGTATCTCGCAGTCTTTATAATCGGTTGGTGAGGTCAGACGCTAATCATGATGGTGCAGTCGAGCTGCTTGCTGACTTATTGGAAAGGAGCAGTAAAAATGAAGTAGGTTTATATGGTTTGTGCGGTATGTTGGCGCGCCCGAAAATGGATAAATATGCAGTTGATTTAATTAATCAGCATGATAAATCTTCCCAGAATTATATTTTATCAAATTTACTACCACATGTTATTTATAAATGTAATGCAAGTTTACTGCATACATTAGTGAAAGAGTTTAACCTTGATATTGAAAAATCAATTGGCAGTGATTCGAATGATGAAGGTCATATTCTGCTTGAGCAAGCGCGTCTATTGTTAAATCTAGATTATAAATATCATGATGAGATAGCGATAACGATGGCTCAATTTGTTGAAGAGTTTGGAGATATAACATTTGAAGGCGGTTTGCTTACCTGCGCACAAATCAGGGAGAATAAAAAAGAGAAATATGAGTTCAATCCAATTATTCTGCCTCCACACGGTATTGAGGATAAAGTGTCGGAGTATTGTGGAGAGTATATTGATATATTGAAAGATATATCTATTCCAGCTTGCGAAAGATTTATCATTCCAGGCGATCATTGGTTTGTTGGTGAAATTGAAATAGACCAGAATAAAAATATTAATGCATACATACTCGATTCATTAAGTGGCGGCATAGTATTCTCAGAAGATTTTGCGGATGAACTGCGTAAGCGATTCCCGGATTCAAATATTAATATTTATTATGCTGATGAAGTCCGCCAAAATTCTAAATTAGGATGTTCTGTGTTTTCGCTGGATGATATACGCCAATTGTTTACGTTAAATAAATATGTTGGCAGTAAATATAGTACGCAGGGACTATATGGATATCTGGCCGATAACCAAATTGATTCAAAAGAAGGTTCAGATGAAAATATACATCTTCACCGCTGTCAGACACCACTCAAACTATTGCGATCCATGCAATCATTCACATTGAAGAAGGAAGTAATTCCGTCTAGATCTGAAGAAGAGCAAAATTTAGCTATCAGCGGTAAAGGTGAAACAGCCAAGCAGTCAGTAAAAAAATATTTTGTCGATAATAACAATCAACGGGTCTGGCAAAAACTTACAGTTAATATCGCTCAAAAAAATGCGATGTATCTATTGTCACATGATCCTGAAGTTATTCAGGCTCATAAAGAAGATTTTACTTTAGCGGCATTCAGAAGACGGGTTGAAGAAATGAAGTCAGAAGCAAAAGAAAGACCGCCATTTCGTAAATGATATTTTAGTCTGAAAATTCATACATTTTTCCCAATAAAAGCATTCACTTAATACAGTCTCCTTCCTCAAATACGGCTGAATTCCCAAGTATATGAAAATTAAGTAGTTAAATTGTATAAATATGAATACTAAACAATGGAAATTCATGAAATTTAGACAATACTTAAGTTGACAGCAATGATTTTATTTAAGTAGGTGATTTTCGAGAATAAATGATGCATTTTTTGAGGGCTGTTAATAAATTCTTTAAAAATTATGCCACGTTGATTGTGACAGGTGTTTTAGCATATTCAATTTCAACAGGATGTTTTGCAAATCCAGTACTGAGTAATGTTGCAGCTGGTTCGGTTTCAATTCAGCAAACGCAATCCACTACAACAGTAAATCAAACAACACAAAAAGCAATTATCAACTGGCAGAGTTTTAATATTGGCGCAAATGAAGCAACGCATTTCCAGCAGCCCACAGGTGGTGTTGCTCTAAATCGTATCAACCCAACTCAAGGTGCGTCACAGATTTATGGTCGCTTGACAGCAACTGGCCAAATAATTCTTGTCAATCCTGCCGGTATTTATTTCGGTCCTGGATCATATGTAAATGTTGGCGGTTTGATAGCTTCAACTGCAAATATTGCTGATCAGGATTTTTTAAACGACTATTATCATTTTGCAAATGCGCCGGGATATCATGGTGCTGTCATCAATCAAGGTACAATTATTGCAGCAGATAATGGTCTTGTCGCACTGATAGGCGGCGCTGTCAGTAATGATGGCATGATTCAAGCGAATCTGGGACATATTGTTTTAGGTTCAGGAGATGCGTTTACATTAACATTTTCTGGAAATGATTTGATAGGTTTCGCTGTTGACGGCGGTGTTACATCACAAGCAGTTGATAAAGACGGTAATGTGCTTAGAGATGGTGTGAAAAACTCAGGAACACTGATTACTGATGGTGGTCACATTATTATATCAGCAAAAGATGCATCAAAAGTGTTAGATCAAGCAATCAATATGGATGGTGTTGCACAAACCCGATCAGTTTATCAAGTAAACGGTTCAATTTATCTTTCCGCAGATCCTGACTCAGGAAATATTGCACTGAATGGAAAACTCGACGGTACGGGATATGAAAGTGGTGCGCAAGGCGGGAACGTCATCATTACTGGACATAATATAATACTCGGATCCAATGCGGAAATTAATGTTAGCGGTGATGCTGGAGCAGGTAATGTATTTATTGGTGGTGGCTTGCAGGGCACAGGATCACTTGCGCATTCCAATGCAGTAGTGATGCAAAGCGGTGCCAGAATTTTAGCTGATGCCTTCACGAATGGTAATGGTGGTAATGTTGTATTATGGTCGGATTATTATACATCAGCAAGCGGTCAGATTACGGCGCGAGGTGGAAGTGAAAGCGGTGACGGCGGGCAAGTTGAAACGTCGAGTAAAGGAGTGCTGAATGTCGCATCTTTATCAGTTGATACAACTTCAAAAAATGGCAAAACTGGTAACTGGCTGCTGGATCCATATAATGTAACAATATCAACTGCTGCTACATCTGGCGGTGCATTTAACGGTGGCAGCCCAACTAACATATTCACACCAAGTGCCACATCTAATGTTAATAACACAGATATCAATACCAATCTGGCAAGTACGAATGTCACTATTACGACAACAGGTGCTGGCGCGGATGCAGGTAATATTACTGTCAGCGATCCAATAACCTGGGTATCAACAAACACTCTATCTTTAATTGCTGACAATAATATTATTATTAATGCTGGAATCAGCGGTGTGAATGGATCACTTATTTTGTCAGCAGTTAACGCGTCTCAAAGCATCACTACCAGTGCCAGTGGCAAGATTGATGTCAATAACTTCACATTAAGTCAAGGACAATGGTATCAGGTTGCATCATCGTTGCCAGTTTTCACTGTTGGTAATGATTTCCAGTTAAGCGGACAATTTATTCGTGCTACAAGCGGAGACGGTACATCTGGTACGCCATACGTCATTACAGATGTTTATGGATTACAGGGTATTGGTTCTAGTTCAACTACACTCGCAAATTATTTTAATTTAGGTGGTGATATTGACGCATCTGGCACATCCACCTGGAATAGTGGTGCAGGGTTTTTACCAAATGGTGATGCTGTAACAAGTTATTCAGGTTCATTTGATGGTCAGAATTACACGATTAGTAATCTCACAATAAATCGTGCCGGTACGTCATATGTTGGTTTATTTGGTGAAACCACCTCAACTTCAGATATCGGAAATCTCGTATTCAGTAATCCATCCATCACTGGCGGAAACTATACTGCGGTTCTTGCCGGATACAATGAAGCTACAGTGCATGACATCACAGTTAACTCTGGTACAGTGACAGCAACTGGATATAGTGATGCTGGTGGTATTCTTGGTGATCATTACGATCAAAACCTGACAAATCTCACAGTAAATAATATGACAATACTTGGTGACTCTTATATCGGTGGTGTTGCCGGATATGTGCAATCCGCAAATGTTGACACGTTAATTAATAACGGTTCAGTTGTCCAAGGTGCGAGTTATGCAATGGGCGGCGTAATTGGTGAAATATCAGGTGGGACTCTGACGAATCTGTCTAATACTGGAAATGTTGGTGATTTTGTAAATTATGGTTCATCAGTCGGTGGTGTCGTTGGTGATATGTATAGCGCAACACTGAGTAACGCTTCAAATACAGGTGATGTAATGACCGGTGGTGGTGACTTTGTCGGCGGCGTCCTGGGTTACTTCTCAGGCTCAACACTTACCAACGCTTATAATACGGGAAATGTTTATGGATATATTGATATTGGTGGTGTATCGGGAGCTATTGATTCAGGAAATCTGTCGAATGCATTTAATACTGGCAATGTTTTAGTTTCTTCAGGTGAAGCTGGTGGTGTCACAGGAAAAGTCTTTAACACAACAATAAATAAAGTATATAACACCGGATCCGTTACGAATGACGGCACGGTGTCAACGACAAATGATATTGGCGGTGTCGTAGGTTTTACGCAAAACAACGTGACTCTCACCAATGCCTATAATTTCGGTTACGTTGATGCGACTGTTGGTGGTGCGAGTGGCGATGAAGTCGGGGGTATTGCCGGCAGGATTGCTGATGTAGGTAATACGGTGGGATTCCTGTATAACGCAGGGTATGTAGCCGGCACAACGGGAACAGGTGCAATTTTTGGTGTGCTGCGGAATGGCACTGCGCCTACATACAGCGGTAATTCATACTGGAACACTGAAACTTCAAGTGTATCAGTTGGTATTAGTAATTCTTCACCGACCGAAGTTGCCGGCAAAACAACTGCTGAAATGAAGCAACAGGCAACGTACAGTGGTTGGGATTTTGCTGGAACATGGAGCATTATCGCTAATACTTCTTACCCATACATGGATGTATTTTATAGCTCAGCTCCGCGTATCATAAGCGGTACAACATCTCTGGCAGGCGGTTCAACCGTGCAGCTTGCTGCAGCCGGAGGAATTAATACAACGGCGACAATCGGTGATGATGGTTCATTTTATTTTCTGACTGGTAATAATCTGCTTGGTCTGGATACTTCAATCACTGACAGCACAGGCATGTTAATTTACTTTGATAATGCAGCATCAACTGGTAATTTTGTTACACTTGCCGGCAGCGCTGGCGCGAGTGCAACAGGCATCAGCATCACAAATGGACAATTAACAATTGGCACGAGTGCATCTCAGACTATCGCAAATAGCGATCTTGCAAGTGCAATCGGATCCTTGAGTGATTCAAATATTCTGTATACAGCATCTGGTAACAATATCACAGTAAATTCCAATTTGGATTTCGCTCCTACTGCGACAACGACTTATAACATTGATGGTAATCTTACTATGCAGGGCACCGGCGTGTTGACGTTGTCAGGACCTGTTACTCTTGGTATTGCCAATCCAACATTAACCATTACTTCAGCCAGTACGATTAGCGGAATCATGGGCGATGGCGGCAGTGGTTTTGGATTTACAAAAGCGGGTAGCGGCACATTAACCTTAACTGGCGCAAACACCTATAGTGGTACCACTACAATCAGTGCTGGTATATTGCAAATTGGCAGTGGCAGCACGATCGGTACATTAGGTTCTGGCGCGGTAACAAATAATGCGACTTTAGTATTTAATCGCAGCGATGCAATAACTGTTGCTAATGCTATTAGTGGTACTGGTGCGCTTACGCAATCCGGAGGCGGTACAACGATATTCACCGGAAGTAATTCATATAGTGGCACAACAACTATCAGCGCGGGTACGCTGCAAATCGGCAATGGTGGTACATCAGGCAGTTTAGGTACGGGCAGCGTTGTCAATAACAGTGCATTATCATTTGACCGCAGTGACACAATTACAGTTGGCAATACGATTAGTGGCACAGGCACTTTAGATCAAGATGGAGCTGGTACCTTAATAATAACTGGAAGCAACACTTATAATGGATTAACTTCAATTAATGCTGGTACGTTGCAAATAGGTAATGGTGGTACATCAGGTACAATCGGTACGGGCGGAGTTAATGCTAATTCTACACTGGCTTTTAATAGATCTGATAGCGTTACATTCAGCGACAATATTCTCGGTACCGGCGGTCTTTCTCAAATTGGCAGCGGTACATTAATTCTCACGGGAAGTAATAGTTATAGCGGAACAACTACGATCAGCTCTGGGACTCTGCAGATTGGCAGCGGCAGCACAACAGGAACATTGGGAACAAGTGGTGTAACTAATAACGCAGCATTAGTATTTAATCGTTCAAACTCATACAGCGTCAGTAATGTCATATCAGGTACTGGTTCTGTCACACAAAGCGGCAGCGGCACATTAACGCTATCCGGCACAAATTTATATTCAGGTGCAACAGATGTTAATAGTGGAACAATAAGCATTACATCTGAGGCAAATCTTGGCACGTGGGGTGGTGGCGTAAATGTTGCATCGGGCGGTACATTGAATTTTAATGCTGCGACAATTGCTGGTGCAGGAACACTGACGTTAAATGGCGGAACATTAAGTGGTACAGGTACCGCAGGTATGAGCAGTGGGAGCATTATATTGGGCGCTTCTTCTGCTATTGATAATGGAGCCGGCACATTTACATTAGCAGGAAGTATTAACGGTGCAAATGCCTTAACATTACAAGGAGCAGGCAGTTTCAATCTGACAGGTTTAATTGGTAATATCACGCCTCTTGCTTCGTTAACTGCAAATAGCAATATCTCAGGTGAGGGTACAATTAACACATCAGGTAATCAGACTTACAATAACCCAGTTACTTTAACAAATGATGCTACGTTTGCACTTTCTGGCGCTGGTACATCCAGCCTGTCATTCAATGGATCGTTAGGTGGTGGATTTAATCTGGCATTGTCTGGTACTGGAACTGGTACTTATCAATTTGCATTGAATGGAATAACTGCAAATAACGTAACAGTATCGGCTGCTGGTGGTTCGAGCAATAACAGATTAAGTGTGAACAGTGGTGCTACTCTACAATCATATAATATCACGTCTGCTGATAATGGCACTGTGTCTGGCATCAGTACAGTTTCAGGATCATTCACATTCGGTAACATACAAAATCTGGTTGGTGGTAGTAATAATGACAGCTTTACATTAAACGGTGGTACATTAACTGGAGCCATTAATGGTGGTGGTGGTACAAATACATTAACAGCGGATAATGTTACGAATACGTGGAATATCACTGCAAATAATGGTGGTACAGTGACTGGAGTAGGCAGTGGATTCAGTAATATTCAAAATCTGGTTGGTGGCACCGGGTTAGATACTTTTAACTTTACTCAGGGATATAATGTCTCAGGTAGTGTTAATGGCGGTGATCTCGTCAATAATAATAAAATCGACTTTTCCACATTTACTAGTAACGTGACTTTAACACTGAATGCAGCAGTATCTAACATATTCAGTACGGGTACAGTTGCAGATAGCATTGGCGCGACGATTGCAAGTTTTTCTAATATCTTGCAAGCGAATGGTAATGGTACTAGCCGCCTGGTGCTGCCAACTGATCCAAATATTCACGTGACATATTATGACAGTTCGGGTCTTAATGGCGAAATATCTGATCCATTTATATATTACGGATTTACACTTGAAAATCTACCAGGTAGTACAACAAATTCAGCCTCAACCAATACTTACAATTCATATATCGCAAGTATTGTGAATCAACCGCAAACAAACTCACAAAATAATGATAATTATGGCGCGATGCAAAATGCTGCTGGGATTGGAACGGGTTCTGTTTTGACGACTGGTATTTTGAATACAACATTAATCACTCCACTTAGTAACAATACCTCTGTGCAAACAGGTGCAGCGTGCTTTAGATCCAATTAAGATAATGTGTATCCTGTATAACTTAAGCATCGCAATATAGTATAATCTGGAAGTTTAACAACTTACGTGCAACTTATTGTATTTACGTTATAAAATTAAAAATCCATGAAATCATGATAATATAATAGTATGCCAGTTTAGCTGGAGTACTTAATGTGACATCATGGTATAAAGATATTAAAATGTTGAAACAAGATCCGCGACACTCAGCTGGTATCGAGCGTGAAGTCGCATTTTCACTCATTAATCACGTATATAATCAAACGATCAGCTCACTTCTTGCCTCACTCGCTTGTGCTTGCTTGATTTGGTATTCAATATATGACACGAACAACGACAATCATATCTTGATGTTGTGGATCTCATTAATGTTCATCGTTACGGTAGCACGCATATTTTCCGTATATATGTTCAGCATTGATAAATCTGTCAGGCAGCATGTGAGACTTTGGAAATCCGTATTTATTGCAGGATCATTTCTGGGAGGGATTTGCTGGGGTTTACCTGGTTTTCTGCTATTCCCGGGAGCAACGGTAACCCAGCAAGAATTGATGATTTTAATGCTGGCTGGTATATCTGCTGGCGCGGTGCCATTATCTGCGGCATTACCAGAAGCAGCCATCACATTTTTAATAACTTCAATTACACCATATCTAATTACTATCTACACTTTACATCAATCAATCTTTGTTCTGTTTTTATTTGCTCTTACATTGTATTTAATTTTTATGATTTCTCTGTCGCTTGGTACATATAAAATGATTAAAAATTCAATGATTTTGAAATACGAAAAAGATGTATTATTACACAAAATCAAAAAATCGAATAAGATGTTACAGAAAAGCGCCACGCATGATCCATTGACTAAAATTGCTAACCGCATTCTTTTTGAAGAAAGTCTCAATAAGCTGATTACTACATCTAGTGCATTACATACCGAGTTCGCATTAATGTTTATTGATTTAGACCAGTTTAAGCTGATTAATGATATATACGGGCATGAGATTGGCGACATTATTTTAATTAATACTACTGAAAAAATTAAACAATGTATTCACCCAGACGATATTATAGCTAGACTCGGCGGTGATGAGATTGCAGTGATTGTAAAAAAGCTGGTTGAAAGTGAATATCTAGAGAAAGTAGCAACGTGTATTTGTAATGTTATCAATCAGCCTGTAGAAATTAAAAATCATACTATACATATTAGTGCTAGTATTGGGATAAGCAAATTCCCTCATGATGGCGTTGACAGGGAAGAGCTTTTGCGAGTAGCAGATAAAAGAATGTACCGCTCAAAATCCTTTGGTGGAAATCGCGTTACTTTTTCGGATTCGACGAAAGAAGATCTGGTAGATCATAGCTAATATCTCAGTAGCTCAGGGTGTTCAGCCAGCTTGCGAAGTGGATAGCATCACTTCTTGCGAGGGGGTTGTGGTAAATCAGATGTGTCGCCAGTTTTTGTGCGTTTCATGCCTGATTTAATACTGGGAGAAAATAAATTCAAATTATTGACTGACTCACGGAGCACCTTTTTATCTGTATCTCGCATTCGCTGGATTTCTTGGAATGCTTGGTCATAATCGTGAACGCGTTGCATCAGTCGCTTTATAATTATTTTAGCAAAAGGATAATGCGATTCTTGAAATGAATGCTGCATGCATTGGGTAAAATCTGATTTTCCTAAATTCGATATTCGCTCCATTGTCTTGAGAATCTCACGATTGTTGGCAAATAATGCTTCTGCTCGGTGGTGGCAATACCGCAAAGTTTCATGATCAATCATAGAGTCAATGTATGGATCATCCGGGTTTTCCTCGTGAACATAATTCAAAAGTAAATTAGACATAACGCTATTTAATTTATCATTACTCTTGAAAAACATATCTGTAAAACTCAATCCTGGATCCAGTCGTACAGCTTGCGCATTGCTATCTTGATTGATTATCACGCCGAAATTTCCATCGCTCCAGTCAATCTCTCCAAGAAAATGTCCAGCAACCAATATCGAGCTCATGTCTTTAATGTTATTTTCGAGAATATCAGCATGACTGGATTCCAGTTCGTGCCACTCAATAAGATTTTGCAACATATTGCAGGCGCGGAAATATGGATGTTTATAATCAGCATGGGAGGAATTTTCTGGATCGTGATCTGCTAGTTTGCACAAATAATATTTCGGTTGCTGCTCTCCAAGAATTAATCTGAATAAGTTTCCTGAAAATACTGCCAATTCAGTATTTATTAATTCGCACTCATCATCAAATCTTTCTGTTTCCATTTCCATATCGACGGATCGCAGATATTTTTTGATAAGCGAATCAAGATGTTCTCGCGTTGCATTATTATTCTGGCTGCAATAATAATTCATATCATTCAGATTGATAGATAAATCAGCGTCAGTCATGCAGTGCATCAAGAAATCTTGTTCATCATTACTATCGCTTCGCATCATAAATTAGCCCTTATTTCCCAGCTATTAAAAAGTATAGCAGTAAAACCGGGGTGATATACCGCCAGTTATATATTTCTAACAATATAATAATATTGGATAAATCCTGACGAATTATGATGGTGGCCGGCGGTGTTCATGATCATTGCGGCCGTGTAATTCCAGTGCTATGCAGAAGTTGTTTAAGTTAATAAATAAGCCGTTACATGATCAAACGAACCGTCTTGCATTGAATGAATTAATAATTTTCCGTCGCCGATAGCAATTTTTCCAACACGATTTGTTTCCCAAACGGTTTGATGTGTCGTACGTGAAACGGCGTAAGTTTTCTGATTCCCGACAACAAAGATTACATCATTTGTTGCGAGCTGCGGGTAATCGGGATTGATCAAGTCATTCTCTGGGCTCCACGTCCAGAGTATTTTTCCGGTTACTGCATTTACCGCATTTAATTTTGTATTGTCATACTGGGTACTATAAATTTCACTGCCTGCAACTACTGGATTGGTATTCAAGTTTTGCAGCGGAACTTCCCAGCGCACAACACCGTTCTGTGATAAATCATGTGCGAACAATGCTGCATTTTGCGGGCGCGGATCGCCTGGATGTTTCATATAAACAATATAGGCTGATTTGGTTTTGTCATCGATGACGGGATATCTTTCCAGGTTTGACATGGTCCAGAGGGGTAGATACAAGGAACTGCGTTTGGGGCAGGTTCTGCACTGCCCGAGCGGGCAGTGCATCCCCAGAACAATAGAAAGTGTAACTATGTCGTCATAACATATTTACGATTATTTACGTCTTGCTTTACGAGCAACCTTACGGCCTGTACGTTTTGCCTTGCGGGCAACTTTGCGACCGGTTTTGCGTGCCTTGCGAGCAACCTTGCGGCCTGTACGTTTTGCCTTTCGGGCTGTTTTACGCGCACCTTTACGAGCTTTACGTGCACCTTTACGAGCTGTGCGACGTGTTTTGCGTGCAGTTTTGCGAGCACCTTTTTTTGCTTTGCGGGCTGTTTTGCGCGCACCTTTTCTAACTTTGCGGCCAGTTTTGCGAGCTGCTCTGCGTGTTTTACGACGCTTTTTTCCTGTTGTTCCAGCCGTTTCTGTATCTGAACCCATCATGTTGTCATTGGTCATGGCACATCCTTGTAGTAAATGGTTGAGATGTAATCATATATTATTCATGCACATCATTTCAACATGCTGGTTACTGGTGTAACCCTGATAAAATACAAAAAAGCATTTATCCGGTACGCTTCATTTTATGATATAGTACTCATAAATAAGAATATTATATAAAACAGACTATGTTCTCACATCCATCTAAATACACAGTAATCGAATCAACTGATCACGATGACATTCTTGCTCGTCTTAAAGTATTAAACGTCGGGTACGCGCATTTTACCAATGGTACTTATGCGCTCCCTACCAGTATCACGGTTGCGACGACGCTGGCTGGATTTAAGTATGTCCTGGATAATGTTGATGCGGGGCTGCCGCTAATTTTGGCGATTAATTCAGATGCTAGCATGCGGGCACTCGGTAAGTCGAATTATGAAAATCAATCAAAGCGTGCTGAAACTGTAGCAGTGCCTCTGGCAGAGACTTTTCCGGATAATCGCGTGATTGTCATGTTTTATGATGATAAAGCGCCGAATTCTTTATATGAATTTTTACATGCAAATCAAATTACTCACACGTTATATAAATGGGGATTTGGTACGCAGAAAGATGCACCGAAGATTGAAGGTGCTGAGTATTTTGATCATGTCTTTGGTTATCCATTGGTAGATGATTTGAAACCTGTTTGCTGGCAGGAAACGCCGCATGTTGAGCAGCAAAACGTTGTTGTCGCAGACTTGCGTAACGTGTTGATTACTCCAGACCGTAAATGTTTATTTCCACTGCCTCCATCACTCTCAGCATATCAAAAGGAAGGTATGGTGGAGAAAGCACGGGCGCTTGATTTGGTTTGAGTGGTAACTTATTCCACTCGCTGCCATTCCTGAGAGCGACCCAATAGTTGAATGCCAACATAACCGCGTACATTCAATGATCGTCCGTTATTTATCAGCTTGATTGCGCATCGATAGGTTTTACCATTTAACGGATCGGTAATCTTTCCGCCGCTCCAATTTCCTGGATTATCGCTCTCTGCTGTTAAACCTCGCATCAGTGTAACGCCTTCCAGGCGCTTGTTGTGATATGGGCCTTCACATTTCACGCAAATCCCATTGACGTAATTCTCAGAAGGGAATGTTTTAACAACCGTGCCGTACAATATACCCTTTGATTCTGTGATGCGGAAAAGTGATTTAGGTTTATGTGTTACATCATCGATAGTTTTCCAAAGGCCCACGGGGGAAGACATGTTGGCAGCTATGGCAGTTGTATGTAGGAACATCAAGACAATAATGGTTAAAGCTGATCGCATATGATGATGCATTTGTTGTACCCCTCAAAAATATATTAACGATATATATTACCATAAACCAGCCAAAATATTTATTCTCCCAATCGACCCTAAATATAGTGTGCCTGCAGGATCATAATCGGGTAGAATCCTGCATGAACTAAGTCAAAGGAATACATCATCAAATGGAGTTTCAAATGAAATTACGTCTATCTTTACTCGTTCTTTTATCTGCTTTATCAGTCCCTGCTTTTGCGACTCATACTGCAGCACATCATTCCGCAGAATCATCTACACCAGCTGCATTTACAGATCCCGCAAAATTTTACCTGGGTATTTTTGGCGGCCGCGGTTCATCCGGTAATTTCAATATTAGCCAATATGGTACGGCATTTATTACAGAATCTAGCGGCGGTCCATTGGCAGTTAACGCATTTGGTGGAATGCATAGTCAGACGACATCTTATTTCGGCGCACAGCTTGGTTATCAGATGCAAGAAATTATGATGGGTGCTACACAATGTGCGTTAGCTCCAGCGGCTGAACTGGAAATACAAGGAATGGGCAGCAGTTCTTTCAGCGGACATGTAATTAATAACACGACGAGAGTACCTGAGCATGATTTTGCAGTTACTTATCCAATGAGTAGAACAGTGTTTCTAGTCAATGGCGTTGTGAATTTCAGCAGCCCTCGAATCATGGTTCACCCATACATTGGTTTTGGTGTTGGTAATGCGGTGATGAGAATATCAGGCGCAGACTCAACACAATTGTCGCCACCTGAGGCGGGTGTGAACCACTATAATGCAAGTACCAATTCTTCTGACTCAGCATTCGCGGGTCAAATCAAGCTGGGCTTGAGTTACGATTTCAACCAATATGCAACTGTGTTTGCTGAATATCGTTGGTTATATGTGGCGAGTACTCAGTTTGAATTCGGTTCAACTGTGTACGCTGCTCACGCGGCGACAAGCAGCTGGCGAGTGGATATGGATGCTCAACGATATAATATGGGCGACGTTGGTATAAGGTTTAATTTATAATCAAGGGCAACCTGGATGAAATATGATTTTTTAAATTTCATGTATGGACCCTGCCCTGATTGCAAGAGGCACTTTGTTTTTAGCAGGGCAGGTAAAGATGCAGTCATGTATTTGGCCTCTGGTTGAGTGATATACGTTCACTCGGGCCCCGATAGTATCTGCGCTTTTGCTCCTCATCATCCGGTTGGCTTTAAAGAACAGCCCATGAAATAGTTAGGTTTTGCAAAAGCCGGTCTTACCTATTTGCTATCAACTTTTTACCTTAAGCAATTTATCAGAACAGTTAAATAATTTACGCTGTCACTATACTTTTAGTGCTAAAGCTAATTCACTACATTTGGCGGCTGACGATAACATTCCCCTGTTGCCATTATGGCCCATATCATTCGAGCATTTTTGTTTGCTAACGCAACTGATGCCTTGTTGAATCCACCTCTTTCCTTTTTCTTAGTAATCCAGTGATTCAGCTTATCTGATTTATTCGTGCATCCCATTACTACACTTCGTGCACCTTGAATGAGTAGTGTTCGCATGTAGCGATCACCTCGTTTACTAATTCCGCCTAATACAATTTTTTCACCGCTAGAGTATTGTCTCGGAACCAGGCCTAACCATGCGGACACTTCGCGGCCATTCTTAAACATGTTTGCATCCCCTATTGTCGCAACGATTGCTGATGCAATAATCGGACCAACCCCGGCAATTTTTTGAATCTCTTTGCAAATATCATTTTCTTGTGCCAGTCGACTTATCCAGTCATCATATAATTTCACTTGCTCATCAAATGATTTAAATTGTTTGATGAGCTCGGTTAGCAAATTCAAGAAAATATCAGATAATTGATTTCGATGGGGCTCTATGACCTCAGCTAGCCGCCTTATTTGACGCAACCCTTGGGGAACAATGATCCCATACTCATTTAATAAACCACGTATTTGATTAGAGCTGGATGTTCTGCTCTTAATCGATAGCTCTCTTGCTCTGTGGACTGCCAAAATATCTTGCTGCGCGGCTGTCTTGATTGGTACGAATCTCATGCTTGGGCGAGTGCAAGCTTCGGCTATTGCTTCGGAGTCATTACGATCACTTTTATTGGATTTAACGTATGGTTTTACAAATTGCGGCGACATCATTCTGACCTCATGACCATATTGTTTAAAGCATCTAGCCCAATGATGTGCGCCACTGCAGGCTTCTATGCCAATAATAGCTGGTGGAATGTTAGCAACGAATTCTATAAGTTTCGAGCGGCTCAATCGTTTACGCAGCAGACATTTTCCTTTGGCATCAGTACCGTGTACCTGAAAAACATTTTTTGCCAAATCGATGCCTAATACTTTAATATTCCCCATTGTGGACTCTCCATTGAAATTTGAATGACATGTTGACCATCTCATTCTGGCTCTTTTGAAGCCTTTTAGTAAATGGCAGGGTCCATACTATTATCCGGG
>DATJFK010000007.1:0-13877 GCA_035495675.1 Gammaproteobacteria bacterium
ATCTGATAACCTTTCGGCAAATCCGGATAAAAATAATTTTTACGCGCGAACACGGATTGATGCGCGATTTCAGCATTCGCACCGAGTCCGAAACGTATCGCCATTTTGACGGCTTCTTTATTTAAAACCGGCAGTACGCCCGGCATGCCAAGATCAATGGCGCATGCCTGTGTGTTTGGTTCGGCACCGAATTGCGTTGGTGCGCCGGAAAAAATTTTACTTTTTGTCATTAACTGTGCGTGGACTTCAAGTCCGATCACTACTTCCCATTCCATCATTAATAACCCTCCGGTGTGCGTTTATGCCAGTCGGTCGCTTTCTGATACCAGTGCGCGGCGTTTAATAATTTTGCTTCACCAAATAAATTGCCAATCAGCTGCAAGCCAACGGGGAGGTTGTTAACAAAACCTGCCGGGATGGACATGCCGGGTAATCCTGCGAGATTCACTGCGATAGTGTAAATGTCAGATAAATACATGCTGACAGGATCAGCAGTTTTTTCGCCGAATTTAAATGCTGTTGATGGTGCTGTCGGACCAAGAATGACATCAACATTTTTAAATGCGCTGGTGAAGTCATTACGAATAAGGTGGCGGACTTTTTGTGCCTTAATATAATAAGCGTCGTAATATCCTGCGGACAAAACGTAAGTGCCTATCATGATGCGGCGTTTGACTTCACTTCCGAAACCTTCGCTGCGTGAACGCTTGTAAAGATCTTGTAAATCTATTGGATCTTTGCAGCGGTATCCATAACGTACACCGTCATAACGCGCCAGATTGGAGGAGCATTCTGCAGGTGCAATGACGTAATATGCCGGCACCGAAAGCGATGTATTTGGCAAGCTGACTTCAGTAATGATTGCGCCCATTTTTTCAAATTCTTTAATGGCATCCTGAATTAATTTGGCGACATCGCTGTTAAGACCGGCGCTGAAATATTCTTTCGGTAAACCAATACGTAGTCCTTTGATGGAATCGTTCAATGTTTTTGTGTAATCCGGAACAGCTTCATTAATACTTGTTGAATCATGTTCATCAAAACCAGCCATCGCATTCAGAATGATGGCTGCATCTTCAGCTGTTTTTGTGAGTGGTCCGCCTTGATCAAGACTGGATGCAAACGCAATCATGCCGTAGCGTGAAACGCGGCCGTATGTTGGTTTTAGTCCGGTTAAGTTGCAAAGTGATGCTGGCTGACGAATAGAGCCGCCAGTGTCTGTGCCGGTTGCTGCAGGCACGAGACTTGCCGCAACTGCTGCTGCAGATCCGCCTGAAGAACCGCCGGGAACGCATTCAAGATTCCAGGGGTTTTTTACGTTACCGTAGAAACTGGTTTCGTTGGACGAGCCCATGGCGAATTCATCCATGTTGGTTTTGCCGAGTAAAACAGTGCCGGCTTCTTTCAGCTTTCTAACAACAGTTGCATCATATGGAGCAACGAAATTATCCAGCATTTTTGAGCCACAAGATGTTTTGATGCCGTCGGTGCAGAAAATATCTTTTTGAGCGATGGGAATGCCCGTCAAGATTCCTGCTTTACCTTGTGCGCGTAATGCATCAGCAGTTTGCGCATCTTTCAGCGCATGTTCTTCAGTAATAGTGACGAAGCTGTTTAACTGTTCATCGTATTTTTTGATGCGTTCGAGATAATGACGCGTTAATTCAACGCTGGAAATTTTCTTTTCAGCGAGATCTTTTGATAGTTCTGCAATTGTTTTGTGGTGCATATCCATTAAGCCTCTTCAATAACTTTGGGTACCAGATATAGGCCCGCTTCAACCTGGGGAGCGATACCCTGAAATTTGTCGCGCAAATTCTCTTCTGTGATTTGATCGGCACGCAGACGCTGCGAAACATCCAGCGAGTGGGCGATGGGTTCGATGTTGGCGGTATCCGCCTGGCTCATTTGTTCAATGAATTGCAGAATATTTGATAGCTGAGATGTGTAGGTAGCGATATCGTTTTCAGACAAATTCAGCCTGGCCAGATGAGCTATTTTTTTGACATCTTCAGGAGAAAGGGACATGGTGGACCGCTCCTTTATATATTGTAAAAAGTGCGTGGCATTATAATGAAAACGGCGCCAGATGAAAATGAACTTTACTCTCGCGGGGAAGTGTTCAACGAGTGGTCGATATATTTTTAAATTTTCACTAGGCGTACAGGTTGAAATTCATTAGAATTAGACATCTTTAATGGTTTAATTAGCAAAGGAAGTATGGATGTTATGCTGAAGAAGCTGCGTGGTTATTTCTCAAACGATTTATCAATCGATCTCGGTACAGCCAATACACTCATTTATGTCCGCGGTAAGGGCATCGTTCTTAATGAACCGTCCGTCGTGGCGATCCGGCAGGGCAGCGAAAGCACGGGCCAAAAGCACGTGGTCGCAGTCGGCAGCGAAGCAAAACTGATGCTTGGCCGAACCCCTGGAAATATCAGCGCAATCCGCCCAATGAAAGACGGTGTAATCGCAGATTTTTACGTTACCGAGAAGATGTTACAACACTTTATTCATAAAGTGCATGAAAACAGGTTTATGCGTCCCAGCCCTCGCGTGCTGGTGTCCGTTCCCTGCGGGTCAACCCAGGTAGAACGCCGCGCTATTCGTGAATCGGCAATCAGTGCCGGTGCGCGGGAAGTGTTCCTGCTGGAAGAGCCAATGGCGGCAGCAATGGGTGCGGGTATGCCGGTTGAAGAAGCACGCGGATCCATGGTAGTGGATATCGGCGGCGGTACAACTGAAGTCGCAATCATTTCTCTCAATGGTATCGTTTATTCCGCATCGGTTCGTATCGGCGGTGATCGCTTTGATGAATCCATTGTCGGTTATGTGCGCCGTAATTACGGTATCCTGATCGGCGAATCGACTGCCGAACGTATCAAGCATGAAGTTGGTCTTGCCTATCCTGCAAATCAGATGCTGCAAATGGAAGTTCGCGGCCGTAACCTTGCTGAAGGTATTCCACGAGGATTTACCATCACCAGCAATGAAGTACTCGAAGCACTGCAAGAACCGCTTTCCGGAATTCTCGGCGCAGTGCGTGCAGCTCTTGAGCAAGCACCACCTGAACTTGCATCAGATATCGCAGAGCGCGGTATGGTGCTGACAGGCGGTGGTGCTTTGCTGCGTAACATCGACCGGTTATTTATGGAAGAAACGGGATTGCCTGTTATTATCGCTGACGAACCGCTCACCTGTGTTGCTCGCGGCGGCGGCAAGGCATTGGAAATGATTAGTGCATCCAATGCTGACTTCCTCTTAAAGGAGTAGATGGAGGCGAGTTATTCGTTCCCTATTTTCGAGTCAGTCTAATCTGGGCATGCGTGCCCTGATTTTCGTCATTTTGTCCATTGCCTTAATGGTGATGGACAAGCATATGGCTAATCTTGCCAATCTTAGGTCATCGTTGTCATTACCAGTTGCGCCTTTACGGTATGTAGTTAATTTACCGGCGCAATTAATTGATAAATTCACGACGGTTGTGCGCACGCACGAATCCTTGGTGCGGGAAAATGCTATTTTAAAGGCTGATCGTTTGCGGCTGAATGTGAGGCTGCAGCGTTTTAATGCAATTGAATCTGAAAATAATTATCTGAAATCGTTGCTGCAATCATCCCGTAAAGTTCAAGGTAAAACATTAATTGCAGAACTACTTGCAGTGGCTTCTGAGCCATTTCTGAATCAGGTAACGCTAGATAAAGGTAAAACAGATGGTGTCTATGTCGGGCAGCCGGTACTTGATGCTCATGGTGTAATGGGGCAAATCATCGAGGCTGGGCCTGTTACTAGCAGGGTTATGCTGATTAATGATACTCGCAGTGGAATTGCGGTACAAAATGTTCGCAGCGGTATTCGCGCTGTTGCAGCAGGGGACAATTATTCTGACAGGCTGCGGCTAATGTATGTGCCAAAGACGGCAGATATTCGCATTGGTGATTTGTTCCTTACATCCGGACTCGGCGATCATTATCCTGAAGGGTACCCGGTTGGTAAGGTGGTAATGGTGAATAAAGACCCCGCGCGTCAATTTGCTGAAATATATTTGCAGCCAAGCGCACATATAGATACTAGCAGGCAGGTTTTATTAATTTGGTACCAGCAGCATGCGTAATTTAAAAGCGATCACATTAACACTTTTTGCAGCGTTATGTCTGACGCTGCTGCCAATGCCTGAATGGTCTATGTGGGCACGTCCAGCATGGGTGTTGCTGATTCTAATCTACTGGACGATGATGTCTCCATCATTAGTGAATGTTGGTCTCGCCTGGGTGATGGGGCTATTTATGGATGTGCTTACCGGCTCACTACTTGGTGAGCATGCGCTTGCGTTAACTATTGTTATTTATCTGGTCTGTAGATTGCGTATGCGGATTAAAATGTATCCGATGCTGCAGCAAGGTTTGAGTATTCTTATATTTGTGTTGATTTATCAGTTCATTTTATTTTGCATTCAAGGGTTTCTTGGTAATGCGCCGCATACACATAAATTCTGGCTGTCGTCAGTGACGAGTATGTTGTTGTGGCCGTGGTTATTCGCTGTATTAAGGGATTATTGTAATCGCGCCAGGTTTTCTCTGGCTGACTAAACTAGGGATACGCAGTGAAATCTTTGATAGGTTCAATTGCGAAAAAAACAGCTTATTTCATTTCGGCGCTGATTGTGCTGGCAGCGTTAGTCGTTATTTTCAGCCGCTTCCTGTCACCCTACGTAGACTCACGGCGCGGCGAGCTAGAAAAAATTGCAAGTGACGTTGTTGGTTCACCTGTCACCATCGACAATGCAAGTATCACCTGGTTTCAATATCAGCCTGGTGTGGCGCTGAATAATGTCACAATTCACGACAAGCAGACGAATGAGCCGATATTACAATTGCGTGTAGTTAAGGTTTTCATGTCAATTCCGAAATCAGTCTGGGCTCGTAAAATGGTTCCGGGCGGTATTTTAATATCCGGTGCTGATCTCGTAATCAAACAGGAAGAATCTGGTGACTTTGTTCTTCAGGGATTCCCATCGTTTGGGGGATACAATAAAGAACCGTTCAAGAATGAAAGCAAAATTAAAGATGTTGCAGCCTGGTTGTCAGTGCAGCCAGCAATCTTCATGCGTGATATAGATATACGTTTTACAGGTAGAGCGGGAATAAAACGATTTGTAACATTGTACAATTTAAAATTGGAAAATTCAGATAACACACATTCCCTGATGGGGAAGGCGATTCTACATCAGGAGTTATCAACAGAGTTATCGATTGCTGCGCGATGGGATGGGTTGATCACGGAATTGGATAAAGTTACTGGAAAAATTTATATAAATTTATCTGGAATGTCATTATCGCAATGGTTTCAAGGGCTGTCATTCAAGGATTGGGAAATTAAAAAAGGATTTGTCAGTGCCAAGATTTGGGCATCATGGCGTGATGGCGGGTTTAAGCGAATACAGTCTTCGTTCCAGCTGCTTGATGTCGACTTGCTTTCTCATACTAATAATTCAAGCCATTCAATTAATCGTTTCAGCGGAGAAGTGGGTTGGAAACAGGAAGGTAATAACCAGATTATTGCAGGTGACGATTTACTGATAGATTGGGCTTCACGGTTATGGCCTGTTAGCAGTTTTTACCTCAAGCTCGCGCCTGATGCAAATCAACATCTGACCCCGGTAATCTTGAATCTTGGATTTATTGATATTGTAGATACGCGAGCTTTATTATCGGCGTCACCTGCATTCTTGCCTGATAATGTGACAAAGCTTATTAATGATCTTAATCTTTCGGGAAACCTGGAAAATATTTCTATCACATTCACAGGAGATGCTGATAATCCTTCTCCTGTTATGATGCAGGGGCATTTTAGCCGTCTTGGTATTCAGTCTTATCATGATTTGCCGGCAGTTAAAAATCTTTCTGGTGCATTTGTCTGGAAAAATGCGGCCGGGTCGCTTTCTCTACAAAGTAACAAAACTGAAGTCTTGTATGATTCATTATTCAATGCACCAATATTATTTGAGCAGCTGACGGGCGATGTATTATGGCAAAAAGACGCGCATGATGAGTGGAAATTTGTATTTAAATCTATTGGTGCTTTAAATGATGATGCTGCACTGAATCTCAGCGGATATTTGTTACTGCCTTCTTCCGAGAGCCCGGATGTGAATTTAAGCGCAAATTTCACAGTGCACGATGTTGCGCATATATCACGATACTTGCCAGCAAAAATCATGAGTAAAGATCTGGTTCAATGGTTGAGTCACGCATTCATAGTGGGTGAAGCACAGTCCGGATCGCTAATATTGCGAGGTAAACTAAATGAATTTCCATATGATCATGACAACGGAAGTTTTGTTGTTGCGACAGCTGTTAGTAATGTGCGTCTACATTATGCGCCAAACTGGCCTGATATCAGTAATATAAGCGGCAACGTGCAATTTTCAGGGAGAAGAATTTTAATTGATGTTGATAAAGCGCGAATCATGGAAATAGAAGCCGGCCGAATCCATGGCGAAATTCCTTATTTAGGCAATGATAAACCAGCGGTTTTAACGGTTTACACGACGCCAATTCATACAGATTTCTCTCGAGGAATGAAATTCCTTCATCAGAGTCCGCTGGAAAAAACGATTGGGCGTATGTTTAAAAATATCGAGTTGACCGGGCCTATTGAACTTGGGCTTGCGTTAACTGTCCCGCTGCAAAATCCAGATGAAACTGAAGTTAAAGGTGCCATCGATCTTGCGAACGCAAATCTCAAGCTTGTTCCCTGGAAGCTGAATATCAGTAAATTGAGCGGCAAAGTAAATTTTACAGAACGAACTACCGATGGTGCGGCGATTCAGGGTGTATTGTTTGATAAACCATTGCGGCTGGATCTTGATACAATTACCACAGCGAATAATAAATCCTATGTAAGGGCTACCGTATCAAATAATATGAATCTGGATGATATTGAGCGCTGGCTGAAGATTCCTTTTTCTTCAATTGCAAAAGGCAGTGCGAATGTAACCACAACAATCAACCTCGCTGCAGATGAACCGATTGATGTTCACCTGGATTCAAACTTGACAGGCATCACGCTGGATTTACCGGAACAATATACTAAAGCAGCAGATGATGTCAGGCAATTTTCATCTGATATTATCGTCGCAGAATCAGCCCCTATAAAAATAAAATTAAATTATGCAGAGTTGATTAATGCTGCACTGATACTTGATAGAAAGAAAGATAATCTTGATTTGGTTGGTGTTGACTTGCGTCTGGGTAAAGGAGAGGCTGAGTGGCCCCAAGGTAAAGGGCTTTACATTACTGGTACGATAAGTGATTTAAATGAAGAGAAAATCAAAACATATCTTGATATGTCTAATTCAGGGAGTGATATCAGACTTCAATTGAGATTAATTGATGTTGTGATAGACAAGCTTGATCTGTATGGAATCAAGTTGTCACAACCTCGAATTCAGTTAGTGCCAGCGAATAAGTCATTGTCTCTCACTATTACCAATCCTGAAATTACTGGGAAAATTGATATCCCTGTTCCGTTCACGGTGAAAGGCAGGGTCGTCGCAGATCTTGACCGCATTAATATTGATGCGCTGACAGGCGGTTCATCAGAAGTCTCGACTATAATTGCCCGCGATTTGCCGCAAATCGAGTTTTCGGCTAACAGTGTGACTTACCGAAATGCAGTATTTAATAACGTAAGATTTAATACGCAGCCTGCAGCTTACGGGTTAACAATTCCGTTTTTGACAATTCAATCCTCAAATTTCAATTTACGATCATCAGGATCATGGCAGCAATATGGCAGTAATAATTCTACAAATTTGCAGGGCAAGGCAAGCTCTAAAAATGTCAGTGCTCTCCTGAATAGTCTTGGTTTTGATGTGCATAATTTTATTGCCAGTAACGGCGATTTTAATTTTGATTTAAGCTGGAGAAACCCTCCATCAGCTTTATCACTGGCAAGTTTGAGTGGTACGGCATCTTTCAGCATTGGTAAAGGACGAATTGTTGAAGTCAGTCAGGCAAGTGAAGCAAAAATGGATTTGGGTCGTATGTTAAATTTGTTTAGTTTGCAGAGTATTCCGCGCAGGCTAAGCGGTGATTTTAGCGACGTATTTATGAAGGGTTACAGTTTTGATACGATAAAAGCAGACTTTAATTTTAGTCACGGCGATGCTAACACAAACAATTTACAGATTGATGGCGCGCTTGCAAAGGTTTTGATTCGCGGCAAGATTGGTTTGGCTAAGCATGATTTTGATTTGATACTCAGCGTGACGCCATATGTGACCTCCAGTATTCCAGTTGCAGCTACTCTGTTAACTGGTCAGCCAGTTATTGGTGTTGCAGCATGGGCGGTGAATAAAGTCATTGGCGGTGAAGTTAGTAAAGTGGCTACTTACTATTACTCAGTCACCGGTTCATGGCAGAATCCTGTCTGGAATACCATTCCTGCGCCGAGACGTTCGACTACACATTAGTTAAATCGTTTTTTTGACACGGGCGCGTTCCGCTGCTGCGAGAATATAATTTTTACGTTCGTGAATAGATGATTGCAGCTTCTTTTCCATTTGTCTTTTCTTGTCTTTTTCCAGTCTCTTTTCTCTGGCCAGATATCGGTTTCTGTATTGATTTCTTGTCGATTCGTTAATATTGTCTTCGGCGCTTAATTTTGCTGGAGCGATTTCAATTAAATCTATGCAGTCAACCGGGCATGGCGGAATACATAATTCACAACCTGTGCACTCGTCTTTAATGATGGTATGCATTGATTTCGCGCTGCCAAGAATTGCGTCAACCGGACATACTGCAATACATTTAGTGCAGCCTATACATTCACTTTCACGAATGACTGCAGTGAATTCAGGTTTGGCCTTATTGAGCATTTCATCTTTAAATGGAGCGGGATTGCGGTTTAACATCTCGCCGAGTTTATGCATTACTGGGATGCCGCCAGGCGGGCATAAATTTATTTCTGCATTTTCATATATCAATGCTTCTGCATAAGGCATGCATCCGCCATGACCGCATAACCCGCACTGGGTTTGCGGCAGAATGGCGTCGATATCTTCAGGTGAAATGCGGGACATTATTTTACTTTCATGCCGGCTTTTGCGCCGTCATCTAATTCAACAATGAATATTTCATCTTTATCAGAGCTTGCTGCAAGAATCATGCCTTCAGATAGTCCGAAGCGCATTTTACGCGGCGCAAGATTGGCAACGACGACGACATGACGGCCAATTAACTGTTCCGGTTGATATGATGATTTAATGCCTGAAAAAACCTGACGTGTTTCACTGCCAAGATCAACTTTCAGTTTTAATAATTTATCTGCACCTTCGACTGCTTCTGCTTCAAGTATTTTTGCAACGCGCAAATCAACTTTACTAAAATCATCGATGGAAATGTATTTGTTTTCCGCGGCTGGTGCAGCCGGTGCTGCTTGTGCTGTTGCGGGAGTGGATTGAGAAATATCTTCTTGAGCTGCCATTTTCAAAGCCTCTATTTGTTTGGTGTTGATACGGTTAATGAGCGGTGTGAATTCATTTATTGTATGGCTGGTTAACGGAGTATCTTTATCGTCCCACACAAGTGGTTTGATATTGAGAAACTTTTCAATTTCATTTGCTGTGTGTGGAAGTATTGGCTTCAGATAAATCATCAGCACGCGGAATAAATTAATTCCTAGTGAACAGACATCTTGTACCGCTTGTTTATTGTTGGGATCTTTAGCCAGCTGCCACGGTTTTTGTTCGTCTATGAATTGATTTGCTCTGTCAGTTAATGCCATGATTTGACGGATTACCTGGCTATATTCCATGTTTTGCAGCTTTTCCGCGAGTTCTTCACCGGCAAATGCGAATGAGTCATACAATATTATGTCGCTGACAGAATCTGACATTTTTCCGCCGAAATGTTTTGTAAGAAAAGGTGCGCAGCGGCTGG
Source organism: Gammaproteobacteria bacterium (assembly GCA_035495675.1). GTDB lineage: Bacteria > Pseudomonadota > Gammaproteobacteria > DSM-16500 > DSM-16500 > Aquicella. Next base: position 9,948 of record DATJFK010000007.1, read on the forward strand.
CGATATTAATAAATTTCCCTACCAGATCAGAGTTCACTCGCTGAATAAAATCATCGAAATTAATATCCAGATCTTCAATGCGGTCGCTTAATTTTGCGGCAAAATAATAGCGTAAATATTCCGGCTGCAAGTGATCAAGATAGGTTCTTGCCTTGATAAACGTACCGCGGGATTTTGACATTTTCTGTCCGTTAACTGTTAAAAATCCGTTAGCGAAAATCGCTGTCGGCGTTCTGAATTTTGCGCCATGCAATACAGCCGGCCAGAATAATGCGTGGAAATAAATGATATCTTTACCGATGAAATGGTAGAGCTCAACCTGGCTGTGCTGGTTCCAGTATTCATCGAAATCAAGATCTTTTCTCTTTTCGCATAAATTTTTGAAGCTGGCAATATAGCCTACTGGTGCATCCAGCCAGACATAAAAATATTTGCCTTCGTGATTCGGAATGGGAAAACCAAAGTAGGGCGCATCGCGGGAAATGTCCCACTCCTGCAAGCCTGATTCAAACCATTCGTTTAATTTATTTGTTACTTCTTTTTGCAAATGACCTTTACGCGTCCATTCTTTCAGGTAATCTTCGAAATTTTGCAGCTTGAAAAAGTAATGTTCGGATTCTTTTTCTATTGGTTTTGCGCCTGAGAGAGTGGAGTACGGATTCTTTAATTCTTCCTGCGTATATGCCGCGCCGCAGACTTCACAGTTATCACCGTATTGATCTTTAGCGCCGCATTTTGGACATTCACCTTTGATGTAGCGGTCAGGTAAAAACATATTTTTTACGGGATCGAATGCCTGCTTGATGACGCGCTTGGTAATGTTGCCGTCTTTAAGATGACGCTCATAAATTGTTTCAACGAGTTCTTTGTTTTCTGGCGAATGTGTTTTGTAATAATTATCAAAGCTGACAAGGAAGTCATTGAAATCGCGCAGCTGTTCATCGTGATTTTTGCTGATTAATTCTTCAGGCGAGATACCGATTTTTTCTGCCTGAATCATGATTGGTGTGCCGTGACCATCACTGCCGCAGACATAAATGCAGTCATGTCCCAGCATCTTTTGGGTGCGCACCCAAATATCAGCCTGAATATATCCAACCATGTGGCCTAGATGCAGCGCACCATTTGCATATGGCAGGGCGCTTGTTACTAATATTTTGCGTTTTGCTGGCATTGCTTATTCCTGTTAATATCGTGCCCTTCGAAGGCATGCTTTAGGGGTTGGCTCTGAAGTATATCAAAATCATCTTCGATAGGAGAGCATTGTGCATCAAAATGATATTGAATTACGCCTGAGTCAGTACCAGGATCCAAGTCTGGGAACAGATCTGATTACGGCCAAGGCGGTGAAGCGGGTGCACATTGATTTTGATCAAATTGAAGTTGATATTACGGTCGGATATCCGAATAAAGGGGTATCGACAGAAATGGCTAAATCTGTGTCTGAGTGGCTGATTCCAGTCATCGGTGATAAGGTCTTGAATCTGCGCCTCAAATCACGAATTGAAACCCGCGGTGGAAGGCAGGGTGTGCCCGCACTCCCTAACATCAAAAATATTATTGCCGTGGCATCCGGGAAAGGCGGGGTTGGCAAATCTACCGTTGCAGTAAATCTTGCTCTGGCTTTGAGAGCCGAGGGTGCGGAGGTAGGGTTGCTTGACGCTGATATATACGGTCCCAGCCAGCCATCCATGCTGGCAACGACGGGAAAGAAGCCCGAGGTCGAAGGTAAAGCATTTGTGCCTGTAGAAAGTCATGGTATCAAGACAATGTCGATTGGATATCTGGTTGACGGTACCGCACCGATGGTGTGGCGCGGACCCATGATAGGGAAAGCAATGGAGCAAATGCTACATGATACCAGCTGGGGTGATCTGGATTATCTCGTTATCGATTTGCCTCCTGGAACTGGAGATATTCAATTAACCCTGTGTCAAAAAATGCCTGTCAGCGGTGCCATTATCGTAACAACACCGCAGGATCTTGCGTTGATTGACGTGAGGCGCGCCTGTGAAATGTTTGCGAAATTAAATGTACCAATTCTGGGTGTGATTGAAAATATGAGTACGTTTCAATGTCCCGAGTGCGGCCATCAAGCAAAAATATTTGGCGAGGGTGGAGCTGAAAAACTTGCGCAGGAATATAACCTGAACATATTTGGATATATACCTCTGGATATGAAAATCCGTGAGCAGACAGACAGCGGTGTGCCCCCGGTCGTGCATGATCCGAATAGCCAGTATGCTGAAATTTTCAAAGATATTGCACGCAGGGCTGCCGGGAGGCTGTCACTGCAAGCGAAAGATTTTTCGTCAAAGTTCCCCAAAATAGTCGTAGAAAACAATAAGGATGATGATAAATGAGTATCAAGTCAGATCACTGGATAAGAAAAATGGCCGCTGAACACGGCATGATTTCACCATTCGAGCCGCGGCAGGTGCGCCAGAATGACAAAGGCAAGATTATTTCGTACGGCACATCAAGTTATGGTTACGATATCCGCTGTTCAAGTGAATTCAAAGTGTTTACCAATATCAACTCAGCAGTTGTTGACCCAAAGCAGTTTACGCCGCAAAGTTTTGTAGATGTTAATGCTGATGTCTGCATTATCCCGCCAAATTCTTTTGCTCTTGCGCGCAGTGTTGAATATTTCAAAATTCCACGCAAAGTATTGGTTGTATGTCTGGGTAAATCTACGTATGCCCGTTGCGGGATTATCGTCAATGTGACGCCGCTTGAGCCTGAATGGGAAGGTCATATTACTCTGGAGTTTTCAAATACGACTCCATTACCCGCGAAAATATATGCTAACGAGGGCGTTGCGCAATTACTATTTCTTGAGTCAGATGAAATTTGTGAAACGTCATATAAAGATCGCAGTGGTAAATATCAGGGACAGCGTGGCGTCACGCTTCCAATTACATAAAAATTGTCATCTCCGCTTGCGCGGGGATGACGACCTTTCGCGGGAATGAAAAAAATGCCCTGCATCAGCAGGGCACTTCAGGAAGGGCAAGCAAGAGTGATATTAAAGATTTAATCGTTTTCGTTTTCCAATTCTTCGCGTGAAACTTCTTCGATTGGAATGTTGCGGTTGGCGTTTACTCGTTCACGCATTTCCTTGCCGGGTTTAAAATGCACGGCGTACTTCGGCGCTGTGATGAGTTTTTCGCCAGTTTTAGGGTTGTGAGCGCGGCGTGGTGGGCGATAGTGCAGATTGAAGCTGCCGAACCCGCGGATTTCAATCCTGCCACCCTGGCTTAAAATATCGCTCATATGTTCAATTATATGATTTACAGCAAGTGCGATATCTTTTTCAGGGAGATGTGGAAAGTTCTTGCTGAGCTCGCCGATAAGTTGTGATTTGATCAGCATGTCCGTTTCAGCAGTGCTGCCTCCGATGTTGATAGGTCATTCTTCCAATATAACTCAATGGCTTAGATAGTCAAGTAGGGGGAATTGCTAATACCGGTTGCTCACCAGTAGGTTATAAGGTGTTTCCGAGATGATGATGATGGGTTCATTTGGGTATCTTGTCCTGAATTTTTGAAATTCATCTTTGCTAATTATCATGAAAATTTGATTTTTCCCGTTCCACTTTTTAAAGAACTGCTCATTTCTTATCATCCATTCGCGTGTATCTTGATGCTGCATGCCAAACTCCAATTCATTTCGCCAATTGAGAATGGTGATTCTGCGTTGTAGGTAAAATGGCAGGTCTTGGTAGTATTGGTTATAGGTGATCACTTCTGAATCAGGTTTAAGCATGGGTGTCAGGATATCCGCGAGCGGTCGAATAGTGCGGGTGTCTACGTATCGAACAGAGCCAAGGCTGGTTGTGAGAAATATGGCGGCGGTGAGCATCATGCCGTAAATAGCGAAACGGGACTGTCTGAGTGAGAGGGTAAGAGTAGTGGCTGCACCGATTAT
>DATJFK010000008.1:0-3360 GCA_035495675.1 Gammaproteobacteria bacterium
CCATGTGTCTGATACCATGTATGGTAATCTGTGCCGCCGCCGAAAAAAGAAATACGATATGGTGTCCTGCTGATGATCATTCTGCTAACTCCTTTTAACGCGTCACTGCGCTATCCTGCTTGTTTATATATTTTCATAGCCTGTTCGACGTCGCCAAAAAACTTAATGCGTCCGCCTTCGAGTAACAATGCCTTGTTGCAAAATTCCTTAATGAGCTCATTTGAATGCGTTGCGATAACAACAATGCTGGATTGGTCTAATAAAGTTGTCATTCTATGGCGCGCTTTTTTCATGAATTCTGCATCACCTGCGCCGAATACTTCATCAATCAGTAAAATTTCAGGCTGGATGCTGGTCGAGATAGCGAAGCCCAGTCTTACCATCATGCCCGAAGAATACGTTCTGACAGGCATGGCAAGATAATCACCTAGCCCTGTTAAATCAGCAATTTCCTGCATTTGATTGTTGATTTGGGAGCGTGGGCGTCCAAGAATGGTGCCGCGCATGATGATATTTTCATAACCGGTAAATTCGGATTCAATGCCGCACATTAAATCCAGCATGGGAGAAACATGACCGTCTATCAGAATATTACCTGATGTCGGCTCATATACTCTCGCCAGTAATTTGAGAATCGTGCTTTTGCCAGAGCCATTGTGACCGATGAGGCCTACACGATCGCCATGCTTAATATCCAGGCTGATTTTATTCAGTGAGCGTACTACCATGTGGTCATTCGCGTCTCTGGAGACCGTGCCGCCGGTGGCAAGACGCAAGAAATTCTTTTTGAATGAACGCGCATTGACGTTATAGATTGGGAATTCGACAGAAACATCTCTTATTATAATTCTAGCCATGACACACCTATAACCAGTAAATAATGCGGGAACGGTAGCGGGAAAACATCAGCCAGCTGATGGTTATACCAATGATGGTCATGCTGCCGACCATGGCAAGGTTTTTCATGGTTGGTATATTACCAAGCAGAGGTTCGCGTATAAGTTCAAGAAAGGAATAAAATGGGTTGAAATCAATGATCCATTGATGATTGCTGGCGCCCAATACTTCCGGCCCCCACATTACCGGTGTGATAAAGAAAACAACTTGCATCAGACTTTTAATGATTTGTGCAATGTCACGGTAACGGGCACCAATCAAGGCAAGAATCATGCCGAATGAAATACAATTCAGATAAATTACCGCGAGTCCCGGCAGTAAAAGCAGCGTGTTTAAATTAACTTTCGCCGTTTCATGATAAATAATCATGATAGGTATAATGACAAATATATTATGAAAGAAAATCAGAATATTCCGGCAGGTGATGCGATGAATATACAATGTGTAAGGAAGCTTGATTTGCTTAATCAGGCTTTCAGATGTTGCTAGTCCATCTACAAATTCGATGACAATCGTAGAGATCAATGTCCATCCCAGCATGCCTGATACAAGAAATGGAAAATAATGATCAAGTTGTACGTGAAACAGTTTGGCGTATAAAAAACCCATGGAATAGACAGTAATCGCCATGCTGATCGTCAGCCAGAAAGGTCCGAGAACCGAGCGGCGGTAACGCAGTTTGATATCTTGATAGGCAAGCATAAACCAGATCGGCCATTTGCGTGCGCCATCGAGTATGTCTATTAATGCGAGTTTAGATTGACTAACAGGAGTAAAAATTACTTCATCGTGAGTAATTTGATCAGCATTGACAGGTAAATCCTGTACTGTTGCAGTAAGTGTTTCATCGTGAGTTGACATAGCTTTTTTGCTTTATTCTTCATGAATACGAGCGCGTGAGAATAGCATGTCAGCGTTATTGAAACAATCAGGAATAAGCGGGAGCGGTGCGTCCGTAGTGATCATCCATGCGCACGATGTCATCTTCTCCCAGATAACTTCCAGTCTGCACTTCTATAATAATGAGTGTCGATTCAGTGGGATTTGACAAGCGGTGTGGTGTATTCATCGCAACAAAAGTGGACTCATTTGTTTGTAATGTATATTCCTTGTCGCCGTTGATAATTTTTGCTGTACCTTCCACGACCACCCAGTGTTCGCTGCGCTGATGATGTTTTTGCAGCGACAGCGAAGCGCCCGGTTTGACTTCAATACGTTTGATTTTAAAACACGGGCCTTCTTCCAGGACGGTATACGTTCCCCAAGGTCTGATGACAGTGCGGTGTGTCAGGTAACTTTCATGCTGTCTGTTTTTGAGTGACTGGACGATGTCTTTCACATCTTGAACGCGGTCACGACTGGTGATCAGCATGGCATCTGGTGTATCGATGATTGCAAGATTATTGATGCCGATGGATGTCACCATGCGGTTTTCGCTATGAATAAAATTATTGGCTGAATCGATGAGGATCGCTTCTCCTAGAATCGTGTTGCCATTTTGATCGGATTGAAACAGATTTTTATATGATTCCCATGAACCGATATCCTGCCAGTTCAGTTCGCAGGGGATAACAAATATATTGCTGGATTTTTCCATGACAGCGTAGTCAATGGAAATGGATTGCAATTGTTTAAATGCTGCTTCATTTAAATCAATTGCGTCAGGATCCCGGCTGGATTGCCTGGATTGCTGCCAGCATTGTTCAGCCTGCTGGAATAATGCTGGTGCATGTTTGGCGAATTCCACGAGTATTGTTTGTGCCTGAAAACAAAACATGCCTGAATTCCACAAAAATCTGCCGGAAGCGAGATATTCTTTGGCGATATCGGGTGTGGGTTTTTCGACGAAACGCTCGATGGCGTAAGAATCAAATTGTCCGGCAGCGCCGCATTCAATATAACCATATCCAGTTTCCGGCGCGTCAGGTTTGATGCCGAATGTGACCAGATGACCGCGTGCGGCAACTTGAAAAGCTAGTTCGCAACATTTAGTAAAAGCGGTAAGCGGTGTAATTAAATGATCGGCTGGCAGGACCAGCATGATTGCTTCCGGACCATGAGCGGCATTGATTTTGAATGCTGCCATTAATATTGCGGCGGATGTATTGCGCGCGCAGGGTTCCAGCAGGAAGCTTGCTGCAGGAGAATGGCTGATGCCGGCGGTTTCATATTCTGCGCGGCTTTTGAGATAATATTCTTTATTAGTAATAGTGATAATTTCTTTCGTGTCATTAAACTGGCAGGCGCGTGCAAATGTTTTTTGCAGCAAACTCTGGCCATCAGGTAATTTGATAAATGGTTTTGGATGTGATTCTCGGGATACCGGCCATAATCTCGATCCGGCGCCGCCCGATAGTATCACTGGAATAATAGTTGTCATTCTGTCACCAGATTTTCCAAATGAGTGTAATGATCGTGTGCAATGATGTCTTTGCATTTATCGGCAACGTATTTTTTCAGTTC
>DATJFK010000009.1:0-137273 GCA_035495675.1 Gammaproteobacteria bacterium
TTATATTAAATCTTCCGCAGGCGTGTATGGCGAATTCAACGCTTCCGCAACTGCACGGTAAGTGATTTTGCCATTGCAAACATTTAATCCATTCAACAAATGGTGGTTACGTCGCATTGCTTCTTTATAACCATAATTTGCAAGTGCAACGACAAACGGCAATGTTGCATTATTTAAAGCAACGGTTGAAGTTCTTGGTACTGCACCTGGCATGTTAGCTACACAATAATGCACAACATTATCGACAACATATGTTGGATCTTGATGTGTCGTCGGCTTACTGGTTTCAAAACAACCGCCCTGGTCGATAGACACGTCAACCATCACAGCTCCCGGCTGCATGACTTGCAGCATTTTCTTGGTAACCAGTTTTGGTGCTGATGCACCAGGAACAAGTACTGCGCCGATTACCAGATCGGCACGCTCCAGATGATGTTCAATTGAATGCGTTGTCGAATAAATTGTGTTGATTGAAGAACCAAACTGCAAATCAAGCTGATATAAACGTTCAAGTGATTTATCGATGACAACAACATGTGCGCCCATGCCGACAGCAACACGCACAGAGTTAGTGCCAGCCACACCACCACCAAGAACAAGAACTTTAGCAGATGCAACACCAGGAACACCACCCAGCAAAATTCCGCGGCCTCCATTTTTAATTTCGAGACTGGTAGCACCAGCCTGAACAGCAAGACGACCGGCTACTTCACTCATAGGCGCAAGCAGCGGCAAACGACCAGAGGAACTGGTTACGGTTTCATAAGCTATTGCAACGCAGCCAGATTCTTCAAGCAATTTCGCCTGCTCTGGATCTGGCGCGAGATGCAGGTAAGTAAATAAAACTTGACCTTGTCGCAGCATTTTACATTCATTTGGCTGTGGTTCTTTTACTTTTACAATCATATCTGCAGTTGCAAAAACTTCTTCTGCAGTATCAACAATGCGTGCGCCAGCACTTTCGTATAATGCATCAGTAAATCCAATTTTTTCCCCTGCATTTTTTTGCATTACAACTTGATGGCCGTTTTCAATTATTTCACGCACACTGCTGGGAACAAGTCCAACACGATATTCGAAATTTTTAATTTCTTTTGGAACACCAATTAACATTATTTGTTCTCCGATTTAAATTACACCATACAGTTGTCATCCCGAGGCGCGTATTGTGCGCTGAGGGATCTCCCGGATGAAACCATGCCATCATCAGGAGATCCCTCGTCGTAAAAAGCACTCCTCGGGATGACACCTGCGGCGTCATTTTCCAACAATTTCCATCCACAAATTATTCATGCGCCGCACAAATGTTGCAGGGTCTTCCAGGCTGCTACCTTCTGCGAGTAACGCCTGTTCGTATAAAATATAAGTCCATTCTTTCATGCGGTCATCGCCGAGCCCCGATGCCAGTTTGCGGATAATCGCATGATCCGGGTTAATTTCCAAAATCGGCTTTACCTCGGCTATATGCTGGCCGGCTGCTTTTAACAGACGCTCCATTTGCGGCCCCAGTGCGTTTTGATCCCGGACCAGACATGCTGGTGACTCAGTCAAACGGCGCGACAATCTTACCTCTTTTATGCGGTCATCCAAAATACTTTGAACCTGCTTTAAGAGAGGCTCTAATTCCTGTTGATTTTTCTCGTCTTTTTTCTTGTCTTCCTCTTGCTCTTGCGGCGATTCAGGCTTTAGATCTGCCAAATCGATATCGCCTTTGGCTGCCGATTGCAGCGGTTTATCGTCATACGAAGGCAGATGCCCTACAACCCACTCATCAATGCGATCTGTTAACAGCAAAACTTCGATGTCATTCTTTTTAAAGATTTCCAGCTGTGGACTGGATTTCGCCGCCGCAAGTGTATCAGCAGTTATATAATAAATCTTCTTTTGTGCCGGCTTCATGCGCTTGATATAGTCATCCAGCGATACCACTTGCTCAGAATCATACGTGGTAGAAAATCGCAGTAATTTGGCGATGCGGTCACGGTTGACGTAATCTTCTGCAGGACCTTCTTTTAAAACCGTTCCGAATTCCTTCCAGAAAGCCTTGTACTTTTCGATATCGTCAGCCGCCATTTTATCTAGCAAATCCAGAATATGCCGCACTAGTGCCGATCTTAGTTTAGGAATGGTATGATGATCTTGCAGAATTTCACGCGAAATATTTAACGGCAGCGCATTGGTGTCAACAATGCCGCGCACAAAACGCAAATAATGCGGCAGGAATTGTTCGACCTGATCCATGATAAATACGCGCTGCACATACAATTTCAGACCATGTTTTGCTTCACGCTGCCACAAGTCAAATTGCGCATGCTGCGGAATATACAATAATGAAATGTAATCAATATTGCCGCCTTCAATTTTATTATGAACCCAGGCGAGCGGATCTTCGAAATCATGTGAAATATGTTTATAGAAATTTTTGTATTCTTCATCCTTGATCGTATTCTTCGGCAGCGTCCATAATGCAGTTGCCTTGTTAACCGTTTCCCACTCTTCCATCTGCTTACCGTCATCAGTCATCTTATGCATCATGATGGGCAGATTGATATGATCAGAGTACTTGGTAATAACCATGCGTAACCGCATATCATTCAAATATTCATCAGCATCTTCTTTCAAATGCAGGATGACATCGGTACCGCGATGCGATTTTTCAACATTATTGACCGTGTATGAGCCGTCGCCTTTCGACTGCCACTGCACACCATGTTCTTTACCCAGCCCTGCGCGGCGCGAAATAACGGTAACATCTTCCGCAACAATGAATGATGAATAAAAACCTACACCAAATTGGCCGATCAAGTGCGCATCTTTCTTTTGATCGCCGGTTAATCTGGAAAGAAATTCACGCGTTCCGGATTTTGCTATTGTACCGAGATTTTCAATAATTTCTTCGCGGCTCATGCCGATGCCGTTATCACTGATGGTAAGCGTACGCGCATCCTTATCGTATGAAATTTTAATGTTGAGATTGGGGTCTGATTCATACAATGCGGGGTCAGATAATGCCGCAAAGCGCAGTTTATCGATTGCATCAGATGCATTGGAGACTAATTCACGCAAGAATATTTCTTTATTGCTATAAAGCGAGTGAACAACAATATCCAGAAGCTGCTTTACTTCTGCTTGAAAACTCAGTGTTTCCTGATGGGAATCAATAGTCATGATAACTCCTTATTCTTGATTTATCGGATATATGGGCGCAACGGAAATATTCAAGTCAAGTGACGAGGGAATTTTTTGTCATAAAGAAACCAAGCAATCCAAACAACATTATTGGAAACAAAGCCGCCAGCGGCGGCGGAATCTGGTAGACAATACAAAGCTGACCGAGAAATGCATTCAAGATGAAAAAGGCAAAGCCTGCAATCACACCCGCCATTAATCTCAGACCCATTGCAGATTGACGGAATGCACCCAGAACAAAGGGAATCGCGATGAAAATCATGACTAGCGATGCCAGCGGTGTGAACACTCGCTCCCAGAATTCATAGCGATACTGGGTAGATCTAAGTCCATTTTTTTCCAGATAACGTGAATATTTGATAAGACCTCCCAATGTCATTTCATCAGGATCTTCTGATCCAGCACCCAGAATTTGTGTATTAAAGGGCAAATCCCAGGCGAGTTCCGGATATGACCGGCTCATGGTGCGATCGGTTAAAAACACGGTTTTCACTGCATCATGCATGACCCATTGGTTATGTTCATATGTCATCGCTTTCGCATATATTGCTTCTTGCAAGCGATGCTCCTGATCAAATTGATATCTTGTCACTCCTTCCAGCATATGCTTTCCGACTACATGTTCGATATGAACAAAATTATCTTCCACGTGCAGCCACACACCAGAAGTCGTTACTACTGCCTGCCCGGCATTTTCCAGATTTTCTTTGTGAATGCCGGCGCGGTGACTCAATGAAGGCCCCACAAGCTCGCCGATGAGAGTAATAAAAAATATCATCAAAATTGCTGCACCGACTACGCTGATCATAATTTTTCTTGTAGAAAACCCTGAAGTCTGCATCACCGCAAGTTCACGATGTGATGATAACAAGCTCAAACCTAGAATACTTCCGAGCAGCAGCAATAGTGGAGAAAACTGATATATCTCATTCGGCAGATGCAGCAATGAATAAAACACAGCTGATGTAAAACCATAATCACCATGTCCAAGACTCTTGAACTCACCCAGTAATGTCATGACAAATGAAACCGCGACAATCACAGCACCCGACACAAGGGTTGCCGCCACGATTGTTCTTGCCAGATATTTTTCAAGAATACCGATCATATCAATTCCATTGCCTGGATCTAATGAATACAAGTATGAGTACCGCACTCAGCATCACGGCGTGTACCCACCACATTCCCACACCAAAACGGCCGACCTCCACCCAGTGACGCGCAACAACCAGCAAATTGAAATAGATAATGTAGACAATGACAGCCGGCAGCAAGATAAAAAACCTGCTTTTACGCGGCCGCACAGCACTAAGAGGTGCAGCAAACAAAGCGAGAATCATGGCTGAAAGCGCAATTGAAATTCGCCACTGCAGTTCAGCCGCTCGTCTGGGATTACTGTAATCACCCCACAATGCGCTGACAGACATTGCTTCACTTTCAGGATGAATCAAACGCGCATCATTTTGCGGAATACGAATCGCATAAGTTTTATATTTTATAATTTTGTAATCATTTTCGCCGGGAGCACCTTCATAACGATATCCGTCCAGTGTTACAAAAAATGGCTCATCGATTTGATTGAATTTCTTTTGAAAACCTTGCTCGGCAAAAATCACTGACCATCGACCCGCATCTGCATCATTCGCTGCTGGTTTCTGCTGGGCGATAAAGACATTGTGCGCACGCTTGTGATCACGTGATAAACTTTCTACATACATCACATGATTGCCGTCGGGGCTCACTTGAAACCGGCCTGGCATCAGCGTTTCAATCATGTGCAGCGTTGCTTCATCACTATTCATCACTTCCTGACGTTTTAGCGAAATCATGGGGTTCACCCACAACATCAAGATCAGCACGAATGTGGAAATAAATAACGCCATCACTGATGTTACGCGCAACAGCCGCCAGTTATTGAAGCCGCTCATGCTAAGGATTGCCATTTCCTGATCGGCATACATGCGACCGTATGCGAGCAACACACCCAGATAAAGCGCGAGCGGCAGCAGCAGCGCCAGCAGATACGGGATTTCAAAACTGACAAGCTCCAGCAGTACATTTGTCGGGATTTTACCGATCGCAACGTAATTCAAATACCGCACCATCTGCTGGCTTAAAAACGCCAGCATCAGCACTGATATGACCACCGTCAGCGCTCTCATTACTTCTTTTGTGAGGTATTTTTGAATGATCACTCGCATTACCCTATTTTCGTCATTCCCGTGAAAGATCGTCATTCCCGCGAAAGCGGGAATCTCCCTCCGTTTACTTGCACGGTTACATTCAGGAGGTCCCCGCTTTCGCGGGGATGACACTAATTATATCTGTATTACCGAGATGACAAATCATTTTTTTGCTCTAAAATACACACCTTAGAATAATTCAAAGCCCAATGGAGCCATTTTTAATGAAATTATCACTGACGACTGCTCAACCCGAAAAAAACCATAAATTATGTGTCATTGCCGGCGTTTTCACCGATGGCCTGACACCAGCCGCAAAATCTCTTGATGAAGAGAGCAAGGGTTTTATATCCAGACTCATCAAGCAAGGTGCGCTGGACGGCAAAATTGGTCAAGTATTACCCTTATTTCATTTACCAAATACCAAATACGATCAAATATTACTCATTGGCTGCGGCAGTCAAAAATCAGTCAGCCCTTCTTCATACCGCAAAGCCGTCAGCGCAGCGGTAAAAGCACTGACAGCTAACAAGATAACAGAAGCAGTCAGTTACCTGACGGAACTGGATGTTGCCAGTCAATCAGCAGCATGGAAAGTCAAACATCATGCTGAAGTCATAGGCGACAGCATTTATTGCTTTGATATGTTCAAATCAACAAAACAAGAAGCGCCTGTTTTCAAAAAATTCGACATTTTTGTTCCTGACAGCAAGCAGATCAAAGCCTGTGAAACAGCCTTGAAACAAGGTCAGGCAATTGGTAATGGCGTTGCTCTCACCAAAAACCTTGGCAATTTACCCAGCAACATATGCACACCCTCTTTTCTGGCCGATAAAGCCAAAGCAGTCGGTAAATCATTTTCTTCACTCTCAGTGAAAGTGCTGGGTGAAAAAGAAATGGATAAACTCGGTATGGGTGCCCTGCTCGGCGTCTCACAAGGCAGTGCCCAGGAAGCCCAATTCATTATCATGGAATACCAAGGCGGCAAGAAAAACGAAGCGCCTGTCGCACTTGTCGGTAAAGGTATTACATTCGACACCGGCGGCAATTCACTTAAACCAGCAGACAGCATGGTCGGCATGAAATATGACATGTGCGGCGCCGCGACTGTCATCGGCACGATACACGCAGCCGCGGAATTAAAATTACCGGTGAATATTGTCGGCCTCATTCCTGCAGTAGAAAACATGCCCGGCGGTACCGCATATAAACCGGAAGACATTCTCACCAGCATGTCTGGACAGACAATTGAAGTCATCAGCACAGATGCCGAAGGCCGTCTCGTTCTGGCAGATGCGCTGACCTATGCTGAACGTTTCAAACCAGATGTAGTCATTGATATCGCCACATTAACTGGTGCTGTCGTTATTGCACTTGGTTATCACGCAACCGGTCTTGTCACCAATTACGATCCGCTGGCAAAAGATTTGTTAACTGCAGGTGAAGAAAGTTTCGACCGCGCATGGCAGCTGCCAATGTGGGAAGAATTTGATGAGCAATTGAAAAGCCCGTTCGCTGACATGGCAAACACCGGCGGCCGCACTGGCGGCACCATTACTGCCGGCTGCTTCCTGTCACGCTTCGCGAAAAAATTCCACTGGGCGCATCTTGATGTTGCCGGCACGGCAGCCATGATGGGCGGCACCAGTGAACGCAGAGCAACAGGCAGACCTGTACCCATGCTGGTGCAATATCTGATTAACCGTGCAGGATAATGGTATGCAAATTGACTTTTATGTCATGGAAAAAATGGGACGCATGCAGGCGCTGCGCGAGCTGTGCCTGCTGCTGGAAAAACCATATGCTGACGGTGAAAAAGTTTATATTCACACTGGCAGCAAGGAAGCAGCAGAACAATTGGATAAATTATTGTGGACATACCGCGACGACAGTTTTCTCGCGCATGAAATTAAAGAAACATCAGAAACAAACGCGCCAATACTCATCGGTATTTCTGAAATACCACAGCAAACCAGCGGCGTACTTGTTAACCTGAGCACAGAGATACCCTCTTTTTATCAGCAATTTAATCGTGTAATTGAAATTGTTTTCGAAGAACCGGCAGTGCAGCAGGCAGCGCGCGAACGTTTTCGCCAATACCGCGAACAAGGCTGCGAGCTCAACACTCATAAAATGAAAGTGAACTGACATGACACCAATGGATAAAACATATAACCCGCAAGAAATCGAACAATCCTGTTATCAAGACTGGGAACAAAATGGTTATTTCGCGCCGGCAGGCGGCAAAGATAGTAAACCATATACCATCATGCTGCCGCCGCCGAATGTGACAGGCAGCCTGCATATGGGTCACGGCTTTGGCTCGACATTGATGGATGTGTTAATCCGCTATCACCGCATGTGCGGCGATAACACCTTGTGGCAGCCAGGTACCGATCATGCCGGTATTGCCACGCAAATGGTGGTTGAACGTCAGCTGAATATGGAAAACAAAACGCGCCACGATCTTGGGCGCGAAGCATTTGTTAAAAAAATCTGGGAATGGAAAAACGAATCCGGCGGCACGATTACACGTCAGTTCAGAAGATTAGGCGCATCACTCGATTGGGAAAATGAACGCTTCACCATGGATGATGATTTGTCATACGCGGTGAAAGAAGTATTCATCAAATTATTTGAAGAAGGTTTAATTTACCGCGGCAAACGTCTGGTAAATTGGGATCCGGTATTACTCACTGCCATTTCCGATCTTGAAGTCAATTCTGAAGAAGAAGATGGTCACATGTGGCATATTCGCTATCCATTAGCGAATGGTAACGGCCATGTCATTGTCGCCACAACACGTCCGGAAACCATGTTAGGTGACGTTGCAGTTGCCGTGCATCCAGATGATGAGCGCTATCAAAAACTCATCGGTCAGCAAGTTAAATTACCGCTGACAGATCGCACGATTCCAGTGATTGCGGACACGTATGTTGATCCATTATTTGGAACCGGCTGCGTGAAAATTACGCCCGCACATGATTTCAATGACTATGATGTTGGTATGCGTCACAAACTGGAACCCATCAACATTTTCACGCCGACTGCGCATCTTAATGAAAACGCGCCGGAAAAATATCGCGGCATGGAAAGATTTGCGGCGCGCAAAGCAATTGTTGCTGATCTTGAAGCGCAAGACTTGATGGAAAAAATCGACAAACATAAATTAAAAGTGCCGCGCGGCGACCGCACCAATGTTGTGGTTGAACCGTATCTGACATTCCAGTGGTATGTAAAATCCAAACCACTGGCAGAACCTGCCATTGCAGCTGTTAAAAATGGTGACATCAAATTTGTCCCTGAAAACTGGGATAAAACCTATTTCCAGTGGATGAATAATATTGAAGACTGGTGTATCAGCCGACAGTTGTGGTGGGGACACCGTATTCCCGTCTGGTATGATGATGCCGGTAATTCTTATGTCGGACATGATGAATCAGATGCACGCAAACGCGCGAAACTTTCTGCCGATGTAAAATTGCGTCAGGATGAAGATGTGTTAGATACCTGGTTTTCATCTGCGCTCTGGCCGTTTTCAACATTGGGCTGGCCGAAAGATACAGATAGATTAAAAACATTTTTCCCAACCAATACACTTATCACCGGTTTCGATATCATCTTTTTCTGGGTTGCACGCATGGTAATGATGAGCCTGAAATTCACAGGACAAGTACCATTTAAAGAAGTTTATATTCACGGATTAATCCGCGATGCCGAAGGCCACAAGATGTCAAAGTCGAAAGGCAATGTGTTAGATCCTATCGATTTGATCGACGGCATTGCTCTCGATGATCTCGTTAAAAAACGCACTTACGGTTTAATGCAGCCCGGCATGGCGCAGAAAATTGAAAAGAATACGCGTAAAGAATATCCCGAAGGTATTCCCAGCTTTGGTACCGATGCGCTGCGTTTTACATTTTGCTCGATGGCCACGTATACGCGGGAAATTCGTTTTGATCTCGCACGTCTCGCCGGTTACCGCAACTTTTGCAACAAATTATGGAATGCATCACGTTATGTGATGATGAATACGGAAGGTAAAGATACCGGTACCGACCCAAGCAAAAAACTGGCGCTTAGTCTTGCTGACTGCTGGATTTTATCACGCCTGCAAAAAACGATTGATGAAGCTCATAACGCACTCAAAGAATATCGTTTCGATTTATACGCGCATGCGATTTATGAATTCACCTGGAATGAATTCTGTGACTGGTATCTGGAATTATCAAAACCAATTTTGACTTCCAGTGACACCAGCGAAGAAGCGCAGCGCGGAACGCGGCACACACTGGCATATACGCTGGAAACGTTACTGCGATTACTCCACCCCATCATGCCGTTTATCACTGAAGTCATCTGGCAGCGCGCGGCAACGCTTGCCGGCGTCAGCGGCAAGAGCATCATGCTGCAGTCGTATCCGCAGGTGAATAAAGATTTGATTAATCAGCAGGCTGAAAATGAACTGGAATGGCTGAAATCAGTTATTATTTCCATCCGCACCATTCGCAGTGAAATGAATATTTCACCGGCGAAACAATTGCCGATCTTATTACGCAAGGGCACGGCAACGGACAAAGCCAATGTTGATCATTTAAAGCCGATGTTAAATACACTTGCGAAAGTCGAATCGATTGCGTGGCTCAAAGCCGATGAAAACCCGCCGCCGTCAGCGTCTGCATTTGTCGGCGAACTGGAAATTTATATTCCGATGGCAGGATTTATCAATCTGGAAGAAGAAACTGCGCGCCTCAAAAAAGAAATTGGCAAGATAGAAAAAGATTTAACAGTGGTGACGAACAAATTGAGTAACGCAAGTTTCGTTGACCGCGCACCTGCTGAAGTTGTTGAAAAAGAAAAAGCACGTCAGACAGAACTTGCGGCTTCTAAAGTAAAGCTTGAACAACAATTGGAGCAGCTTGGGAAGTTATAGACGACTATACCGCCCCACGAATTCGTGAACGTGAACGTTTGCGTTACCGTTTTTTATTTTTATAATTATATGTTGTTGGGTTACGCGCAAAAAGCGCGCTAACCCAACCTACATTTCTACCTTTACCCTCACCCTACCCTCCCCGCAACAACCAGAAATCGTAGCCTGGATAACGCGCTTTTTGCGTTATCCAGGGTATCGTCACCAACAGCGTTTCCATAACTGAAAAATCTGATAAACCACATCACCTGCTTTATTCATTATTTATTTCACACAACTCTCATTTTGCACAAACACTTTCAATGTCGATATCCCGGATAACGCAAAAAGCGCGTTATCCAGGCTACGATTCTTATGACCCATCGCAATGAGGATAGCCAAAATGAAATTCTAGTTATTTCGGCGATCGGGTTTGATACTCACGAATCTTAGCTCCCGGTTCCAGGAACTTTTGCAAAGTCTGCATACGCTCTTCTGGTGTCGGTGCTGGTTTTATTGCTGGACTTGCATGACGGTAAAATTGAGCATGAGGGGCTGCGGTTACTTTCGGCGTTTCTTTTAATTTCGCTTCACGCTTGTGAATCTTGTCGACTACCGCACTCACTCCTTTCATGCCGTCAATTTTGCCGCCGCCATTGTGATGCGCTCTTGCGATTTTTAGAGGACATGCTTTTACAAGTAAATTTTTTGTTTCATCATCGGCATCAACCAGAATGAGTGCATTCGCATCTTTGGCATATGCTTTATAATTCGGTCGCAACCTTTTTTCATTTTCAATGTATAACAATTCGATATCATCATTACCCAGCTTGAAATGATAACTGCCCGTGCCGACAGCATTCACAGATGCATTGCATTTATCGAGATTTATTTTCGATAATTTTAATGATTCAAGTAGTGATAATATAAATTGATGACGTGATTCGTTTTTTCCAGCTAATATTATTTTTATTTTCATATAGACCTCTATACCCTCTCCCGCAACAATCAGCATCAACTCATCATTGATACAGGGCGGGAGAGGGCTTACTAATTTTTCCACTGCAGACTTTAAACAGTTCCCGGGTTACGCGTAAAAAAGCACGCTAACCCGGGCTACATATCTATAAACGTATTACTGCTTACAACATTGCACCAATTCTGTTTGCAAGAAATCGTAGCCTGGATAACGCGCTTTTTGCGTTATCCAGGGTATCGTCACCAACAGCGTTTCCATAACTGAAAAATCTGATAAACAATGTCTCAGGTCCATTCATCATATGTATCTTGCAAGTTGCATTTGCACAAACACTTTCAATGTCGATATCCCGGGCAACGCAAAAATCGCGCTAACCCAACCTACATTAAAGTTCAGCGAATCCTGCGCGCTTAACCAATGCATCAATTTCCTGCAACACTTGCAGCAAATCGCGCAATTTATTTATCGGCCACATATTCGGGCCGTCGGATGGTGCGCGGTCTGGATCAGGATGTGTTTCCATGAATAAACCAGCAACACCTGCTGCAACCGCAGCACGCGCCAGCACGGGAACATATTCACGTTGACCAGAAGTTTTGTTACCGCCGCCTCCCGGCAATTGCACGGAGTGAGTCGCATCAAACACGACTGGGCAGCCGGTATCGCGCATGGCTGCGAGTGAACGCATATCAGATACCAGATTGTTATAACCAAATGATACACCGCGCTCACAAACCATAATTTGTTTATTGCCGGTTGCGAGAGCTTTTTCTGTCACGTTTTTCATTTCCCACGGTGACAGGAACTGGCCTTTTTTGATATTGACGGGAATATTTTGTTTGGCAACGCGTGTGATGAAATCTGTCTGGCGGCACAAAAATGCCGGCGTCTGCATGACATCAACTACTGCTGCAACTTCATCCACAGGCGTATCTTCATGCACGTCGGTTACAACTGGCACACCAATTTGTTTTTTTACTTCAGATAAAATACGCAGACCTTCTTCCAGACCCGGGCCGCGATAACTATTGATCGAAGTGCGGTTCGCTTTATCAAATGAAGATTTGTAAATGAATGGCATCTGCAGAGCAGAAGTAATTTCTTTTAACTGACCGGCGGTGTCAATTGCGAATTGTTCGCTTTCAATCACACAGGGACCTGCCAGGACAAATAATGGTTTATTTAAACCGATATCAAAACCGCATAACTTCATTACGCCACTTCCTTACTTGTTATTTTTTTATCGCGATACGCTTTTGCAGCATTTATAAAATTCACAAATAATTTGTGACCGTCGCGCGGTGTGGAAGTGAATTCAGGATGAAATTGACAGCCGAGGAACCATGGATGATCCGGCAGCTCAACAATTTCCACCAATTTTTCTACTTCAGAAACACCAGAAACTTTCATGCCGGCTTTTTGAATTTGCGGCAGCAAGTTGGCGTTTACTTCATAGCGATGACGGTGACGTTCAATAATTTTATCCGCGCCATAAATCTTGTGTGCAAGCGAACCTTTTTCAAGTACGCATTCCTGACCACCGAGACGCATGGTACCGCCGATATCTGATTTTTCACTGCGGGTTTCTAACGCACCGGTTTTATCTGTCCACTCGGTGACTAACGCCACAACTGGATACTGTGTTTCCGGATCGAATTCCGTACTGCTTGCATTCGGCATATTTGCCATGTGGCGGGCAAATTCAATAATTGCAATCTGCATACCAAGACAAATACCAAAATAAGGAACTTTATTTTCACGCGCATATTTTGCTGCGAGGACTTTTCCTTCCACACCGCGCTTGCCAAAGCCGCCTGGAACCAGAATGGCATCCAGATCACTCAGCATGGCTTCCGCACCTTTTTGTTCCAGTTCTTCAGAATCAATATATTCAATATTGATGGTGGTACGTGTCTGAATTCCTGCATGACGCAATGCTTCTGACAATGATTTATATGAATCAGCCAGATCAATATACTTGCCGACCATACCGATAGTGACTTCAGATTCCGGATGACGGAATGCATCAACAACACGCTGCCATTCCTGTAAATCAACTTTGTGTTCCGGCAAGTGCAGCTGATCAACAACTTGTTTATCCAATCCCTGTTCATGCAGGGAAATTGGCAGCTGATAAATGAAATCAACATCCAGCAGCGGGATGACCGCTTCTTTTTCCACGTTGGTAAAGAGTGCAATCTTGGAGCGGGCACTTTCAGAAATCGGCCTGTCACTGCGGCATAATAAAATATCCGGCTGAATACCGATGGAACGCAACTCTTTCACTGAATGCTGCGTCGGCTTGGTTTTGATTTCACCCGCCGTCGGAATATATGGAAGTAAAGTCAGATGAATGAACAAGGCATTTTGGCGACCCAATTCCATGCGCATTTGTCTGATAGCTTCCAGAAATGGCAATGACTCGATGTCACCCACCGTACCGCCGATTTCAATCAGTGCCACATCCACTTTACCGGCACCTTTGACGATGCAGCGTTTGATTTCATCGGTGATGTGGGGAATGACTTGAACGGTACCGCCGAGATAATCGCCCTTGCGCTCCTTGCGGATGACATTGGCGTACACACGGCCAGTGGTAAAGTTGTTATTCTTGGTCATCTTGACGCGGACGAAGCGCTCATAATGGCCAAGGTCTAAATCAGTTTCCGCCCCGTCTTCGGTGACGAATACTTCGCCGTGCTGGAGGGGGTTCATGGTGCCTGGATCGACGTTGATGTATGGGTCAAGTTTGAGCATGTTGACCGTCAGCCCGCGCGCTTCGAGGATCGCGCCGAGAGACGCTGCAGCCACTCCCTTACCCAAAGAAGATACGACACCGCCAGTGATGAATATATATTTAGTCATAGTTGGGTGCTGCTTGCATGAGAAAAAACCTGATTTGCACTGTAGCAAAATCGGGTTGGCACTGCAACTAAACATCGCCATCCCCGCGAAAGGCCGCCATCCCCGCGAAAGCGGGGACCTCTTGAATATAACCGTACAACCAACCGGAGGGAGATTCCCGCTTTCGCAGGAATGACAGGAGACAGCTTCCAATCTTGACTACATTCACGTAAGTATTTAGTCTGTATGAAGGATTTTGCCCATAAGTTAAGGAGATATCGTTCATGATGCGTTATTTTGTTGCTATCATTATCATGATAGCGGTTGTTGTCGGCATACTCGCTCTAAAATTACACCGCGATCAACTGGTCACCCTGATTATTTTCCGTGACTTTTTCGATGTCACCCTGCCGATCCTGGGCTTCGGCGCTCTGATTAAATACCTATGCACCAATAGCTGCAGATGCTGCTGCGATAAGCATAAATGACTCCACAGGTGTCATCCCGAGGCGCGTTTTGCGCGCCGAGGGATCTCCTGGATGTAACCGTGCATTTTCAAGGTGACGCCTTCAATTCAACACCCCTTCCACATAATACCCAGGTACCATCACCAGCTTTTCACCGGCAAAAACCAGAGGCAGCCTGCCACGCTCCCAGACTGGTACGCGCCATTCCTGTAACAAATTTTTAAGTGATACCCGTCCGCGCGAGCCAATGGTGACGGTTTCACCCTGTATCCGGTAACGCACGCTCAAATTACCAATATCAGCATGCAAACCGCAGCCATTCATCATTTCAGCAGTGAGCACACGCCCGCAGGGTAAATTGAGCGGCTGCGCCATATCCCACTCCCAATTTCCCTGAATATCATTTTCAGGAGATGGGCTGATAATGTAAATGTCATCGCGATGACGACGCACTTCCGCGCCTTCCCAACTGACACAAGGTGTACGGTCCCATGCGGAAGCAAGTACGCTTTCCTGAATACTATAAATTTTATTCGCATCCGGCAGCCTGAAACCGCAATCTTCAATCCACACACGCAGCAACAAACGCTGCCATGAAGGATTAAAATGATTTAATTTAGCTGCTGATAATGTATCCGGCTGCGAACCGGATGCGAGCGGCAATTTTTCACGCGCAGTTTCTTCAAGTAATCCTTGAGCTTCCGCGCAATGCTGTGCGCTGCGAGTTAAAGTATTTTCTATATTCGGCCAACGGGATTTCAATAATGACAATACTTCATGTCGGATAAAGTTTCGAGTCAACGCAAGATTAAAATTGGATTCATCCTCAATCCATTTTAAGTCATGTGACACTGCATATTCACGTAATTCCTGACGTGAAAACTGCAACAGCGGGCGGCCATGCCAGCCGTTTGCAAATTGTTTGCAAGATGGCATCGCTGCCAATCCTTTTGGGCCTGCACCGCGCAGCAGCTGTAATAAAACTGTTTCAGCCTGATCATCTTGATGATGTGCAGTTAACAGCAAATCATCTTGCTGCATGATCTCTGCAAATGCAGTGTAACGTTGATTACGCGCCTCTTCTTCAAGACTACCGCCATCTTTCAAATTAATATTTACAGTTCGCATATGAAACACAAATCTCGCTGCTTCTGTCCATTCACGGCAGCACTCTACCCACGCTTCTGCATTTACACTTAAACCATGATGAATATGAATGACATGAAATTGAATTGATGACTGCATGCTGATTTGACGGCACAAATCGAGAAGTACGCGCGAATCCAGACCGCCGCTTAATGCAATATAAATATGATTTTTTGCGTGTGCCGCACAAAAAT
This sequence comes from Gammaproteobacteria bacterium, assembly GCA_035495675.1. Lineage (GTDB taxonomy): Bacteria > Pseudomonadota > Gammaproteobacteria > DSM-16500 > DSM-16500 > Aquicella. The sequence continues at coordinate 15,915 of DATJFK010000009.1, forward strand.
CGCGGACACTTTCGAGCAGTTTCATTACTTCAAACCAAATGACATGATGCGCTTGTAACGTTCTTCCAGCAGCGTATCCAAATTTTTAGACTGCAAATCTGCAAGCTGCTGCACGATCACTTTTTTGATTGAACGCGCCATGGCATCGTAATCACGATGCGCGCCGCCAAGCGGTTCCTGAATCACGCCGTCAATTAATCCTAATTGTAAAATTCTGTCGGCAGTTGGATTTAAAGCTTCAGCTGCGAGCGAAGCGTTTTCCGCACTCTTCCAGAGAATGGATGCGCAGCCTTCCGGCGTAATGACTGAGTAAATTGAATATTGCAGCATGAACACGCGGTCACCGACGCCAAGCGCAAGTGCTCCACCGGAACCACCTTCACCGATCACAACACAAACTACCGGAGTATGCAGACGCGCCATTTCAAATAAGTTGCGTGCGATCGCTTCACTCTGATTACGTTCTTCTGCGCCAATGCCGGGATATGCACCGTTGGTATCAATAAAAGTAACGATAGGTAATTTAAATTTTTCTGCCATTTTCATCAAACGCAGTGCTTTGCGGTAATCTTCCGGATTTGGCATACCAAAATTGCGTTCGATTTTTTCCTGTGTTTTGCGGCCTTTTTCCTGCCCGATTACCATCACTGGAATGCCGTCAATGCGTGCCAGACCCGCCATAATAGATGGGCCGCTTGAAGTCATTCGGTCACCATTCAATTCATCAAATTCGGTGAAAATACGGGAGATATAATCGATGGTATGCGGACGAAGCGGATGACGCGCGAGCTGGGTAACCTGCCACGCAGTCAGCTTGGAAAATGTATCTTTAATCAGATGATTACATTTGTTTTCTAAACGACTTATTTCTTCACTGAGATTAATATCCGCATCTGTCCCTACCAGACGCAATTCCTGGATTTTAGCTTCGAGCTCTGCAATTGGCTGCTCGAAATCAAGAAAGTTGATATTCATCATGCAACGAAAACCTGCTTTAGAAAACTGGTAATCATACCATCTTTGCGCTGTAAAACTAACCAGAATTATATCAATTTAATGTAAATCCAGCGCCCTGATCACGTCTTCGCCAATAAAATATTTACATATTTTACAGCAACTTACGCGATTATAATTGACTTTTTCGTTAATATTGATTAAATTATGCCCAAACAACACGGGTAAAGACTATACGGGTTTTTTCTATCATGGCACTCTCCCGCTTTCAAATTGCATTTCGTAATTACATGCGAAATCACTTCAAAGAATCATTCTTTTCATGCAATGAAGAGTCAATTGAATGCTTGTTAAGTGATGAAGATCTTCTTTTATATCTTAACAATAATAAAGAACAAATGCTCGCGTATAAAAGAAAGCAGGGAGAATCTTCTGCGGCCACAGTTGAAAAACTTTGCGACGAATTTGAAGATAGATGCATTTACGGCTCTAAAACCTTTATACATGCATTTCTTACGACTTTAATTGATAAATACTTTCGCCCATATCTTACCGATATTTACCATTGTCCCCATACAGTTGGCTGGATCATCGAAATCTTAAAAAGCATTGTGACTTTTTCATTGGTGGCATCAGTATTAGGCCTTTCGCTAGATGTCATGATCCGCAATGCATTAAAGGCCATCGTGCAGCATCACGGTCATTATGGTGATCACGTAGATAATGTTATCAATCGTATTTGCAGTGTTATCGACTTCACGCAAAACCCGCTTTCAGTCATTGATATCAACGTCAATGATACAGCTGCTGATATCGGACAAAAAGCAGCATTCGCAATCATTCATTCGCTTCCCAAATTACGAATTGAACCGGAAGCAATGGTAGAAAATCCGGAAGAACATGCGCAGGATGTGATTCATCGCATCGAACATGAGCATCCTGGCATACGGCATCGTCATACAGCACATAATTAAGAATAACCAAGAATGACAAATTCCCCCAAATTTGCTTTAATCTCAGATTGATCTTTTGATATCTATCGACAGGAATTTGCCAGATAATGGACCCAAAATTTATACACCTCCGCTGTCATACTGAGTTTTCATTGCGTGATGGGCTGCTGCAAATCCCCAACATGATGGAAAAAGCAGCGCAACACAATATGCCTGCGGTTACCGTCACTGACCTTGGTAATTTATATGCCACGGTCAAATTTTACAAAGAAGCGCTGGGTGCCGGCATCAAGCCAATTATTGGCGTCGATATATTCGTTGAAAATGATGAAAACTCCGAAAAACCCTTCAAGCTGACGCTGTTGTGTCAAAATAATCAGGGTTATCAAAATTTACTGAAGCTGGTTTCACGCAGCTTTCTTGAAGGCCAGAATGACGGCGATAAACCAATTGTAAAAAAAGCCTGGCTGGAAGCACTATCATCCGGTTTAATCGCGCTGTCAGGCGCACAATTCGGCGATATCGGACAGGCATTGCTGGCTCGTGACAGTAAAAGCGCCGAGGCTTGCTGGAATTACTGGAACACACTTTTTCCAAATCGTTTTTATCTGGAAATCAGCCGCGTCGGCAAGGCTGATGAAAAAATTTATGTGCCGGCGGCAGCCAGGTTCGCCGAGAAATTCAATATCCCTGTTGTCGCCACCAATGACGTGCATTTTCTTGAACGTGAAGACCATGAAGCACATGAAGCAAGAGTCTGCATACATGAAGGCATGATATTAAATGACCCGCAGCGTCCGCGCCTGTTTACTGAACAGCAATATTTTCGCAGTCAGGAAGAAATGCAAAAGTTATTTGCAGATATTCCGGAAGCGCTGCAAAACACGGTCGAAATCGCCAAACGCTGTAACGTCACATTCAAACTCGGCATTAACTTATTACCGCATTTCCATGTTCCTGAAGGATATTCCACCGAATCCTATCTGAATGAAGTTGCCAATATTGGCTTGCGGGAACGACTGGAGAAAATCCTCGATAAAGACGATGCGAATTTTCAAACCAAATTCGACGCTTACCAAAAACGTCTCGATCGCGAATTAGATGTTATCAATAAAATGGGTTTCGCCGGATACTTCCTGATTGTTGCCGACTTCACCCGCTGGTCCAAAGAAAACGGCATTCCCGTAGGACCAGGGCGCGGATCGGGCCCCGGCTCGCTGGTCGCCTATTCAATCAAGATTACTGACCTCGACCCGCTGGCACTGGAATTATTGTTTGAGCGCTTCCTGAATCCGGAACGTGTGTCCATGCCTGACTTTGATATCGACTTTTGCATGGACGGCCGCGACCGCGTGATTGAATACGTGATGGATAAACATGGTCACGACAGCGTTTCGCAAATCATTACTTACGGCACCATGGCGGCGAAAGCTGTCGTGCGCGATGTCGGCCGTGTTCTCGGTCTTGGTTATGGCTTCGTTGATAAAATCGCAAAACTCATTCCATTTGAATTGGGAATCACGCTTGATAAAGCAATGGAACAGGAACAATTGCTGCAAGAGCGTTATCAAATGGAAGAAGAAGTGCGCACGCTGATTGATCTCGCGCGCAAACTTGAAGGTATCACTCGTAACGTAGGTAAACATGCTGGCGGTATCGTCATTGCTCCAGGAAAATTAACTGATTTTGTTCCGCTATATTGCGAACCTGGTGAATCAGCACATCCAGTTACACAATTTGATAAAGATGATGTGGAAGCTGTCGGCCTGGTGAAATTCGACTTTTTAGGCTTGAAAACACTCACCGTGATAGATCGCGCACTACGTATTATCAACCAGAATAAAACTGAAGATAAAGTTGATATTGGACACATTCCACTGGATGATCCCGCAACGTTTGCGCTATTAAAACAATGCAAATCTACCGCAGTATTCCAGCTGGAATCTCACGGTATGCGCGATCTGATCAAGCGTCTGCAGCCAGACTGTTTTGAAGATATGATTGCTCTTGTGGCGCTGTTCCGTCCGGGTCCACTGCAATCTGGAATGGTGGAAGATTTTATCAATCGTAAACACGGCAGACAACGCGTTGTTTATCCGCATCAGGATCTGGAACCAATTTTACGGCCGACTTATGGTGTCATTGTTTATCAAGAACAGGTTATGCAAATCGCGCAGGTACTGGCTGGATATACGCTTGGTGCCGCAGATATTTTACGCCGCGCGATGGGTAAGAAAAAACCCGAAGAAATGGCGAAGCAACGCGAAATATTCACCGCAGGTTCTGTCAAACGCGGCGTGAAAGAAGATCTTGCCGGCTCCATTTTCGATTTAATGGAAAAATTTGCCGGATACGGTTTCAACAAATCTCACTCCGCGTCATATGCATTAATCGCCTATCAAACCGCTTGGCTGAAAGCACACTATCCCGCTGAATTCATGGCAGCAGTGTTATCTTCTGACATGGACCGTACGGAAAAAGTCATATTATTTTTAGATGAATGTAAATCTTTAAAAATAAATGTGACACCACCTAACATTAACCGCAGTTATTATTTCTTCAAGGTTTTAGATGAAAATAATTTAATGTACGGTCTGGGCGCAATTAAAGGCGCAGGCGAAAGTGCGATTGAGAACATCATTGATGCACGTAATCATGGCGGGGACTTTAAAGATTTATTCGATTTTTGTCAGCGCGTTGATATGCGCAAAGTTAATCGGCGCGTCCTTGAAACATTTATCAAAGCTGGCTGTTTTGATTCGTTCGGCAAGCATCGCGCCACACTCCTGGCATCACTCAATAATGCATTACAGCAAGCCGAACAATCGCAGCAAAATGCCGCATTTGGTCAACATGATTTGCTCTCCTGTCACGCACCGTCAGAGCCGCAATATATTGAAGTTGAGCCATGGGAAGACGCAGTGCAGCTGCAGGGTGAGAAAGAAACGCTGGGATTTTTCCTCACGGGACATCCACTGGATGCGTATCGCAAAGAAATTGCCAATTTCACATCAGATCAAATATCCATGCTGCATCCGGGCGCGCATCCAAATGCTACAGCCGCGGGAATTATAACTGCTATCCGCACACGACAGACCAAGCGCGGCGACAGGATTGCAATCTTCACGCTTGATGACGGTACCGGCCAGATTGAAGTAGTGTGTTTTTCAGAGAGCTTCCAGAAATATCGGCACTTGATTGTGGAAGATCAGATTACAATTATTTCCGGCGAACTTGGAATTGATGATTTCAGTAATAAACCGCGCATCATGGCGCGTGAGTTAATGAGCATGGAAGAAGCTCGGGAAAAATATGCCAAGTATCTGCAAATAAACATCAATAGCACCAGGCCAATTAACATCGACCACTTGAAAACACTGTTGTCCAGCCACCTCGGCGGCGGCTGCCCGGTAGTGTTGAATTACCTGCAAAATGGCGCAATGGCACGCATCAAATTAGGTAAAAGCTGGCTGGTTAAACCGTCAGAAAATTTAATTAAAGGGATACAACAAGATTTGTCGCTGGAGAGTGCTGAGCTGGTTTATAAATAAATTGTGAAGTTGCTGCGGCACTCCTGTAAAACAATATCGACGTTAATAATCTGAATGCTAATGCTAGGGCTTTCTGTTCAAGTCCACTGCAACTCCATTAATATTTTCACTACGCGGTTTGTTAAAGAATCCATCTCATGGATATTAAAGCTTCACAACTGGCAGCACAGCATGCTTGATTATATCAAGACGATATTTGTAGACATAATCATCACCGGCTGCGATTTTCGTAGAATCAACCCAACTATTGACGTGTGGGCAGCGCATTTCATCTTCAATATCAAGTTTAGCACCCAATTGAACGAATTTTGCAACAGCGTCGATATCTCCCAAAATAATTGACCAGACAATACCGGGCACACCAAAAAAACCAACATCATTTACATCTGCGCCATTATTTATAGCAAACTGAATCAGCTCTGGAACAGGATACCCGTCAATTGAAATTGCGCCGGGAATAAAAACAATGACAGGATTATTGTTAGTATCGCGATAAGTTTTTGAATTTCTGACGATATAATCCAGAGCCTGTGAATTTGGTTGAACCACCGAATGATTGGGCGCGGATTGCAGCAAATCTCGAATTAAATGCGAATTATTCACATACCCTTCAATTCCACGCAATTCTTCATCAGCATATGGCTGACCAACAGATTGACCGACTTTATGCAACATGCGGTTTGATTGCAAATGAATATCGTTTTTCACATCACCGTTTAATAATGCTTTAACGCTGGTAACGAAAATATCTTCCCCCGAACCATTACGTTCATCATATAAAGGCAGGAAATAATCGAGGCGTACACCAGTGGTAACATTCTCATGCTTCGTCAAATATTCAACGCGCGCTAAATCTTTTCTTGCAAATGCCGCGACTAGCTGCAACATTAGCAACGCATCATGAGCATTTGTGTCCGCATTGATATTATTCGCATGCAGCAATGCCGCCTCATTATCAACGCTCCACTCTTTTATGTATTCTGAAATTTCTGAATCAGCGAATAATTGTTTTGCGATATCAGAATCGAGAATTGTGAGAAAATCAGATCTATCCCATATCAGATTTGAATTTAAAATACCTTGCATCATACGTTACATGATCTGAGGGTTTCGTATAATGTTTGGTATGGTATCGGTTTGATAATGACATCTGTCATACCAGACACCAGACATTTTTGCTTGTCTGATTCAATCGCGTGAGCAGTCATTGCGATAATCGGAATATTTTTGAGATGATCTCGCTTACGTATCCTGCTGGCCACCTCATAACCATCCATGTCCGGCAAACCAATATCCATCAAAATGGTATCGTATGACTGCGAAGCATTTAATTTTGATAATGCTTCTTCTCCGTTGTTTACGATATCCACTTCACAGCCAATGCCTTCAAGCATGATTTTAGCAATCTTCTGGTTAGTAATATTATCCTCGACCAACAGCAGATTCAGACCTAATTTCCCATCAACGTTAATTGGATGAGATGCTTTTTTCTTTGTGTCTATGAAGTTTTCCAGAGGTGAATCTTGAAGCTGTAACGGCAAGCTAAATGTGAATGTAGACCCTTTCCCTAGCTTACTTTCTACCGTAATATTACCGCCGATTCTTTCTACCAACTCTTTTACAATTGATAACCCTAGCCCAGTACCCTGATGTTTGCGCTGATGTGCAGACGGTATCTGCCCGAATTTTTCAAAAATAAACTTGTGGTTATTTTCAGATATACCAATACCCGTATCAATAACCTGCACTGAAAACACACCTTTATTATCATTATTTTTCTGGCAGGAAACACCGACCTTAACCTCACCTTCGTCTGTGAATTTCATTGCATTATTAACAAGATTTGTCAGAATCTGTCTGACACGCTTGGCATCCCCAATAACCTGTTTTGCAATATTCGCAGGGTAATCCAGTGTTAATTTAATTTTGGCAGCATCAGCCTGATATTCAAAAGATTTCATCACTTGCGAAAATAATACATGCAAGTCAAATGGCTCGCTTGAAAATGACATTTCACCAATTTCAATTTTAGCGAAATCAAGAATATCATTCACAAATGCCGCTAGAATGTTACCGGACTGATTGATAATCGAAACATATTCCTGAACTTCGGGAGGCAATTCTTTTTGCGTCAATATCTGCCCTATTCCCAAAATTGCATTCAGCGGCGTGCGGAATTCATGACTCATTTTGGCAAGAAAATCTGCTTTTGCCTGATTTGCCATTTCTGCAATCTGCTTTTGGTTTTGCAATTCCTGTTGATGCAGCACATCTTTTGATACATCTTTACAGGTACCGGCAACGGCAAAACATTTGCCATTATCATCAAACAATCCGAATGATGTGTCTTTGATCCAGCGAATAGAATTATCAGGGCGAACTATTCGATAATTTTTTTCGATTACTTCACCCGGTTTCATTGGAGCGGTGCGGCTTGAGCAATCATATCGCAATCTTTCTCGATCTTCAGAATGCATGGCAGAAATCCAAACACCAGGATCATCATACAACTTTTGGCATGTGATTCCCCAGATATCTTCAAAACCGGGACTAACATAAATTTGTTCTGTGTAATCTATGCTTCTAAACCAGAAAACGTCCTGACTATCTTCTGCCAGTTTGTAAAAATATTTTGCGAGTGTCGATGCTTGTTCTGGATTTATATTCGACATTACCACTATCTCCATGAAAAGTGTAAATTCAATTTTATATTTACACCAAACAGAACAATAACAGCAAGCAGATAAAATGAATGTAATCCGGATTAGCGCGCTTTTTGCGCGTAATCCGGGAATATATTATTACCCCGGGTTACGCAAAAAACGCGTTATCCAGGATATCGACATTTAATGTGTTGTGCGCAATCGGATTTTTAAGTTATGGAAACGCCGTTGGTGACGATACCCCGGGTTACGCGCAAAAAGCGCGCTAACCCGGGCTACATTCTCTAATAAAATTTAACCGCTGATTTTAAGCTTGGCTTTATTGTCTGTGCATCTTTGTACAAGCTATATTCCAGCGAGTGTAGCCTGGATAACGCGCTTTTTGCGTTATCCAGGATATCGACATTTAATGTGTTGTGCGCAATCGGATTTTTCAGTTATGGAAACGCCGTTGGTGACGATACCCCGGGTTACGCGCAAAAAGCGCGCTAACCCGGGCTACAAAATATTTACAGGTAGCGGGATCATAGGGTTTCGCAAAAGGCGCTCAACCCAAATTAACTGCAAACAAATATTATTGCGTGTTATCGCCTGTGCACAAACTTGTAGCGAGTGTAGCCTGGATAACGCGCTTTTTGCGTTATCCAGGCTATCGACAATTAATGTGTTGTGCGCAATCGGATTTTTCAGCTATGGAAACGCCGTTGGTGACGATACCCCGGGTTACGCGCAAAAAACGCGCTAACCCGGGCTACATTCTCTAATAAAATTTAACCGCTGATTTTAATCTTGGCTTTATTGATCTGTGCATCTTTGTACAGGCTATATTCCAGAAAGCCCATGCTGTTTTGCACTTGTTCAGAGAATACACTTAATTTTTTATCATCAAGTGAACCATCTTTGACACCGTGGAGTGCAACAACTGCATAGCCGCCAGGCATACGTGTTACACCATAAACGGTTTTGTTTGCTGCAGGGTGCGGCAAACGGAACGCTGTATCCATGATAGCGGAATCAACCTTATTTGAATAACGGCCTACATAACCCAGGCTCACCCATTTAAAATTGTGCTCGGCAACTAATTTTGCTGCGTCACCGCCCTTATCTAATTGTGCCTGCAATTCTTCGGCAAATCTCTCTGCCTTGGCATCAGATTCCTGCGCTTTCAATTTCTCGGAAATCTGTTTAGAAATATCTGCCAATGGTAACAGCTTGGATGTTAAATGTGACTTATCACGAATCACAACCACTGTTTCTGGGTTAATCTGAATAACATCACTGTTATTTTGCAAATTTAATACTTCATTACCAAATGCCGCATCACGAATTTTCTTGTATTGAGAAATGTCTTTGCCCGGCTTGTCTTTGGTAAATAATTCACTGCTCTTGATTACCAGCCCCATATCATTGGCAGCAGTTTGCAGCGATGTTGGATTTGCATAAGTCAAATCTGCCAGTTGATCACGCATTTCTGCAAATTTTTCTTCTGCATGCTGGCGTACATATGCTTCACGCACTTTATCTTTCACTTGATCGAACGGCTCGATTTTAGGCTCGCGAATATCATCGGCTTTCAAAAGAACGATGCCTTGTACCGTGCGGATTGGTTCAGATAGTTGGCCGCTGGTAGTCAGACTGGCGGTGGCTTTTTGTAAATCAGCAGGAACCTGATTCAATACCAGCATTCCGGCAGGTATGGAAACCTGGCTATGCTGTCTGGCCATTGCCTGAAAATCACCGCCCTTATTCAATGATTCTATCACCTTGCTCATTTTCGCCTGTGCGGACTGCCAGTCAACAGTAGACGGATTCGCGGGCACTGCAATTAAAATGCTGCTCAATTTCCATGCCGTAGGCTGCGTGTAAGAATTAATATTTTCATTGTAAAAATTCTTTAGCATGGTGTCGGTTGGTGAAAATCGGGAATACAAATCTTTCAGCGACAGCTCAACATACTCAATGTTCACCTGTTCTGGTGTCATGAATTCAGACTGATGCTCATTGTAATAAGCTTCAATGCGTTCTGGTGCGATGGTTACAGGCTGTGAAAGAAAGTACTGCATCGGTATGGATAGATAATCAATGTTACGCTCCTGATCCACCAGGGCGATTGTATCGCTGGTTTCATCAGGCAGCGAAAATGATGTCAGCATCGTACCTAATCTGGGTTGATCAATGAGCAGACCAGTGCGAATAATATTTAGGAATTCGCTAATTGACAGCATGGTGGATGATAAAATTTCCTGAAATTTATCCAGTGAAAACTGATTATCGATCTGAAATTCTGGCATGCTTTGCAGATAGTTATCAACCTGCTGATCAGATATTCTGAAGCCCTGGGAAATAGAAGCCTGCTTCAATACTTCGACTTCAACAATCCCTTTCAATGCACGGGATTTTAACGAATTATCTTCTTTAAGCGCAGCAGAACCATATTGCGTCTGCATTTGCCGGCGCATACGTTCATACGCCATGGTTAACTGTTCTTTCGAAATATCCACACCATTTACTATCGCAACGATATTGTTCGCACCGCCGCTCGTAAAATAACTATGGATCCCCCATAAAGCAAATGAAAGGATAATGATTGAGATGATTGTTCCGGCGATCCAGCCTTGGGTGTGTTCGCGAATGGTTTGCAGCATACTTGCTCTCTGTATGACGAGAAAAGACGTATCTTTGTCACCAGGATACACCTTCCATCTAACACGATTTTACTTAAATACTCGGAGTGGACGGGACTCGAACCCGCGACCCCCGGCGTGACAGGCCGGTATTCTAACCAACTGAACTACCACTCCTTGCTAAACTCATTATTGGTATGTATTACTACTTACCATCTTCTAACTTGGGTGCTGAGGGGATCGAACCCCCGACATTCGCCTTGTAAGGGCGATGCTCTACCAGCTGAGCTAAGCACCCATTTCCAACTTATGCTTCCTCTGCTACTTCTTTCTTAACGGCATCTTTCAACGCTTTCCCTGCCTTGAAGCCAACAACTTTTGCTGCGTTAATCTGAATCTTTTCACCAGTCACCGGGTTACGGCCTTCTCTGGCAGCGCGCATCTTAACAGTAAACGTACCAAAATTCACTAGTACAACTGGGTCGCCGCTTTGCAAAGATTTGGTAATTCCTTCCAGTACCGCATCTACTGCCTTTGCCGCAGATGTCTTGGTTAATTCAGCCGATTCAGCAACAAAGTCGATCAATTCTGTTCTGTTCATATTTATCTCTCTATCCTTGGTTAAATAATATTCCGAATGCCACCTTGTCGAGTCCGCATCATTTCCTTTGATGCTGGTCGCTCGCAACGAGATGGCATTTATACCAATACATTGAAACGAGTGTCAAGCAAAGTTAGTGGGTTCTTATCCTGTCGTCTGATTTACGGCCCTTACTCTTCTTGCTGACAGATGCCACCAGTGATGCCTTGCCCTTTTTGAGCTTACGGCTGACACGCGGTGAGTACCCAATCAGCGCCGAACTCAGAACCTCATCTATCCATCGAACAGGCTTGATATTCAAATCCTGCTTGATATTATCAGGAATTTCTTTTAAATCCTTCACATTTTCAATAGGTATGATGACATTCTTAATCCCGCTTCGATGTGCAGCCAGCAGTTTTTCTTTTAATCCGCCGATTGGCAGCACCTCACCACGCAGGGTGATCTCACCTGTCATCGCATAATCCGCACGTATTGGCAGCTGTGAAATAACAGATACCAGCGCAGTACACATACTGATACCGGCGCTAGGACCATCTTTAGGTGTCGCCCCTTCCGGTACGTGAATATGAATGTCATGTTTATCAAAAAAGTTTTTCGGCACGCCAAGCAAATCAAAACGCGCCTTAACAACTGAGAGCGCTGCCTGAATCGATTCCTGCATTACTTCACCCAGCTGCCCCGTGTAAATGGTTTTACCTTTACCAGGAAGGACAATGGCTTCAATACTGAGAAGTTCACCGCCCACCTCAGTCCATGCAAGCCCTTTCACCTGGCCGATCTGATCTTGCTGCTCTGCAATGTCGTAACGGAATTTACGCACGCCGAGATAATGTTCAAGATCATCAGGACTAACAATGGCTGCCGATTTCTTGGTTTTCATCAAGACTTCTTTCACCACCTTGCGGCAAATCTTGGAAATTTCGCGTTCCAGATTACGCACACCAGCTTCGCGCGTGTAATAGCGAATAATGCCGTGTACTGTTTCTGCAGGAATTTGAATTTCAGAAGCCTTAAGGCCAGCCTGCTTGATTTGTTTTGGAATTAAATGGCGTAATGAAATATTAACTTTTTCATCTTCGGTGTAACCTGGAATACGGATGACTTCCATACGGTCACGCAATGCCGGCGGAATATCCAGAGTATTTGCCGTCGCCATGAACATGACACTGGAAAGATCATAATCCACTTCCAGGTAATGATCGTTGAATGCGTGGTTTTGTTCAGGATCCAGTACTTCAAGTAATGCGGAAGCCGGATCGCCGCGGAAATCCATAGACATTTTGTCAATTTCATCCAGCAGGAACAATGGATTATTCGTGCCAGCCTTAGCCAGCTTTTGTAAAATTTTACCCATCATCGCACCGATATATGTACGGCGATGACCGCGTATTTCAGCTTCGTCTCTCACGCCGCCCAACGACATACGCACAAATTTACGCCCTGTTGCATGTGCAATGGATTCGCCAAGCGATGTTTTACCAACACCTGGAGGTCCAACCAGACACAAAATCGGGCCTTTGATTTGTTTAACGCGTTTTTGAACTGCGAGATATTCAACAATACGCTCTTTCACTTCTTTCAAGCCATAATGTTCTGCATCGAGAATTTTTTCCGCCTCAGCGAGATCTATCTTCGTTTGCGAAGATTTACTCCATGGGAGTGAAAGCACGGCATCAAGATAATTGCGGGAAACGGTTGCTTCCGCTGATTGCGCAGGCATTGCCTTCAGCTTATTCAACTCGATATCGCATTTTTCTTTTGCTTCTTTTGACATGCCGGCTTTTTCAATCTTCTGAGCCAGTGACTCAAGCTCATTAGGAACATTTTCAATTTCATTCAATTCTTTTTGAATTGCCTTGATTTGTTCGTTCAAATAATATTCGCGCTGTGTACGCTCCATCTGACGCTTCACGCGCCCGCGAATTTTCTTTTCAACCTGCAGTAAATCAATTTCATTCTCCAAAAGTCCCATTAATTTTTCGAGACGTTTGGCAAGGTCAGTCATTTCCAGCAGTTTTTGCTTGTCATCAAGCTTGATACTTAGATGAGCTGCAATGGTGTCGCCGAGACGGCTGCCATCATCAATTGAAACGATAGAAGCCATAATTTCAGCTGGAATTTTACGGTTTAATTTTACATATTGTTCGAATTGCGACTTGAGTGAACGAACAAAAATCTCAACTTCACGATCCTCGATATTTTTATCTTCCAGCAGCTCAACATCAGCCAGAAAGTATTCTGAGTTTTCGATGAATTGCTTGATGTTGCCGCGTTTCACACCTTCAACCAATACTTTAACTGTACCATCGGGCAACTTTAGCAATTGCAAAACGGTAGCGAGAGTACCAATTTTATGTATTGTTTTTTCATTAGGCTGATCGTCGGTAGCATTTTTTTGCGTTACCAACAGAATCTGCTTGTCAGCCGCCATTGCGACTTCAAGCGCCTTGATAGATCGGTCGCGCCCCACAAACAGCGGAACAACCATATATGGGTATACCACTACATCTCGAAGCGGTAAAACTGGTATGCTCAGCGTGTTCGTCATACTTTGGGCCGATTCAACCATGCATATTCCTCCATTGTTCAGTTAGCGCGATTCATGAAACGTCAGTAAGGCACTTGAAAATGTTTACTTATCCGCAGCAATCGGTTGCTGCTGCTGATTTTCGTAAATAATGATAGGCTTTGTTTCGCCGTGTATTGCCGACTCATCGATAATGACTTTGGAAACGTGACTTAACGATGGCAGTTCATACATTACATCAAGGAGTGTTTTTTCCATGATGGAACGCAGACCGCGCGCGCCAGTTTTCTTTTCGACGCATCGCTCGGCGATGGTGTGAAGAGCGGTATCACGAAACTCTAGCGTAACACCTTCCATTTCAAACAGTTTTTTGTACTGTTTAACCAATGAATTTTTTGGTTCAGTGAGAATACTGATTAATGCATCCTGATCCAGTTCTTCCAGTGTTGCCACAACCGGCAGACGGCCAATTAATTCTGGAATCAAACCATATTTGATTAAGTCAGCTGGCTCTACTTCTTTCAGTAGATCACCAATTGTTTTAGAGTCTTCCTTACCGTGAATTTCGGCAGAAAAACCAATACCAGATTTTTCTGAACGGTCACGAATAACTTTTTCCAGACCCGCAAACGCACCGCCGCAAACAAAGAGAATATTACGTGTGTCGACTTGAATAAATTCCTGCTGCGGATGCTTTCTGCCGCCTTGCGGAGGAACAGATGCTATCGTGCCTTCAATCAGTTTTAGCAATGCCTGTTGCACACCCTCACCTGATACGTCACGAGTGATGGATGGGTTTTCTGATTTACGGGAAATTTTGTCGATTTCATCGATATAAACGATACCCATTTGCGCTTTCGCAACATCATACTCACAACGCTGTAATAATTTCTGGATTATGCTTTCGACGTCTTCGCCGACATATCCAGCTTCAGTAAGAGTAGTTGCATCCGCAATAACAAATGGAACATTGAGCAATCTAGCCAGTGTTTCTGCAAGCAGGGTTTTGCCGCTGCCGGTAGGCCCGATTAACAAAATGTTGCTCTTATTCAGTTCAACGTCATCTTGCTTGGTGTGGCTGCGCAGACGTTTATAGTGATTGTAGACTGCAACAGACAAAACTTTTTTTGCCTGCGTTTGACCAATAACATACTCATCCAGCGTCTTACAGATTTCTGTAGGCGCAGGCAGTCTTGGCATAGATTCAGTAGGTGATGTCTGCTTGTCTTCGCCTGTTTCTTCATTGATGATGTCATTGCAAAGCGCAACACACTCATCACACACATAAACAGACGGACCCGCGATCAGTTTGCGCACTTCATGTTGACTCTTACCACAAAAAGAGCAATGAAATACCTTATCTTTACCGCCGCCGCGCTGGTCATTGTTCATAGATAAAGCCTCTTCAGTTTATAAGCCTTTAAGGTAAGGGCGAATTAAAGAAAATCAACCCTTAGCCTGAGAGCCTGTTCAATATCTCTAGCCTCGCTGCAAAAAAACGGCATGATCGGCTATATTTTTCGCTTGAGCCTCGAGATATTGAACAGGCTCTTAAATTCAGAAAGCCCATACACATCTTCGCTACTTAACTGCAGCACGATGTCCCAGAATCTTGTCGATGATTCCGTAATCGAGCGCCTTTTCGGCACTCATGAAGTTGTCCCTATCTGTATCTTTTGCAATGATATCTTCCGGCTGCCCAGTGTGCTTAGCCAAAATCTGGTTCAAACGGGCTCGGATTTTGAGCGTTTCTTCTGCGTGAATCGCGATATCAGATGCTTGTCCCTGAACACCACCCAAAGGCTGGTGAATCATTACGCGGGCATTAGGCAGACAATAACGTTTGCCTTTTGTGCCGCCGGCAAGCAAAAAAGCACCCATACTAGCACATTGGCCGATACACATGGTGCTGACATCTGGTTTGATGAACTGCATTGTGTCGTAAATCGCAAGCCCTGCAGTGACCACACCGCCTGGTGAATTGATATATATAGATATATCTTTATCCGGATTTTCTGACTCAAGAAATAACAGCTGCGCGACGATCAAGTTTGCAAGATGATCATCAATTGGGCCGCCTAAAAAGATGACCCTGTCTTTAAGCAATCTGGAGTAGATATCGAAAGCTCTTTCGCCACGAGCGGTTTGTTCAACAACCATTGGAACTAAGTTTGCCTTGATGGCCTGATTCATGCAGATTTCCTTAATCACTCTATATCATTATATACGAATATACCTAGATGCGAATACCTTTTAATTCAGCATAACTCATTGTCTTATCTGACACTGTTACACCATTCATGAGCTTGTCAAGTACCTGGTCTTCCATCACTTGTGCCTCGATTCCGCCTCTTCTTTCCTGGGATGAAAGCCAGTCAATAACCTCTTTCGGATTCTCGTAAGCAGCCGCTATTTCCTTGATACGAGCATCTACACGAGCCGCATCTGGCTTGATTTCATTCATTTTTGCATATTCGGCGATCAAAAGACCAAGCGTTACACGCTTCTTGGCCACATCATTGAATGAAGATAATTCTTCATCTGAGTGATGGCTATGGTCGTGGTGCTGATGCTGAGGATAGACTTCGTCATGAATATTCTTGGCTTCACGGGAAACCAGTGCTTTTGGTACATCCATCTGGTTTTGCTCCAGAAGCGCTTTGAATACCTGTTCCTTCAATTTTTCCTTAACCAGACGATCACGTTCCTGCTCGAGAGACTGACGGATCTGCTTCATTAATTCTTCCGCCTCACCGCTCTTGATACCCAGACGCTTCACAAATTCCGCATCAATTTCCGGCATATCTGCTTCAAAGACTTGCTTAATCGTAACCACAAATTCAATTGGCTTACCTGCGCGTTCTTTGTCGCCAAAGTCAGCGGGGAATGTCAGGTTCAGTTTCTTTTCATCACCAGCCTTGCTGCCCACGAGACCTTCTTCAAAGCCTGGCAACATTACATTACTGCCTAATTCCAGCGGGAAATTCTGAATTTTATTTTCTGTATCTGCATTGCCTTCATAGATGGCGTAGTATTCAAGAACGACTCTATCTTTCAGAGCAGCGGCGCGATCAATGACATTCCACTTGGTATATTGCTTACGCAGTTGATCGATCACCCGATTCAGATCTTCATCAGTTACGTCAGTAACTGGCTTTTCAATTTTATCCATTTTGAATTCAATGCTGGTAATTTCCGGCATGATTTCAAATGACGCTACAAATTCCAGAGGCTGGTCAGCCAGCATCATTTTTGGCTCAACTTCCGGAGTACTGACTGGAGTGAGTTTTTGCTCAACCAATGCATTATATAGTGCATTTTGAATTACTTTACCCATCGCTTCGCGGCGCATATCTTCGCCATAATGCTGCTTAATATAGCTGACAGGAGCTTTACCCGGTCTGAACCCCTTGATATTTGCTTTTTGAGCGAACTGGGTAACTTGCTTGGACAGCTCTTCTTCCACGGTATTTGCTGGAACAACTATGGTCAACTTGCGCTCAATGGTGCTAACTTTTTCAACTGAAACTTGCATGGTTTATCCACCCTAAACAATTAACTTTTTATAAGTCTTTCTTATAGATAGCAAGACGTGCGAATGGAGAGACTCGAACTCTCACGGGTTACCCCACTGGAACCTAAATCCAGCGCGTCTACCAGTTCCGCCACATTCGCGGCTAAAGACAAAAGAACTGCCATTTTTACTGGAGTTTTCTTTAGTAATCAAGTGATTTATATAATGCCGTCATTCCCGCGAAAGCGGGGACCTCCTTAATTTGACCGTGTAAACAAACGGAGGGAGATTCCCGCTTTCGCGGGAATGACATTTACCGTCTCTTGCACTCTGTCGATAATTAAGTTTATAGTGGTTGCGTTTTATATTGATGGACAGGGTCGCTTGACCCAATTGTTTCAACATTCAAGATTAAAAAGGAATTACTTATGCAATCAAGACCAGCAGATCAATCAACCGAACAATCCAATAAAACAGACTATGTTTACAGCAGCGGCACTGCTGCATTATTTTTGACATCAAGATTTTTCAGCTATGTCGGTTTAACTAACCTCTCTTTTTACATGGATGGTGCATTAGCGTTACTATTAGCCACAAGAGCATTTAAAGATATCAATACTTATGGTCCAGCCAAAGCTTTTGACGAAACTAAACGACTAGCTCAAAATCCTGTGGCCTTATTTAATAACTTTCGCGCATCAAAAAGACCGGTAGAAAACAAGCAAATCGAAGAAGCAACCTTTTCCTCTTCACCTGCATTAAATAGATAACCTGCCACTATAATCTGCGCGTTGTTTATTACGACGCGCAGAATTATCACCACTCACCAAAATAATACTTTTGATTTTTCTTGCCACCGCTTTGGCTAATTAATAATATTGACAAATTATGTAACAAACCCACAAGGATGATGTTGTCATGTCAGGATTTTCTTCTCGCAAAATAAAAAGATTTTTCCAAATAAGCGCGCTTACCATCATAACATTATCAAGCGGCATTGCTTACGCAGATTCCGGCACAGATGAGGCAACTTCGCTCACACCTGAAACCAAATGGAAGTTCCGTATTGCACCATATTTATGGGCAATCAACATGGATGGAACAACACAAATCGGACCGCGCCGCGCTCACGTAGATGCAAGTTTTTCAGATATTCTGAAGCATCTCAGCTACGCCGGCATGTTGTGGCTGGAAGCTACCAAAGAACCCTGGGGATTATTTTTTAATGCTGTCATGGCAACTCTCACCGATGACGGCAAGGATGGAGCATTAACTTATAATGCAAGATCACATTATGGTTTATATAGCGCAGGTATTTATTATACTGTTTACAACGACAACGGCTGGCATATCGCTCCTTACACCGGCCTCAGATACACTCATAATAAAAATTCATTAAATGCAGCACTGCCAACAATAAATTTCTATAACAAGGATAACCAGCACTGGATTGATCCGATACTTGGCGCCAAATTTGATTATAAATTCAATCCGGCATGGTCACTGACTTTCGCTGGCGATGTCGGCGGTAACTCAACATCTACACATTTTAGCTATAATCTCGTTGGATTAATTGGATATATACCGCAATCTTTATCGACACACCCAACAATATATTTAGGTTATCGCAGTCTCACACAGAGTTACCAAACCGGTAACGACTCCGGACGTTACCTCTGGGATATGAAGTTGTCCGGGCCGTTACTTGGTATTGCATTTGATTTTTAATTCGCAGCTTTCGCTTGCGGTTGCGCTGCTGCAGGAGCAGGAGCTGCAGCTGCGGGTGCAGCAGGTTTAGCGAGCGACAACTTATACTTGGCTGTTACATCCATGATTGTCGGCGGATTTGAAATTGGTATCGACAAACGCTGGCCTTTTTCAGTTAAATCCAACTGATTCATGTCAATGGAGCGCAGTGTTAAATCATCATAACTATGATAGTAAAATATCTTATGCGTCAAATCCTTGAAAACAGTCCACTGAGTAGTCTCATATGAATCAGTATCATTTGTTTTTTCACGTGCAATACCTGCTGGAATATCAACATTATTAATAATATGCTCAGCAAGATTGATAGCTTTCAGCGCAGTATCAGTCTGATAAGAATATTGCAGCATGAATGCCATTTTCACAAATCGTGATGGAGGACTGATATCGCCCGGCAACCCAAGCATACCAGCGCCTTGTCCATTCACACCATAAGCGACACCACTCACAATAATGGGTTTGGGATTATAGGGGGAAAGATTGAAGAATTGCGGCAAATTCAATACCTGCCAGTCATATGGAGGCGAGTTCGTCATGACGCCAACATAGTCATGAACATTCATGTTGCCATTCACAAATTCAACTACAATACCCTTGCCTGATGCATCATGTATTGCAGCATGTAGTGGAAATATCATACCACCCGCGATAGGCAGCGATTGTTCGTATACATAGATTGAAGTCAGCGCCTGCCGCACTTCATCGACAGATTTAAAATTACCCAGCACCCAGTCGCCAAAGTTATAATATGGGATTGCCTGTGCATCTTTACCAGCAGGCACAGTCTGGTACGTCGTAAATCCTGGAAGATATAAATATTCAAATGCAAGGCCTTGATCATTCATACCGTCAACAGTGAAGCTTTGATCGAATGCGTTTACGAAAAGATAACCATATTTAGCTTTCCAACTCATTGCCGGCTTACCGTCCGGGGCTGTCGGGGCATACGCTGTACCGCGTGGGTTAGAAACAATGCTGGAATTCATCGGCATCGCAAACTCTAGCGTGCGGGCGACAATCTGTGAGCCGTCTTTCGCAGTAAGAGTGATATCAGTACAAGCATTAACTGGATTTGTAGCGAGCGCCAATGCTGAAGCGAGAATAGATAAAGCAGGTATATACTTTCGCATGTTAACCTCCATGTTGACATTGCAAGAAATATTACCAGAAAAATCATTTTATCTCTATTTTAATTTCTCCACATGCAGAGCTAGCTTTCTCCCTGGCAGCCCTTATTGAATCTGCGCGACTTAATACGACACCAACGCGCCGCTCACCCCGCACTTCCGGCTTTCCGAATAGCCTGATATGAGTATCTTCACGATTAAGCGCATTGCCAATATTCGAATAACTAATTTCATCGCCATTGCCATACGCCAGCATTGCACAAGATGCGGAAGGCCCAAATTGACGTAATACTGGAATCGGCAGCCCCAAGATTGCACGCACATGCAATGCAAATTCTGATAAATCCTGGGAAATAAGTGTAACCATTCCAGTATCATGCGGCCGCGGTGAAATTTCACTGAAAAATACTTTTTCGTCTTGAATAAAAAATTCTACACCAAAAACACCATAGCCGCCCAAAGCATCCGTAACGATTTTTGCCATGCGCTCAGCTTCAGTCAGAATATGTGGCGGCATTTGATGGGGCTGCCAAGATTCCCTGTAATCACCATTTACTTGTGTATGCCCGATAGGAGCGCAAAATGTTGTACCGTTAACATGTCTGACGGTCAGCAATGTAATCTCATAATCAAATGGAATGAACTTTTCAACAATCACAGAACACGCGCCAGCCCTGCCAGCGGTCTGCGATATTTCCCAGGCTGAGCCTAAATCGCTTGCAGAGCGTACGACACTCTGCCCTTTCCCTGATGAACTCATGACAGGCTTAACTACGCATGGCATGCCAATTTCATTTACTGCATTTGTGTATTCATCTTTGTTTGCAGCAAATCGATATGGTGAAGTTTGAAGATTTAAATCTTCTGCAGCAAGACGTCGTATCCCCTCGCGGTTCATTGTCATTTGCACTGCGCGCGCAGTTGGCACAACACAATATCCTTCTCTCTCCAGTTCGGCGAGTGTATCCGTGGATATTGCTTCAATCTCAGGAACGATAAAATCCGGCTTTTCCTGTTCTATCACATCTCGCAATGCCGCGGCATCCAGCATGGATATAACATGACTGCGATGCGCGACTTGCATTGCTGGAGCATTCGCGTATCTATCTACCGCAATCACTTCAACACCAAGGCGTTGTGCCTCAATTGCCACTTCTTTACCAAGCTCGCCAGAACCAAGTAATAAAAATTTTGTCGCTGATTTTTTGTACGGAGTACCAATTTTAGTCATACCAATTCCCTGATTATTTTTTCTTCATGACAATGTGTCAAGTCACGTTATTATTCAAACAATATGAATAGAATAGTGAAATATCCATTAATTTCATATTGCTTTTTTTCAATTATCAGCCGTAGCATACAGTGAATAAATAAAAAGGAGTGTCACATGGATGCGGTAACGAAAGAAAAAATACGTAAAACCGGTATTGGAATTTCAAGTGTTCTCGCTATGGATACACTTGATCTCTCTCTTATTTTTTACTTTGCGACTGTCTTCAAACCGCTTTTTGAAAGCATTTTAAAATTCGCATTGCTGCCAATAGCATTCATATCATCATGGATTGTCAGTGCACTTACTTTGCGGCAAGCATATCTCAAAAATTTTCCTGGTCAATTAACGGCAAAAGCAATTATCGAATTTGTTTGTGCAGCAGCCTTGACTGCATCAATACTTGGCGGATTCATTGCTGCCGCAGCATTCGCTGTTGCGGGCCCGGCTGTTATCGCATGCGCCTTCGGTTTTAAATCGTTATATAATTTAGGCTCAGCGATATACTTTGGCGTCAAGGCTGCCAAAACCACTGATCCATCACAGAAATATGAATTAAAAAAACAGGCTATTGAGTCTGCTATTTCTGGATGTATTGGTGCATTATCCACTGCGGGTGTCATCACAGTTTTACTGCTTGCAAAACCCTTTATGGCAATCCTTGGTATTATGGCAGGCGCAATTGGCTGCACGGCTGCCGTCATTAAAGGGATTGATCTTGTCGTACAAAAGCCAAGCCCAACCATAGACACCTATTCAGACCAGCCACAGAAATTATCAACGAATGCAAAAATCGTGAAGTCTGTAAATTTAACTAAAAATGCGCTGAACAGCGCATCTGAATTTACTTTAGAATCTAAAGATTTATCAATTGAAAAAACTGGAAATATTAATCTTCCCGCTCAACAACCTGCAAAGATCGAAGAAGCAGGTAATTTATCGCCGATCCTGAAATAGTTGTTATTCATACAGTGTTGGCATAATATTCACATAGTACAGGAATCTTAATTTTAACATGGAGTAATATAATGAATTATATTATTAGATATTCAGCGTTAATATTCGCAGTCTGCTTCATTCTTTCATCGTGCAGCAGCAGCGGCGTGCTGTAGACGATAACCACACAAGGAAGTTAACATGAAATTTTTACAACAAAATGCTCGAAAATTTGGCACTATCACGACCACAGTCGCATTAGCCTTTGCATTTCCATGTGCAGCACATGCGATGCTGGATAACGCTCGTCAAACACTGGCCACTTATACACTTGATGCACCACACTGGTATGCCAGTGCGAATATCGGTGTATCACATTTATTTGATAAGCCCGGCCCAGCAAGTGCTAACTCCGTTGATGAAAATGGCCCGGGATTCAACGTTAATGCAGGCTATCAATTCAATAGTATGTTCGGTGCAGAAGGCGGTTTTAATAAGTACCATAACTCACGACAAACAACTGCAACAACTAATGTAGCCCAAACAGAACATTATTCTGTTTATCTGGCAGGTACCGGCAAATATCCGCTTGCAAATAAGTTCAGCGCCTTAGGCAAGCTTGGTGCAGCATACAATTATGCGAATAAAATTTTTAATGCCGGCGCTGCAGCAGCCGCAGAAAATGTCAGCCTATATTACGGCATCGGTGTCACATACAGCCTGACACAGAAAATTGACTTTGTTGGCCAATGGTCACGCTCGCTTGGCAATCACTTAACCGGCAGCGCAGACCTGTACTCACTTGGTATCACAACCGCACTTGTGTAACCCGCTCACGACCCATGCCATCGATTTTATTCGATGGCACGGGTTGTCTGACTTTGCCTAAAATAGTCTGCCAACTCTCACGCATCTCATTACGCTCTTTTGCCAGTTTTGTTCTTCGCAGGCCATGCGGGAGAACCCATGCAAAGAACCCGATAATCGAGCATGTTAGTAAAATATTCCGAGTCGGAGATAACTTATACCACTCGCCAAACGAAGGATTGCTTTCATATTTTGCCTCTTCATCGCTATAGCCAATGCGGCGAAAATTTCGGTACATTTTCGTCATGGCTGGTGACAATTTGTAATATTGACCGGCTAAATCCCGAATCTTACCTTCACGCCTGTCATGCAATTCAAAATCAATATAATCAGGATAGACACCCTCATTTTTTGCAAACGCCATCACTCTTCTATATGAAGTGGGCGTAACAAAATCACCGCCGGTATTCTGCTTCAATATTGGAGTGATCAGCTTTAATAAATTAATAGAACGTTGCAAAACATCCTCAGAATGCTCCTGATTATTAAAATAAGTAATCAATGACTGGAGATGGCCGCCCTTCTCTCTGGCAGCGGTAAAAATGCTTTTTTGTAATCTTTTAATTTCTTTTTGAATGACATTGATTAACTCAAAATATAAATCCAGATTATTTCTTGGAGCTGCGTGCGGCATAACCAGATAATCATAATTTGTATTGCGATACAGATAGGCCTGCAACGCTTTCGGTGGTGTTAATGCGCTGATATTCATGAAATACTTGGCATAATTAATCTTTTTGTCTTTGCTATTTGTCATGCGATTACAGGCAGATCGATAACTATCTGCAACATACTTGGAACAAATAGTATTGCTGGAAATAACATCGTTCGGATAATTCTGCTCGCTGTCCGCCTCCATTGAATCTGGATTATTATTCACAATCATTAATGATAAAAAGATTCGATGTATCATGGCCCGCAAACCAATTGTTACATCCCATTTAAATTTTCTCGCTTTTCGTTTTGCATTTAAAGCAAACGTATGTAGCTGTTCATGGCGTTCATATACCGGCTCCAAAATTCCTTCAATACTTATATCTTCATCAAGAATAGTTTTTTCTGGTATGACAACATGCTCATTGATCAGTTTACTTAATTCCGCACCCAATTCGTTTTGATATTTGCGGGGGCGGTATACATGAACAGTTCGCTTCAGATAATTCGTAGCGAGATCATCAAGCAAAAAACCTTTACCAACAACATGTGCCAGTTTCTTACCAGATGGAGTATCAACAATAAAGCCAGCGTGTACCGATGTTCTATGACCGCCGCGCTCATTTAGAAAACTCTGATTGTACTTCGTCATGAAACCGCCGCTGTCAAGATGACGCGACGCGGGATTATAGTTGAAGATCAAAATGTCTCCGGCCTTTAATTCTTCCGGGCTTGCACAATATCTGGGAGTTTTATCAATTTTAATTTTATTTATCATGGACAACTTCCTTTTGTTTCAAAAAGCATATCGTAAAATTCCGTATGAAGCGAATACTTGATAAGAGTCTGGTTAAATGTTATCAAGTGAATGTTTCAAACGACGAAAACAAAAGGATTAGAATTTATTTTGTAAAAGGAATAAGCAGATGATCAAGCAATTATTCACAACTATCAGCATATTAACCATGACAGTCACAGCATACGCCACACCAGTCTCACCTGGAAAATGCCCGGGAGTCGGCTCCATTCATGCAGCTGGCCTCAATCCAAACGCAGTTGAGAGAGACGCTAATGGATTATGGGCAGTCGCCATGATGAAAAACAAGTACGATACGAATGCATTATGGACATTTGTAGTGGGTAATATTATGGCTTCTGATGCCGCTGACGCATACAGAAAAGCAACTGCCAGCCTCACCTCGTTAAACTTTGAAAAAGGCCCTTATCCCGTTCCGCAAATAGGCAGATGGGCATGTGCATATTCAACAGCAGCTGGATATCCCTCACGCGCAGTCACGCCAGCATTATAAATCGGGACCCCGTACGAATCGTCATGAGACAGTTCGTATGGGTTTTTTATTTTCTTCACTCAAGCCGAAATCATCGATTATGTTTGTCACCGATGCGGAGAAAAATAATCTGTATGAAGAAAGTTTCATATTCGCACGCTTTAAATCAAAGCGAGTAACTCTATCATCCAGTTGATTATATCGCAGACCACAAAAATCATGACCAGCTCCAAGAACAGCAGAGCTCATTTTTTCAAGATTTTCACGCGTATCATCAAGCATGACAACATTACCGCATTTAATCACCATCCGTTTGATTAACCCTACCAGACACAAGCCTTTGTTTGCGCCATCGCAAAATAACACGCCATTTCTAAATAATATCTTTTTTCCATCAACAGAAAATTGTATGACATCATTTTTGGGACATGTATATGGTAAATCAATACCGATTTGATTGAGTTGATCAATT
This sequence comes from Gammaproteobacteria bacterium, assembly GCA_035495675.1. Lineage (GTDB taxonomy): Bacteria > Pseudomonadota > Gammaproteobacteria > DSM-16500 > DSM-16500 > Aquicella. Next base: position 41,687 of record DATJFK010000009.1, read on the forward strand.
GTAACATCTCCCATTTTATAACTTCTGGCTGTGATGATTAATGTATTTAAATTTAAATCCTGCAGTAATTTGATGATATGCGCTGTATCAGGCTCAACCGGCTTAACGTCTATGTGCCTTTGGATATTTTCGTGCAGCGTGATAGTACTTTTTAATGCGTGCGGACGATTGGGAATTTTTTTAAATGCAACTTGAAGAACCTTTCGAAACCATTGATCACTTCCCAGATCTTCGACTTTTGTCGGCCGCAAGAGAGTGTTATCAACATCGAAACAAACAATTGAATTATAAGTACAATGCTTTAAAACTTCCTTTATATATGCACATTCCTGAATTACCGTTAAAGATTTTGACTTTCGACTTCTTGTCATACACGCACCCCGCTGCTTAATTTAATCAAAAACCAAACCAGCATCACTTCTGCATATTTACGTCATTTCTAATTATTAACACGAGCAGTAAAGTCATACAACTGTGAAAAAATGTACATAAGATATTGATTTTATACTTATCGGAGAATGCTGGCCGTCTGAATATGATAAAATATATAGATAAAGCGTAATCTAGGGATTGATCATGGCTGATGAAGACAAAATAAAAAATAACAACCTCTCCACCATTGATGCTTACGATGAGGTTCCATACCCATCATACCCATACCCTGATACTCATCCACACAAGCTTGCAAGCATTGGCATTCTATTCGGGATGACCCCAGCACCCGTAAACAATTGTCGCGTTCTGGAGTTAGGGTGCAGCAGCGGTAATAATATCATTGCCATGGCATCAGAACTCCCAGATAGTCATTTCGTCGGTATAGATTTGTCAGTTAATGAAGTAAAAATAGCAATTAATAAAATGAATGATCTCAAATTGAAAAACCTTGAACTCAAACATATGAGTATTACCGATATTACGCCTGAATTCGGCAAATTCGATTACATTATTGCTCATGGTATATATTCCTGGGTACCTGAAATTGTACGCAAAAAGATACTTGAGATATGTAAGAATAATCTCAACAAAAATGGCATTGCATATGTTAGTTATAATACGTATCCAGGATGGCATATTTACAGAATGATGCGTGATATTATTCTATATCATACAAAAGACATCAAAAATCCTTCCGAAGCAATCAAGGAAGCAAGATCGTTCATTGAATTTTTAGCTAGAACATCGCCGAAAAACTCTTATTACAATTTATTTTTCACTCATGAAGTCGAGAGAATTAAAAAATTTCATGACAACTATTTCTATCATGATTTTATGGAAGATATCAATCAGCCATTTTATTTTTATGAATTCGCCAATGAAATCAAGAAATATAACCTTCAATACTTACGAGAATGTGATTTACATGTTACAACATCACGAAACTTTTCAGCTGAAGTAAGTGAAATGCTTAATAAGCTTGGCGATGATATCATTAAAATAGAACAGTATATTGATTTTATGATTAACAGGTTATTCAGGGAAACATTGATTTGTGATGATCATATCAACCTGCATCGCATTGTGACACCTGAAAATATCCGCTCACTCTATTTCACATCCACGCTAGAACCTGTCAATCACAGTATACCCATCGAGCCTGGTATAGATGTAGCCTTTAAAACTAAAAAAGGGTTGGATTTCACATCTAAAGGATCAAACTCAAAGGCTTTATGGAAATTTCTTTATGATAACGCTCCCAAACCACATAATTTAACAACAATAAAACAGGGAGTAAGCGACATCCTCAAAGATAATGAAGCATCACTAGGGGCGCCGCCAAATAACAATGATATTGATGTCATGGTATTATCCGATTTGCTATGGGGCATCAGTCAGGGCTTTATTCAGCTTTATACAACCCCAATTCAAATCTGCAACTCAGTCACTGAAAAACCGCTTGCGGCAGAGCTAACCCGCTACGAAGCAGCCCGACATACATGGGTAACAACTCAGCTGCATGAACATATTATTATTGATAATTTTGCGCATCATATTATCCCGTTATTAGACGGCGAGCACGACATTCATGCATTGGTTGATGAAGCAATAAAGCTTGTTGAAAGAGGCTCAGTCAATATTCAAAAGCAAGGCCAACCCGTTACGGACCAGAATGAATTAAAGAATATCTTGAAGCAGCAGATAGATATCGTTTTGAAAGTCTGCGCAAAATCAGGGTTACTGATTGGTTAATGCGTCATATAATAATTTGTATTAACCATAATCCACAATGATCCCGCGACAATACACAGCAAGATCAAAATCGTATAAATGAATGCGAATACATTAATGACGCCCTGCTTGGTATCCAGGTTTAGCCGCAAAAAGAATATTACTTGCACCAGAAATTGAGCCACCGCAGATGCGAATATGATTTCTATCGTATGAATTCGCGAAAACATACCCGACATAACAGCATGGAATGAGATGATTGTCAGAACAACACAAATTGCCATACCAATTGAATAAATACTTAGTTTTTTTTCGCCAGTGCCGAAATCCAGATGTTCGGCTGCATGATTTTTCATGTAATTGCTCCCAGCAGATATACTATCGTGAACACAAAAATCCAAACGATATCAAGGAAATTCCAGAACAAGCCAAGGTATGTCATTCTACGTCTGGTTATATGATTGATGTCCATCATTGATAGCTGAATGATCATTGTAAAAATCCAGCAAAGACCGATCGAAACATGTAATCCATGGGTTCCAACCAGCGTAAAGAATGATGAAGCCTGCCCGCTAAAATCCCATCTGAATCCATCGAGCGCAAGACCATAAAACTCATGAATTTCCATGCCGACGAAGCAAGCACCCAGCACAAAGGTGACGGCTAACCACATCAATACTTTTCGCAATTCGCTTTTATACATATCTAATGTTGCGAGACAGAATGTAAAGTTTGATGCAAGAAGAAAAAAGGTTTCAATTAATGTGTATGGTAAATCAATATATTGCTTTAGCGAAACCGTAGCCATTCCCGGCATATTCAGCACCAGAAAAGTTGCAAACAAACAACTAAACAATATCGTGTCCGTCATGATGTAAAGCCAGAAACCTAATACATCAGTTGTATCCTGGCTATGATCGTGCACATGATCATCAGCAGTAATTACCTTGCTCTGCATTCTTTCATCTCCTTCAGATGCTCGAGTTCTGTATCTTTAACAGTTGCCGCATCAACATAATAATCAATGTCAGTTGAAAATGTGCGATGTATTAATAAGGCAATCATACAAGCGAATGAAACGATTGCAGGAATCCACATCTGCCAAGTCAGCGCAAAACCGAGTATTCCGGCAGATATTGCGATCAATACGCCCGTTGCAGTATTTTTCGGCATATGAATCGCGACATATTTTTTATGCTCGCCATCTTCAATTTTATGATGTTCTTTGTCATGCCAGAATTGATCACGTTCATGCACTACCGGCAAAAACGCAAAATTATATACTGGTGCTGGCGATGAAACCGACCATTCAATTGTTCTGCCATTCCATGGATCTCCGGTATGATCACGTAGAGCTTTGCGGTTTTTTATGCTGACATATATTTGGATTAATATTGATATAATTCCAAACATGATCAGTACCGCACCAATCCATGCGACAATGAAATATGGCTGATACATCTTATTCGCATAGTGATGCGTACGACGCATAAATCCATCCATCCCTAACACATACAATGGCATGAATGCGATATAAAATCCTGTAACCCAAAAGATAAATGCGCGCGTACCCCATTTTTCATCCAGCATAAAGCCAAATGCTTTTGGGAACCAATAAATTGCACCAGCAAAATATCCAAATAAGACACCGCCAATGATGACATTATGAAAGTGCGCGATAAGAAATAAGCTGTTATGTAATTGAAAATCGACAGGCGGAATTGCCAGCATGACACCTGTCATGCCGCCAATTGCAAAAGTCGTAAAAAATGCCGCAACCCATAACATTGGAGTTTTGAGAATGATACGGCCTTTATACATCGTGAAGAGCCAATTAAATACTTTAACACCAGTTGGTATGGCGATAATCATGGTTGCTATGCCATAAAAGGCGTTAACATCAGCGCCCGCTCCCATGGTAAAAAAGTGATGCAGCCATACGATGAAGGATAGAAATGCGATAATAACAAGCGCCGCTACCATGGTGACATAACCAAATAATGTTTTTTGACTGAATGTAGCAACAACTTCAGAAAATACGCCAAAAGCCGGCAATATCAATATATATACTTCAGGATGACCCCATATCCAGATCAGATTGATATACAACATCATGTTACCGCCTGCGAAATCGGTAAAGAAATGCATATTAAGCATGCGGTCTAATGCCAGCAGTGCCAGACTAACCGTCAGCACGGGAAACGCGAGTGCTACCAGAATCATTGCACATAATGCAGACCAAACAAAAATTGGCATCTTCATGTAGGTCATGCCCTTACATCTCATTTTGACGATAGTCGCAATGAAATTGATACCCGCAAGTAAAGTACCTACACCAGCGATTTGTAATGCCCAGATATAATAATCAACACCGACACTTGGGCTAAAATAGATACCAGATAACGGTGGATATGCCAACCAGCCGGTACCGGCAAAATCACCTATAATTAACGATGCATTTACCAGCATAGCACCCGCAAAAGTCAGCCAGAAACTGACATTATTCAAATATGGATACGCAACGTCACGCGCACCAATTTGCAGTGGTACCGCAATATTAAGGAGCGCAAACATAAATGGCATCGCGACAAAAAATATCATGATGACACCGTGCGCTGTAAAAATCTGGTCGTAATGTTCAGGAGGTAAATATCCCATGGAACCACCGGCAGCCATAGCCTGCTGTGTTCGCATCATGGCAGCGTCAACAAATCCGCGCACCAGCATCAAAATTGCCAGCATTAAATACATGATGCCAATTTTTTTATGATCGACCGATATAACCCACTCATTCCATATATAATGCCATTTTTTAAAATAAGTAATTGATCCTAGAACCGCAACAATAATCGCCGCCATAAACACTGCAGCTGTCATGATAATTGGATTATGATAAGGAATTGCTTCTAATGTTAGCTTTCCAAAAATTAACTGCTCCAGCATGTTTAACCCTCGTTATATTTAGCTAGACTCTGCCGCGGATGTTCCGCACCAAAAGTGTGCATATACAAATGAATGACGTTCTCGAACAATCCTGATTGAACATTCGAGTAAAACTGCGGTTTGGCGCCTGTTACCGGGATTAACAATTTATGATAAGCATCCTGAGTCAAATGTAAGTCAGATCGCTTTACCGTATCGACCCATTTTTTCATTTCATCAGCCGACACTACATGAACCGGGAAATGCATATCAGAAAAACCATTACCATTATATTGCGTATTCTCACCGTCAAATACGCCGGTTTCATCACCAAGATAATGCAAACGAGTGCGCATGCCTGCCATCGCATAAATTTGACTGCCAAGCTGAGGCACGATAAAAGCACTCATGGCAACATTATCAGTTGTAAACCAAAACTCAACCTGACGACCTACTGGTATTTCAAGATAATTCAATGTCGCGATATTTTCTTCCGGATAAATGAACAACCAGTTCCAGGGTAAGGCAATAGCCTGGATCAGTAACCGCGGTTCGGTAGAGCCTGGAATTGGATTATAGGGATCAAGATCATGCGTTTTTTTCCATGTTAACGCGGCAAGGACAACGATGATTACAATAGGTATGCCCCACCAGATTCCTTCGAGAAAGAAACTGTGACTCCAGTTTGGCTCGTAATCTCTGATATGGTGTGAAACCTGATAATGATAAAGAAAGGCAAAACTCATCACGATGACAGGAAGAACCACGATTAACATGAGAGCCATCGTATCAAAAAACAGCTTGCGTTCGTGATATGCAATGATGCCCTTAGGATTAAGCATACCGGTAAAACTTTCTTTGCATCCGGTCAAACTCAACATCATTACAATGGCAGCAAGATACATTGCTGCATAACCCAATCGCCGCAGCATATTTGGTGTCATACCCAAACTGTATACAAACCGCTTCCATGCGATCATATCTGCTCCTGATCGAATATATATAAAAATTTGTATTTTTCAAAGTATTAACTGTACATTATAATGACCATTTGCATCAACATATAATGGAACAATACTTATGGACTATATTCTTTTCGCACGCTGGTTTGGCCTGGTGTCAGTAATTCTCTCACTGGGAATCTTATTCAATCTTGAAGACGCTCAGGAAATGGCAAAAAGCATGATTAAAACAGAAACCGGATACATCATGGGCGGTGTACTGCCAATTATTTTCGGCAGCCTGGCATTGTTGTTCGTTACCAAAATAGACGCAAAGTGGGAAGCAGTCGTTACAATTATAGGTTCCGGTATGTTATTAGCCGGCATCTTCAGAGTCATGCTTGTTGATCAATGGAAAGCAATGATGAAAAGGCATCTTGAACAAATCCCTTTTCTCTTCAGTCTCTTCGGGTTAATGCTGGGGTGCGTTCTGCTTTACATTGGTTTTCTCTCCAAAGTCTTTGTCTACTAGCACAGAAGGCCTGAAAAAATTAACAGAATTTGATGGTACGGCACCTTCATTACGCCGTACCGATTTATATATCTGCGGTAAATTATCTATAAATTCTCGCATATATAACTTACTGTCAGATGAAAATTTTGCGGCAAATTTGTGTAATTGATATATTAAATCTTTAATCGGTACATCTACGAAAGAATAATCACTTCCAGATAAATCATTCTCCATTTTTATTCCAAGATTTGATGCGATCGATTTCAACACCGCCTCACATCGTGATACCGAACTTAATTCCAGCCTGACATTACTCAATGTTGCCGATTCAGAAAATGTCTGCGCCATACCGATATCCTTAATGAATTTCTGACTCCTGGTGGTGGCAATTACCAATAATTTATTATTGAGGGTTCCTGCAAATGTTAGCAACTCATTAATTTTCAACCGCAATTTATTGTTATATAACGCATAGTCAGGTGACGCTTCAATCAAATCTTCGATGTTTTCCAATAGGATAACACTAGGTTCAGATGACTGCCTTGCACGCATAAATATCTCATCAATGATGTCAATTTGCTTTGAAACAGGTTCAGGCAGAAGCCTGCTTGCTGAAAGTACTTGTACATGTGGAAATGAAGACTTGGACGCAAGATAATTTGCAAGTCCGGTCTTACCTGTACCCCATGAGCCACTAATCAGAAAATTCAATTGACAAATATCTTTGCTCGATTTCAGACAATTCAAAGATTGTTGAAAATTCTCAACAATTTCAACAAGGCTATCATCATACAAAACGAATTGATCCTGCCTTCTGATTTGCGCAGCATCATCAACACCAAACATGGGCTGAACTTCTTTTAGTGCGCGTAAAAAATATTGCTGTGATACTTTTTCCAACTGTTCGACTGTTTTAATATCAGCGCGAATAACAAGTTTGTCATGTGCAGTATCAAAATTTTTGCCCATCGCATATCCACGAGCCACATTTACAACACGCGCAAGCTCCGCGCCGGAATAATTTCGGGATAAACGAGCAATTTCTTGCAGATCAACATCGGCAGCCAGCGTTTGCGTCATTTTTAATGTATGACCACGTAAAATTTCCAGCCTGTCTTTTTCATCCGGCAGCCCGATATAAACATGCGTCTCTAGACGACCGGCACGCAATAATGCCGGATCAATAAGTTCTTTTCGATTTGTTGTACCAATAATCACAACGTTATTCAGAGCTTCAACACCCTCAAGAATACTCAGAAACCTGCTTACCAAGTCATTGTTATTTGACGTTGAAACACTGTCGCCGGAACCGCGAACAACAAAGAGCGAATCAATTTCATCGAAAATATATACGAACAACTCATTAGGATGCTTCTTCGCTTTTTCAAATAAATCCCCAAGGTTTTGCTGTGTAGCACCGTAATAACTGTTTTTTAACTCCGGGCCCTCCACAACGATTGCAGGATGTTTCGTAAATAATTTACTGACGGTTTTAGCAATCAGCGTTTTCCCCGTTCCGGGAGGACCATATAGTAAAATTCCCTTTGAATGTTTATCTACACCATATGCCGCCATAACAGACTTATTATTTGCGCGAGAATAAAATATTGTCCTGATTATTTGTGCTATCTCTTTCTTATAACCACCTACTCCCATACCGACAAAATCAAGCGGTATTTCTGATAAGCCATTTTCATCGTATATCGAGTCTCCTGTCAGTTTTGCCTGTTTCATACATTCATTGGAAAAACTAATAGATGATGAATCCGAGAGACGATAATAATGAGTTTTATCCTGGCGCAAACCAAATGAATCAGGGACAATATTCTGAACCCTGAGCTCCAGCAAGACATTATGATAAGGAATCAGAATCACTTGTCCGACATGTAATGGAAATGGATTGCCGAATGCAGACATTGAAGATTGCACCGACTCAATTAACTCTTGCGCATCAATATTTCCATCGCGCAGTTTGCCATTGCGAATATTTTGAATGGTGAAAGCAATCTTGCTTACGTCTACCCATTCATCATTACGTATTTCATCCAGAACAATATCAATTTTCAATCCTGGCTTCATTGTTAAATCAGTCGCAATTTCCGGAGGTAGATAAATTTGATCCTCCTTTACATCTGGTGTAAACATAACCGGGTATAACACGACATCATTTGATTTACTAAATAGCTTCAACCAATTATTTTTCCTAATTACTGCGACTGTCGTATAAGAATTTTTTAGATGACTGTCTGAGATACAAATATGATTATCCAGCCTCACGGATTCCAATGTATCCTCACAAGCTGTAAGAGTTAGATGCTTTCCCCGTGATGTTCTCATAACACACTCCTTGATGCTTATAAAAACAATCTAAAGAAATATATAAATAGATGCAACTACAGTCATCACCAATTCTTTTTTATGGATATTAATACATAAAGGAATTATTATTAAAAATATATTGGATATATGTCGAGGACAGTATGACAGATGCAGCAAGAGAACAACCAGCATTGACAGCAAGCATGGCTGTTAATAATAGCACCAAACATTTGCTGCCAACTGAACACATGCTTGCCAACCAGCAACAATGCTGTATTGCCAAATATCTGCCTGTCCAGACATTTAAAAACGCAGCCACCTTATCTCAGGCACTGGATACAATTCTGAATGAAATCCGCACAAAAAAGCCAACTGCTTTAAACAGCATCATTTCAAGTGTAGCGAAAAATATTGCCATTACAACATTCGAATTGAGCACAGATTACCACACAAAAATTGCTCTTATTGAAACCGCATATCATCATCGCTTATTCAGAAGCAGGAATATCATCAAACGGTCTTTCGCACTTATATTAGCATCCATGCGCCGCATCACGGGAACATTAATTCAACAATCAAAATATCGCGGTCATCGCTCTGAGGCACAAATCATTCTTGATGATGCCAGATCAGCCATTCAAAACAGTCGCGATCATATCATGTTGTGCTGAATCATATGATTGAACCCGTGCTAAAATCCAATTGGGAGCGCCGTCACGATCACATCAAAATTGATCTTGATACCGCGCAGAAACTTATCGAACCGCACACGCATGAAAAGATAACATCTTTAAAACTGTTACCTGACGGCTGCGCCAACACCAATTTCAAACTTACACTAGCGGACAACTCTGCTGCTGTACTGCGAATTTATCTACGCGATCAATCCGCACTGGGGCGCGAACTCGGCATACACCATCTTATAGAAAATGTACTGCCAGTACCGGAAATTTATTATGCAGACAGCACATGTTCAATCTATCCATTTCCATATGCTATGTCACAATGGATTGACGGCACGTTACTGCGCGATCTCATCTTCACCAATAACGAAGAAGCAATTTCATCATCAGTATTTGATGCTGGAATCAATCTCTCAATTTTACGCGCAATGAAATTACCATACGGTGGCTTCTTCCAGGAAGACATGCAAATCAGATCATTTGCACCGGAAGAACAATATGAACCATATATCTTTAAGATGCTTAGCGACAAAAGTGTCGCTGAGAGCCTGGGCAATAACCTGATGCAGGAAATACAACAAATTATCTCACAATGCTGCCACCTGTTACCCGAAGTTAACGAAGCCAACCTCACCCATGGTGATTATGACCCCGCCAACATCCTGGTACATCAAGTCAAAGGCCAATGGAAAGTTGCCGCCATACTGGACTGGGAATTTGCCTTTTCAGGATCGTATCTCTTTGATATTGGATTAATGCTGCGATACAGTCATAAACTGCCGGATTATTTTGAAACTTCATTCATTTCAGGCATTGAAGACAGCGGTCCGAAACTGCCGTCCGATTGGAAAATATCCGCAAAATTAGCGGATTTATTATGCCTCTTGCAGCTGCTGCAACAAAACCCGCAAACAGAACGCCCCCACCTTCATCGTGACGTTATCCGCCTCATCACTCACATGATTAAAACCCTGCCAGGACTATAGACTTTTTTTTGCCCCGCGGTTACCATTCCGTTTCATATTATAAGTAGTTAAATCAACTTTAGAGCAGAATGATATGCCGAGATTATCCACAATAGAATTATTCAAAGAATATATGAAATTTTCCGCCGGCCATTTCACTATTTTCAACGGTGATGAACGAGAAAACCTGCATGGACACAACTACACTGTATGCGCAGCATTCACCACCATCATTGAAGATGAAGGCTATTCATTTCATTACCGCTTTTACAAAGATAAAGTCAGAAAAATTTGTGACAGCCTGGATGAAGTCACGCTCATACCAGAAAAATGCAAACATCTTCGAATTGAACCAGATGGTAAATATACTAATGTATATTTCAAAGATGAAAAATTGATTTTTCTTAACCGAGACATCAAAATCATACCGGTAACCAACATTACTGTCGAAGAATTATCAAATCTCATTTTAAATGAAGTGCTCGCTGATGAAAGTGAATTAAACGCAAACCGAATACAAAAAATTGAAATTAAAGTATTCTCAGGTCCCGGACAATCTGGATCAGCAACATGGAGCAAGACATGACAAAACTACTTGTCATCACCGGCGGCAGCCGCGGGATTGGTAAAGCAGCAATTCAAAAATTCATGAAAAATAAATGGAGTGTTGTGAACTTATCACGCACTCCTTGTGACATCGATGGAGTCACAAATATTAATGTTGACCTCAGTGATGCGAAATCTCTGCAACAACAATTACCGGCTATTAAAAAAGCCTCGGAAAACTGCAGTGAAATTTGCCTTGTTCATAATGCATCGGTATTTGCACAAGATGACTCGCTCACGCTGGATGAAAATGAATTCAGAAACATACTGGAATTCAATCTTGTTTCTACCGTAACATTGAACAAACTCTTCATCCCAATGATGCACAAGGGATCATCAATAATTTTTATCGGATCGACACTTTCCGAAATAGCTGTAGCTGGACGCGCATCTTATGTCATATCAAAGCATGCTTTGATAGGCGTGATGCGGGCAATATGTCAGGATTTACGCGGAAAAGATATCACAACATGCTGTATCTGCCCTGGATTTGTGAATACTAGCATGCTGACGGATCAGGTTGAGAAGCACATCCTTGATCAACAGGTAAAAGAACTGGTGTCTGCAGGACGCCTGATCGAGCCGGAAGAAATTGCTGACTTAATTTTTTTCTGCGCTGAGCATCCCGTAATCAATGGCTCTGTATTACATGCTAACCTTGGTCAAATTAACAGCTAATCAAAACATTAGTTATTGCTGATACAAGTCAACCTCTCTATACTCCTAAAAAAAGATAAAATAAAAAAAAGATAAAATAAAAAAGGAGTGAGATATGCTGAGTGTCATCTGGAATTGGATTAAAAATCTTTTTTTACATTGCTTCCCATCGCTGCAGCCTGAACCGCCAATGCAGGAAACCGACCCACTTCTAATACCTGACGATGAGCATCGAGATGGCGAGCAAGTTCCACCAGACGGCAATAATGCACATCATGAACTAACTAGCAGTCAGTTAATTGTACGAGAGTTAAATAAACCAGTTTCATTAACACCTGAAGAATCAGCATTAGTTATCTATCACGCGCAACGCGGAGAAAATGATTACATCGATAATTTATCCAGCCAGAAACAAAATAAGGCTTACGAATTAATTACGAGCTTTGTGAAATATAATATTAATCAGGTTGAACACTCAATGAAAAGGCTGCTGGAACTCAACAAAAATGCCAACCGCCTGGAAACATCCTGGCGACGTGTACGCTCAGACTTTCGTGATGGCAATCCATCACAATACAACATCATCCCGTTTTGCAACGATTTCAAAGCTAAATACATTGATTCAAACACAATTAGAGGCAGATTACAGAACGCCCTGGTTGATAAAATCATTGAAAGTTTCAACTTTTGCAAACAAATGTTAGCGTTAAAAATTTCTCGACGTCACCACACAAAACAACTAAAGACTTACATGCCGCCAAATGAAGATTACATGGATATCGTAATGCGCACAGAATCCAAAATGAACGTAAAGACACTCAAAATTCTCAACGATTTCGATAAACGCTGCGCTGATTATGAAAAGGAAAATCCCCCGCCAGAGCCGCGCAAACGCAAGGGTAAATTATATGGATATAATAAATAACTATCGCAGCGATATATGTTAACGAATTTATCAATGTTAATTGAACAGATAAAATGATAACAATATTTAGAGGAATCTCTCATGTCAGACGCAACATTAAATCTATCACCAATGGTGTACGAATATCTCATTAAACACTCCCTGCGAGAACCCGCGGTACTTGCGGAATTACGCAAGGAAACCCGTAAATTAACCGAAAGTAGTATGCAGATTTCACCTGAACAAGGCCAATTGATGGCGCTGTTAATGGAAATTCTCGATGCAAAAAAGACGCTTGATATCGGTACATTTACGGGTTACAGCGCACTCGCTGTTGCCCTCGCTCTCCCTGCAGACGGCAAAGTTTACGCGCTGGATGTCAGCGATCACTGGACAAATGTTGCAAAGAAATTTTGGCAGGATTCAGGAGCCGGTAATAAAATTGAATTACGACTTGGGCCTGCACGCGAAACCCTGAGCAAGATGATTGATGATGGCCAGTCTGGCACATTTGATTTTGCCTTCATTGATGCAGACAAGGCAAACTACAGTCAATATTACGAGCTTGCATTGCAGCTTTTACGTAAAGGCGGAGTTATTGCAGTAGACAATGTTTTATGGGACGGCGCAGTTGCAGATCCCGATAATCAGGAAGAAAGCACGAAAGCAATACGCGCATTGAATGCGAAAATATTAAAAGACGACCGCGTAACAATTAGCATGCTGCCAATTGGGGATGGATTGACATTGGCGAGGAAGAGGTAACTTGTAGTCACCCCGTGAATGACTGTCATCCTGAGGCGCGTTGTGTGCGCCGAAGGATCTCCTAGATAGTGTACGGTTAAATCTTGGAGATCCCTCGGTGCAAAAAAACGCACCTCGGAATGACATGCTAGTCGAGATATTAATATTTACCCTTTCACAACCTTCAACCCCGCATTTTCCCACGCAGTAATGCCGCCTTCGAGGTTGTAAACATCCAGATCTGGATTACCTAACAATAATGTTTCACAAGCTTTACCGCCGCGCTTCCCCAACATACAATGCACAATTAATTTCTTACCTTGCAAATCAGGCAATTTACCATTGTCTAATGTGCCCAATGGAATTAATTTGGCACCCTCGATATGAATTGAATCATATTCAGCCGGCTCTCGAACATCAATAATCACAGCTTCATTATTTTTCAGCCATTCATATGCTGTTACTGCATTAATTGTCTTAAACATAACGATTGCCCTTGATAAATAATCACATTTTGTTAGCTTAGTGTATAAAGGACTTGTTAACAAGGAGAGCTTATGCAATCAGGTAAAAAAACAGCGAAAAAATCCAAAGGTAGAATTGGATTAAGCTTTCTTTCAGGCGTTGTGCCCAGCATGTTATTGATGGAAAAAACGGTGCCTTCAGATTCTCTTCTCGACAGAGTTAAAAATTACATTCGCAAAGATTCATCTCCTGAAAAACCACAAATAGATGTCGATACACAGATCAACTCATTCAAAAGTAAATTTGTAGCATTATCAAAGCAAATTGAACCGCTCAATAAGGAAATCAAAGATCTCCTCGAGCAGATTAAAGCAAAACGCGCGGCCAATCAGGAAGTTCCACTAAAACTGAAAGAGCGTATACAAGACTTATATAACCAGGTTGACCTGCTTAAATTAGAGCTGGTTAAACCAGTCGCGGAAAATATTCGCGAACACGCCGTGCGCCGCATCGATCTCTTCTTTTTGTTATTAATTGCTGTATATAAGCAAAACGTCGAAGTGATAAAAGCTGAAACCATTCTCCAGCATGGCAAAGGCAGCGATGAAAGCATGACAAGAGCATGTCATTCAAGCCTGTTTCCATGCCTTACTTTTAAAAAAATTGAAGAAAACTCAAATAAAACCGATTCATATTTCTCATACGTCACCAAAAATCCGCTATGGTCTTACGCGCTCGATAACCGCGTAACCAATACCGCATGGTCTTATGCCACAGATAACAGAGTTACCAATACAGTCGGGGCATTTTTCCAAACAAGCAAACCAAAATATATTCCAGAAGACAAACAATTACTATTAAACACTCATTTCGCTCAAGTTCTCAATTCCACAATGATGCTGCCAACATGTGTCAATGAGTTTGACTGCCATATTGAAAAGCGCGGCTTTGATAAAAGCTCAATTACAAAAATCTCATTAAAAATTCTTGATCAGGTTTCTCGCGGTATCATCAATCCAATTAATGGACTCAATATGTTTTGTGATGCCTATTATCAAATCCTTATCACACTTGATAATGAATATGTTGAACCTGGAGTTAATTACGAAGAAAGGGGAACGCGCGGCGAATGGCCGCAAACATTCGCTGAAATTTTAAAATATCAAATTCAGGGCGTGACTCGCGTGATGCGATTCTATGATGAATATAACAAAGAAGGCGGTGAATCAAAAATCAAGAAACACGCTGCGGCAAGTTACGATTACATATACCTTAACCTGGGATTATACAAACTCACAATTGGAGAAAGACTGGAGAAAATGATTTTTTCCTCTCCCGTCGAAAATAAAATTTTTGAATTACAAGAAGAGATTTTAAAAACTGAATTTGATCCTGAAAAATATAATTCGAAACAGGTAAATGCAAAAACCATAACAACTTTTGTTAACTCATATAAAGAGCGAACTAACCCAGGTAATACACCATAAATGAACACGAATAGTTTTACAAAAATCCCAACTCTGGACATGAAGCTTTTATCAGGGGACAGCGATACCGAAAAACAGTTATTCACGGAAACATTAATTGAGACTCTGCATACAATTGGTTTTTTCTATTTAAAAAACCACCCCATTAATCCTGACCTTATGCAGCAGGTCTTAGACCTCAGTAAAATTTTCTATTCATTGCCGCAAGATGAAAAAGATAGTATTTCAATTTACAACTCTAAACATTTCCGCGGTTATGGCAAGTTAAATGCCGAGTCGACAAACAATTCTCCCGATTTTAAAGAAACATATGATCTGGGACTGGAACGAAATCCGGTAAATGATTCTGGAAAGTCATATCAAATCCTGCACGGCCCCAATCAATGGCCGCCATCACTCGGCAATGAATTCAAACACACGATAACCAGATACATTGATGAGATGATGAAGCTGGGCATGAAACTAATGCATGCAATTGCCGCAGGACTTGGCATTGAAGAAAATATTTTTTCAGAAAGTTTTGATTTTAATTCACGAGACGCTTATTCAATGTTACGTCTACTGCATTACCCGCCCGCACAACAAAATGCAAAGCAATTTGGTGTTGGCCCGCATGTTGATGCAGGATGCCTCATTTTTCTACTGCAAGATGACACGAGCGGCCTGCAGGTTCAAAACAATCACGGCTCATGGATAGACGCCCCGCCCGTCCCCGATACGTTGATCGTAAACATCGGTGAAATGCTGCAACTCTGGACAAACGGATATTTTAAAGCGACACCTCACAGGGTCTTGAATAACAATACAAATCACCGCTATTCCGCCCCATTTTTCTTCGAACCAAATCTTTCAGCCAGCATCAGACCGATTGCAACTTTCAGTAATTATCAACAACATATTGAAAATGGATCCAGAGCTATCATATATGGAGAACACATGCTGCAGGTTTTTCAGCGCAGTTTTAAATACTGAAATAATCATGGTCTTATAATTTTTTTTCCAAAGCACAAAAAAACGGAATATAATATCGTATACCACATGGAAGAAAACTATAACAAAAGGAATCCAGTCATGAACAAGTTATTCATCACCGCCCTCATCATTACAGCAGCAGCTCTCGCATTACAAATGCCGGCCTTTGCAGACACTGACGCATCAAACAATCAAAACATGATGCAGCAGAAACAAAACATGCAGCAAATGCATAACAACATGAAAGCCCAGCATGACAAGATGGAAAAAATGCATTCCGAAATGAAAGCTGAACATGAAAAGATGCAGCAAATGCATTCTGAAATGAAAGCTGAACATGAAAAAATGCAAGAAATTCGCAAACAAAAACATCAGCAAATGATGGAAAAACATAAAGCGATGCAAATGCAAAACCAGACAAAACAATAAGATTCAAACTGTCCAGGGGCTGTCATGTAACAATTACAACCATATTAATTGTTTTCACGACAGCCTTTTTTTTCACTCCTACACTTATTTCACTGCATGAAACGGCGGTGCCGATGGTTCTATCAACAAAGTCTGCACTGAAGGCATAACCACAACCGGATTAAACATACTCCCTTTAAATGCCGCAGGAGCATGATCACGGAATTGATGTAACGATTTATCCGCAGCCTTGCGTCTGCCGCTGACGATCAGTGCGATTCCACCAGCCAAAAGCGCAGCGCCGGCAGCGATACCTGCATACGACATTGGCCATGAAGCAAACGGTACCATTAAGCCAAGAATCGAGCTGCCGGCAATCAAAATTGCTCCGCCAAGAAATACCATTATCCCGCCCAATACTTTCTTCGCTATAGATGGGCGTCCGTGTATGTAAGACTCGCTGCGCTCCATCGCAGTATTAAGGTTTCGTATTGAATCAATACTTGCATGCGACTCCAGCACCGCTGCACAAGCTTTCAGTACATCAGCATGCGATGCCTGATCGAATGATTGCGGCTTATTTTTTCTTATCGCATGAGCTTCATCTTCATCAATATAACGCAGCAAATCCCATCCATATTGATACAACTTTCTCATTTCAGCAGATGTTTCATTTGGCATATTGTGCAGTAATTCTTTAAATCTGTCATAAGCATTTGGATAAAGCAGTTCGTACTCAAGATTTGCTGCACGACTCTTATAATCACTAATATGCCTGCGATTTTTTTCTATGTTGACCAACCTGATGGAAACGTCACCGCCAATTACAGCATGATCACCCATAAACTTACCGAGCTGAAACTGATTCTCATTCAATTGACTCTGCAAAGCACTCACATCTTGAACTTCTGCAAACGGTCTGGCCAATAGTTCTGCGCGCGATAACTCCTCAGCAGTTAATTGAATCTGACATTCATATGACACTTTTTCACTCATCAACACACCCAATTGCTTTTGTAAATGAATGCGATTATTTTCCATGGGCTCCCGTTGCCGTTCTTGAATTCGCTTTAAATCCCTGAGTGACACGGATGATTTATTCAAATCTTTCTCGCGCGCTTTCACCCTATTACGCGAAATATTCTGTTCTTTTTGATTAATTTGACCATGAATTCTTGTCTCGTCATTTTCAGCACTGCGAATGCCATTAGAAATAGACTGCAAGCTATCTTGAAGATCATTCACTTGCCGCCTTAGCCTGTTCACCGTATCTTGCTGGCTGATAATGTTCGTCGTCAAAACACTATCACCAATTGCATGTAAGAAGTCTCCCCCATCATAATAACCATAGTGATGATGGTGGTGATGAGACCATGGAATATGATTATATATATAATCTGTATCTTGCTGATACTTGAGACTCGCAAGAGCGTCTTCTGCACTGCGATATTGTGCATTCGCCTCCGTAAACTTCGCCTCATAACTTCTATAATTCGCTCGCAAGTTAGAAATCCTGTTTTGCACTTGCTGCAGATTGCTGTGTAAATTATCCAGTTCTTCCAGAGCATTATTAATTTCAATCGCACAATTCAAATGATTGATTTCTGCATTAACGGGAGCCAGCCGCAAATTCAACGTTTCAATCTGAGAACGCAGCTCACTCGACGTTGCATTACACAAATCAAGCTTATCCTGTAGTCGTTGAATTTCCGATGGTAATGTTAATTGCGCAATTCTCGCTTTAAGACTATCGACAGTCGACTGCACAGGCTGAATCTGTTCAACCTGTAATTTTTCAGCTTTCGCATTCAACTCGCCGACCGCTCGCTCATCTACCGCTATCTGATTTTCCATCATACTAATATTCAGCGGAATTTGTCCCAGCTCGGTTCGTAATGTATTAATATGATTCATTTCGTCTGCATTTCTTCCTATCATTTTCAATTCCTTTTTCGCTTAATTTGTTTTCATTACGAGTTCTGTTACATCCTCCGTTAGTCTTTTCGGCTGCTCTTGTGCGGCTGCCGCAAATAATCCTGCCTTCGGCATTTTGGTCGCTGCATTTTCAAAGTTATCAATTGCATTCGCCGTGCCTTTCTTGCGTCCATTCACACACACCATTACACCACCGGCAAACAATGTTGCACCAACGGCAAAACAAGAAATTGCAGCGGGCCACGAAATAACCGGAAGCA
The DNA here is from genome assembly GCA_035495675.1 of Gammaproteobacteria bacterium. GTDB lineage: Bacteria > Pseudomonadota > Gammaproteobacteria > DSM-16500 > DSM-16500 > Aquicella. The sequence goes on from DATJFK010000009.1 coordinate 60,635, forward strand.
GCACAGAAAAACCAAGACCAACTGCAACTACTGCGGCTGCGGCGAGAAACGCACTGACAGCATAAAATATATTTTTAACAATCGAACGATGACCATCTACCGCCAGCTTGCCGCACACCTTTTTCTGTGACAATTCAGACAAATGGTTTCGCAGATTTTCATCACCAGGCGCAGATAACATTTCGGCCGCGGACTTGAAAATCTCACCATAAACACCAGCATTAAAATTCTGCTTTTTTTCCTGCGCCACAATTGCTTTATGCAATTCCCTGCCGCGCTGATAAAAACGTTCAACCTCCGGTGCAGCATTTTGCGGTATTTCTGCCAACTTGTCCCTGAACGCATCTCTTAATTTGATGTATTCATTATTTACACTCACGGCTATCATCCCAGCTTCCAATCGCGGCTCTTCAACAACAGTTTTTTTATTAAATATTTCTATAGGTTCTTCTACTTCTTCTTTATCTTTTGGCAGCCGCTTTTTTGCTTCCATTTCTGCATGCATTCGTTGAAGTTGATTCATATCAGAAATATGCTGATACTGAGACACATTGCCAATTTTTTCCAGCAATGCGCTCTTACGATTACGTTCTTCCATCAACTGAGCGATCTGGTTTTGCAGCTCCATAACTTTTGCATTAACCTCTGGCGATAGATTATTTGAATTTTGAAATACTGATGTATTACTAGTGTCGGTTAAATCTTCAATATCGAGTCTAAGTAATTCAATCTTCTGATCCAGAATCTGTATCTCGATAGAATAGAGTTTTGCATTTTCAGCATCTGAACCTGCTGCGTCGGTAAATACATTGCGCACATCCGTCATATCCACACTCCTTATTTTTTTCCTGAAAATTCCTTTCTTTTTAATAATCTTCCCAGCTAATTGCAACACATAAATTTTCACTGACATTTGGCAAATTTGTGATATGATTTTGCGCTTTTATATCAACTAACCTAGGAGTAGCAAATTATGCACAAAGATCACACAGATACACCTAACCTCGCTTTCAACGGCAAAATTGTAATGATAGGTTTCGGAAGCGTAGGTCAGGCAGTAACACCTCTGATTTTTCGTCATATCAAACTTTCACCTTCACAAGTCACCATTATCAGCAAAAAAGACGACGGCCGCGAAATCGCTGAAAAATACGGCGTCAATTTCATTCAAGACTCACTAAAGCCTGACAACTACTTAAGCGTTCTCAAAGAACATCTTAAACCAGGCGATTTTTTACTGAATTTATCTGTTGATGTTTCCAGCGCTGCTTTAATTGAATACTGCCAGGAAAACGGCATGCTATATCTGGACACCTGCATCGAACCATGGGCAGGCGGATACGTCGACCGCAAACTACAGCCAGCACGCCGCTCCAACTACTCACTGCGCAACGAAGCTCTTGCCCTCAGAAAACCAGGCAAGAAGCCAACCGCTGTATTAACCCACGGCGCCAACCCGGGTCTCGTTTCACATCTTGTTAAACAAGCGCTGCTCAATATCGCCGCTGATAACAAACTGGATGTCAAAGAACCAATTACCCGCGAAGAATGGGCCGCACTCGCACAGCGCCTCAACATCAAGGCCATTCACATTGCTGAACGCGACACACAAGTTGCCAGCGTCGCCAAACGTCCGGGTGAATTTGTCAATACCTGGTCTATCGACGGCTTCGTTTCTGAAGGCTGCCAGCCTGCAGAACTCGGCTGGGGAACACATGAACGTGAATTGCCAGAAAATGCTGGTGAACATGCTACGGGTTGCAAAACGGCAATCTTTATTAATCGACCGGGCGCATCCACACGCGTTCGCACCTGGACACCGCTTGCCGGACCCTTTCACGCGTTCTTAATTACGCATGGCGAAGCGATCTCTATTCCGTCATACCTGACAGTCAAGGAAGGCGACACCGTACAATATCGCCCAACCTGTCATTACGCATATCATCCCTGCAACGACGCTGTGCTTTCTGTACACGAACTCGCCGGCCGCGAATGGGATCAACAACCAGACCAGCGTCTGATTTTTGATGAAATCACCGACGGCATGGATGAGCTGGGTGTACTGTTAATGGGTAATGAAAAAGGTGCTTACTGGTTTGGCTCACAAATCACCATTCATGAAGCCCGCGAACTCGCACCATACAACAATGCTACCAGCATTCAAATTGCCAGCTCCGTACTCGGCGGCATCATGTGGGCGATGGAAAATCCGGAAGCCGGCATTGTTGAACCGGAAGAGATGGATTTCCACTACGTTCTCAAAATCGTCACTCCATACCTTGGCAAAGTCAGCGGTCACTACACTGACTGGACCCCGCTCAAGGAAAGAGAAAGATTATTCGATGAAGCCATGTTTAATGATGATCCGTGGCAGTTCAAGAATATTCTCGTAAACTAAATATCTAAACAGACGGCGCGGGCTGCGACAATGCAGCTCCGCACCGTTTCATTACAACTTCTTTTCATAATATTCATACAGTTACAGCAACCCTTTCAGGCATGGTATAATATGCTTATAAGATCAAAAAGGATGCTGGCTGCACATGGATACCAATTCAACCATCATCGAATTCGATATCGGGAATAAAACTTCCAAGGAAATTACTGCGTCACAATTTACTGGTATCAACGATGATCCCAACAAAATCACCTGGATCCATTGCAATTCTCACGATCAAGAATTATTACAAAAAATCAGCGGTATTTTGCAATTACCTGAAAATATAAATGAACTATTGCATGACACTAGTCGAATACCCAGAGTTGAAGACACAGAAAGTTCTCTTACGTTAAAAATCTCATCACCATTGGACATATTACCGCATGATAAAATTCATCTTGAATTTACATCATTAATTTTATACCTCACGAGTCATTATTGTCTGACGATTTCCGGCAAGACAACCCCCGCACTCAAAGAGTTTTATGAGCAGCGTGACAAGTCGCTGCGTTTTGCCAAAACCCCGTGCTTCATTGCATTCATCATTCTGGATAATATATTAAATGACTATTCGCGCATCATTTTCAGTTTTGAAACCTTATGTGATTCGCTTGAGAGTCAAACCCGCAGAGCTCATAAAAGTCATTACCGCGACGTCATGAGGGTTAAAAAATTCGTGATCCGCACGAAGCGCAACATATCTTCCATCCGCGATATTTTAATGCGTATTTCAGGTAGAAAAATTAGCGTGGTTTCGGAACAATGTCGTAAATCTTTGCTGGATGCTTATACTCATTCACAAGCAATCGTTTCAGAAACAGATTCATTACGTGACTTACTGAATAGCATTCTCGATCAGATCGATAACAGCCTGATGCATAAAATGAGTGAAACCATGACAGTGTTAACCGCATATGCAACTATCATCATGCCGCCGACACTTATCGCTAGTATTTATGGTATGAACTTTGTGAATATGCCGGAACTGCACTGGCATTATGGTTATTACTACGCATTAGGATTGATGGCGGGCATTGCACTCTTCCTGTATTACCTTTTCAAGCGCAGAAAGTGGTTTTAAAATTCGTTTGTCATTGCGGGGAGTCATGGAAACACTGCTGATGACGATATCCCGGATAACGCAAAAAGCGCGTTATCCAGGCTACATTTTGTATGACTCGTCGCAGTGACGATACTACCCCAAAAAGTCACACAACAAGCGATGAAAATGATGCGTCCCCTGCTCCTGTGTCGGCGAATACCTCCCCTTGTTATAAAAACGCGAACGCACGCCTTTTTGCACGGATTCAACGACGACTTCATCTTCCAGTTCAACGGTGTCAAGCGCGCCGCCTGCACCAGTTCCCAGCCTGCTTTCATCCATCACAAATGCAAGGAATGACACTTTAGTTTGTGATAAGCCTAGCGGCTGCACGACATTCACCGAGCAGCCCCACGGGTAAAAGTTCAACATGGTATTTGGGAACAGCCAATAATAATATGCTGCAATATTTTTACCGTAATCCGGTGAATCTTTTGGCAAGTCAAAACCGTGTTCGCCTTTTCCGGCAATAGCAAGCTGCAAATTTGAGTAGCGATAAGTTTCTATTTTATAAGAAGGGAAATCAATGACACTGCGCAGTCCTTTATGAACGAAAGGTATATGAAATCCTTCCAGATAATTTTCACAATACAATGCCCAATGCGACTGAACCATGTAATCACGTGAGCGCGATGCATCAAATTGCATTTTATCAAAAGGCATCCAATGCAAACGCTTTTTTACTTCTAATATTGTTTCTTCGAAAGATATCACCGGTTTCAATGCTGCGAATAAAAAATTTCCGAGATGATCATGTTGAATTTTAGCAAGATTATCTGCTGGCGTTGGAAAATTTTGCGCGCATTGGAATTCTGGCATATGTTCAAACTGGCCGTTCAAACTGAATCTGCGGCCGTGGTACCGGCAAATGATATTTCTGACAACACACGGATCGTTCACCAATATATTTGCACGATGAGTGCAGACATTACTAAGACAATGCGTTTGATTATCATTATCGCGCACGAATAATACTGGCTCATCTAACAACCCAGATAAAATGGTATGAGGAATGATTTTCCCGGGCTGAGATAAATTTTCACGTGAAATACAAAACTGCCAGGTCGATGCAAATATTTTTTCTATCGCCGCATCATACCAGTGAGTCGATGTGTAAAATGAAGCGGGTAATGTTGCCGCCTTTGCGATATCGCCATCCACAAACAGTTGTTCCATGACACCCTCTTTCCCTTAAGTGGGTCAAATCATACCACAACTTTTCATGGAAACAATTCCACCCAAAATGCTGGATGAATGAAAGCCGCTATCACGTAAAATTAAAGCGGCCGCAGCACTGCGTTTACCCGTTTGACAATAAGCAATCACTGGTATACTGTCATTCAACGCAGACAAATTGCCGCGCAATTCACTCAAAGGGATACATATCCCGCCGATATGAAATTCCTGATGTTCATCATGAGATCTGACATCCAGCAGCGTGAATGATTTTTCCGAACCTTTGAGAGATTTAAATTCTGACGGTGAAATGAAATTAAGATTCATACCATGTTGACGCGAACACCCATTGCAATCAGGATTTTTTTTGACTTCAATACTCTGTAATGACATGTTGAGTAAGTCGAATTGATAAAATGTATTAAAACTACTGTTTGTCAAATTCAATAAAAATTGCAGAATCAGATTTGTCTGCATTAATCCCAAAATTCCTGGCAATATGCCGATTACCCCTGTTGAATTACAATCCGGCAGCACTTCTGACATCATTTCCTCAGGGAATACACAATGAAAACATGGGCCGTTCTGCACGGTAAACATCATGCATTGACCCTGGTATCGGGAAATACCGGCGAACACGAATGGTTTTTTATTTTGTACACAACACGCATTGGTGATGTATCGTGTCATGATATTGTCGGTACAATCGGCAATAATGTCATATTGTTTCACTAACCCAGCGTGAAGGTGTGTGAACTGATATGGATAAGTTTCCACAGTCACATCCGGATTAATTTCGTGAATCCTTGCTTTGGCAGCATCAACTTTCATCTTCCCTGCTTGATCACGACGATAAATAATTTGGCGGTGCAGATTCGAAATTTCAACGATATCATCATCAATCACTCCAATCCTGCCTATCCCAGCAGCAGCCAGATATTGCAGTAACGGCGCTCCCAATCCGCCCGCACCGATACACAAAACGCTGCTGCTTTTCAACCTGATCTGACCTTCTATGCCAACTTCAGGCAGTTTTATTTGTCGTGAATATAATTCAAATTCATGTGATTCAAGCTGCATTTGCTGTCACTTTTTTCATAAATTTACTTGCTGCGAGTAATGGGTTTTGTGCATGCGATATAGCTGAAATCATCGCGATTCCGTCTACTTTAACTGCTGCAACCGTATCAATATTATCTTCACTAATACCGCCAATCGCGACCAAAGGATATTGCAACAGCTTGCGCCAGCGCGATAATTTTTCGATACCTTGTGGTGCAAATGACATCAATTTACTATCTGTGTGATACACAGGACCAAAGGCAATGTATGAGGGACGATATGCGTGTGCACGTGCTAATTCAAAATAAGAATGTGTACTAATGCCAAGCCGCAATCCCGATGCATGTATCATTGCAACATCAGCATCAATCAAATCTTCCTGTCCCAGATGAACACCATAAGCACCATGTTTGATGGCAAGCTGCCAATAATCATTTATAAATAATTTTGCATGATATTTATTAGCTATCTGGACAGATTTTTTGATTTCATCTTCGAGCTGATTACCAGTTAAATTTTTAATCCTGAGTTGAACATGCTTAATCCCCAGCGGTAATAATTTCTGCAGCCAATTTGCGTTATCAACAATAGGATATATGCCCATATTGAATTGCTCATCACGTTTAAATGCAGATGATTCAGATTGTTCTGGAAGTGGTAAGACAGATGGCAAATCCGCTTCATCATCTGGCCATCCATCCTGATGATAAAGTTGACGAGCAGCCACATCAGCCTGCCGGAATCCACGGTTCATATACATTTTTGCTAGCACAAGTGCGTCTTTTATATCATAGCCTTGCGCTAATGCTGCAGATGTCGCGGATGCCAGCACACAACCAGTTCCACGAACATGTTTAGACAATCGCGGGCTTGATATCCAACATGATTCATTACCATTTGTCCAAAAATCCTGGCTAAAATCACCAGAAAAGTGCCCGCCTTTGATTAATACAGTATTAATTCCCATCTCAATGAACTCATTCGCAGCCGAGACAACATCATCATAATCATGGATTTTTCGCTGCAATAATATTTCAGCTTCGAGTATATTCGGCGTTAAAATAGTTATGTTCGGGAGTAATTTCATTAACGAATCACAATATTTTTTCATATCCCCGGCAAACAATGGATGACCAGATGATGACATCAAAACAGGATCAAGTATGACAGGATAATGATGTCTGGATAAATAGTTTTGAACTGCAGAAACGGCTCCTATACTACCCAGCATTCCAATTTTCAATACACAATCATGCACCGTCGCTGCATTAATTTGGTTCGTGATAATTTGTTCCGGTAAATAGTGAATATCGAATACATCATGATTGTTTTGTGCCGTTATGGCTGTGATGACCGCATGTGACGGGATTTGTAAATGTTGCAGCGTCTTTAAATCAGACTGTATTCCAGCAATGCATCCTGAATCAGAACCTGCAATGACCATCACGGTTTTATATGTCATGCCGACTGCTCCTGAAGCCAGAATGGCGTATCGAGTATGGCAGTACTCGGATGCGCCATGTTTCTCTCCGGCATCATACCAGCTTCAAATGCTGATCTACCTGCTTTAACTGCATCATGAAAAGCACCTGCCATTTTTACTGGATCAGCTGCTAATGCAACAGCTGAATTTAATAAGACAGCATCAAAACCCATTTCCATCACATAAGCAGCTTGTGAAGGCTTACCAATTCCAGCATCGACGATTAACGTTACATCTGGTAGTCGTGAACGCAATGTTTCCAGCGCGTATGGGTTTAACACACCTCTTCCAGAACCTATTGGCGCTGCCCACGGCATTAATATTTCACAGCCACAATCGCGCAAGCGCTGGCATATAACCAAATCATCTGTGCAATAAGGAAATACAATAAATCCACGTTGATTCAGTATTTTTGCCGCTTTAATCAACTCAACTGGATCAGGCTGTAAATTATAATCATCGCCAATTACTTCAAGCTTAATCCAGTTAGTCGCGAAAATTTCTCGCGCCATTTCCGCCATATTCACGGCTTCCCCAGCCGTATGACACCCTGCTGTATTTGGCAATAATGATAATGAAAGTTCTTTGATTGCTTCCCAGAATAAATTGGGTTTAGCATGATGGGGAGCTTGACGCTTCAATGAAACTGTCACAATTTCGGCGTGAGATTTTTTTATGGCATCACACATCATTTGCAATGATGGATATTGTGCAGTACCAATTAATAATCGGCTTTTATGAATTTTTTCTGCAATGATTTGCATTTCTAACCACCTTGCATTGGGTAAATAATATCGATGTGATCCTGATTTTTTAATTGAATTTTTTCGTAATCTGCACGCATAACAAATGCATAATTTAATGAAACAGCATAATTTATCGCTGTTAATGATTGATTTATAAGGAATTCCTTCAGTGTAAGCGGAGCATTTATTTGAATATTTTTCCCATTCAATCTAACAGTAATCATGCGGCATTTTTCCAAATTTCCGGATAGCAAATCGATGAAAATCCACTATGAATGTAACGATAAACTTCTTCTGCAAGTACTGGTGCGATTAAAAATCCATGACGATATAACCCATTCACTGCAATCACTCCCGCGTTATTTTTTATTTGCGGCAGATGATTTTTAAACGCTGGCCGGCAATGTGTGACTGTTTTAATTAACCTCGCCTCACCAAAACCGCGATGCAGATAATATGCAGCAGATAATAATTCCAGTGTTGATTGAACAGAAATTTCGGATGCATCATCCGCTTCGACTTCACTCGCACCAATGATGTAAACATCATGTTGTCGCGGTACTACATACATGTTATATCGAGGATGCAGCAAGCGTACAGGTCGGGATATTTTCACTTGCGGCGCTCGCAGCCAGATCAATTCTCCGCGAATCGGACGCAAATCTTGTAAAATATTTTTTGATCCAAGCCCGCGGCAATCAATTACCAGATCGAATGTATGACACACATTTTCAGCTGTAATCTTATTCGCAGCTAACTCCGCCACAAACGCACGATGAAAAACAAGCTCATGATCTAATAAATATTGATATAATACATTCATCAATGATTGATTATCGATTTGCCCTTCTGCAGCCAAATATAATGCTTGAGTAAATTGCGTGATTTCAGGTTCAAATTGAATAATATCATTAGCTGCAAGATCAACTATGCAAGCATCAACTTTAGATCTTATCATTTTTTGTAATCGCGGCAGTTCGGCAGCATCACGCGGGTGCGCGAACATCATGCTCCCGGTTTTTTTGAAATAAATTTCTGATGGCAAATTATCGATGATATCAGGCCAACACTCTCGCAACGATACTATTCCCATGTGATAAATCATTTCATCACATTTTTCCAATTCCGCAATCGGCGCGAGCATACCTGCAGCAGCATAACTACAATTATCATGATGAGAATTATCAAACAACGTCACTTGCCAGCCTTCACGCTGCAATACATATGACATCAATAATCCCATGATACCTGCGCCGGCAATACCAACTCTCATTCAGACACTGCCTTTGCATATTCCTGCAATTCCTGCGTAATTTTCATGGAACAAAATTTTGGGCCGCACATCGAACAAAATTGCGCGGTTTTTGCATTTTCCTGTGGCAATGTTTCATCATGAAATGATCGTGCGGTATCGGGATCAAGCGATAAATTAAATTGATCTTCCCAGCGAAAATCAAAACGAGCTTTTGATAACGCATCATCATGTGCACGTGCCGCCGGATGTTCTTTTGCGAGATCTGCAGCGTGCGCAGCGATTTTATAAGTAATAATACCCTGCTTCACATCATCTTTATTCGGTAATCCCAGATGCTCTTTTGGGGTGACATAACACAATAATGCAACGCCATACCACCCCATGATCGCTGCACCAATGGCACTAGTAATATGGTCATATCCCGGAGCAATATCTGTCGCCAGCGGTCCCAGCGTGTAAAACGGGGCTTCGTGACAATGCGTTAACTGTTTCTCCATATTTTCTTTCAATAAGTGCATGGGCACATGACCAGGACCTTCAATCATCACTTGCACATCATGCTGCCATGCGATGCTGGTTAATTCGCCCAGTGTTTGCAATTCAGCAAATTGCGCAGCGTCATTTGCATCTGCCGCACAGCCAGGGCGAAGGCCATCGCCGAGTGAAAAACTCACATCATACGCGCGCATGATTTCACAAATTTCATTGAAATGTGTATACAGAAAACTTTCCTGATGATGAGCAAGACACCATTTCGCCATGATGGAACCGCCGCGCGACACAATGCCAGTTACACGTTTTGCTGTGAGTGGCACATACCGCAGCAAGACTCCCGCATGTATTGTAAAATAATCTACGCCCTGCTCTGCCTGCTCGATCAATGTATCCCTGAAAATTTCCCAGGTTAATTCTTCCGCTTTGCCGCCCGTTTTTTCCAGCGCCTGATAAATTGGGACCGTACCAATCGGTACGGGCGAATTGCGAATGATATATTCTCGTGTTTCATGAATATTTTTTCCGGTTGATAAATCCATCACCGTATCCGCGCCCCAGCGTATCGCCCAGATTAATTTTTCAACTTCTTCTGCTATTGATGAAGTGACCGGTGAATTACCAATATTCGCATTCACTTTCGTTAAAAAATTTCGGCCAATCACCATCGGTTCCAATTCTTTGTGATTGATATTAGCGGGAATAATCGCGCGTCCACGCGCGATTTCACTGCGTACAAATTCAGGCGTAATTTGCAACTCAGACGCTAGCATTCGGTTCTGGTTTTCTCGAATTGCAGCATATTCCATTTCCGGCGTAATCATTCCGCGCCGCGCATAAGATAACTGCGTATCATGATTGCTTCGCGGCAGGCTGACACGTTGGTGCGGTAATCCAGTCTCGATATTTATTTCCAAATCTGAGTCAGTATATGCACCCGATGTATCATAAATATAAAATTTTTCATTGTTATGTAATGAAATTTCACGTAGTGGAATATTTAAATCAGGATAAAGATTTCCGCGTTGATAAATTTTACGCGAGCCTGTTAGAGGTCTTCTTAGAAATGATTCAATTTGCATGTTCGCTCCTCATATAAATCAAGACGGGAGCGCAAAAATGCTAGAGCGCGCATGCAGACGACGCAGCGCGAGTTCACATTCCCTACGCAAGCCCTAGCTTGATCAGGTTCAAAGGGTATGTCTCAGCCTTACGGCACCCCTAGTGACAGCGGACAATTTAATGAGATTGATCTTGTGAGTCAATAAAATTATTTGGCGAAATGTTGATAGCCGGTGGTTGAAATCTCGCCGTGATAACCATTCACTTGTAATTCAGGCTGGCTGATGATGTCACCAATGCGGGTACAAGGGACAGATAGCGAATTTATTTTACTTAAAAATTCTTGTTCGCGCGATTTGGGAATAGTGAAACATAATTCATAATCATCGCCGGATGTTAACGCCAGTTTGACTGCTTCTTCGTTTGTTAAATTATTTTTTAATGCAGATGACAGCGGTAGATTTTCGGCATGAATCACTGCACCAACTTGACTTGCATCCAGGATGTGTCGCAAGTCTGCGATTAACCCGTCAGACACATCAATCGCACTTGATGCAATACCGCGCAGCGCCATACCGAGTTCAACACGCGGCTGCGGGCGATTTAATCGCTGTAAAATAAAATTTTTATCGTGATCATGTAACTGTTTTTGTTGAGTGACAGCAAGCAACCCTAACCCAGCATCACCTAACGTACCAGACACATAAACTTGATCTCCCGCTTTCGCGCCATGACGATAAATAATATCATCCGGTTTAACAAAACCATGCGCCTGAATTGAAATAGTCAATGGCCCACGTGTGGTATCACCGCCGACTAATTGCATATCATATTTGCCGGCCAATAGAAATAAACCATCGGCAAACGCCTGCAGCCAATCACTGTCAGACTGCGGCATGGTTAATGCCAATGTCAGCCACGCAGGTGCTGCGCCCATCGCCGCCAAGTCGCTTAAATTGACTGCCAACGCTTTATAACCGATATCAAATGGGGAGGTTTTCTCGGGGAAATGCACACCCGCAACCATGGTATCAATCGCAGCAGCCAGCAGTTCACCCTGTGGAATTTTTAGTATCGCAGCATCATCGCCAATACCCATCATCACATCCGGACGCTGTTTTGCCTTACGCTGAAAATAGCGCTTAATCAGAGAAAATTCATCCGGATGCTGTACTGCTTGATGGTGTGGTTTATTCAACTTTATTGCTCAACTTTACGTTTATGACTTGATTTTCTTTTACGCAGTTTCTTTGGTCCGTGTGGTCCTTTGCCTCTTGGCATGTTAGCCTCCTTTGCTAATGAGTAATTATAATAGCACGCAGTAGCCCGGATTAGCGCGCTTTTTGCGCGTAATCCGGGATTAGTATAGCCACGGGTTTCGCGAAACAAGCTCGCAAACCCGGGCTACTTTCTTATATCATAAGAAAGTAATTTCAACGCTCACCACTTAATCTTCGCCGCCGCACTTTCCTGTTGCGCCGGAATATAGCGATGCAGCAAATCCATATAATATTTTTGCAGGGTTTCCTGATCTGGCATCTCGGTAGTTTTAGAATATAAATCAGATTTCTGAAATGCTTTCAGCAAAGGCAGCATCATCCAGTCGTGATGCTTCGCTAACTCAGTGTAACCTCTCACACCGTTGCGCGGTGTATGCCATGGGTAAAACGAATGAAAACGAATGATATAGAGCGCTTCATCTGGAAAAATCGTTGGCGTGCGATGCAATACAGAATACATATACTCATCATGACCCCACGACATTTTTACCTGATCCAGACCACAATGCTTTTTATAAATACCAAAACGAGTCAGGGTATTGGCTTTAATATTGAGGTCAGGATTATGTTGATAAAAGCCGGAATCGGAATAAATATTCGCTGTCGAAAATGGTGCACCGACAGGAAACGTATCACCTACTACCGCCCATTGCGGCAACGCTCCCCATTGTTTATCTGCAAGAACCTTGCCTGAATCATGCAAAAATCCTATCAATGGCAGCCACGACCAGTCTTTGATATGCGAATATAACTGGTGCAGATTTCCAGAAAATCTAGCTTGATAATATAGCGGCAGACGCTGCCATTCTTCATCTGAAAATAGATCTTTAATGCGAATACCTTTGCGTAACCGTGAGGAATCAGATGGGTCGAGATAACCCCTCAGCGCTTCTCCGGTTTGATAGGCATGATAAATTTGCGGTAAGCCAGTGTCCGGGTCACTTTCATCAACTATCTTATCCAGCACTGCCGGTACATCTTCAAATGGAATCCGGATTTTCTCACCCTTAATCGTGCGATATCCCTTTTTCCCAGCAAATACCCCATGCATTTGACTGACAAAACTCAAATCCTGATGCTGGTGCATTTGCTTATATGTCTTTGCTACGTTATCTGGAGCTGTTTCATAATTCCTGAATTCATAACTGCGAGTTTCCATTCGTTTCCCCGGAATAAGACTTTAAAATTACCGGCGGCAAATATACACGAATATAGTCACGATTCCACTAGGGTCGATTTAAATATTACATTCTTTGCTGTAGTGAGAGAATTCAAACACTGCAACCCTATCATAAATATAGCTTTATCTGACAATTCTCAACAATTTTGTATAATTTGTGCTATCTTTAGTATAGAATTCGGCAATGTTAAGAATTCATAGAAGAATATAGAATGAAAACAAAACTACGTCACAAAAATTTAATCGTAAAAAAATCCCCTATGCATGGATATGGTGTCTTTGCGGCAAAAAACATCAAAAAAGGCGAAATCATTGAAGAATGCTATATCATTATAACCAAGGGTAAGGATAAAGGACTCGAAGACTATTATTTCGATGCCAAAGGCAAAGACGCGATACTGACTGGTTATGGGATTATTTACAATCACTGTGATGAAGATAACGCAGAATATACGTTAAACATTAAGCGCCGACTTGCAACCTTCAAAGCACTGCGCAATATCAAGAAGGGCGAAGAAATCTTTATTTCTTACGGCGACGAATGGTTTAGCAGCCGCGGCAAAAAGGCCAAATCACATAAACGAAATAAAGACGAAGTCAAAAAGAAGCGACGCCGGAAAGTTTCGCGCTAAAATATTTCTCTGATTGCATTTCCATCATTCTTGATTCGGTACGCGCAAAATCAGCCGCGTGCCGATTGTTTATTCCAAGCAGCTCCGCTGCATTTTCTGCAGAAAATATTACTACAATACCAGCATCATAAAATACATCTATCATTTTGATGAATAATGTTAATGTATTTTTTGCGTCTTTAGGCAACACCGGAATGTGACTGACAAATATAATTTTATATTGTTTGGCAATTTCCAGATAGTCATGCTGGCTTCGTGGTACTCGGCATATTTCATTGAAATCAAACCATATTATATCTGAAGTACATTTGATTATATTAATCGGCCTGTCATTGATGGTAATTGGATCAACGCTAATGTCGTCATCATGAACAAGCATGGAAAATATCCTCTCCATTTTATTATGCGCGTCATGGTTGTCAGGAGTGAAATATACACCTGATTTTCGTATTTGCAACAAGCGATAGTCTTGTGATGAATCAAGATGAATGATTTCGAGATGCTCTTTCAATAAAGCAATTGCGGGTATGAATGCTGATCGCTGCAATCCATGTTTATATAAATCATCTGGTGCAGTATTTGAAGTTGCAACAAAACATACGCCTTGTGAAAATAAGGCCTCAAGTAAATTCTTTAACAGCATTGCATCTACGATATCGTTTACAATGAATTCATCAAAACAAATGACGCGATAACGCTTAGCCAGTTCTTTTGCCAGAATTTTCAAAGGATCTTTTTTACCCTGCAGAGCTTTTAATTCATGATGGATAAATTGCATGAATGCATGGAAATGCAAACGCCATTTTTGATGAAATGGCAGCTGATGGAAAAATAAGTCCATGAGAAATGTTTTGCCAATCCCCACACCTCCATACATATATAAACCGCGAATTTGCCGTCTCTTGCGGATTCTATGCAATAAAGAACGTCTGACAGGAGCGCACATCAGATCATCAAAGATACGCTGCAGATGAGCGATTGCCGTTATCTGGCGGGGATCTGACTGGATCAGCCCTGACTGGCATTGCTTTTCATATTGATTCAGTAAGGTATTTTGCATATGTGATAAAATCAGCGGGCTTTGTTATTTGTCAAATTTTTAAGATATTCGGCAATTTTATCAAGTTCTACAACCTTGTCTACTGCTCCTCTTGTTTGTGCAACAGACGCCATACCAAAAACTACGCAGCTATCGGGATCTTGAATGAAAGTATGTGAACCATTTTGCTTTAATGCCAACATACCGTTAGCACCGTCACTGCCCATACCAGTTAACAAAATTCCTATCGCGTGTTTACCACACACTTGCGCAACTGATTGCATCATGACAGTGATCGACGGGCGAAAACCAGCAACCACTTCACCCTGATGAAGATAAGCTCTCAATGCACCGCCAGAACGTTTTACCTCCATGTGCACGTGATCCGGAGCAAAATAAACGTGTCCGGGCAATAATATTTCATTATCTTCAGCAAATTTTACTTTCAATGGTACTTTGGAATCCATCCATTTTGTAAAGCCGGTGATGAAGCCACTCGTCATATGCTGAACCACTATGATCGGAACAGAGAATGTTTCTGGTAAATTTGAAAAAATTTCTTTGAGCGCTTGCGGGCCGCCAACCGATGACCCTATTGCTATCAAATGATATTCTTCATGTGCTATCGATATATGCTCAGGGGATGGTATAGCAGTACTGATTTTGCGTTTTTTAATTACCTTGATTTCAGACATACTGCGAATCATGTCTATCATGTGACGCCTTGTTAAAGCAAATGTCGGCGATGAAATATCAACAGGTTTTGGCAATACCGTTAATGCACCAGCCTCTAGCGCCTTGAAAGTTGCATCTGAATCACTGTCGTTGAAGATTGAGCTCACAACCACTATTGGTGTAGGCACATTTCGCATAATAACATCGATAGCCTGATATCCATCCATCTTTGGCATCTTGATATCCATTGTAATAATGTCAGGCTTTAGCTTTTCTGTCAGAGACACAGCTTCAGCTCCGTCGCGCGCGATACCCACCACCGACATACCTGGAGCAGATTCAAAAATTGATTTTAAAATCGCAGCATCAGTTGGTGAATCTTCTGCGATCAATACTCTTATCATATCGTCATCCTGTCTTGTTATGAATTAATTGTATCAACACTGTCTTTCAATTTTTGTGTCACTTGCGCCAGATTATTCATCGCTTCAGTCGTTTGTGAAACGCTATCGACAAACGCTGATGTCACGATATTGATCTCGTTCATACCAGCAGTAATTTGTTCGATACCAGCGCCTTCCTGACGAACTGCGGCTTCAATTTGCTGACTGGCAATTGATGCCTCTCTGATAACATCATTCAAATCTCGAATAATTTCACCAGTCCGTTCTATCATTTCCAAACCTGTTTCCACACCTTTAGTACCTTCTTCTGTAACCATCACAGCTTTTTCTGTTGCAATGCGTATATCTTCAAGGATTTTCTGAACCTGTGACGTTGAAGATTCGGATTGCTCAGCAAGATTTTTAACTTCTACTGCAACTACCGCAAATCCTTTACCAGCGTCACCAGCTTTTGCAGCTTCTATTGATGCATTAAGTGCAAGCATTTTAGATTGCTGCGCCATGTTATTAACAACAGAAGTAATTTCGCCAACTTGCTGCGTTTGCCGGCTAAGATCAAGAATCGTTTGTGCAATCAACTGTACTTTATCTTTAACCGACTTCATACCTAAAACACTGGAATCAATTGCTTCAACGCCAAGTTGACCACTTTTACGGGTCTTTTCAGCTACACCGCCTAAATCCTTTGCCTTATTGAGCGTCTGAAGAGCACTCTTTTCAATTTCAGTAATTGAAGCAGTAATTTCATTGATAGACGATGCCTGCTCGCTGGCACCTGATGATTGCGCATCCACAGCATGCCTGACTTCTTCAAGTGTAGTGACCATACTACTGCATGCCTGCATGATGTCCGTGGCATTTTGAGCAATCTTAGCTTCTCCAGATTTGATAGAATTGAGCATGATAGACATAGAATTGAGGAGTTGACCAATTTCATCTCCGCGGTTTGTTTCAATTGTCATATCACGTTTACCGGCCGTAATCTGCTTGGCGATATTAATAGCATAATGAATGGGTTTAACAATAGACCTTGCAGTTATAAATGCAATTAGTAAAGAAAAAATAATGACGAAGGCCATGAAAAATATTCTGGAAATGTAAATCCAGTATATTTGATTGTTGATATCAGTCATATCACTACTAAGTGAATTTCCAATCATATCGAGCACGCCGGCAGTATTCCCAGCATCGTTTCCGATCGTGTTAAATGATGTATTCATATCATCTAATAAAGGGATTATGTCGCTCTGAAGATAGTTGATTGCAGCATTACTGCCGTTGACTGCAGCGGAATTCATCTCGAGAACCTTTGTAACATGTTCACTGTATTTAGTGATCATTGTTCCCAATAATACCCATCTTTGATAAATATGAGGATCATTCATACTTTTAATGAGATTATTAACTGTAATCATTTGACTATTAAGTGTCGTGATCAATTTACCTGCTACTTGTTTGCTTGTTGAATTATTAGCGAGGACATATTTTAATACCTGAATTTGAATTGCATCTATATTCGCATGCAAGTCAATAATTGAATGTTCCGTTGGAATAGATAAAGTAAGGAAGTTATTAGAATCACTCTTCACATTACCAACCAAGACAATAACTGACAATGTTGA
Organism: Gammaproteobacteria bacterium; assembly: GCA_035495675.1. GTDB lineage: Bacteria > Pseudomonadota > Gammaproteobacteria > DSM-16500 > DSM-16500 > Aquicella. The sequence goes on from DATJFK010000009.1 coordinate 78,285, forward strand.
GATAGCAAATAATAGTATGAGTGCAACAAACCCGGCAACGAGCTTCCCACGTATTCCAATATGAGAACTTGCAGTGACCAGATCATTTTGCATATTAGTTTGCTGCTTCATGTTCATCCCCTTTCAACATCAAATCAATTGGTCTATTATTTGAAGTAACGTACCAGATTCAAATTCACTTTTTACAATATAAGCGTCAGCACCTGCATCTATACCACGCGCTTTTTCAGCATCACTGCCAAGAGATGTGACTATTATAACTGGTAATTTGCTATATTTATCATTTCTCTTAATTTTTTCGGTCAATTCAAACCCATTCATGATTGGCATATTAATATCAGTAATAATAAGTGCGAATGGCTGCTTTTGAATAATATCCCATCCCTCTTGTCCGTTAACAGCAGTCGTGACATGATACCCCTTGCTTTCCAAAATATTCTTTTCCAATGTTCTTGTCGTGATGGAGTCGTCGACTACAAGTACACGCAATGACTCTTTTTTCTTATCCTTGCCTGCGTCCTCAACAACTTGATACTGTGATTCAGTATGGATGGATAACTTCATTAATTCATCAGGATCGAGGACAATTGCTATTTTATTTCTATCAAGCAGTGTTGCCCCTGACACGCATGAGATATTGGCAAGCGGATCTTGTATGGCTTTTATAACGATTTCACGTTCACCCAGGATATGGTCTACTGCAAGTGCTACCATGTACCTCGATACAGATAACACGACTATATTAACAATATCATCATTGGTGACATGGTTTTGCAAGTTTAATACAGTAGCCAGAGACTTGATAACAACCGGATGACCTTCAATCAAAACTGCATGACCACCTTCTATCGAAACAATATCCTCGCGCTTAATTGACAATACCCTATCGATATTAGCCGTAGGTAGAACAAATACCTCGTCTTCGATTCGGACAATCAAGCCACGTTCACTAGATATACTCAAAGGTACGGAGATTATAAATTTTGTGCCTTTACCAGGTGTACTTTCTATATTGATTGTACCCTTCAAAACTTGAACGTTTTTCTTAACGACATCTAATCCAACACCTCGCCCTGAGATATTAGTTATATTATCTTTAGTTGAAAATCCTGATTTGAAAAGAAATGATTGCAGCTGGTCATTTGTTAAGGCGTCGATGTTATCATCTTCGTCATGTTTAGCTGTTTTCACCTTGCTCTTAATAGCATTGTAGTCAATACCACCGCCATCATCACTGATCTCGATTAAGATCTTACTTCCTGCATCTTTAAAATTAATCGAGATAGTACCAGCTAGGGGTTTATTATTTTTTTTGCGTGTTTCAATATCTTCTATTCCATGGTCAATCGCATTTCTCAATAAATGTATAAATGGATCCTTCAGTCCATCAAGCACATATTTATCAATATAAACATCGCCGCCATTCATAACTAATTCAGCCTGTTTACCCAATTCAGTTGATAACTCTCTTACGTACCTTGGCATTAGAGTCAGCAAACTATTCGCTGGCACCAGTCTTAGCATTGCAACTTCGCCTTGGATTGATGTTGACAAACGTGCGTAGTCATTTGTCTGTGAAATGATGTCATTTCTGATTTTATGCATTGCTGACATGATACCCAACAATTCATCATTTGCTCTGGTAATAATTTTTTGCAGCCTAGAACCTTCACCAATATTTACAGATGATTCAATCTCAGAAGACATATCTTTCCAGGATTCTTGAAAGTCCTGTATCGATTTATCTAAATGTTTGACATAACCGCAATAATCATCCAGTTCAATTTTACTAGATTGAATTTCCTCGGATAATTCTGATAATTTGTCAATAGTTTTGATCTGAACACGGACGGTATCGCTGCCAGCAGTCTTTTTATTAGTCTCCATTTGATCAGTTAGATTTGCAGGTGATGGCTTTGCTACTGCATCTGCGTCTTGTGTTTTAACTGAGGGGACTGGTGCAGATAATGTTTTATCCTTATCTTCTGAACTATCTATACTATCATCAAGTATTCTTCGATTTAGATTTTCTATATCAAATTCAAGAGGCTGATTGTTAGTAAATGATGACATTGCCATAAGCATTTTATCGACCGCTTCCATACAAATATCTATTGTGTTCTTTGAAATAGGAGTATTGTCAGATTTCAATTTTGAAAAAACCGTTTCAATATTATGAGCGATATCACCGACAGCTGAGATACCGAGACCTCTTGCTGCACCTTTAAGGTTATGGGCAGTCCTGAATATACTTTCAATATCTTCCGCTCTCTTCTCTGGTATGTTTGAATGCTTTTCCAAATCGACTAGTCCGTTAATTAATGTATTAGCCCCTTCTTCCAGCTCAGCCTGGAATGTGGCTAACAACTGCTTCATTAATTCCGGATTAAAGGGCATATTGCTTCCTATATTTTATAAGTGTCAACGCTTGATTTCAGTTTATTTGTTACCTTCGATAAATTATCCATTGCTTCACTTGTTTGAGAAACACTCTCTACAAATGATGCTGTCACAGTATTAATTTCATTCATACCAGCAGTGATTTGCTCAATACCCGCACCTTCTTGCCTGACGGCTGCTTCAATTTGCTGACTGGCAATAGACGCCTCACGAATGACATCGTTTAAATCCCTGATGATTTCGCCTGTATGCTCGATCATCTGTAATCCGTCATCCACACCTTTAGTTCCTTCTTCTGTTACCATCACGGCTTTTTCAGTTGCTATACGGATATCTTCAAGTATCTTTTGCACTTGTGAAGTTGATTCTTCGGATTGCTCAGCGAGACTTTTAACTTCAGAAGCGACAACAGCAAACCCCTTACCAGCATCGCCCGCTTTCGCCGCCTCAATCGACGCATTAAGAGCTAGCATTTTAGATTGCTGTGCGAGATTATTTACTACTGAAGTGATTTCACCAACCTGTTGTGTCTGCCTGCTTAGATCTAGTATTGTTTGTGCGATTAATTGCACGCGGTCACGCACAGCCTTCATACCCATGACACTAGATTCAATTGACTCAAGACCGCGCTGACCGCTCTGTCTTGTTTTTTCAGCAACACCGCCAAGTTCCTTGGCTTTATTCATTGTTTGTGTCGCGCTTTTTTCAATTTCAGTGATGGAAGCAGTAATCTCATTAATTGAAGATGCCTGCTCACTCGCACCTGATGATTGTGCATCAACAGCATGCCTGACTTCTTCCAGCGTCGATACCATACTAGTACAAGCCTGCATGATATCGTTTGTGATAGTTGCAAGATTGTCCGTCATATGATTGAGATCGTTACCAAGAGTTACCATCGACTCCTGATTTATAAGCCCGCTGCCAATATCGATTCTATCTACCAGGTCACCCGAAGCGACTCTACCAGTATGTTTACTAAACAAATTAGCGGCTTTTACAACAGATTCATAGAGTTTCTTATTCTCATTAGCAATTTCATTTATTTTAATTTCGCTATCTTTGATAGATTTAAGCATTGATTTTAACGCATCTAACAACACGCCAGTTTCATCAAATTTTTTAATTTTGATATCAATATCACGTCTTCCAGCTGCTATATTCTTAGCGATATCGATCGCATACGATATGGGAGATAATATAGATCTTGATGTCAACGTAGCAATAATGTAAGACAATAATACTGATATACATACGAAGATGATTGAGTATTTAAATAATGTATCAACCTGTCTACCAATATCGATTACATCATCATTTAATACGATATTCATCACATCAACGATACCATGTTGGTTCTCCTGGGCATCGACTTCTGCATTGAATGAATTATTAAGTTTATGTGATAAAGGGAGAATATCGTTCTTATATATATCGACCGCTTTGTCAGGTGATCCAGAATCAACTGCATTGATTGCTAGTTGTAATTTATCCTGATATTCATCAATGTTGCTGCTTATATTCCTCCATCGCTTGGAAATATCATTAGATTTTAAAATTTTGATTGTCGAATCAGTTTCAGTCATCAAATTTCGTATGACTTTAACTTCCTTATCAATTTTGTCCCGCATCGTGTTATCGTGCAATAACACCAAAGTTGTGACATATAACTGCAACTCATTTACCTCCGATTGCATATCAATGAGATTATGCTGGGAAGGAAGGTAATAGGAAAGAAATTCATGAGTATCGGACTGAATTGATCTAACGAAATATAAAGTAACCATGGATGAAATTACGAAAACGAGTACGACGGACGCAAATCCTGTCAATAATCTCGCGCGAATACCAAAATGCTTATTTTGCCCGTTCATTTTAACCCCCGCTTTTCGTCGATAATTCAGTTGTAATAACTTGTATAATATTCTTAACATTCAAAATAGTCGTACATCCATCGTGAATCCCATAAACGTATGTATCTTTTACTTTAGGATTTACGTTAATATTTTTATCAAGGCTGTTAATTTTATATTTGTCAACACCAACTACATCGTCGAACAATATTCCAACTATAGTTTTATCATTCTCAACAGTTGCTATAAATCTAGGTTTATCCGTATTGTTCAATTTACTGAAATTCAGATACTCAGCAAGATCAATCACAGGGATTAACTTTCCATGCCAATAACTGATTCCAACCACATAGTCTGGAGCCATTGGAACTTTAGTTATATGATCAGCCAGTTTAACATCCAGCATCTCATCAAAAGGCACGCCATATTTTTCATTTGCTCCGATAATAAATTTTATATAACTGACTTGATCTAATGGCTGATCCTTGTCACGCTCATCCATTTTCGCGAGCAATTCAGCGCGATCTCGTAACAACTGACGACTAATATCGTCATGCGGCATCAGTTTCGATAGATCAACTCTGCGAATTTCCTTTTTATCAGAGCTTTTAGAATGATTAGCCATTCAAATCCCATCCTGTTATTGATATAACTGCATCTCTCGTTTTAGAATCACGATCAAATCTTTATATTTCATATTTTTTGATTCAGGTACGACGTCATCGCCATTGCATTTGCTTGCTGAATTGATAGCCTTCTGTAGCGTCATTACGCCCTCATCAAGTCTGTTATGATGAATAAGAAAAAGACCAAGCTGGTATCGACACAGTAAATAATCCGGATCAATATATAAAGCCGCCCTGAATGCCTGTTCAGCTTCTTTATTTTGCTTATTCTCGGATAATGCTAACCCATATATAAGATAAACTTCCTTATTCATCTTATCCATTTTAATAGATTCTTTGCATGTCTGAATTGCATCATCTATTTTTCCAAGATTTGCCAATGCAGCAGCCTTGATTGCCAACATTTTCGAATTGATTGGATACATGAGCGAGTATCTTCCAATATATGAAACAATCTCCTGCCACTTTTCCTGTTTAAGCAAATTGTCAATCTCAGCATTCGCTTTATTTGTATCTTGAAGTGTCTTATTTAATACATCATCTATTTTGTCAGTCTGTATTATCTTTTTTGGTATAGTTACTACAGGGCTTACATCTCTTTTGTATTTTACAGACTCATGAGAAATCGCTTCCATGTTTTCTGGCTTCGGTATTTTGGATTTCTTCATAAATAGAGACGGATAATTATTCACCGATCCAATTCCCACTTCCATCATGGCAATCGGGTCAGAAGCACCAAGCATGATATACCCATCGTCAACGATGCATCTTGACAGCCGTTCCAATATTTTTTGGATATGTTTGTCATCAAAGTAAATCAATACATTTCTGCAAATGACAAGATCCTGCATCACTGTGCCATTCATAATAGACGGATATGTATCCGTGTTTAAATTAATATATTCAAATCTGACTCGCTTCCTGATATCATTGTCAATCTTATATATTGTTCCATTTTTCTCAAAATAACGTTTTAAATACGTTTCAGGAATTGATCTCATCGACCACTCTGTATATTCACCTGACATTCCCTTCTTAAGCACATCAATATTGATATCACTTGCGAGCAAGTAACATTGCCAGTTGTCAATATCGGGGAGTAATTCCTGTAAGAGCATTACTATCGTATATATTTCTTCTCCTGATGAGCAACCTGCACTCCATACACGTATTACACGCTCACCAGACTCGATTTTTTTCTTGATAATTTTGGGAAGGACAACATCATTCAATAATTTTACTTGTTGTTTATCGCGGAAGAAATATGTTTCGCCGATAGTAATTGCTGATATCAAGTCGTTCAATAGATCCGAATCGTCTTCAGAAGTGCGTAATCTTTGTAAGTATTCTTCAGGGCTAATATGATTAATTTCACATGCTTTTGATATTACTTTAAGCATTTCTTTATGATCACGCTTCACAAGTATTCCTACGCGTTCATGGATAAATGAAATATATTCATCCTGGATCGAATTTTCCAGAACAGGAGCAATATATTTACTTAATCTTTCTTTATGTTTATCCATGTCATCCATCCATTGATCAAGCATCGCTGACTAAAATCCGGTTAACATCAATCAATAATGAAATATTATTCTCGTACTTGATTTCTCCGTTAATGATATGCTGACCGTTTTCCTTTGCCGCTTCAACCATATTTTCAGTGACATCTGATATATCACTCACCGCATCAACCAGTATTCCAAATTCGTTTCCACTATTATTTCTGCATATAATAATTGGTGTTGTCGTTGAATATTGTTTAGGTTGGCTTGTCTTTAACAGCATTGACAAATCGACAACTGGTATAATTTTACCTGCCAGATTAAACATTCCAACAATATATTCCGGTCCTTCTGGAATTATATTAAGATCTGGAATCGCGATTATTTTAATTACATTTTCAATATCGATACTTCCCATAAAATCACGAGTGCGGAAATTAATGGCTTTGAATCGATAATTCTCCTTGCTATTTGTCATCGCTATTCCTCTTTATCCGTACTTACACTCATCATGATTTTATTCATCACATCAAATTGCTGCGGCTTCATTAAGAAGTCACCCTGACCATAGCGGCATCCATTTACGAGAATATATTGCAATTGTTCTTCTGACTGAATCCCTTCAGCAATTACATCAAGGTTTAAATTCTCGCCAAGTGCGATGAGTGATTTAACAATAATTCCATTCTTTTTATCTTTATCGACGTTTTTAACAAATTCTTTGTCAATTTTTAGAGTTGTAATTGGGAGATGTCGCAGACTTGTCAAAGATGAGTATCTTGTACCAAAATCATCAATTGAGATTTTCACACCCATCTCATTTAATTTCTGCATGGTTTCTTTCAAATTTACTGTATATGTAATTACTGTACTTTCGGTTATCTCAAGCTCCAGATTACTAGGAGGAATTTTCGATTCTTTCAAAATATCACTTAACGTATCAAGAAATGCTTCGTGAACCAGCTGATGTACGGATAAATTAACGGATATTACAAAATCCTCATCGTACTCATGTACCCATTGATACATTTCATCGCATACATGACGTAATACCCATGTTCCTATGTCAACGATTTGCCCCGTGTCTTCGGCAATCGGGATAAACACATTTGGCGATATTAAACCATACTCAGGATGCATCCATCGCAACAGTGCTTCAGCGCCAACCATTTTCTTTTTCAACAAATCATAAATAGGCTGATAGGTAACAAATAACTGATTGCGCTGTACTGCAAACTTCAATTCATGTTCCAAACCTAATTGATGTCGATATCGTTCATTCAATGCTTCTGTAAAATATTGGTAGTTATTCCTACCAATTTCTTTCGCTGCGTACATCGCAATATCAGCGTTTTGAATCAACGTTGCCGAGTCATGTGACTGATCCGGGTAAATAGTCACACCAATACTCGCACTCACTTTAATCGTCATGCCGTTAATATCATATTCCTTACCCAGCTCATCTACGATTTTTTTCGCAACCTCTCCTGCTGCCTGATGATTTTCAATCTGACCGCAAATGATTACGAATTCATCGCCGCCAATTCGGGCGATAAAATCATCGACACGTGTGCATGATTGTAATCGTGATGCGATTTCCTTCAATAGCAAGTCCCCAATACCGTGCCCAAATGTATCATTGATTGATTTGAAATGGTCAATATCGACATATAACAAGGCAAGCTTATAATCATGTCTATCAGCTGCAGCAATTTTTTTCGAGATGACTTTTTCGAAATGAAAACGATTATACAGACCCGTTAACACATCTGTAGTTGATATTCTTTTTAATTCTTCAGATTTGATGATTATCTGCTGACGCATCTCGGCTATGCGCTGCATTGCTTTTATTTTTGCTTCCAAAGTCACATCACTATATGGTTTAGTCAGATAATCATCGCCGCCAGCCTCAATCCCTTTTGCGATACTTTCATCATTAACAGATGCGCTTAAAAAGATAATTGGAATCCAATCGTCTGGATTTAATTTTCTGATTTCACGGGCACATTCAAAACCATTCATGCCTTCCATCATGACATCAAGGATAATTAAATCAGGAGGACTTTTCAGGAAATGTTTAATTGCTTCAGCACCGCTACGCGCCTGAATGACATCATGTCCAAGCCGTGTCAGTGAATCAGAAATCAATTGCAAAAACGTTGCAGAATCATCTGCTACTAATATTTTCACAGCAGGATCCTCGCTTTTAATTTATTTTTATATCCTTCTTATGCTTACTACTTGTAAGCATTACCTATATTTTACCTGAATTTAACTCTTAATAAGCGTTGTCCGATGTGAGATTTGACCATGATTTGCGGTCAACATAATGTTAAATTGAAATTTTTTATTGTTTAAGATTACTTTTGTATTTTTCTCAATTTCACTGGTGGGCAGATGAAGACAATATAAGTATAAAATAAAAATCCCGATAAATGATAGTGTTACACTTCAATATCATTATATCGGGATGTTACGAATCAACAACTAACGACGGTCTCCCATCAATCTCAGCAAGTTGATGAATAAGTTGATAAAGTCTAAATATAATATCAATGCTCCATAAATGGCTTGCTGGGCCATGCCAGAACCTGCTAGTCCCTTGATTCGCTGGGTATCATATGCAGTTAAACCGGCGAAAATAATGAGACCCGCAACACTGAATGTCAGCTGCATTGAATCGCTGGCCAATGATGGGATTAAAAATGAAAGCAGCATCAACCCGATCAAGCCAAACAAACCCATCATGCAAAATGAACCTATCGGGCCTAGATCTCTTTTTGTGATCATGCCAAATGCGCTTAGACCGCCAAAACCAATAGCAGTTGTGCCAAATGCTAAAGCAATGCTCTGTTGTGTATACAAAACAAAGATCATCGACATTGTAATTCCAGTCAACGCCGAATACATTAGAAATGTAATTCCAGCAGCTGCTGCACTGATACGGTTTATCATCATACTTAGATAAATGACAGCACCAAATTGTGCAATCAGTACTGCCCAGAAAAATACTTTATTGCCAAAAACCTTCCCGACCAGTTCGGGATTATTGCCAATTTCAAAAGCAACAATACCTGTCACCAAAATTCCCAGCATCATCCAGGCATATACACGACTCATAAATGCTGAAATATCGACGGAACGCCCTCTTGTATAAAACGTACTTTGTGAGTTGCCATTTCTCAGATTCATATTATTTTCCTTTAAAGTAAGACTGATTGTAGATCATATAAAAAATTACACATGCATTGACAGCCAGTAACGGTAGCAGCAGATGCTCAAGCAGAAAATGTATTTTATATATCAAGCCATAAGAAATCACATCAGCTGTGATACCAAACATTAAAACACATATTGCCAATATAAATGCCGACTGAATGCGGTACCACAGACCAATGGTGGCGATGGCTGCAAAAGTAAAATAAAAATACCCGATCAACGGCAGCACAACAAACCATGCATTAATAATAAAGCCAGGAAGTGTTTGCACCCAGAAAATATACATCCAATTGACAATTACTTGAGTGATGTAGAAAAACATGACGAGCTTTGGTCGAACATTTGCATCATCCAGCATGAGCACCTCATCTATCGTCTATTCAAATATCAAATAAATATTATCATAATTAACAAGATAAGCTATCTTTTGTGTTGGCTTGGTTTTCGGTTGATGAAGGCGGTAGTTTAAAATCTTAAATGGATATCATAATTTTATGTATTGACTGGGTTAAACGCTATAAACAATGCTGAAATCAACAAGGGCAGCATTAAGATTTAGATGTCCGGTGGTTGGAAACCCGAGTGGATTGATAAGCGGCGTATTGCGAAAGCTGCCATATGCACCCACTAACTGTAACAAGACATTCTTGGTTAACTGATCATTAGCGCCGAGAAAGACTGCTACAAACCTGGTGGAACTGTATAGAAGTGTCCGGGTATTATTTTTATATGCGCTCGAATCACGAAATACACCACCCATCACTGCATACTGCGGATTAATCTGATATTTAGTGAAGATTGTGTAGGCAAAGGTATTTGATGCGTACACCGGGAATTGTAAAAAACCAGAAGTAGCCACATTGTTCATGCGAATAACATTCAAGTCATTCCATTGGCTATAAGATAATTTCAAGCTTAATGCCCACTCATCTGTCAGCATACGAATGTAATTTACGAAAGTTGTGGATGCGATTGGTAAACCTGTGAGTGAATAATTGCTGGTAGCGGCGATGTTATTATAACTACTACCCCTGAATACAGGCGTTAGCTTGGAATAATAATACAAACTTAAGTAATCGCGTTTTGTGATCATATAAAATAACCCTGCATTCCATCCTGCAGCCCAGGCAGTAGACTTGCTAATAGTGTTGCCCGCAGCTGGCACACCGAACGGAACAAAATTATTCTGGAAATTGTAGAACCTGACCATATCAATACCCGCACCTAAAGCCAGCTCTGGCGTAGCTTGAAAGCTTACTTGCGGAGAAATATCTGCACTGTTTAAGGTGGCTTTAGTTCCATCATACAAGGTAACAGGGTTAACACCAAAATTTTGATCGGCGAAAACCGGCTCACTGATGTTCAGACCAACTACCCATTTAGAGTTTAAGCGATAAGCAGCATTAAAATATGGTAATACGTCAGTTGTGTTACTGGATGAGCGGCCATTAACACCGCTTGCACCCGTTCCCCAGAAATTGGTCTCAAGGTTAACACCGAGAGCGCCCAGCGTAACATTCAATTTTTTTGTGGCATTCATCATCGCCGGATTATTATAGGTGTTACCCCAAAAATACTGAATAACTGTCGCATTAACTTGGCCCGAGAACACTAACGCGATAGCTGCTACATAAGCTCTTATCTTCCGTTTCATATATACTCGTGTATTCCCGTAAGGTGATTCCATGAGAAGCTTAATTAAAATACATGGACATTATAGACTAATAAAAGGATATTTTACTAGATCAGAACCCGGTAAGTTTAGAAAGTTATTTTCGAGTAAGCGTAAATGCGCCATCCCAATCAGATGGGAGTTTTGAGCGCATGAACTTAAGGCAGCGCTGCTGCAGAGATTGGGCAGCAGCATCTTTTTCATTTAGAGATAGACATTGTGCAAAAAGATTTTCTGCTTCTTTAAAATGCCCTTTTTCATAAGTATTAAAAGCATTCGAAAACAATTCCAAATATTCAGTGAGCGGAATTTTTAATGCATCTTGCCATTCAATATATTCATATATCTCTGTGATTTGTGATTTCCCTTTTAAGCGAACCTTATCTACTTTCCTAAATTGTACTTTAAGATTTGTTGGCAAGTCACGTGCTGCAGTATCACTTAATAAAATTCGGCTGCCATACAGTTTATTTAAACCTTCTACACGTGAAGCTGTATTTGCAACATCACTTATTAACCCTGATACCTGACGTTCTTCCTCGCCAATGATACCCAGCATCGCTGGACCCGTACTAATACCAATACCCATACTGATGGCGACGTCATTATGTTCCCTTTGAACTGTATTAAAATCACCAAGGGCCTTCATCATGCTAATTGCGGCTAACACGGCATCCTGCGGTTTATTGGCGAAAATCGCTAAAATAGCATCGCCTTGATAGTGATCAATATAACCGCCATACTTGCGAATAATTGGCGCCATGAATTTCCAATAGCGATTAATGAATGCGAACGCATCTTCAGGCGAGCGTTTTTCAACTAACGTAGTGAAGCTGCGTATATCATTAAATAAAACTGTAATTTCGCGTTTGGCAGAATCACCCAAACCAACTGCTTCAATATTTTCCCGCTTGATTATTTCCAGGAATTTTTTGGGAACGAAACGCTCAGTGCGATGGTATAAATTTTCCATATGTTCCAGGTAATGGGAGTTTTGCAAAGAGATAGCAATCTGTGTTGCCAATGTTTTGAGAATCGTGACTCGGTCTTGAGTGAAAGCGCCTGTAGTTAGATTATTTTCGAGATAAATAATGCCTAAAACGATTTCTTGTTGAACGATAGGCAAACATAAAACGGATTTAGGTTGTGTACGAACAATATAAGGATCTTGCATAAATAATTTATCTTCAGCACCAAGATGCAGCACTACCGGCTCTCTAGTACGAATCGCATATTGCAATACTGTTTGCGGCAGATCATGGTATTCTTTTGAATTATCATTTAACATTTTAAATTCTTCTCGACCCTCCAAATTGGTCAATGAAGCGGCTTCTAACCACACGTTGTTACGGATTTCCAAAAGAATTGCTTTTGTTGCTCCTGCATTTTCAACAATAACATGCAGCATTTTTTCAAATAATTTTTCCAGTACGATTTCTCCGGAAATTGCATGGCTGGCTTTAATGACTGATATGAAATCGAGGGCTGCGAGAGAGGTATTCCCTGAGGATGATTCTGACAATGATAAACTTTCACTTTCTGGATTTAATTGAGAAGCTCTCTCTTCCACCGCACAATCAGGGTAACGTTTTTCAAGTGATCGAACCTTCGTTAACATACCGTAACGCCCATAGTAATATCTGGCATCACGAAAACTATAGATAGCAAAATTACTTTGGTCCATTTCAACGCAAAGCTCTCCAATGAGCTCATAACCTAACGCTATCCACAAATAAAAATCACCTTTTTTCGCATTTCTAACAGCTTGATTAAAAAATGTTAAAGCTTCTGCATATTTTTTATTAATTTGAGCCTCGTAAGCTTTCAAAAATAAATGGTGATGTAAGTAATTTACCGGACAAACCTTCGCTGCCCATGCCACATCTCGCTTTAATAGCTTGATACGATTTTGATATTTTCTTCTGAGACTTGAATCTACTTTTGGTAATTGACTCATTAAGGAAAGAGCGTTAATAGTCTTCAATTCAGTTACAAATAATTCATAACGAATGCTTTCTTCAACCTTAAACCACTCGAAATGAAACTCAATTGATTTAACAACATCTTCCTGGAAATAGTAATAAGTGCTGAGAAACTTCTGGCCCGAAAATACCAGCACGCTTTTAGAAGTCATGATTATGTTGGCCAAGTAATTGAATCGTTCACTCTCTTCTGTTATTCCTCCAGCAAAATTCTTGTAGATTAACCAAACCAGTTCCCAGAGGGCTGCTGCATCTTCCATCCCGATTATTACTAATCTCTTAAAATTTAATTCCAGGACTTCTATTGTTTTATGAATTGATTTAGCTTCTGCAATTTGCGTGAAAGAATGAATGCTTTGAGCAACAGAGTATGTCAACATATTTCCTGAATCACGAGCTTCCTGTAGACTCTTTTCGGCAAATCTAGTTGATGTTTTAATATGGCGTTGCCAGTGAGCAATAACCATTGCCTTCCATAATGAAGCAACGCATTCTGAATATTTGTCGGGAATTTTTAACGTATTCTTCTCGTCGAGGTCGCAATACTGAATTGCAAGATCAATATTCTTGTAGACATTTAGAATGACCATTGCATAAAATACCATCCACATCTTTGAGCTGCGCGGCCTCCCATAGTTTAATTGCAACTCGATTGCCAATAGAACCATATATACAAATGAGGTGGGGCTTCTATCATAGCTTGTGTACCAGGTCTCGGTGAAAATATCAAAAGCCATTTCTATTTCAGGGTTGCTTATCAGAGGTAACTTGTCTTCAACATCGCTTGAAACAAAATTCCTCATTTTCCAACGAACCTGAACCAACTTAAGCATCATTTGTAATGGGTTGGGATCCCATATTAGATTTACACCTAATAAACTCAGCGTCTGAAAAGTGAGCTTCGACACCAACATCGTATCTTCTTGAGCAACTGCAGCCATAATTTGAATACGGTAAAGCTGAGCTTTATCCAGATTGCTACGCGCACGTATAATTAACTTTTGATATAATGCCTCTGCTTCTTCCACCTGATGCAACAAATACAATGCCAATAAGTAATTTCGGTTAATTTCAAACGCAAGACGATAATCTTCCTCCCAAGTCGCCTCATCAATCAAACGCAAGGCTGCGGATAAGTAGTTGAGCATTGGCTGATGAGCATTGGCATTTTTTGCCTGAACACCCGCAAGATAATTCAAATTCGCCACTTCCTTACGCTCCTGTGTCGTCAGCAACTCATGAGATTGATTAAAATGATCAACCACCTCAAATAATCTTTCGCCTCTAGACGCCTCAGGTTCTCTTTTTATGAGTATGCGTGCAATATTCACGTGAATTTTTGCTTTATCCTCTTCTGGAATACTTTGGTAAGCTGCTTGCTGGATGCGGTCATGCACAAATTGATACACAATATTTTTGGATAACTGTTCTGCAAAATTTTCTTTAGAGATTGCCTCAACTTTTTTGTAACCCAAACTTGGTGTTACCAAAAATTCCTGTTGTAACGCCGGCCATAGTCCAGTCGCAATTTCATTTGCAAATTGACCGCTAATTAACATCAGCATATCAATCGTGAAATGGTTTCCAACGCAAGCTGCATATTTCAATAATGATTGGGTTTCTGTTGGCAATTCAGTCAACTTAGCCAACATTAAATCAACCACATTATCGGTAATGGCAAGCGTTGAAATTTTTGCGAAATCCCACTCCCAATATTGCTTATCGTAACTGAAATATAATAATTTCTCGTGATACAATAAATTCAATATTTGCTTACAAAAAAACGGGTTTCCTTTCGTGCGTGCATGCACTAGTTCTGCGAAAGCTGAAACCGTAGCAGCATCACGATGAAAACTATCCTGAAAAAATGCCGAGAAATTTTCCACACTCAAGGGTGATAAAGGGAGTGATTGAATTTGTTTCTTTTGTTCTTCTAAATTCAGAATAAATTTTTTCAAGGGATGATTTGTATCAACTTCGTTTTCCCTATAAGCACCAATTAATAAGAGATGCGTCAACTCTTCATCCAGCATGATCTCTTCAAGTAATGTTAACGACCCGCTATCAATCCATTGCAAGTCATCAATAAATATGACAAGTGGATGATCTTTGTTCGAGACCACATGCAAGAATTGTTTGAAAATTATCTTCATTCTATTTTCAGTTTCTTTCGGCGGCAATTGCTCTAATGGTGATTGCGGACCAATGACCAATTCTAGATCCGGTGCAAGGTCTATCATTACCTGCCCTACACTTCCCATAGAGGACAAGATCGATTTTTTTAATTCATCAAAACGTATCTCCGGTTCTGCTAAAATTAATCGGGCTAATTGATTAAAAGCTTCTGTGATTGCGGTGTACGGCTTATCGCGCTGCAACTGGTCGAACTTGCCATGAATAAAATATCCTTGATGCTTTACCATGGGCTTATGCACTTCGTTAATCAGCATGGTCTTACCAATACCAGAGTAACCACACACCATTAAAGCTTCCACTGAACCCTGGCTAATGCGCTCATAGGCTTTAAGTATAATTTGAGTTTCATTTTCACGGCCGTATAGTTTTTGCGAGAGATTAAGATGATCTTGAATATCATGTTGTCCCAGCGGGAATGATTCAATTTGACCTGTTACTTTTAGCAATTCTAAACAATGCTCTAAATCAAATTGCAGACCAATGGCACTTTGATATCGATCATCAGGACTTTTTGCCATAAGTTTTTGAATGATTTTAACCAACACATCTGGTATGACGAGCTCAGGATTGTCAGCGATTGGGATGGGGTTTGCTAGATGAGCGTGGAGTAATTCAAGTGGATCACTATAAACATAAGGCAGCTTACCAGTCAGAATTTCATACAAGCTAATCCCCAATGCGTAAAAGTCTGCGCGATAATCAATATGCATATTCATCCTGCCAGTTTGCTCTGGCGCCATGTAAGCCAAGGTACCTTCCAATTTATTGGGAGATACAATATCCTGAGTTTCGCGAACCAGCTTGGATGAAAAATTAAAATCAGTTAATTTCAGCATCATTGTTTTGGGATCGATAATGAAATTACTGGGTTTAATGTCTTTATGAATAATATTCAATTGATGCAGATGACCAATAATCTGCACCATTTGAATTGCTAATTTAAGAAAAAGTGAAATATCCAACAAAAGGTTTTCATCTAAATACCGCTGCAAGGAAATGCCATGCATGTCTTCCTGAACTAATGCATAGCGATTTTGCTGATCGATAAGATCATACGTACGAATAATACCGGGATAATTAATTTCTTTTGCTACTTCATACTCATGATACATCAAAGCAATCATGTCGATAGACGGGTGTGAAGAACGTAAAGTTTTAAGAATAACAGGCGTGTGATCACTGACACGTAAGGCTGAGTATACTATCCGCTCATTGCCTTCCGCGATTTTTTCCAGGATTTCATACCCTTCGAAATTTGCCATTACCGGCACCGGATTCCAGTTTTTATATGTTATATTATAACATTAACCCAGCACCCAGAATTTTGATGTAACCTCATGAATGTGATGATATATTACAACCGATAAATGTTAAAACCATCTATTAAACAATAATTTTTCGCACATGCTTCACACCGTCAATCGCTGCAATTTCTTTTAAAACACCAGCAGCAACACCACCTTCAATATCTAATAGCGTATAGGCAATTTCTTCGCGTGATTTATTAGTGAGACCAAGAATGTTTAATTTCGCCTCCGCAAGTTTTGCTGAAATCTGTGCAACCATATTGGGTACATTGGCGTTCACTACGGCAATGCGCACACCATTATAATTTTGCGGCACATCCACATCGGGAAAATTAACTGAATTCATGATTGCACCAGTTTCCAGAAACGCACGCATTTGCCGAACTAACATCACGGCACAATTCTCTTCTGCCTCCATTGTTGAAGCACCCAGATGCGGCAGTGAAATAACTGCTGGATGCTGCAATAAAATCTGACTGGGGAAATCACTCACATAATTTTTGATTTTCTGCTGATTCAACAATTGTACAAGCGCTTCGTTATCAACTATCGCATCACGAGCGAAATTCAATAAGACAGCTGTCGGCTTCATCAACTTTAATTTTTCTGCATTCATCATTTTTTTCGTTGCCGGCAGCAGCGGTACATGCAGCGTGACATAATCAGATTGTGATAGTAACTCTTCCAGACTGTGTGCCTGAATGACATTTGAAGACAATTGCCATGCGCGGTTCACTGTGATTGTTGGATCAAACCCAATTACCTGCATGCCTAGATGAATTGCGGCGTTGGCGACACGCACTCCGATACTTCCAAGGCCGACAATACCCAATGTTTTACCGAGCAATTCATTACCGATAAAACGCTTTTTATTTAGCTCAATATCATCATTTAATTGCGCATCATTACCTTCAAGATATTTTACATATTCCCATGCCTGGCAAATATTACGGCTTGCAAGCAGCATTCCCGCGAGCACCAATTCACTCACGGCATTGGCATTGGCACCGGGAGTACATAAAACAGGAATACCAATCTGTGTCATCGCTGCAACGGGAATATTGTTCACACCCGCTCCCGCACGTCCGATAATCTTGAGTGAATCTTGTACCTTCAAATCATGCAGCGGCTGGGAACGCACTAGAATTGCATCCGGTTGTTGTATATCAGACGATACCTCGTATAATTCTTTAGGGAACTGGTTTAAACCTGCAGCTGCAATTTTATTGAAAGTCTGTACCTTAAACATAACATCCCTATATTAATTTTTTGCTAAAGGTAAATACTATGCCGACAACCACCGGCTGGCAACTACAAACACCAATAGATGCAGTCATTTTCGATTGCGATGGAACACTCAGCGCCATAGAGGGTATTGATGAACTGGCCATGCAGAATCATGTCGGCGGCGCCGTTGCCGCCCTCACCGAGCAAGCCATGGGTAAAACCGGTATTAACCCTGACATTTACCGGCAGCGAGTCGAACTGGTCAAACCCAGCCGTCAACAGGTTGAAATGCTGGGAGAGCAATATTATGAAGAAATAGTACCTGATGTTGAAGACGTCATTCATGCACTCCAGCATTTGAATAAAAAGATTTTCATTATCTCAGCCGGACTGGCTCCTGCCGTAATTGCCATGGGAGCTAAACTCAATGTTCCGCGTGAAAATATATTTTCGGTTAACTTTACTTTTGACGATAATGGTCAATACCTTGAATTTGATCATACTTCGCCGATGACTATGCATGACGGTAAACGTCTCGTTGTTAAGCAAATTAAAGATGCATGCGGTCGCGCCGCACATATTGGAGACGGTATGAATGATTTTGCCGCACACGATGTCTCAGACCGGTTTATTGGATTCGGCGGTCTTGTATACCGCAAGAATATTGCAGCGGGGAGCGAATTTTATATCACATCAAGGTCACTTGCATCCCTGTTACCCTTGTTGCTCACCAAACAGGAAGCAGCAAGGTTATCTCCGCAAGAATTGGAATGTTATAACAAAGGCTTAACATATATTCAAAATGGATTAGTTGAAATGAATTCAACATCGAGAGCATGAAAATGGAAATAGAAATTATTGGCGATGTAGATATAGACCGTCTCTATTGCACCGCATCATTCACCAAGATGATGACAACATATGTCTGCCTGTCATTACTATCAGAACAATATCATCTGGATGATATTCTGGATGATATAAATTTTCTGGATATTATTTGCAGTAATCAGGAATCCCAGCATTTCTTACAGGTATTTCAAAAGCACATCGGGGGCCGCTTTACCATTCGCGACCTCTGCACACATTACACCGGCATGCCTTATACTTTCGAATTATCTTCCGCTGAACTTGAAAAAGTAGAACAGGGTTTACCCTTCAAACACCATCACCTCATGGATGAAAACACTTTTCATACCATGTGCCAAAGTCACATTTCGCAGCTTTATGCTGATCGCAGTAAATTTCATTATTCAGAATTATCCATCATCTGCCTCGGCTATCTCATCGAAAAAGTTTACGCCGTAAGTATGGAATCTTTATATGAAAAATATGTCATTAAAAATTTCGGACTGCAATCCAGCTGCTTTTCACGCACGATACCCAAAAATTCATATCGAGTTGACTTGAGTAATCGTTATGATTACCCGTCAATTGCTATCGCTGACTTTGGATATTTTTGTTATAGCAATGGTTTTTATACAACACTCAGAGACCATAAAACCATCATAGAAAGTCTGTTAATTGACCCTGTATTCAAAGTCATGACAAACCTGAAACATGCACGCGCAGCTTCACACCGCTTATTGAACGGCATGTCTGTTGAAATCAGACGCGTGAATGAAGATGTAATATATGGATACGAAGGATTATCTTGCAGCGGCTGCAATATCTGGGCGTACTCCACATTACACAAAAAGGGATATATCACCACCATCATGGATGAAGATGCAGCCTATGATGTGATTTATGGTAAATTTGGCTATCATGATTTTGATGAAGTCCCGGAATATGCAGAAAATGATTATCATTACTTCAAATCGCATTTTCATGACATTACAGAACTGAAACCAATTCCAGAAGAATACGTTGGCAGCTACCACCGCGTTAATATCAATGAATCTACACTATCAATTTTGTTTACAGTGGGCACTGATTTTATCGAAATCAGAAATCCAGACATGGTCCGCTATGATGTAGTGTGCATATACGGAAAATATTACGTTCGCGGCAAAGACCATATTCACGGCACACGCGTCAGCTTTTATGAAGAAAAAAGGGGAAACCACTATTTTATGTTTGATGGGACGCTATATCGGAAGATTAAATAATGAGAGCGGTTACGAGTTCGCTCAAAATATAAAAATGTAGCCCGGATTAGCGCGTAGCGCGTAATCCGGGAACAAAAATCACCCCAACGGCTGATATTTATCATTCTCTTTTGAATACGTATATATCTGCCCGGATTCAATATCAAAAAACCAGAGATGAATTTGCAGTACATTGCTCTCAACGCGCTTCTTTATCCACGGGAATGTTAAACAATTTTGATAAGATTGCTTTAAAGCCGACTTTGCACAATCTTCCGCGCTGTGCATATCACATTCATCAGTATTGATGATAGAAACCCAATTACTGATGAAGTCATTTTCTGGAGCGGATTTTGCAGCCATGAGAGTTTGAATACCCCCGCACTGACTGTGGCCAAGCAAAATTAAATGCTTCACTTCCAAAGAACCGACACCAAATTCCAACGCTGCACTCGTACCATGATGTGCATCATCAATTTCATAAGGCGGCACGATATTCGCAACATTGCGAACGACAAACAAATCACCCGGATCACATTGCAGAATGAGAGCTGGATCAACGCGAGAATCGCAGCATGCCACAACCATGACTTGCGGCGATTGTCCATAATAAGAGAGATACGGCATGACAGACACATCGCCATTCACGTATTTATCTCTGAAAGTTTCATATCCTTTGAGAAGTTTGTTTAAACTATTTTGCATATTCTTCTCCCGTTAATCACGCATTGTGAGCTTCGCAATGACATTTATTTCAATCTATATTCCAGCGTCGTCACCAGTCTGACTTTTTTGTTAATCGTGCCGAGCGCACTTTCATTACTGCTCCAATCAGAATTCATTGTGCTGGTATCGCGGCTCATGATCTGGAATACGCCTTGCGATGCACGCTGAATACCGCCAAGTGTGCAACTCGCATCTTTTGCAAATTGATCTGCAAGTGTACGCGCACTCTTAGTCGCGTCAGCCATCATGGATGGACGGATAGAATCCAGACCCATGAAATAATAACTTGGATTAGGGAAGAAACCACTGACATCAAATGCCAAAGGAACACCAGCCTGCAGCAATTTGTCGGTCTGGTCTACGCTCTTTTGTACCAGTTCAACTTGCGGCGAACGCACTCGCGTACCGCCGATTAACACATAACGCTGATCATTTGGATTTTGACTTGTTTGTGAATACACATTTGCGAAACGATCTTCCACCTTGAAAGAACCGCGAGTAATTTCAGCATCACTAAAACCCTGTTCTTTCAAAAACGCTTCGACCGTTTGCCGGTCTTGTTGTAATTTTTGATTCAGCTGAACCAGATCATTACCGATTTCGCGATAATTAATTTCCCAGATTGCCAGATCAGACTTCACATCGCGCTCTGCAATGCCTTTCACCGTTGTCACGCGGTTCATCTTTCTGACCTGATACATACCCCAGCCAATAGAATATCCCGCACCCAACACGCCAATACTTAATATAACCGCACCCAAAATTAACGAAGGCTTTTTAATCGCCATGACATCATCCTTATGTGAGAAATTATTGTAACAATATCACAGCCGTTATTTAGTTCAACCAGGGAGGATTATCTCCCAGCACTTTATTGGCATCACGCCCAAGTTCACTCATACGGCTGCGTTCACTGTATTGGTAACCGGGCTGCTGCATATCAGTTGACTCTTCTTCAGCGAAAGAACTATTACAGTTACTGCCAGGATTGGTGCCGTAACCATTACAAATATTAAATTGACTGACGCTGTTGCCGTGACCGCAGCGGCCGTTATTTGCCGATATGGCAGACATCCATTGTTCAACTGTTAATGGGTTTTTCGAGTTAACTGCCGGGTCAATCACATAAACCTGATTCGTAGATGCATCCCTGACAACTGGCGCCGTATGATACCACCAGCTGACATAGCCGGCAGGATGATTGTCGGTATTCACACATAAATTACCGAATGCAAATATCTTTGAGGGGCGTTCATAATTATTAACGGGATTATTAAAAGGACCAAACAAATCTTTGATAACAGCTGTTGCACGCGTCCAGCAGCCGTCATCCGGATAGAGCCAGGAGATACGACGTTTGAATCCACTGAATTCAGAGTCGTTGAAATAACGAATATCACGAATTTTCTCAAAATTCTCTTGAATGATTTTCAAATTCGGCCATGTCGTTACGGTATTTAACAACTTCGTTCTTGAATTTTTGTTATTCCACAACACACTGCTGTTATAAATACTTTCCGATAGCGCACGCACCGCCCTCGTTGAATTAACTTTTGTTGTCCAGTCTTCACCGAGATTACGTTTGGCGCTGGCCATACCGCTGTGCGCTGCCGCCAGACGAAATCCATTCACAGCTGAATTCTCATTCAACGCATCGCTAATTTCATTTTGATATGCTTTATCAGAACAGGAATCATCAATTGAATCTGCATATCCGTCACAAATATTAAATTTGATATTACTTACGCCGCCATGTTTTGCAGCAACATCTGCAATCCAGTCATTCAATAACACAGGTTGATTCACTGAACTTTCGAATATATAAAAATTACTATCATTTAGATCCTTGATTAACGGCACCATTAAATATTCAGATGAATTTGTGAATGATACAAATGCCTTCACCGGACGCTGCGATTTTGCAAACGGATTACCAAGCGGACCCCACATGCCATTAATGTATTCGACATTATACTGCTTTGGATTAGATGTCTGGGGCAGTCCATTTTTCAATACATCATGATAAACAGCAAACATGGCTTTCAGCGTACCCTCATCCCAGCCAGGTGCAGATGTTAATAATTTTATTCTATTATCAATATCATCCCACGCGATGCTGCTATTGCGTATGCTGACGCTCTCCGCGGCATGAGATGTATTCAAGAATGCCGCGAATAAAACTGGGGTAAATACCCATATAAAACTGCGATTCAATTGTCGAAACATGACATCACCCTTTTAAAAAATTTCGCCCACTCTACCATATTCGACCCAACCTAGTCATAGATTCTGGAGAAAGCTTTAATTAAATGCGCTAACTATATGTTAGTTATGGATAATAATTCGCCACATTTTACAGGGTAAAATATAAGGGTGATATAAAAACAATAATATGGAGTGGATGCAATGAAACCGAAAACCAAGCTCGTCAGAGCGGTTTTGCTCATAGCCGCTTCTACCATGTTAAGTGCCTGTGTAACTACCCGTCAAAGCGGTATGGACGGAAATGAATCTTCCAGCTACCCAGCTGATTATTCATCTCGCTTACCGCAACATATCAATACCAGTGAAAATACCATTGTCGTTGACCCGAGCGTACACGCCTGGGGCGCATATAATGCCAATGGCGATCTGGTGAAAGCCGGCCTCGCGTCTGCTGGATCCAGCTGGTGCCGTGACCTGGGAAGCCCATGCCGTACGCACGTTGGCACATTCCGCATACATTCATTAGGAAGTCCAACATGCGTATCACACACTTTCCCGTTAGGCCGCGGCGGTTCACCCATGCCGTATTGTATGTTCTTTAATTCAGGACAGGCATTACACGGCGTTCCACCAAGCGAAATCGGCGAAGGGAATTACAGTCACGGCTGCGTGCGCCTGCAAGTAGGCGATGCAGAATGGCTGCGATATGAATTTGCCGGTATTGGAACGAAAGTGATTGTGAGGCCGTATTAATTATTTATGGCTTTTTAGCAATTCGAGGTTTGGGAATTCCTGATTTGCCAACGTTACTATTCTTTTCACTATCCACAACTGACGCAAAGAGGTTTGCGCCAGTTGTGGATTTTTTCTTTTTCGTTTTTTGCTGCTTCGGACGCTGCGCATCTAGTAATTTTTGAGTCTCATTAAATACCTTATCGAGGTCTTCATCCCCAGTAACATACATCTTGCGTTCCTCATCATACGGTACATTAGTAACAATACACTCCATTTTGGTATGATTCACGACGAGCGCTTTTTTTGAGAATGTTGACGCAACATCAAGATTTACAGTATTCGTGTCTGCCCTGACACCATCATAAGGTGAATGCCCAGTATAAGTGATGATTGATGAGCCAGTTCGCCCATTTATATTATCAATCAGCCTATCCCCGCCGTACTCGTGACTTCTTGCCCATATTGCATAATCATGCCTGTCTTCATCCAATCTCTTACCTGCATCATACAATTTTTGTAACTTCTTATCACTTACCGGCATATCCGCATGGACCGCATTGAAAGCCCGAACAGTATCAGACGCATTTACTCGTATCACCGTCGGCAAATCAGACATGTATTCGTAAATAACACTGACATCACTATCAGAATTATATACAACTTCAACTTCATTAGCATCACGAACAATAGCATGTATTTTTTTCTGGTAAAACTCATCTATATATAAATCCATTAACCATTCACCACCATTTTCCACATGCATATCAAGCTGATCAATTATATTATTACACTGCCATAACCAAACATAATATGCGTATTTCGAATTTACATCGGACAGCTCTTCGTTAGCGATTTGAAGATAATCTTTTTCAATATCTAATTTATCCAAGTCTATTTTCATTTCATCATCGAAAAGTTCATGAAAAATACTTATGAACTCATAATTTTCAGTTAACTTTGTAAATTGTTCACTATCCTCATGATATAGAATTTTTAGATAGGTATTCATTTTGGTGCAGGTAAGCTTCATCGCAATCAATCTATTCATTGCATTAATAGTATCAATACACATTTTTTCATGATTTCCTAAAATACTAAAAACACTAACATCAGTTGCATTTTTATAACTAGCAAGAGTTTTAATCACTTCAACATTATCATCCCCTCGATCAACGAGATCCCCCAACAAAAATAATCTGTCGCCATCCTCAGTCAATAAAGCAAGTAAGTCAGAAAGTACTTCCTGAGAACCATGAATATCGGCAACGATGTAATCTGATGCACCATCAACATCATTTGCTTCGAGAAATAAAATCTGCTTGTTTTCATTGCCCCGAGTATTTGACATATACCCCCCTTTCCATAAGTATAGACACGAATACGCGCAAAATATTGTTCCTATCACATTGAAAGTAAATGGTATTTATATATAATTATCGAATGACTGATTTATTAGGCATTCAGAGCAGGGATATCCATGATCAATAGACCAATACCACCTTCTGTACGCGCAATAATGCTGCAGATTGACTGCCTGATTGAGCATCCGGACATAAGCCCTGATTACTTCAGCGATGTAAAATCGCTGCGATTAGAAAGCCTAACCAACTCTTACACGATCAATCAGCAAACATATTCTTTAGCAACATGGCTGCATCTCGCTGGACGTGATGGTTTGTTAACTTGGATTTACAATCATTGCTGCGACACTAACCCCGCAAATAATTTTTTTCTTCTTCACTGGGCCGTGTTATGCAGACAACCAGAGAATGTTATTAATGAGTTAATTTCTTATCAATACAAATCATTTCCAAACGGAGTAAAAGATGCTGATCTTCCTCATCAAATACGCTTCAATCAGTTAACACCATTGCATTTGGCTGTACTCGAATGCAACACTGAGATGGCGAATATTATCATCACAGCATCACAGGATCCAGAAGTTCATGCTGTCGGATCAACTCCACCACTGCATATTGCAATCATTAATAATGACATTGACATGATATCATTATTCATCAAACATTCTGCTGATTTAAATTCAAGAGATTTTCGCGGCAATACGCCACTGCATCTTGCGATGCGCTATTGCGATCCAGTAATCGCTAAAATATTAATTGATGCAGGTGCAAATTATTTACTACCCGATAGTTTTGGTAATACCTCATTACACATTATTGCTGATAAAAATAATGACGCAGTGACATATTTGGAATATTTAAATTTACATACTAATAAAGGCGTGAATGACTGTAATAAAAAAGGTAAATCACCATTTTCAATTGCCGCAGCAAAAGGCAATTTACCATTACTCGCGCGCTGGTTGAATGCGCAACCAGTCGATGACTCCAACATTACTATTAACGAACACGTTAACCATGACACACTTCGAAACAGTATCAGGATAGCCAGCAAACACGGACACCATCATGTCGTTGACAAATTATTGCCACAATTTGGTGACATCAAAGACGAATGCACAGGAAACCCTGGAACCGCTTTATTTCTTGCCGCTCGATATGGATTTAAAAAAACTGTGTTTTCCTTATGCCGCCACTTACTTACATCATACATTCGAAGACGCAGCAGTGAAGATGAGTATGTTAAACATACATATTTCTTTGTTAAACGGGGTGCAGGATATAGCAAAACCCAGAAATTAAAAGCAGCAAAAGCACTACTCAATGTATTGGATAACAAAGAAGATTCGAATATACTACGCGCTCACTACGGGGCACTGCACAATAGCAGATTGGGCTGGATTTTCTGCGTTATACAAAAATTCTACCTCACAGATAAGCGAATGAATGAACCTGAACAGGTTCCAGTAAAGTTGATATATAAGCCATGAATGATCAAGAATATTTACACCAATTTGAGCAATGCATATTGCCAAAAGAATTATTTAAACATCGCGGCCATGTCAGAATATGCTATCTGTATCTAAAACAATTCCCGCTTGATGAAGCAAATAAAAAAATCTGTGACGGAATAAAAAAATACGCGGCAAGTCTGGATGCACTGCAAATATATCATGAGACAATGACACAAGCCTGGATCAATATAGTTGCCAGTGCAATAGATTATAAATCAGATGACTTTGAAAATTTCATTGCAAAGCACCCTGACCTGCTAAACAGCAAACTCATTCACATATATTACTCACCAGAAATATTAAATAGTGATAGAGCAAAACAGGAATATGTCAAACCAGATCTCAAATCACTTTGATTATAACGCGGATTTTTCCCCGGCAGGCGTAATTGTGAAAAACTCACTGTTCATCTGATCTGCAGTCTTATTAGCAATAACTTCCAGTAAGAGATCTTTTGTGCGGGTGTGTTTCATGCTTCTCATCACCCGCGGTGCCTTAACCGCTTCACTTGCAATGAGTTTGGCATCATCCATGTTGTTACAATTTAATAAGTCATTCAATACATCAAGCTTGGCACACTTCGTATTGATCTCGTATGCATGGAAAAATGCGAAGCAGCTGGAGCGCAATTTTCTAATCTCGAAACGAAGCTCTTGAGCTAACCGTTGAATTTTCCCCGTCATCTCTCCAGGTAGCCGCGACTGCATCGAAGCTGCCGCGGTATCTGGCAGCTCTTTTTTACGTGTCGTGAATAATAAACCTAATCGAGAATGTTTTTTGTCAGATGTTATATTTTCATGAGCAGCAATGATTGCATTTGCTCTCTTAAAATCAGATTTTGCTAATGCCGTCAGCAACCTGGTCGTATTGCTTTCCTTATGAAAAAAACTCGAATAAGCCGGGTTTTGTCTCATATATTTTGTATATTCACCAACCACATTTGGCCAGTGCTTTTCATTAGCAAGCTGCACTTGCACAATCAAAAAGTCCAGACGCGTAGCCATCATTTTAAGTTTAACAGGTGATTTTTGAGCAAGATGATCGCGTTGCTTTACCAACAATGCAATAGCTTCTGCCTGGCGGCGAGGAAATTTTCTCGCAGTTTCTTTCAACACACGCTCTTTACGTTGCAATGCGGCTTCATTTGGATAAAATGTATTGTGCGGCTTGCTTAATTCAATTTCCGGATGCGCATGATTAATTAACAAAAATGATTTTTGATGCTTCAGCTCTACAATTTCTTTAGCATTTTTTAAACTGTTACGCTCAAGCTCTTTTAGACGATCCGCGTCATTCTGGCTTAATAAATATGCTTTAAGATAACCTGTCTGGACATCCAGAATGTCTCCAAGATGATGGTGGGCCAATGCAGATGCATAAGCTGCAAGTCCTGCCGCACCAGAACAATTTAACACTTCCACATGTAGTACATCACCGATTGCATTGTCGGGTTTGGCAATACAATGGATTTTGACATTCTTGAAACCCAGATCAAATAACGTATTTGCAAATTCTTGTGAAAAAGATGATTGCGTTTCCTCGCTAATATAACCAATATCACACCCAATGAGATAGATGTCTTTTACTTCATTCTTGGATGTTTTCGAGCATGAGTTCAAGTATCGCTGATTGAATAATTCAGCGAATTCATGCGCGGAATATCCTCCAAATGTAGATTCATTGCCATGAGCGAGGAAGACTATTTTATCAAAACCTGAGTGACTTAATTTTGCGAAACAATCTAAAAGTGATAAATCAATAATGCTTGCTGTTTCACTAGGGTAAAATGCATTCGCCAGATTTTTAGCGCTTCTATTACATGCTGACGATTCGCCTAAAGTAAATAACACACGACCTCGACTCATCATGCAACTCCTTGCCGCTGTAATATCATCAAGTCATCGATATAATACTAACTTTTTGCAGGCTCTAACGGCACGATTATCCACATAATAACGTAGACAAGCAGCGCCGAACCACCCAAAAAGAAAAACAATATAAACAATAATCGTATCCATGTCGAATCAATGTCGAAAAAGTCACCCAGACCGCCGCAAACACCAGCGATTTTGGTATCGGTTCGTGATCGATATAGCTTTTTAGCCCCTGGCCCTGGTACTGTCATATCATTAATCCTCCAATAAATCTAACGATGTGATTTTACATCACATTCAATTAAGTGCATACCATTTCCCAAAAGTGTCAGCACACACCATTTTCACAATAGCGACACCCATACAATTCACAACATAAATTGATAGTATTTTCAGGTAATTAACTAGATTTTTATCTTATCGAATATAATTCAACAACGCTAGTTTCCCAGATGTATGGTCGATTTTGGGTTTAAGTATCTTGCTTGATACAGTTTCCAGTGAAGATTCAGCTTCTTTATTTCTTTGATACATTGACTCCAACATGCGCATTTTAATTATCAACTCTGCATATCTGCCACTGTAGAAGTTATTGTTAAAATCATATTCCATTGGAGTCACGGCTAATTCGATCTGAATTAATTTAATTTTCTTTTCAATTTCAACTGCGCTTCTGGCAGCAATTTTGATAGCTTCATGAACGGCACCCGGCCCGAATGACATTTCAATTATTTGATTAAGATATAACGAACGCTCATCTGGAGTATGACACGCTACTACGAGATATTGATGCAGCAACTTCGCAAGATTTCTGGTTATATTATCTTGTTGATATAAGCGTGACCATGACATCCTGAATAAGTCCCATATAAATTTATTACTGGCGCAGATTCTTAATACCATTAGCATCAGTTTACGTCGAAGTAAAGTATTTTCATATTTTCTAAAATACCTACAAAAACATTTGCGATATTCGATTTTTTTCAGTTATATATATAATTATAACTAATAAGGATGATAATTAAAGGAGCATGCATGACTGAGTGGGTAGATGTAATCGGTTGTATGGCAGCAGTATTAGTTGCGTTGACATTCTACATGAAATCCATGGTAGCCTTAAGATCCATCGCAATTGCCAGCAACATTTGCTTTATTGCTTATGCATATTATGCTGACCCGATATTATATCCAATATTATATCTGCATTTATTTTTATTTCCCCTAAATAGTTACCGTTTGTTTTTTCTGATTTTCAAGTTTCATTGATATCTATACTGAAACTGGCATAATTAAGAGACCTATACGACTGCGCCTTCATAACACATGAAACACTCGGTATTCTTTCAAGAACCCCAGCGCATCACTCAAGATACGCAGGCAATTGAAATGACAGCGCTCAATATTACCAAACCCTCACCCCATGCAGCATCAAGCCAGCTTCATTTCTCTGAGGACACTGGTTACTGCTACGCGATCGAAATGACAATACTCCCAATTTACGCTGCACACGAGGCAGTGAAAGAGTCATGGCGCGAAGTACATATGACTTCAAAAAATCTCGGGAAATCATCCTCAAGTTTTAATTTCGATTATTTGAATGTTATCCTTGCCGCACCATTTGCATATACACCAGCAGTTTTAATGGCAATCATCGGCTTTTTTTATGGATTAGGACTAGATTGCAGATATGCAATTGAAACCGCAATTGAAACCGCTAAAGACAATCACGATGAGGTGATGCCGCAAGAAGAATCCAGTAGCTTATCATATCGCAAAATGTGTTAGATCATCCCTGAAGAGAGACGTATATTTTCTTCCCGATATAAAGCTCGAATATGCCCGCTCAACCATTTCACTAATTCATGCGACGACATGATACTCAAATGACTGTGTCCAGTGTGCAGCGAACAATTAGCATCTACTCTTGCTACATGATAAGGAAGCCAGCAATCACCATTAACAATTGCATCCTTGTCTGCTCCAGCATAAATATAATTGATTTTTGTATTTTCAATTTTTTCAGACAATGCTTTAACAAGCTCGCTGTCGGTGCGCATTTCATCGACTGATTTCGAAATTGCTGCCATCGGCCATTTAGCGAGATATGATCCGCGAAACGGTGCACAAATACACGCAACAAGATCAACCTGGATATCATTTTCTGCCGCAAGATTTTCCGCAAACCAGCTGGCAATGACACCGCCGCGTGAGTGCCCCATCAATATCACACGCTTATTTTTATTATTTGATAATATTTTATCTTTAAGCTGCTTTGCAAATTCTTCAATTCCCGCACCTTTCATTCTATCTTCAAATGTGAGTAGATGAATGCCGTCAACATGATCTGGCAAATCATTTTTTAAGCGCTCAGAAATCAATGAAAAAGATGCATTACGATCAGCAGTTCCATGTACACAATAAATACTCACTTGATGTTCTGGTTTAGTTTCAATATTAAAATTTGGATTTTCAATAAAAACATCATGCGACCATGACGAAGCCCACAGATAACAATGTCTGGCCACCAATACTGCTCGTTGAAATGGACCGAGATATGGATTCCTGAGCATATTTTCTCCTTATTATTTACGGCATATTTAGATACATTGACGTATTCAGGATAAAATATACTGAACTGTTTCACAAAACAATCTTGAGAAATTGACAATTAACTGCCAAGTATTAGGTCACTCACCTTTTCAGCCATCATGATCGTCGGTGCGTTTAAATTTCCGGATAAATTTGACGGCATAATTGATGCATCTACCACTCTGAGATCATCAACCCCATATACTTTTGCCTCCGGATTCACAACAGACATTTCATCGACACCCATTTTACATGTGCCACAGGGATGATAAGCACTGTCTGCTTTTGCACGTATAAATGCTTCTACTTCGCTGCGAGATTTGATATTGATACCTGGTGATATTTCTTTTCCCTTATACGGTGCAAATGCAGCTTGATTAAAAATATCACGCGTCAGGGGGACACATGATACAAGATCATGCAAGTCATTATCAGTTTGCAGATAATTTGGGTGTATTCGAACTGGATCCATTGGATTATTCGAAGTTAACTCCAGATGCCCCCTGCTTTCAGGCCGCAGTGTACCGACATGCACCTGAAATGCATGGCAGCTACCAAAGCTGCGGCCATGATTGGCAACCAGGCTCGGGAGAAAATGATATTGTATATCTGGATGCTCAACATCGGGACGACTGGAAATAAATGCACCCGCCTCCAGATGCGATGAAGCTGCAAGCCCCTTGCGAGTCAAAAACCATTGCATACCAACCGCAATTTTTTTGAATGGACTTGAAATGGAGTAAAGAGTAACAGGCTGCTTGCATTCATACTGCATATAAAATTCGAGATG
Source organism: Gammaproteobacteria bacterium (assembly GCA_035495675.1). Lineage (GTDB taxonomy): Bacteria > Pseudomonadota > Gammaproteobacteria > DSM-16500 > DSM-16500 > Aquicella. Next base: position 110,153 of record DATJFK010000009.1, read on the forward strand.
ATCTTGCAGATTACTGCCGACACCAGGCAAGTTTACAACCATATCAATTTGATGTTTCATTAACACATCAACCGGGCCAATCCCTGATAGCATGAGTAATTGCGGTGAATTGATTGCTCCGCCAGAAAGAATCACTTCCTTGCGAGCAAAGCACTGATTCATCTGACCATGCTGCAAATATTCAATTCCAACCGCCCGTCCTCGATAAGTTAATATTTTAACAACCAGCGCTTCAGCATGACATGATAAATTTGCACGGCATCTGACATCAGCACTTAAATATGCTTTTGCTGCGCTGCAACGCTCTCCGTTGTCAATTGTCATATCAAAGCGGCCAAATCCTTCCTGTTGAGCGCCATTAATATCATCTGAAATCGGATAGCCTGCCTGCGCACCAGCAGCAATAAATGTATCAAACAATGGATTATCTGAAATTTTATGGGAAACTTTTAACGGCCCTGAATCACCACGATAATAATTACCGCCCTTGCTGTAAGTTTCAGCGCGCTTGAAGTAAGGCAAAACATTTTCATAATTCCAGCCGATAGCACCTTCTGCGTGCCAGCGGTCATAATCTTTTGCATGACCGCGAATATATACCATTGCATTCAATGCAGATGAACCGCCAACAATTTTACCGCGCGGCCAATACAATCGCCGCTGAAACATATTTTCTTGTGATTCTGTGTGATAAAACCAGTTGTACCTGTCATTTTCGAGGTTATATGTTAGTGCTGCAGGCATTTTCACTTTCCATGAATGATAATCTCTGCCTGCTTCAAACAAAGCGACTTCAATGTCGGCATTAGCTGATAGTCTGTTAGCTAGCACGCATCCGGCTGAACCCGCACCAACGATGATATAATCAACTTCAAAATGTTTTGTCTTCCGTGACATAAAAGCCTCATCAATAAGGATGTTCGATAGAATTCAACTCCACATAAATACTTTTTTGTCTCATATACTGCTGCATTGCCGTCATACAATTCTCACGGCCAAATCCAGAATGTTTGATGCCGCCAAACGGCATACCAACCGGCGTTACATTATAATTATTGATCCAGCAGATCCCAGCTTGCAGATGTCTTGCCACACGATGTCCGCGTTTGATGTTTTCAGTGAATAAACCTGCCGCCAGCCCAAACTGGGTTTGATTCGCGCGTTGTATGACTTCATCTTCATCATCGAATGTCAGTACACTCATGACAGGTCCGAATATTTCATCTCTCACGATTGTCATTTCATCATGGCAATTCGAGAACACTGCAGGCTTGATAAAGTTTCCATTTTTTAAATCACCAGTTACCACCTTGTCACCGCCGCATACAAGATCAGCCCCTTCATTTTTCCCGGTTTCGATATAATTTAAAACTTTCTGCATGTGATCACGGCTGATTAATGCTCCGATTTGAGTCTCGTGCAGAAAAGGATTACCAACTACTAATTTTTGTACTTTATTAACAAGATTTTCGATAAATTCATCATGCTTGTCACGCGCAACAAACACGCGTGTTCCATTTGAGCATATCTCACCTTGCGTGTAAAAATTCGCAAGCATACTACCGTATACCGCCTGCTCGATATCGGCATCAGAAAAAATAATTAGCGGAGATTTCCCGCCAAGTTCGAGTGTAACTGGCAATAATTGCTGCGCAGCCTGTTGTAATATTTTTTTTCCGGTAGGAACAGAGCCGGTAAATGAAATTTTAGCGATTCCAGGTATCGACAATAATTGCTGCGCTACGATGCCATCACCAAGTACGACATTAAATACACCTGGCGGCATTCCAGCTTTAATGAATATTTCTGCCAGACGCAATGTTGTCATCGGTGTCAATTCCGACGGTTTGAAGACCATAGTATTACCGGTAATTAATGCAGGCGCCGCTTTCCAGCATGCAATTTGCAGAGGATAATTCCACGCACCAATTCCAACACAAACTCCTAACGGCTCGCGTGTGCTATAAATCAGTGCCTTTGTGTCTGGTATTACATCATCTGTCAGCGCCGCAGCTGTTTTGGCAAAATAATCCAGCGCATCCGCAGCAGATAACACATCAACTGATAATGCTTCAGCAATAGGTTTGCCGGTATCCCACACTTCCATTTCCGCCAGTTCAGCAATCTGCTCTCGCAAGATTGCAGCAGCTCGCATTAATATTGATCCACGTTCACTAACACTCAACCGTGACCAATGTTGAAATGCTCTGCCAGCAGCTGCAACCGCATGCTCCAGATCACCTTGAGAAGCATAGTTAATGTTATTTATGATTTTATTATTAGCTGGATGATAATTTGGGTGAGATTGATTGTCGTCAGCTGCCTGACAATATTTTCCATCAATAAAACTGCGACACGCAATAGATACTGTTTGCACGCACATTCCCTCGCGACACAATAAACTGTGGTGCAATCATAACGCAATTAGAATCGCAAGATCAATTAGGTTACAATGAATAATCAGCAGATTTTTCACTGAATTGATTTATCATTCTATCTGCAAATTTTTCACTTGATGATAATCTGCGGCCAAAAAAACGCTGATCGTGCAATATATTTCTCTCTTCACTGCTTAATTCAACGGATGATTTTTCATGTATCAATAATCTTTTTTTCAAGTCAGACAACACATTCTGCTTATTTTCAGCTATTTCATGTTTGATCAGCGTCGCACCCAATCGCTTTTCCTGTTTTTTGAAGTAATGTAAAATTTCAGCCTGCCTGAATTCATGTGATAACGGCGGAAGTTTTTCTCCAGAATACTCTGGCTTTTCCCTGATCGAAAAAGCCTGTCGCAACGCATCCTTGAAACTTATTTTTTTATCATCTGAATTTCCCTGACTAACCAGAGACTGCCAGCCGGCTGATAGCACCAGCAATGGAGACAATGCCAGCATTACCAGTTTTTGCACCATGGTTTTTTTACCCCCTTCAAAGAAAAAGGTAAAATCCTGGGTAAATTCACTACCCGCAGTAGTGACCGCCAACACATGCTCTGGAACATTCATGAAACGATCTCTTGCCGTACCTGATGCCAGCACATGACCGACAAAAACGATTACATCAGCGGAATATTGAATGGTCTTACTAATCAGCCTGAAGGGATTCAGGATTTGCAGCCAGTTTTCCTCCTGACGCAGCAGCTGCCATTTTTGTTTAATCGCGGCGCCTGGTTTCGCTGTCTGAATCATTTTGCTAACTACCCGAATCGATTCAAATGAATTGAAAATCGAAAATATAAAATTACCTGCCGCAGCAGCTGGAGTTAAAATAGAGCGAATGATATTTGCGCCAGCTTTGAGAAACGGAATTAATTTCGCGCCATGTTTCACTGCGATCCACCACGTACCTGCTGTTGCAAGTGTCCCCATAATACATAATGCAACTGTTGCTGCAGTGACTAATCCCAACGCCGCGGCCTTCAGTACAAATTTAGCGGTGACTCCTTCTGATCCTGGCACAAACCATTTCTTCACCATTTCTTTCCATTTACGGAAGCTATCACTGAATAATATTTCTTTTGCTGTGTGTAATATTAGAAATGTATATCCGATTGCAGCAACTGCAGCCAGCGGCCAAACCATAAAACTTAAAGACAATCCGATTGCCGCCAGCGCAGCCGGAAGCGCAGAAGCTGTTGCAAATCCAAATCCAGCGCCACACAACAAACTGAATGGCAGGGCAATTCTAAAAAACGTCATCCTGGCTTTATATGAAGGCATTTGCTGACGCAATTCAGTAATTGCCGCATTCAATTCCTCATCTTGCTCATAAGGGCCAGCTAACTTTTTTTGCGAATAAACATAGCGTGCGAAATATATCTGCATATGCTTAATGCGCTTTTTCGCCGTACGCTTTTCTTTCTTTTGTTCATCAGAAATTTTCTTACCGCGCATGCGGTATAAAAAATCCTGATACAATTGATATTCAGCGAGAAATCCACTATTAGCGGGATGATTTTTTAGATAACACTTGAGACCATTATTGATTAATTCACGATAACCACGCTTACCAAATAGAAAAAGATCGCGCAGTCCTTCTGTGATTTCCTGATTAAAAACTTCACCTTCTGCGAGTCCGCCAAACAAGAACGCGCTGATCACAAAAAATAATGAGGGTGTGATCAACAGCATGCCGCTGGCACTCAGCAAGCCAAAGGCAGCGATGACGCCAATTGTTAATACGGCTGTGACAGAATGTGATGCAATCTTGCGCGGAATTTTTTTAATTTTAATCTTTGTCACTCGTTGTTATCTTCCCATTCCCAATAGCGCAGGAAGATTATAATACTTGAAAGCCAATTGCAAATGATTCTCATTACCGCAATGTCATTGCTTAATAATTGCCCCCCCCCCTTCAATATCGTATCGAAACCCGGAACCGCTCAGATATACCCACTTCCCTTTTCCACTTTAAGACGACCTTGCAACACAATTATTCCCTTCCAGATGATAGCTTAAAATAATGTTATTTTTATCCGTGACAAAGCAAGTATTGCACCAAAACGCCACTGTTTCGCCACCCATAACCATCCCGCCGTATGTCGTCGTATAAACATTCTTTCCCTGCACCGTACTGACTGACTGCGTCGGTGTAACCGTGACAGGCATCGTCATGAAATACTGAGAGTTGAAACAATATATTTTATTTCCAGAAGGCATGATGTACTGACGCGACGGAATCTTTCCCTGAGCCATAATCGACTCAATCGGCTTACCCACATAAACGCGAATTTTTTTTTCGTAGGCAGCCTGTGTCGCACAGCCTGAAATCAGAGCAAGCATACAGAGTAAAATAATATGACGGAGTATATACATGGACTAATCCTTTATAGTTATTTTTTGTTCCCTAGGGTCTGTTGACAATTCGTTTTGCGATGCGAATGCAGCCGTAAAACGAATTGTGAACAGACCCTAATTATTATTATAACTGAATTAAAGTCCTGACAGATTAAATCTGTATCAATATAATCTGATTATGTTAGTATAAACGAATACTTACATATTATGAGTCGAGATATTATGAAGGAAAAATTTAACTTTCTTATCATTGATGACAGCCAGCCGGTGTTAAAGGTATACAGTCAGTTACTAGAAAAATCAGGGCATGAAACGCATCTGCTGACTTCAGCAGATAATGCATTACAACATATCATCAATCTAAAGCCTGACTGCATTCTCTGCGATTTACTACTTCCCGGAATTGACGGACTAGATTTATTTCAGCAGATCAAGAATGAACGAAACATAAATAGACCGGTATTTATTTTAATTTCATCCAAGCATTATGATTACGATAAACGACAAGCCAGCAAATCCGGTGTAGATGCCTATTTGACTAAACCAATAGACGTTAGCACATTTGTAGATTTTGTTATTGACGCGATTAAATCGAAAATTAAGACTGAAGTTTAAAGCCCAACATCATATCTTTTACGGTTGCTAATGCCGTATTAATTCAAAAGTTAAATTAATCCTTTTATCAGAATATTCATTCTGATCAACATGTTTCAAATAAACAAATCGGAATGCTGCTATTCACTTGATTAATATTGATATAGTGTCAATAACAAAATCAAAATAAGCATATAATCATGATGTTATATATTCAAGCTTTTATAACTTATTGATGAGACAGACCTCTCCTATTCAAGCTATAATAGAAACATCATCGCGGGGAATAATAATGGATAATAAAAAGCTGCGATTTTTGATTATTGATGACAGCAAAACTATTTTGATGACTTATACACTGCTGTTAGAACAAGCAGGATATGAAGTCATCGCACTTTCTTCTTGCGACCAGGCTATCGAAACCATTCTCAAAGAACAACCTGATGTCGTCTTATGCGATCTCATGCTGCCAGGTCTTGATGGTATTGAATTTTTCAAAAAGATTCGCAGCGAAACTGATATCAAACAACCAGTTTTCATCGTCATCTCTGGCAAACAATTCGATTACGACCGCAGACGTGCCAAAGAAGCAGGAGTAGATGCATACCTTACCAAGCCGATAAATGAAGCGACATTCGTCGAAGAAATTCTTTCACACGTTGAATGTAAAATGACAATCCGCTTTTGGGGTGTACGCGGTACGCTGCCTGTTCCAGGTTCCAAGTCAATAAAATATGGTGGCAATACTAATTGCATTTCACTCAACATCGCCAATAAACAAAATTTTATTTTTGACGCAGGATCAGGAATTAAAGAGTTATCAAACTACATTCTTAGAGAAGAATTAATTCCATATAAAGCAAAAATATTTATCTCACATCCACATTATGACCACATCAATGGCATTCCATTTTTTGTCCCGCTTTATATGAAAGGAAATGAGTTTGAATTTCTTGGATCAGATCAAGGCAGTGTTACACTAGAAAAGTGCTTATCAGATCAAATGGACAGTGTTTACTTCCCCGTAACAATGAATGAATTTTCTTCTACTGTATCGTTTCATTCACTCAACGAAGAAACAATCATGATAGAAGATATTCAGGTTGACACTATTCTTCTCAATCACCCGGGTCGATGCATCGGGTTTAAAATAACATACAAGGGTAAAGTATTTTCGTACATTACAGATAATGAAATTTATCTTAAAAATGACACGCAACGATATAACAAAGATGAAGTAGATCGTTTGATCAGTTTCATTCGTGACTCTGATGTGTTAGTTATTGACGCGACTTACACTGATGCTGAATATCCGCGGAAAGTCGGATGGGGTCATTCACCATTAAGCATGGTGATTGAAGTTGCCGACCTGGCACACGTGAAGTTACTCTGCCTGCATCATCACGACCCAGACCAAACAGACGACGACATCGACAAAAAATTAGAGACCGCAAAGAAATTACTCACTGATCGCAAATCAGCAACAATTGTCGTTATACCCAAGGAAGGGGATGAAATAGTATTTTAACCTCGCAATCCCCGCGAAAGCGGAGACCTCTTTAATTTAACCGTACAATAAAAAGAAGGAGCTTCCCGCTTTCCCGGAAATGACAACCTCTAATTCAGTACAATTAGCCTCTTAAACGTATCCAATTCTCTCTTCTGCGCATACAAATTATCTGTCGCCGCACTTGCATCTATCAATTGGTCATGATGATACACATACAATGCGCATAACACCGACCGGCAGTTACTAATTAACGGCAAACGGGCAACCTGCAGGCAAAATTCTTTAATATCGACAATATCCTGCGGCGACAATTCTTCATTGCGCTGCTTATCGATATATCGCGCAAATTTTTTCTGCACATGATTTTTATAAAATAAATGATGTATGTTTTGCTTTCTTTCATCGCTCTCGCGATGACTGGTTTTAACAAATTGTTCGTTTTGATACTGCAGACCATGATTCGCCACTACCAGAAGCTGTGGAACATTCTTTTCCTCCGATAATCTGTCAATCGCATGTTCACCAGGCTGTTCTTCATGTTGATAAAAATGGAATGATTGAGTCTGTTTTCCATCCGATGCAGTCAAGTGATACGCACCAAGTGGATGATGCTCTGCAAGTAATGCTTCGATGTCAGACACTGATTTTGCATTTTCAGCGCAAAACCGATTGAAGAATACAGCCGGCATACCAGATGGAACATCAACGCGCTCGCCATGTGACACATTCATTTCTATGAGCAAACCATCCTGATTTAGAACTGTCAGCGCTCCTGAAAGCAAGGGAATTCCGATATCAATAATTCTTTTTGAACCAGCAATGTTTCGATCAATTTGAATAAATGATTTGCCTGCCACGTTATATGCCGGCCAATCCAGCACACGAGTAAAGAAAGTATAATCACCCAGGCGCAATGCAATAGTCGTACAACCTGGAGACTCAACAGTTGCTTCTTCATTATTATTAAACGGATTATAATTCAGGATATCAGGCAGCATCTGCATGAGATAATAGTAATGCAGACCCAGATCTTCATTAATATAACCATGATCATGCAGCCATCGGTTATAGCCATCTACTTTACCCCGCACTTCAAGCTGATATTTTTCGGGAATAAGTTCGATAATTTTATCGAAATATAATTGTAGATTTGATTTTTGTAACGGCGCACCCATGAGCCACATTAATCTATATAGAAATTTGGTATTGATAATGTTGCTGCGTAAGGCATTTCCCAGCATATAACCTTCCACAAATCCTGCGTCGTAGGGATTTTCCGAAGTGATTTGAAGATGCGGCATATTCACATTATCAATGCTTAATTCACCACGCGCTGAATGATATTCATATTTTCCCTGCTCATATAATTGTTCATCTTCATCAACTGGCAAACCATAAAATTTATTTTGCATAAACCAGCTGAATCTTGATGCCGCAGCACCCGCTGCACCTGCAGCAGCTGATGCAATACTCCACCCAAGAGGCATGTCATAGCCAAATACATATGAGAGTACCGGTACCGCAAGCAACGCCAGACTTGACACACCAACCACCTTGATCAAGTTTCTAATCAATAATGGGTTTTGATATGTAAGTCGCATTAATTCTTCTTGATAGCGATCCAGAATTTTGATGGGGCGCGAGTGCGGCGGGTTAACATCTTGCTGAGAGTTTTCCTGATCTCGATTTTGCATACAGCATCCTTGAGATTGATTCGGTATATTCAGTATTACTCTTTTTTTTATTACATGACAATATTCATGATGTGTCATCCCGAGGAGTGTTTTTTACGACGAGGGATCTCCCAGATGAAACCGTGCACCATCAAGGAGATCCTTCGGCGCAAAGAACGCGCCTCTGGATGACATACTCCTCGGGATAACAAATTGCAGCCCGTGCAATCTTATTGATTCTCTACTCCCGATTAGTAATAATGCCCGCAATCATAATTAACTTAAAACAAAGAACTCTCATGGCCCAATATATCTATACAATGCAAGGCGTTGGCAAAGTTGTTCCGCCAAAACGCGAAATTTTAAAAAATATCTGGTTATCCTTTTATCCAGGGGCAAAGATTGGCGTACTTGGACTTAATGGCTCCGGCAAATCTTCGCTGCTCAAAATTATGGCTGGCATAGATAACGAAATTATCGGTGAAGCCAAACCGATGCCGGGCATCAAGATTGGCTATCTGCCGCAGGAACCCGTGCTAGACCCCAAGAAAAATGTTCGCGGCAACGTAGAAGAAGCCATGGGTGACGAAATGGCCTGGATCAACCGCTACAATGAAATCAGCATGAAATTCGCTGATCCTATGAGCGAAGATGAAATGAACAAATTGCTGGAAGAACAAGGCAACTTGCAGCATAAAATTGACACTGCAAATGCCTGGGAATTAGACCGCAAACTTGAAATTGCAGCGGATGCGCTGCGCCTGCCGCCGTGGGATACAGATGTCACCAAGGTATCCGGCGGTGAACGACGTCGTATCGCATTATGCCGTTTGCTGTTATCCAAACCAGACATGCTGCTGCTGGATGAACCAACCAACCACCTTGATGCAGAAAGCGTCGCATGGCTGGAAAGATATCTGAAAGAATTTCCCGGCACCGTGGTTGCAGTGACCCACGATCGTTACTTTCTTGATAACGCCGCCGGCTGGATTCTGGAATTAGACCGCGGTCAAGGTATCCCATATGAAGGTAATTACTCTTCCTGGCTGGAACAAAAAGAAAAACGTCTGGAGCAGGAAGAACGCCAGCAAGTTGCACATCAAAAGGCCATTAAAAAAGAATTGGAATGGGTGCGCAGTAATCCAAAAGCGCGTCAGGCAAAAAGCAAGGCGCGTCTTGCACGCTTCGAAGAATTAAATTCAAAAGAATTTCAAAAACGCAGTGAAACACAGGAATTATATATTCCACCAGGCCCTCGTCTTGGTGACAATGTCATTGATGCCGAGAATTTAACAAAACGATTCGGCGACAAAGTACTATTTGAAAATTTAAATTTCAGCATTCCGCCAGGTGCAGTTGTTGGGTTGATTGGTCCTAACGGCGCAGGAAAATCGACCCTGTTCAAAATCCTGATGGGACTTGAGCAGCCCGATAGTGGAGATATCAAAATTGGTGAATCAGTGAAATTGTCTTATGTCGATCAAAGCCGCGACAGTCTTGACGGCGCAAAGACAGTCTGGCAGGAAATTTCCGGCGGCCAGGAAATCATGACAGTCGGCACTTTCCAAATGCAGTCACGCGCCTATGTCGGCCGCTTTAATTTCAAAGGCACTGATCAACAAAAAATTATTAAAGACTTATCCGGTGGTGAACGCAATCGCGTGCATCTTGCAAAACTGCTTACTAGCGGCGGCAACGTATTACTGCTGGATGAACCAACCAATGATCTTGATGTTGAAACGCTGCGCGCACTGGAAGAAGCAATTGACTCCTTTCCGGGTTGCGTCATGGTAATTTCACATGACCGCTGGTTCCTTGACCGCGTTTCCACGCACACACTCGCATTCGAAGGCGACAGTGCTGTCACATTCTTCCCGGGTAACTTCACGGAATATGAAGAAGACAGATTACGCAGGCTTGGTGAAAAAGAAGTGCAGCCGAAGAGAATCAGATACAAGAAACTTGAAGCCTGATAACAAAGGCAAGGGCAAGAATTCGCCACTCCCTTGCCTTTTAACCTGTTAAATGTGCGGATAGTTTTCCATTCGACGAAGATAATATTTATCTCTTCGTAAGAGAATGTGATATTTCAAAATCATTGGGAAGTAACTATGAAATTCGCCAGCACACGAGATGACAATTTAAAAACAAATTTTGGCGATGCCATGTTTCATGGACTTGCACCTGACGGCGGATTGTATATACCATGCCAGTTTCCAATCATCACGGCAGCTGGATATTATTTATTAAAAAATAAAACCATGCATGAACTTGGTTTTACCATCTTGTCAAAATATCTCAGTGAAATACCAGATGATAATTTAAAAAAAATTATCGTTGATGCACTGTCATTCCCTATTCCACTTATTCTACTCGAAGATAATATTTATCTGCTTGAAGTATTTCATGGCCCGACACTTGCTTTTAAAGATGTGGGCGCGCGCTTTATGGCAAACATTCTTGCTTATTTCGCAGCCGCTGAAAACCGTCATATCAATATCATTGTTGCCACTTCCGGCGACACAGGCAGCGCCATTGCCAGCGCTTTCCATCACATGCCAAATGTAGATGTATTCATACTATATCCATCGGGTAAAGTGAGCAGACTCCAAGAGCAACAAATCACAACATTTGGCGGCAACATTCACGCACTGGAAGTAACGGGAACATTTGATGATTGTCAACGCTTGGTGAAAACTGCACTGTCTGATTCTGCATTGCAAAAGAAAATAAATCTTACTACAGCAAATTCAATCAATATTGCACGCTTGCTGCCGCAAATTATTTATCATGCGTGGGGGTTGATACAGCTTCAGAATGATGGTGTTGATGATTTACCAGTTATATCCGTACCCAGCGGAAATCTGGGGAATCTTATGTCCGCAGTTTACGCGCACATGATGGGATTTTCAGTCAAATATCTTATCGCAGCAATGAATATCAATACTGTTTTTGTTGATTTTCTGGATACTTTAGAATTCAAAGCAAAACCTTCTCAAAAATCTCTCGCCAATGCAATGGATGTCGGTAACCCGAGTAACATTGAACGCATACAAAATCTTTATTCACATCGTCCCGAGCAAATTCGAAAGGACATCAAAGGTTACTCCATCAGTGATAAAGAAATCATTGACGAAATCCGTTATACCTACGATGAAACTGGATACATCCTTGATCCGCATACCGCAGTCGGTACTGCTGCCGCACGTAAGCCTGGAAACATTGATACACCTACCATCGTCACCGCAACCGCACATCCCGCAAAATTTCCCGAAGTCATCAAGCAGGCGATTGATATTGATATTGAGTTGCCGGAACGGCTGCAGGTTGTTCTGGATAAGCCCAAGCAGTCGGTTAAAATTGCACCGGATTATGATGTGTTGAAGAAGGTGCTTGAAGGGTAGCCTCTCTCGTTATTGCTCTTTTCTTTTACGTGCCCGTTTTTTTCACTCGTGCCGCACTTAAGCAAAAAACGGGCACACACGCGGGCACGTTCACGGGCACGTAAAAAACACTTTACTCAACTAACATAACAACATTTCCCCACTTGAATCTCGCGATAAACCCCCTTATCATTACGCAAATCTTACCCAGGAATCCAATCTATGAAACCAACTTTATCAAAAGTAACTTATATCTGGATTGACGGCGCCATCCCAACCCAAACGCTTCGCTCAAAAACCAAAATCGTTAAATATGCTGGTAAACCACTCACTCCAAAGGATTTACCCAAATGGAATTTCGATGGTTCCTCGACCAATCAGGCAAGCGGTCATGATTCAGATTTGACGCTGGTTCCAGTTTGCGTCGTTCCAGATCCGATATACGGCGAAGGTCATTTTCTTGCAATGTGCGAAGTGATGAACCCGGACGGCACACCGCACCCGACCAATAAACGCGCACATCTAGTTGAAGTCATGGAAAACGGCGGCAAAGATCAAGATCCATGGATGGGATTTGAACAAGAATACACCTTATTCAGAGGCCAACAGCCATTGGGTTGGCCAGAACGCGGCTACCCCGCTCCGCAAGGTCCATTTTATTGCGGCGTTGGATCCGATGAAGTTTTCGGCCGCTATCTGGTAGACGCTCACACGCAGGCATGTATTGATGCCGGTCTCATGATTTACGGCATTAACGCAGAAGTAATGCCTGGTCAGTGGGAATTCCAGATTGGTTATCGTGATATCCCGGGTGAATCAGCTGATCCAATCACTGTATGCGATCATTTATGGCTGGCACGCTGGCTGCTGTATCGCCTCGGTGAAGATTTCGACGTCAATGCCAAACTGCATCCGAAACCAGTTAAAGGTGACTGGAACGGTGCCGGCAATCACACCAACTTCTCAACAACTGCTACCAGAGATCCAAAAACCGGTATGGATGCAATCCATAAAGCGATCAAGGCACTCGAAGCACGTCATCAGGAACACATCACTGTGTATGGCGCAGACCTGGAATTACGATTGACCGGTAAACATGAAACCGCCAGTATCAATCAATTTCTTGCCGGTGTCGGTCACCGCGGTGCTTCTGTTCGCATACCGCGTCCAGTTGCCGAAAAGGGTTACGGCTATCTGGAAGACAGACGTCCAGGCGCCAATGCCAATCCATACGAAGTAGCTGCAATTCTGGTGGAAACAATTTGCGGCGTGAAAGTACCTGCAAAGAAACAGCCTGCATAATATCAGCTGTAATATGAAAACGCCGGCAAATGCCGGCGTTTTTATAGGTTTTTAACACGCGAAGGACCTGGCGCGCACCTAGATTTCACCTTCTTTTTGGCGGCATGAGGCGACAATAAATCGTTTACATCATCATAGTCAAAAGCCACAGATTTATCATTTATCTTTCTTGCAGTGTAAATCAGCTTATTAAAATTTTGTTCCTGAGAATCAACCAGACAAAAATGGGCATAGAAGTTCCGCATTTGACTGCAGTCTGACATGAAAGCTTTGAAGTCGCCCGATTCCGAAACGGAAAATTTATCCCCATCAAATTTACCGCGTTTCGGTCCATATTCTCCAACCATAATAATCAACATTTTTAATGCATGATTACAAGTTTCACGCTGTTTATCATTAATCGATTGATCATGAATTTGCGAAATTGCATTAAGTACTGGGATAGCCTCATTTTTTATCCAATTATCGATTTTCTCTTTCTTAATTGCTGGCAAATCTTTTTTATCAATATTCGCCATGTGCTCGTACATCGGAATTTGCAGCATTTGCTGACCGATCTCACTTCCTTCTAACTTGGTTTTCTTTTTCCCCAACTGCTCCTGACCTATCGTATTCAATTCATTTAAATTCAGCTGCGCTATCGATTCTTGTGTATTCCTCATCAGTTCAGGATCAAATAAATGATAATCAGCGCCATGAACTAATACCGCGCGTATGGATTCCAGTTTTGATTTATTACTGTCGCCCTCAACCATTAACCCTCTTAACGCCAGGTTTAAAAGATGATAACGATATAAAAATGCAAGGTTATTAATTAATTGATACATTGGCTTCTGTGCGTGATCATATACATGTTCACCAATCAATTTTCGAGTGTTTGAAACACATATTTTAAGTTGCAGCCATATTGGCTTCTTGTCAACCGGCTTCATCATGCCGCCTTTTGCCACACTTGAAGATTTAGGAGAAGAAGCTTTAACTGCTTTGTTAGACGCAGGAACAGCTGCAGGAGATTTTTTTCCTTTTCCATCTTTCTTTGATTGCTTTTCTTCATCCGACCTCTTCAACAAAGCAACTACTTGTGCATTTGGTTTAGTGGAAAATGTTTGCAAAGGCGGCCTGGGAGCTTCTTCATTCCTGTGAACTAATTTTTCCTGCATGTGTTCATGAGATTCTTTCTTTTTTATTTTTTCTTTACTAGCAACTTTCTTCGCCTGTTTATTATCAGGAAGCTGCGGTTTAACTGGCTGTGTTGTGACGCGATACTCTGAAAATAATCGCAGAATATACACGATCCACGCAATGATATACGCATAGCTCAAAAACGCCGGCGCAGCTGATTTTTCTTTTTTTGATTTGCGTTCCCGCATAAGTACCTCTTTTTTAGAAGTATTGTGCAGAATCAAGGTTTTTTCCACCGGGTAATGTGATGATTTTAAATGAGATATTTAGAGGATTATCAGGCATGTATGCTTGATGTGCTGCTGCCGCATCAAACATACATGATATGAGGATGATTACATTTTTAAATGATTAGCCTGTTGTTTCCTGGCATCGTCCTGCATGTGCCGTGTCATGCTCGGGCTTCTATAAGTCTTCTTGTCTTGATCATCTTTAACAGCTAAAGTTTGCGGTCTAACTTTCTTGTCAGATGGATATTGCAAAAATTTCACTTTCTCAAGTGTCTGTTTAAGCAGATTTTCAGCTACTTTCGGTCCTGATATTTTATCATAATCACTAACCAGAATATTAATTACAACATTATAAATATCAAATAAACGAATAGGGTCATTATCTTTCTCAACCACTTCCAACAATGCTTGAGAAATTTGGTGAATAATTTTTAATGGTCCCAATTCTGGTTCTGGCTCCGGTTTTCGCTTAAATAGAGATGCAAATACAGTGCTTGCCCTCGTCACTGGCATAACAAAATCTCCATCCAGTACACACTTAATTGCACTTGCCCTTCTTTTAAGCTCCAATAAAAATTTTTCGAGTTGTGATACATATTCATCATATTCTTTGACGAACTGTAGATATTTTACAACAATCACTTTTTCTTCAGTATCAATACCTTTAAGATTTTCACTACATTCATCAACCTTTATCTCATCAGCATTTAATGAATCAATCATTTTAATCATTCGATTGATTGGTTTTATTTTTTCATCCTTACTTGCCCTCAAATTATCAATTTCTTTCCCATAACTATGTGATATTCTTAATGCCTCTGTCTCATCTGAATTACGAATTTCATCGTTGCTTTTTTCGCGCAATTCATATTTCTTATTTTTAATTTCAGTCGACTGCTGAGCAAGGTTAAGCTTAATCTGATCGAATAATCGTTGATAATTCTTATACAACTTTATGATATTGTATGGAATGGCAGCTACGTCAATTTTGCCTTGAGTCAACAAATCATGCAGCTCTTCAGCTGCAAGAAGATATTCGGATGGGAGATTATTTGAGTTTCTTAGCATGTGGAACCATTTCGTGAATAATTATTCTTTATCATTCTTATAGTTTAAATCTGATAATTTATAGTCTTTTTACAGGGGTCATATATTAATGCAGTTCATTACCTTATGCAACTTTTTTGTACAGCAAATAAGATGTGCTGTGACAACCGGTGGTCCGCCGGCAGGCGCGGATGAGCAAAGTCCGCGTCAGGGTTTCGCTGCATTCCAAGCTTGGTCATGACCCGCTGCGAGCGCAGATTGGCGGGAACGGTAATCGCCACGATCTCATCCAGACCGCACTCTTGAAAACCCCATTCTTTCGCCGCCATGGCACCTTCAGTCGCGAGGCCCCTACCCCAGAATTCTGAACCTAGCCGCCAGCCGATTTCAACCGCAGGTTTAGCAACGGGTGACAAATCCAGCCATGACAAGCCGATAAATCCTGCCAGCTTGCCGCTGGCTTTTTCTTCTGCCGCCCACAACGTGTAATGCCGCTCTTGCCACTGTTGATTCATCACCGCCATAAAATCAGTCACTTGCTGCATCGTTAACGGACCAGGCAGGAACTCAATCACTTTTTCATCGCTATTGATACGGTAAAAGGCTTCGGCATCACTTTCGCGCCATAAACGCAGAATTAATCGGTCGGTTTCAATAATATTCATGAGGTCAGCTCGCTGTTACTGGCGCGGATTGTCCGTGATTATTTGATGAGATGCAATAGACACAGATAGAGGGCTGGGTATAATATCTACAAAACTAAAATAGATATGATAAATGCCATGAAACAGCCTGCCAATTTTTACTCCATCTTGTTTGCCAGCATGTGTGGACACTACGGTTTTTTCCTCCTGCAAAACCTACTCATACTGTACATGATTCATTTCCTGCAAACACCGGCCGAAGATGCGACATCAACATTTACCTCATTCACCGCATTGATGGCAGTCGCACCGCTCGCTGCGGGAAAATTCATAGACCGCAATCTTGATGACACACATGCGGTTTTTACCGGCGGTTTATTACTCTCAGCAGGATTATTCGGCGTAGCATTACTGCAAGGTCACTTGTTAAATCTTTCTCTAAGTTTCATCATTTGCGGCAATGGATTATTTCTTCCAGGAATATTATCTTCATTTGGCCATATTTACGTGCATGGTGACGCTCGCCGCGAAAATGCTTTCTTGCAATTGTATGCGGCAATCAATATTAGCGCAGCTGGTGCACTGATTTCCGCGCCATTCATCATTTCATATTTTGGCTGGCAGGCTGCGCTTGCCGCAGCAGGCAGCGCTGTATTATTAGGAATTATGTTTTTACGTTTCCGTTACTGGCAAACAAGTGCTTACAAACCCACGACATCAATTCAATTTCTAGAGTTATTTGTTTTATGCTGCGCGAGCATCGCGGCGCTGGATTTATTATTACTGTCAACCATGATGTCTAGCGTATTCCTCATCAGCATGAGCAGTTTATTATTCATTTATTCGCTCATATCATTGCCGCAGATGGAAATCATGTACCGCAAGCGCGCGCTGGTATGCATTGGTATGATTGTATTTTCAGTTATCTGTTTCACCCTCATGCATCAATCAGCTACGTCAATCACGGCATTTGTCGATGATCATGTAACCCGCACGATTGGCAAACATGTTGTTCCCGTTTTTTATTTCATGGCGCTAAATCCGGTTTTAATCGTCATTCTCACGCCACTACTAATGATGATCTGGAACTATTTTAAAGCCGCGAAAATTCAACTTTCCATTCCATTAAAATTTGGCATCGGCACTGTCTTGCTGGGACTTGGTTTTCTTCTATTAACCTATACGATTTCATGCTGGCATTCACCAGATGGTCATATCAGTTATGTGTGGCTGGTATGCAGTTATATTTTACAAACACTGGGCGAGTTAATGATTGTTCCAGTTTGCCTTGCTGTCATTACTGATATTGCACCAAAACAGATGGCAGCATTCATGATTGGCGCGTGGTGTTTCGTCAATACCGCCTCGATACCGCTAGCAGATTTAATCAGCAAATTCACCATCACATTACCGCACATTGGCAAACATCATTTGCCGGCAGAAATAGTGATGCATGCTAACGTTTATGGATCGCTAGGCGTAATTGCATTATTTTCTGGGATGATACTGTTGACGTTGAACTTGCTGCGATCTAGCAATTGAAATTTCTGACCAGCCATTCCTGACCGAGACAGTCATAACAGTCATTCAGATATTCTGTTAAATCTTCTGTTGTCATCACAGCAGCACTATCTTCATGCTCAACCTCATGATGCAGATAACGGCCAAAATATTGCTGGCAAAAATCAGAATACGCGCGCGTATGCAGAATAAATACATGCCACATCGCATCCAATATATTTAGAGGTTCAATCATGTGTGATAACAGGTTTCGCTGCAGACGTGATTCACTCAGCCACAGCCAGGAAAGAAAATCCTGAAAAATCTGCCGCGCGTCTGCGGCGGATTTATCAGGGTATTGTTTCATGAATTGATTAATGACAAGTTCATTTTGATATGCAATGACGTCATCAAGCAGAGGTAATTCTGACATTATTACAACATATGACAGCAGCTTTTCAGCAGCGCTGGATCATTGGTTAATTTGGTTACGATACGGCAAATAAGTTCGTTCTTAGGCATGATTCACTCCTCGTATAAATGAACGAGTCGATTCTAATCCAGACCATCCGCCAAGACAACTGAAGATTAAGTATTATTGCCGAAATGGGACAACAAAATCTCCTGCTGTTCTTGTTCCGCACGTTCCGCTACTCTCAATTCAGCCTCATCTTGAGCACGCCTGGCACTGCCAGATAAGCGCAGATTTGCAAATAACCCTTTTGCAGATCCACGACTAATCCTCCGATTTAAACCCAATTGCTCAGCATATCCGCCAGATTGATCACCGCCATTTGCAAAATACTTGGGGCGACTCGAACCAAGAAATCCATCTTCAACTTCAAAATGTTTACGATTAATCGTATCACCCAAAATTTTAAATAGATCAGCACCTGCAATTTGTTCTTCATAACCAAGCTTTTCCACAATTTTTTTACAGAATTGCAGCGCTTGATTAACAGTACAACGGTGACCAGGAACCTCATGCATCAAGGCTGCGCGTAATAATGCAGCTGCTATTTCCAAATTATTCAAACTGCTTTGCTTGGTCTGCAAAACATATTTATAACTAATTGCTGAATTAATTTCTTCCTGAATAACAAATAACTCAGGGAACATCATTGCCACAATATACCCTAGTGAATACATGTCCGACATAGCGCCATATTTTTCAGAATAGATATCACGATATCTATTCGCATCTTTTAAATGCTGCTTACCTATTTTATCGGCTGCATCCATCTCAATGAGGCACATTGTCTTATCAGTAACAGACAACATCACATTTTCTGGATTAATATTTCGATGAACGGCATTGTTATCATGCAACCGCTTCACATCTTCAAATAAACTTACCAACAAATTAAATCTTTGATTCATCGATAAATGGCTGAAATTGTATCTATCAATAATCAAGTCGCTCATTGATTTGCCGCGTACCCAGTCTGAAATCACATAAACATATTCATCATCATCTTTCGACCAGAATGCCGTTTTACGACCGGTTATTTGCAAATACTTTGCTTCTCGTTTGGCTGTTTTTTCTGGACTGTAACCCATTCGTAATCCGCTTTTTCTATATCTCTTTACCACACTGACAGGGGAAGTCTCATGAGAATCAGAATAACCTCTTCTAAATTCTGCATCCTTACTTTCAATCTTGACTAACGGCTTCGGCGGCTCTTCCCAGCAATATAACTTGTGTCCATTATCAAATTCACATTGAAATTTATTATCACCTTCAGATTTTCTATGCAGCAATTTCGAATACAATCTATTGCTTGATTTCGCGCTAACAAATTCCAAAGCTCGCGCGAATGAGTCTTGATTCAATTGGCCTATATTTTGTAAATCATTCAAAGCCACAATTAAGCGTTCGAATTTTGAAACAGATAGCTTAGAGATCAAATTCAAATCATCATCACTGATATTAATTCTATTTTTAGTGATTTTTTTTCGTAGATTTTCCCAAACTTGAAATGCATCAAACAGCTTCTTGATATCGTCTTTCACGATTGCAATAGAATCAAATTTTTTAATAACTGATTTATAATCAGCACCTGCCAGCAACAATAATAAGACATTCTCAATTCGAGCATATTTTACTGCTTGAAATAGAGCACTTTCCTTCTTTTGATTTTTCGCATTAACTTTTATTCCCTTCGCTAACAGTAGTTGTTTAACGAGCGCAGCATCACCATCAATCGCAGCAAGATGAAGTGCGCTGACACGATTAACACATATATTTACATCAGCACCAGCCGCGATCAGTAGGTTAAGAATTTTATGATTACCTTCAAGAATCGCTTCATGCAAAGCACATTGATTATCGACAATAATATTTATCGCTTTAGCATTTCCTGCATTTTCCTGCAAATAGCCGCTTACAGATTCAAAATTGTCATTCTTCGCGCCATTGATATATTGTTCAGGTGAAATTTTTCGACCCCGCATAAGCCACTACCTTTCATTGTTATAGTAATTTTATGGCGTAAATTAGCATAATTTATAGTCGATTTCAAAAATGCAGCTCCTGACTATCCGCCCGACCTGTGCATAAGTTGCGCAATCCTCTGAAATTTAACGAGATTTATTGCTTTTTGCTAACATTACCTTAATATTCACGCCGTATAATCGCGCCTGTAAAAAATAATGATAAAAATTAAAACAATATTGATCTACTTGATTCACTTAACGCTCTAAGGAATTTTTTGCAGTATGTTACGCACCAATGAACTTCCACCTGAAGTAGTCGGCGACAAAATCATCACATTTGCAAGTCAGCATTTTACTGTCGGGCTTTTGAAAAGCATAAATAAAGAAGAAGCCACTTTATGGGACTATGTAATTAACACTGCCAATGACACTACACTATGGCAAAACTCTAACGAGTTTACATTAGAAGTCACGGCATCAAGAAACGACAAAACCGTCAATTGCACAATTCACATCAATAGAACTGTGCAAGGAGAATTTCAAGTAAATATCATAAATATAGATAACATTGAAATTCCTGAATATGTAAATCTTTCCATTCTTCTCAGAAAATCAGAATGTCATACTTTTCATGTGAAGACTGAACAAGGCTTCATGAGTGATCGTACTTTACGTGATTATCAAGCCATTGCACTTCTGCAATATGGAATCAGCTTGAAAGATGGTTTAACCAAAAGACTTGGCTTATTAGGTCCGGCCAGCGGCAAAGGCTCCATATTAGCGATGTTGCCATCATGTCTTAGACACGCCGTGAGTGATGTAGGTAATTTCGTTTGCATTCTGCCGAACTCGCAGCTTGCCAGACAATTCCGTGATGATGATGTCAAAAATTCTGATGCCGATTTAAGGAATACAGTTACTATCGCATCTGAAATAAAAGATCTTGGCGAGTGGGAAACACTTTGCGCATGCACAGGTAATTTACTGATTATTGACCGCAGTGAACCAGGGTATGAAAAAAAGCTGGAAATGGCATTATCCACTTCCACGATGGTGTTGGTTGACGAAGCGCATCAAATTCCCCTCCCTGAGTGGGCAAAGATATATGATAATAGCAAATTCCTCTTTGCAGTCACAGGCACACCAGACGAAGATTTAATGACTCATGCATTCAAAAAAGCTCCTGTTATTGTGTTCAGCACCGCTGAAGCAATAAGTCGTAAACTGGTAAGACCTGTAAAAGTTAAAAATATGGGTAACAATGTACCGAAAGAACGCTTATTTCTTGATGCTTACGCGAAATATATTTCCATGAGGGGTGTTGGAAACGACGTAAGTGATAACATATACGCAATCAATCAAAAGAGCTTTATTTTCTGTCTGAATACAGAGGAAGAAGCACACAAGATTGCCAAGCAATTGAATGATTTTGCTGCTAATAACGGTGAATCAGATCGCAATGTTGTGATCCAGCTGCAAAACGGCATGCGAAAATCCGGTAAAGCACAGCGCGTAATTAAACTGCATGAAGAAATTCAAAACGGACAAAAGAGACAATTAGCCGCAACGCTAAACGCGCTCGCTATCAATGCTATTTTCCCTGTCCCTGGAAAAAATTTTGATTATTACCAGGAACAAATCGTTTCAAAGAAATTCAGTCAATCTCTGGCTGACAAGTTAAAGCAATTCAAGATATATAGACAATGGGCGCAAGAACCAGATGCTGACAAAAGAAAGGGGATGGAAGCACAATTTAGCTTCATCCAGACTATTAGAGTTGCTGTCAGTTTATCTTCTCATGATGTCAGAGCAAAGATAGCTGGCATGTTAGATGCTTTTGCATTGACTGATGAGCAAAAAAACATGCTTGCTGCATTAAGCTCAGCTATCACTAATAATATAATTATTGCAATTAATAGCGACACCGACCCTGTTGATGCTTTAGTTAAATTTGAAGATATCAACCTAGAAAAATTCGATGCACTGTATGCATTAGTTGTGACAGAAAATGCCGCTGAAAAAGAAAAAATCAGCGCACTTGCACAGTTAAAATTCGGTTTTGTGATGAATGTAGTCAGTCAGGGACTGGATGCAAAAAAGCTGCCATTCTCAACTGGCACAAGCGATCCTTCAGTATTAGGATTAATGGTAGTTGGCGACACACGAAGCAATACGTTTGAAGACCCGACCACTGCCATGCAATTACTTGCCCGCAGCGTACGCGGACCAAGTGGAATCAGCTTTATTGTGATTTCCACAAATACACATGGCATGAATACTTTATTTGACTTCACAGACTTCACACCTGATAACTCTAAATTTGTTGATGCGCTCAATGAATCATTCGCCGAAGCAGCCGAACTGAGAGAGAGAAGGACATCACTAAATCAAACAAGGAGTAACTTTTCTCAGACTCATAAAGGCCGTGCCGCAACCGTACCTTCAGTTTTGTCAAAAGAAGCACGCGAAACTGTACCGCCACAGCTTGTTAGACAGAAAACGGCTGATTTCACAAAACGTACCCCCCCACAACTCTCTCGCTCCAGTACGAGTGACGAGATAGAATCATTGCAGATCTCTGGCTCAGGCAAAGTAAGTACAACTGCAGGCTTCTTTCAAAATATCAGAAGACGCGCAATAACCGATCCAGAGAGTAAAAAAGACAACGGGCAATCGCCTAAATCACCAAAGCTGTAACGCATTGATCATGCACGGTGCCGGCACCGTGCATCGATTATATCTCATTGTTTATAAACGATAAATTCCATCATATCACCTGCTATAATTAATTTATATTAAAAATATAAAAAACGGTGCTTATCAATATGGAAAGTCGCGAAGATGAAAAAGCAGCTGCTAAACAAGAGATTGATAATGTCATAACAGCAGTAACTAATGCATGTAAACCAAAATCAAATAATGATAAAGTTTGGGAAGATTTATATGTAAAACTAATTATTGCATCCCGCCATTATAAAGCTGAACAAAACCCGAAATTCGATTATAAATTTGACGCGTTTAAACGCTGCTTTTACAATGTCTTGTATGAAAGAGCGAAGTTAAATTTCGAATCAGGTATGTTTGATTTGTCACTTCAATTCTCAAATGATCTCATATATATACTCGACATAAATAAACTCCCAGAATACACAATACCTTATTGCGAGATGAAATCGATTAGCAAACAATCCCAAAAAAATATCGAATTATTAAAGAGAGTCGAGAGTCTGACTGAATCAATAACAAGTTATTATAATAAAAAACGTTTCGACAAAGCTTTCGAGCTAGCTGAAGACTATCTAGCATTGTACCCACGCAAGAATCAGCAAGGTGAGGTCTATCAAACCATCTTGAAAATCCGGAATGACTGCCTGACACATCTGCCAGTTATTTATTACGATAAAATGAAAAAATTTCACGAAAAGTCAAAATATGGAGATGCTAAAATTTACGCCGAAAAATACATAAAACTTTTCAAAAAATCCCAAAAAACTGACAATTATAGAGAAGCCAAGAATATAATAAAATTCTGCTCTAAAGCATTAAAGTTTCATTTTGATCAAATGCATAAATTGTATAAACAGCGAGACTTCACTAGCTCCCTATATCATGGGTCTACCCTGCTTTCCTACTATGAAAGTCCACCAACAAATGATGATCATTACGATAAGATAAATGAATTTGTGAAGATGGTTACAAGAGAAAAAAACGCTCAGCCACCAGCAGTAAAACAATATAAACTTGATACCTTCAGAATGTTACCGGCCCCCAGAGACCCAAGTGCGATAACAAAAAGTCTGGACATAAAAAGAAAGCCTCCACATCGCAGCATCAATACCAGGATGACCAAATCTGATAGTACTCATGACATATCCAAATCCAAAGCAGAAATTAAAAAAAATAAATAAAACTTCAGCTTTGCTTATTTGCCGCTATCCGTACTGAATGTCTTGAAATACACTTTATCATTCAGGAATTGAATCATGATTTCATTTTGCTTGTATTTCCAGGTTGCAGATGTACCCGACATGCCAGCAATCGTCACGCTGTCTGAACTGGTTGGCTCACCCAGAATGGATGTTACTTCACTCATCGTCATTTCTGGTTTGACTTTGTCGAAATTGCTGCGAGTCACTTTATTACATGCAACAATCATCACGCACAACAACATCACTGCCAGTATTTTTGAGATGGATCGAAAAAGTGCCTGCATGACAATTCCTTTTGGGCGATATGGATAACATCTATTATATCATGGGAAATTGCAGTGGTTTTGCAGTTGGTTGATTTGTATCATTAATTCAGGGTGCAGCCCGGATTAGCACGCTTTTTTGCGCGTAATCCGGGATCATTATATTAATGCCAATAACCAAAGATCATTCCATAAATGGTGAATTGCAAAATCGTATATCCAGCATCAATTAAAAATAGTTTTCCACTTCTGCCAGCGTATGCGTAATTCACACCAAACGATGTTGCCACAAAACAGGAACCGGTTAAAAAGCCAATCATGGTTGCAAAGCCAAACGGTGCCCCGCCGCCAACTGCTGAAGAAAATGCTGTTGCGGTAATAAACCAGAATACAAATGCTAAGCCATGGGTTACTGCCGGATGCCGCTTGCCGCCACCCATTGATGATCCATTTTCCGCTACCCAGATGCCGCCAAACAACCATTTCGAATACCAGAGCCAACCCAGCACCCATGACGATACAGCCGCGACTAACACAATCAGATAATTTATTCCCTGCAGCATTTCCAGCATGACAACTCCTTAACAAATAATATTGGAATGTAAATTGAATCAGTTAATTTAAAACAGAACAGTCATTGTTGCAATCAGATGATGCTTTATGAATTAGAAGCATGCCTGCCGCTCTGGTGATATTGATGCAGGAAACGATCGTGACTATGAACACCGGGATTTTGTCATCTGGAATTCGCTTCGTTTGTCTGTTAATATCCATGTCTTAATATTGTAACACCATCTGGATTGTCTCTCGCATGCACAACCCATATTTTGATTTGATTAAAGCCGTCTGGAAGAGTGGCAAACCCTGGCACAACTGGATTGTTACTTATTATCTTGCCTATATCATCGCACAAGCCTTTTTAGGTCTGGGACCATTTACACTTGGTAAAGCGATCGATGTCTTGCAGCACTTTACTCCCGACCGCTTGCACGAGGTAGTTTACTGGTTGTTGGCAAGCATCGCTGTAGTCATCATTTTCTGGATTTTCCACGGACCTGCTCGTGTGAAAGAACGCGAAGTCGCCATGAAAATTCAACAGTCTTATCGTGAACATATTTATGAAAAACTCACGCAGCTGCCATTGAAGTGGCACCAGGATCATCACTCAGGGAACATCATTACACGATTAAACCGCTCGGCTACTGCACTTTACCGATTTGCGGGCGATCAGTTTCTCTATATCGAAACAGTAATCAAGTTTATTGTTTCGATTGGCTTCCTATTGTGGCTGTCGTTACCAGTCGGAATATTCACCCTGTTAAGCTGCTCGTTATCCATCTTGATTGTGTTGCTGTACGACAGAAAGCTCATCAAGTTATATGATCAGCAAAATGAAATTGAAAATCATGTCGGTGCGGTATTGTTTGATTACATCAGCAACATGACCACCATTCTTACGTTACGTTTTGGCGATTTGACACGCACTAACCTCGTGCAGCGCATGCTGGCAATCTGGCCTGCATATAACAAAGATATCGTTATCAATGAAGTAAAATGGTTCTGGATGAATATGACGCTCACCACCATGCAAGCGGCCATTTTAATCGGTTATATAGTGTTGGCATTGAATCAGAACGGCGCAATTCTGATTGGCACTGTGGTCATGATTTTCCGTTATCAGCAAGATTTAAGTGAAGTGTTTTACACATTCAGCGCTCATTACAGTGAACTGGTGCGCATGGATACTGACGTGAAAGGCATTCAGCCGATCCTGAATGACATTGATCAATACGCACACCTCCCGCAGGGAATTTCAGCTGCCAGGCACTGGCATACGATTGCGATTGAACAACTCTCGTTTCACCATGCCGGGAGTATTGAACGCGCAAAAATATTTTCTGATGTAAACTTCAGTTTCAAACGCGGCGAAAAAATTGCGTTAATCGGCGCAAGCGGCGGCGGTAAAAGTACCTTATTGAATATCATCCGCGGCACTTATATTCCAGACAATGTCAAACTGATGATTGATCACACCCACTTTGATAATCTGGAACCGCTGCAGGCTATCACAACATTAATTCCGCAAGATCCGGAATTGTTTGAAAACACAATTGAGTTCAACATTACCATGGATGTAATTGCCGATCCTGAAGATGTAGAACGCGCTATCAAACTTGCATGCTTTGATAAAGTATTGGAAAACCTGCCGCATGGATTACAAACTGATATCAGGGAGAAAGGTTTGAATTTATCTGTCGGTCAAAAACAGCGTCTCGCGCTTGCGCGCGGCTTGTTTGCAGCTCGTTACAGCTCACTTATTCTGATGGATGAACCGACATCCAGCGTTGATTTGCCAACAGAGAAAGAGATTTTATCTGGTGTTATAGATGCATATTCTGAGTCTGCGATGATCGTATCACTTCACAGGCTGCATTTGCTGCCGAAATTTGACAGAATCATCATGCTGGATCACGGTAAAGTCATTGCTGACGGTGCTACCACAGAATTATTAAATCAGCGGGGACCGGTGCGTGATTTGTGGATGACGTATCAAAATCATAATGAAAATAACGAAGAATAATAAAAATTATGCGCGCACAACGGTAACAGGATATTCTGATATTTTTTT
>DATJFK010000010.1:0-6655 GCA_035495675.1 Gammaproteobacteria bacterium
GCCTGATTTTGGAATTAAGCGCGAGCAGTTTACTGCAGCGGCTTCTGAAAATTATGTTGTGTTCCTGCATGGCACAACCTGGCCGAGTAAGCAGTGGCCTGAAATTTATTGGAAAGAGTTAGCACGAATTGCGGCACAACAAGGTTATCGCATTAAAATCAGCGGCGGCAGTGATGAAGAAGTTGCACGGGCTGAGCGCATTGCTGCCGGTAATCCGGCAGTAGATTTAATGCCGCGGCTTAAAATCCGGCAAATGGCAGAGTTATTATCCGGTGCGAGCGCTGCTGTTGCAGTTGATACTGGTTTTGCGCATTTGGCAGGTGCGATGAATGTGCCTATCGTTTCAATTTATGGATCAACCAATCCAGATTATACAGGTGCGCTTGGCGATTCATCTATTTTGCTGCGGACAGATTTTCCATGTTCGCCGTGTTTAAGCCGTATTTGTACGTACCGCGAACCATCTGCTGTCACACCTGCATGTTATGCAACACTGCCGCCTGAGAAAGTGTGGGGTGAGGTAATGAATATTGTCATTCCCGCGTAAACGGGAATCTCCAGCGTCGCGCCATTTTCTCTCTCAGGAAACCGAAGGAAGTTCCCGCTTATGCGGGTATGATGATATTTAACATCTGCCTTCTCTCCCGCACGCGTCACTCGGAGCAGGTTCCCGCTGGTCCATCCCGGCAACATTATCCATATCAATTTTACGGCCGCAGTCATACAACTGGCCATGGCTGGGATATGAGGTAATCTGGATGCGGCTGTTTTCGCGAATGCCTTTATTGGTGAGATCGCTTGCAATCGGGAATAAGTCACCATAGCCGACGTAATTTAATTGACGGGTATCGCTGCTTCTATCTTTGAATTGTTCGATTCCGGTAGACCAGAGATAAGCTGCCACGACTTTGGCGCGTTTTTGAGATAATTTTTGTTCGCGACGGGGGCGGTCAAAACCGCTGGTGTTGCCTGAAATAATGATGTTGTTATTAGGTTTACGTTGTAAAACTGCCACAACGCTGTCCAGAATTTTATTGGCACGAGGTAATAATTCCGCTGTGTTAACTTCAAAGAGTTTGTCACTCGGAATATAAATACCCATGTAATCACCAAGCACATACACATTGCCGCCTGCATCAATAATACCGCTGGCATCGTAACGCAATGATGATAAATAGTATCCGGCAGCACCTCCTGCGATACCTCCAAATAACATCCATGTTTTACTTCCGCCAGCCAGCCACACAATACCTGCGCCAAGGCCGGCACCTGCAGCGGTAGCACCCGGGCTGCCGGTAGTATGGTTATTAGATATGAATGGATTGAATGAGCAAGCTGATGTAATGAGGCAGCATAACGCGCATATCAGTGAACGGCACAGATTAGTTCTGAGTTGCATATGTCTATCCCTAACTTAATACCACAAGTATTCCTGCGTTTTTTCTCAATCAGATCACATGAATCTGATGGCAAACTGCTCTGTTAAAAGAGGAAGTTATTCTTTCACAGAGCCTTGATTCATCCAAGTATAACGTGATAAAGACCAACCTGATATACTGATTTTAATATAATGCGGGTCCTCGGGAGTTCAGGGATGGAATCGAGATCAGAAACGTGTCTCACTGCTGCGAATTATACTATTTGGCAGTTAATCAAAACATACTGGAAATCCAGCAGCCGTGTCCCAGCCTATCTCTTCATCGCTGTTATCATGGCCATGACCATGACATTAGTTGGCCTCGATGTCGTTTTTAATTATTGGTACAACTATTTTTATGACGCATTGCAGGCATATAATCGGAACGAGACAATAAAATTGCTGGTGATATTTTTTGTAATCGCCGCCTTTTATATTGTTATCGCGGTTTATCGATATTACATTTCACAATTATTTGGTCTACGCTGGCGTCGCTGGCTGACGGAGCAATTCATAAGCCGATGGCTGCAAAAGCGCACTTATTATCTTTTAGAAAATTTCGACGAAAAAACTGATAACCCTGATCAGCGTATTCAGGAAGATATTGCTGCTCTTGTTAGTAACTCAATTGATTTATCAATGGGTTTGGTCAGCGCTGTCACAACATTTCTGGCTTTCATCTATGTGCTTTGGAAATTGTCGGGCGTGTTTGTTCTTCCACTCGGACCGCTTGGTACTTATCATATTCCAGGATATCTGGTTTGGGTTGGCATTCTGTATGCGTTTATCGGAAGTATACTAACGGTAAAACTTGGCCGACCGCTTGTCGCATTGAATTTCGAGCAGCAGCGACGGGAGGCAACTTTCCGTTATGCCGCTGTTGATTTGCGTACGCATGCTGAAAATGTCGCGCTGTATCGGGGTGAACATCATCAGCGAAATATTTTGCAGCGCCTGTTCGATGGTGTTCTTGAA
The DNA here is from genome assembly GCA_035495675.1 of Gammaproteobacteria bacterium. Taxonomy (GTDB): domain Bacteria; phylum Pseudomonadota; class Gammaproteobacteria; order DSM-16500; family DSM-16500; genus Aquicella. The sequence continues at coordinate 2,393 of DATJFK010000010.1, forward strand.
AACTGGTATTTCATCATTTTACGTCAGAAAATTCTGTTGTGGTTTACAGCAGGATATAACCAGTTATCCGTCATGCTGCCATTGTTAGTCGCACTGCCAAATTATTTTGACAAAGTATTTTTACTTGGCGGCCTCATACAAAGTTTGCAGGCATTCGGTAAGGTTCAGGATTCGTTATCTTATCTTGTTAACTCATATACCCAGATCGCACAATGGCAAGCGATCGGTCAACGTTTAACAACATTTGTTAATCATATGAATGAAGCGGAACATAAAGCCGATATGCAAAACAAATTCCATATTAATAAGCATGAAACTAATTCAATTGTGTCGAAAAATGTGAGTGTCTCAACGCCGCGTAATGAAACACTGTTGCAAAATATCAATGAAGAATTCAAACACGGTGCAAGCTATCTCATTAAAGGCATTTCAGGAATCGGTAAAAGTACATTTGTGCGCACGTTGTCAGGCATATGGCCTTACGCATCAGGCACAGCAACATTTCCTAAAAATAAATTGGTAATGTATGTGCCGCAGCGTCCCTATATGCCAATCGGAACACTGATGGAAGCGATCATGTTTCCAGACAAGAAACACCCCGAACTTGAAAAGCAAGTTCCCGATATTTTGGTGAAGTGTAATCTTGAGCATTTGATTCCTCGCCTCACCGAATCAGCTGCATGGTCGGAACAATTATCACCCGGCGAACAACAGCGAGTTGCATTTGCTCGCGTATTGCTGCATAAACCTGACTGGGTATTTCTCGATGAGAGTACGTCAATGTTAGATGTCGCAAATGAAAAACGTGTGTATCATTTATTAAAATCAGAATTGCCGCATTGTTCTATCATCAGCGTTGGTCATCGCCCGACACTGGATGAATATCATGAGCATATTATTGATATGGCGAAATACAGTGCGCAGCCGGCGATGGCAACATAGTACAGGTCAGTACTTGTAAAAATACAAAAATGTACTATAATAAAATTATAGTTCGGGGGTGTTTTATGTCTAAAGAAATTGATTATTTATTAAAAGAATTACGTGCTCCAAAAAAAGAAATGGAAATTATCCGCGGCGGCTTGAAAACATCGATAGTTGATTCATTTCTTGAAGAAGAACACCTTGCCGTTAAAGATGTGTTGGCGCGGTTAGATATTCCAGCATCAACTTATTTTACTAAAAAAAAGCAAAATGACTTGCTGGATTCTCACGCAACAGAAAAATTTATTCGCTTAATTTCAGTGATAAAATTGGCGGCGGACATTTTGGGGGAAGAGGAAGCTCGTGAGTGGATATATCGCAAAATTCCATCTCTGGATAATGAGCAGCCGTTAAATTTACTCGATACTGAAACAGGTCACCGATTGGTAACTCAGGCTCTATTGCAAATCAAACATGGAATATATGGTTAATGTCAGTTTGGTATCGGGCGCACCGTTCAAATAAAATGGCGGAAGTATTTTCAGGGGATGGCGGATTACTTGCAGCCGGACGCTGGAATCACATGGGCAATAAAGTTATTTACTGTTCAGAATCCATTGCTTTATGCACGCTGGAATGGTTGTGTCATCATGGTTTATCGGTGTCTGGATTCGATTATTACCGTTATTCTATCGATATTCCTGATAAATTAATTTTAAAATTCCCGGTAGAAAAGCTTCCAAAAGATTGGTCACAAACACCTTCGACAGATGTAACACGCGATCTTGCTGAGGAATATTTATTTCAAAATAAAAAATATTTTGCACTAGCCGTTCCGTCAGTTGTTGTGCCGGAAGAATTTAATTTGGTGATTAATCCACTGCATGATGCGTTTAAAAATATTTATAAAAATATTCAAACGTTGGGAAAATATTCTTCCCCAGATAGGAAGTAAAATATTTCCCCTCACCCTACCCTCTCCCGCAGCAGATTGTATATTTCTTATCGACTGAAATGGGCGGGAGAGGGCTTTCTTTTGTTATTCCCTGCAGTTACAAACAAATGTGCGTTGTTCTTTTGGAGTGTGAGAAAGTCTACGCGCATTAAATGCTGATAATCTGCGATTGCGTGAAAAGAATTCCCTCTCCCGCCCTGTGAGGGTGATGGGTTGATTTGGTTGTTGCGGGAGAGGGTAGGGTGAGGGTGAAGGGAGGAAATGCAAAGTTTCGTAACAAGTATCCCGAAGTATTATTTCTGACACTTCACACAAAACACCGTACTCCGCTGTCCGATTTTTAAAAGTTTTAATGGAGTTTTGCAGCATGGACATGGTTGATTTTGTTTCCCGTAAACCTGTAATTCAATGCTGAAATATCCCGGTTTGCCGTCGCTTTGTGAGAAATCTTTTAACGTCGTACCGCCTTTTTTGATCGCGCTTTTTAAGATTTTTTTGATAGCATCGGCGAGTATTTCATATTGTGAAAGTTTGATTTTACCCGCTGCTTTTTGCGGATGAATGCCTGCAGAAAACAGTGCTTCTGCGGCATAAATATTACCGACTCCAACGACGATTTTGCTGTCCATAATGAAATTTTTCACCGGACATTTACGATTTTTGGCACGTCCTGCAAGGTACTTTCCATCGAAATCAGCTGACAATGGTTCGGGTCCGAGATGCGATAGCAGGTGGTGTGTTGAGATATCATCAGCGGTATAAAGGAGTGCCCCAAAGCGGCGCGGATCAGTAAAACGAAGGGTTTTTCCGTTGCTGAATTCAATATCAACATGGTCATGTTTTTCCGGATTTTTCACTTCATTCAGCATACGAATGCGGCCAGACATGCCGAGATGCAGCAGGATATGTCCCGTATCACATTGAAAAATAATATATTTTGCCCGCCTTGCCAGGGATGATATAAATTGACCAGTAAGAATTTCTTCAAGATTTTTAGGCACCGGCCAGCGTAAATTCCGGTTGCGAATGATGAGATTTACAATTTTTTCCCCTGTGATATGCGGTTCAATTCCGCGCCGGGTTGTTTCAACTTCTGGCAATTCTGGCATGCTGATTTCCATTGTGTGTGCTATGATGAGCCGCTAATTATGTGTGGATTCACGGATCGCGTCCCCGCGTGTGTTTATAAACTTATTTAAAGGGGCTGTCATCATGCTCGATTTCTTTATGTACGGAATCTTATCACTGCCTTGGTGGGGATACATAGTTGTACTGGCAGTGTTTACCCAGTTAACGATTTACTCAGTTACTCTCTATCTGCATCGTTGTCAGGCGCATCGAGCATTGGAGCTCCATCCAGTCATCAGTCATATCTTCCGCTTCTGGTTATGGATGAGCACGGGTATGGTTACCAAAGAATGGGCTGCTATTCACCGTAAGCACCACGCTAAAGTTGAAACGAATGAAGATCCGCACAGTCCGATTGCCAAAGGCATTAAAAAAGTCTTCTTTGAAGGGGCTGAGCTTTATCGCGAAGAATGCAAAAATAAAGAAACCATGGAGCGATATGGAGCGGGTACGCCGGATGACTGGATAGAACGCCATGTTTATACACGCTTGAGTACGCTGGGCATAATTTTAATGCTGATTATAGATTTTGTATTATTTGGCACGATTGGTATTACGATGTGGGCGCTGCAAATGGCGTGGATTCCATTGATGGCGGCTGGGGTGATTAATGGTATAGGTCATTACTGGGGTTATCGTAACTTCGAAGTGAAAGATGCATCCCGTAATATTGTTCCGTTTGGTCTGATTCTTGGCGGCGAAGAATTACATAATAACCATCATGCTTATGCAACATCCGCGAAATTTTCTGCGAAGTGGTGGGAAATTGATATGGGCTGGTATGTGATTCGTGCTTTGCAGGTTTTTGGTCTCGCGAAGCCGAAACGTGTTGTGCCGGTTCCACGCATGCAACCTGATAAAACTACAATTGACGGCGATACATTAAAAGCACTTATTACTTATCGTTTTCAAGTAATGTCACGTTATACCCGTGATGTGATTGCACCAATGTTGAAAGAAGAAAGAAAACGTGCCGGTGACGCAGGCCGTACCATTTTAAGCCGTGCAACTACTCTGCTGGTGCGGGATGATTCGCTGATGAAAGCCGCGCAAAAATCGCGTCTTGCAACTGTATTATCAAACTATCAGTCATTGCAGGTTGTATATCATTTCCGAGTGAAGCTGCAGGAAATCTGGAGCAGAAGTACAGCCAGCCAGATCGAATTATTGGATGCATTGCAGGAATGGTGCCGACAGGCGGAAGCAACTGGCAATGAAGCATTGCGTCGTTTTGCAAATCGTTTGAAAACATATGT
>DATJFK010000011.1:0-14149 GCA_035495675.1 Gammaproteobacteria bacterium
GAAGTTAAATCCGCGACGATTATCTTATCTGAATATGGCTGGACTGCATCCATGATCGCGGCATATTGCTTCACCATCAGGTTATGAATTACATCTGTTGGCTCCATAGTTATGTCTGGATAGATGGCTTTACCAACTTCCGCCATGAATTCATAAATATGATAATCACTTTGCACAATCGAAGGATAATATTGCGTCATTAAAATCAGCGTCGTTTGCTGATTCATATCAAAAATGTTTTTCAGGATTTCGACATATTCTCTCTTCATATTTTCCAGCAATTCGGGGAATGAATTTTTGATAAATGCAATTCGCTGATTCCTATCTTTCATGCCAAATGCATACTGCAAAAATTCACGGAAATTATTGCCGCCAATGCTGAGAACAACATATTGCGAGTCAGCGACGGCAGCTTTTGACTCTTTTAATGGTTCATATAAAGTATGTGGAAACGCTTTGAATGCACCGCGAGGAAATACTTTATCTTTATAATTGCCATGCAGTAAATCAGTCGTCGTAAAGCCATCGTTAGTATAATCACGAATATCACAGCCAGGCAGCATATCCATTAAGTTTTCAACCACAGTCAATTCTGTGCAGATTGAAATAACTTTATGGGAGCGTTTTATGCGCGTTTTAGGAGAACTCCATTCAATATCAAATTTATCCATCAATGCATTGCCATAAATTCCGGGTGTCACCCAGATTTTATTATCAATGGTTGAATCACCTAACAAGGTGACATTAAACTTTGGTAGAGATAGTTGTACTTCAGGCTCTTTTTTAAATAATGAAAAACGATTAGCAGCCATACTTTTTTACTCCTGTTTGTGATTATCGATATTGTTTTGGTTGGAAATTATAATTATCAGCCGGCGCGCTGGCATCAGCTGGTGCCTGCTGGTATTGCGGCGGCCGAGTATACTCAGGGGGAAGTTCTGCATATTCCTGCTGAGCAGCAGTCTGATTTCTTTGATGACTTCCATACAATCTGTCATTGATGACGGCTGTATTTTGATTCTGTTGAATCTGGTCTTGTTGACGACACTGTTCAGCACGCTCTGCCCTGCGACTGCGAAACCAGTCGCCAATTTTGGAACATAGCGACTGCACGCCTTTGACTGCGGCGTAGATGCCGGTCCCGACTACGATGACCCCAATAAGCCCCGCTGCGATGATTCCAGCCCCGCAAGCAAAGCCTATGGTCCCGTAAAAGCCAAGAGCCGCGCCAATGGCATAGCTGCCCCATATCCCCAAACCAAAACAGGCGATTAACAATAATAATGCAATTAATTTGACTATTGATTGACCCATGGCTCACTCCTTGATATTTCATTGATTTTTTTAAAGTAATCGTCATATTCATTACATGATGTGAATACTAGATGCAAGCTAAGGTTGCAATAAGAGTCCTGTTCAAATAATATGCTGAAAAAATAATTATTATAACTATTAGAAATTCCAGACATAGCAATGAAATCCAGATGGAAAAACTTCAAAAATAAACAGCTTACAGCCGATCTTCATAAGATAATCAACAAAGGTTTTGAAGACGAGGTGGGTAATTTTGTTAAGAAACACGGCAATAATGCTGCCGTGATGAACGCTCCATCTACGCGTCATCATAATGGAATTCGCTTCGCTCAAGAGCACCCGTTAATTTCAGCGATAGACTATATTGCGAAATTTGCAGGAAATTCGAAGGTACAAAAACGACATTTCACCATCTTGAAACACTTATTAAGCGCCCCTGCAATTACACTGGATTGAAAGTCTGTAAATAGTAACATGCCTCTTTTACACCATCTTATGCACCAATGTGGTGATAAAATTGCTTCGATTATTTTAAACATTTTGCTGACAAATGATCAAATTGATTTGAATTACCGATTCAATGGAGCCAGTCCGCTTATTTATGCGCTAAAGAATAAGTTTCCGCGCTGTGCATTACTGCTTGCAAGTGATAAAAGAGTCGAAGTAAACATCAAACTGCCGGAGATAGTGGATAAGAAATTAGCTGGTACAACAGCATTAATGCTTGCACTTATGGGAAGCGAATGCATGATAGCGGTAACTGAATACCTGCTGAGCGAAAGAGAAAAACTACATGTGAAGTATGCCGACAGTTCAGGACTTACACCACTCATGGCTGCTTGTTCAACTGGCCATACTTACGCTGTCGCCGAATTATTAAAGCTGGATCAAACCATGATTCTAGCTCGCAATAAATTTAATGAAACCGCATTCTATTATGCTGTGTTTTCGAAAAATATTGATATCATAAATATGCTTCTCCAACACGAAAATACTGATGAAGAGCTAATTAACAATAAAAGCAAGCACAATTATACTGCATTATCATTCGCCGCAAAACTTGATCGCACTGCAATCGCCTTAAAAATTCTTGATTCGGGTATGTGTGATGTAAACATCCCGACAGAAGATGGTGATACAGCATTAATATTTGCCGTGCGAAATAAAAATGTAAATTTAGTAGCAGAACTTTTAAAGCACGGAGCAGACCCAAATCTTGTGAATGGTAAAGGCAACCGCGCACTGGATGAAGCTGTTAAAATCAGTGATAAAGTAGATAGAGATACTTGTTCGATAATTGTTGATTTGCTATTGAATTCCGGCGCAGATATAAACCCCAAAAATCCAAAAACCGGCGTTAGCACCATTGAACTTGCTGCTTCAGAAAAAAATAACCTTGTTGCGATCCGACTACTCCAAAGAGAAAGTAATTCTTCGGAAACTGCCGTGGATTATCTGAGATTTTCCTTGTTTAATCGGTTAAGCCAATCAGGCTCTCAGGATGAAAGCGCAAAACCAAAACCCTTTTCAATATCAATATAACGCCGGCGCTCATTTCGACAATGATGGTGAAGTATCAACTTCTGGCTGCACATCATCTATCTTCTTGCGCTTGAATAATCCAGCGAGTTTAGAAAAGAATGATGGTTTGGTTACTTCCGGCATTGCTGCAGCTTCTACATTCACATTCTGCAACATCGGCATTTCATCTGGATTTTTCGGCAGTTCTTTTGCTTTTTCAATTTGAGGTGCGGCAGCTTGCAAAATTGTTTTGGTGCTGCCATCCACTGTCATATCAGGTTTGTTATTATTTTCTTGCTGCTGTTTCTTTTGCTGGCGCTTCTCAACCGCTGACATAATGCCAGCAACAATTCCCCAAACTCCCAAACCAACCAATCCCAGCGCAACCAGGCCGCCGAGAATAATGCCGCCGCCTGCCGCAACCGCTGTAAAGCCGGCAAGACCAATTGCAGCGCCGACAAAATAACCGCCAATTCCTATACCGGCAAGTACGCCGACAGGTAATCCAACGAACAATATACCGAACAACCAGATCATACCTTCAACATCTTTGTTCCTATAAGCCATCACCCACTCCCTTTATTTTTATGATCAAAACAATCGAACATCAAATTCATTTAACAATGCCACACTTTCAAATAAAGGCAAGCCCATAATTCCTGAATAACTGCCTTCCATTTTTTCAATAAATACTGCTGCTTTTCCCTGAATTGCGTAACTGCCAGCTTTATCTGCCGGCTCATTGGTTTCCCAATATACTTGCGCTTCCTGTTGAGAAATTTCCCGAAACCAGACGTGACTGATGACACATGTTGAAACGATTTTATCGCCTTGTTTCACGGCAACTGCGGTTATCACTTCATGTTTTTTTCCAGACAACATACCCAGCATGCGCACGCTGTCTGCTTTATTTTTTGGTTTACCTAAAATCAAATCACCGAGCACGACAATCGTATCTGCACCCAATACTGGTTTATTTTCTGTTCGCTCCGGTGACTCCCAGCCCGCTTCCGCCTTGGCAATTGCAAGACGCAATGCATGCTTTTCAGGTGTTTCACCTGGAATAATATTTTCAGCTACATCAGTGGAGAGAACAGCGAATGATAAACCTATCTGGGATAATAATTCGCGCCTGCGTGGAGATGCAGACGCGAGATATAGTTGAATCTGTTGAGTCATTCACAAACCTTGATCAGTCTTTAATTTTTGCCTGCCCAACAATACCTTCAAATGTTTTTTGTGACAAGGCATCAATGATCATAAAACGCGGCTGTGCTTCTGGACGATAGCTGCGATTTGCTGGTTTGTAATCAATGGTAAACGCCATGTCATACCCTGCATCTGCCGCCTGCTTTTCCAGATTATCGTTATAAATTCCAAACGGCCATGCCAGGAGTGTAATCTTTGTTCCCATTTTTTCTTCTAAAATCTGTTTTGATTTTACCATTTGCATTTTGACATATTGTGTATATTTCTCTGGTGACAAATGACGTTTCATTTGTTTGAAGTTTGGATGATCATACGTATGACTTTGAATAGCAAACAAACCAGTCTGCTGCAATTCTTTTAATTCATCCCACGTCATTGCATTTTTACCTTCGGAAATTGTTTGCGGGTAAATAAATAATGTTACAGGTATCTGGTATTTGCGAACGATGGGATACATAAAAGTATAAACAGATTTCCAGCCGTCATCTGCTGTAATGACAATCGATTTTGGCGGCAATGAATCACGTTTTCCTTGCAGATAGGCAACTGCATCCTGCAATGGAATAATATTATAACCATGATCTTTGATCCATTTGATTTGCGCCTCGAATTTTTCCGGTTTCATGTTCATACTTCCAGGTTTTACTGGATTCAAATTGTGATAGCAAAGAACTGGAATATTGACACTGCCGGCTGCAAATGAATTTGTTGTAATTAATATTGATATGAGTAAAGAAAATATAACTGCGATATAGCGCAACATATGACTTCCTCCTTGAAGATGTATATATTTTACGCCTAATAGAGTGATATTAGTGAGGGGGAAATCCCTAAGCGATGAATTTTGATCATAGAAAAGTCAATTTTTTCTTGTTATTTCAACATCTTCCTGAACGCCAAATTTTCTGGTATTAAGTAAGTACAAAAAACAAATAACAATAAAAGGATGTGAAACATGAAAATGAATTTCAACCCCTTCACCTCAAAACCGATCAGCCATATTTTCAAGCGAAGCGGAAAACACGACATGTTTGACCGCACTGTCGGACGGCCGAAGCAAATGGGTATTTTTGATTATGCACTTGTTCTGCCTGCGCTAGTCAAAACCGGGATGGCACTAACAGAGAAGCGCTCCAAAGTCGCGTATGGTCTATTCGCCGCACTCAGCGTTCCGTTAGCCATTACCAAATTCGGCTTATATATCGGTACTGGACCGCTGATTTTTATAGCATGGCTTATCAAAAAAATTGCGAAAAAGAATCGCAATGATCACAAAGTCTCACGCTACACAAATGAACTGAGTCAAATCATCGTGAAACCAGCATCTGATAATAATAAAGACCTCGACCAGAATGTCCCGGTTAATTTATCGGAAGTTGTAACATTACGTGATGGGAATTTGAAATATTTCTCAATCAAGGCAAATGATGCCGATCAACTCGTACTAACAACTTTCCCGAGAAACAAACTGGTTGCAACTTTTGAGCCGACTCGCAGCAATATTCTCCGCATGATGCGGCTGAATGAGGGCGCGCAACTGAATCGAGTTAAATATTTTATGTCAAACGCAGGCAAAAATATTTTTGATTTCAGTGCGATTGAATTAATTAATAAGATTAATGCGGCGCAAACTAAAGACCGAGTCAAGCGAATGTATGAATTTCTTGTTAATTCAAAAGTCGAAGATGAAGCCAATCGTGACAACTCTTTTGCAAAATTTCCCAGAGATATTCGCGACTTGATTGCGAAGCAAGTTATGCTGGCTGCAGGACCTGACAACGAATATAATCGCTTCTTTTTACGCTCATTTGAACCTAAACAGTGCGAACAAGCATTGCAGGAATTTATCCGTGCTCCGAAGCCAAAAAATTGAAAATAGAATATACTAGGGAAAATATCATGGGAAAAAAACTATACGCCGTTATTCAACCGCCAGCTTACATTTATGGCAATCTGCTTGATGTTGAATATCCTCTTTTGACGCTTTATCACCGCTTCATGTATCCAACCATTTGTGGGTACTCTCTTGCCAATCAAATATTTTTTTATGACACACTTGAAGAAGCAAAAGAACATGTATTTCCATCATGCGGTATTCGCGGCAAGGATGTCGAGTTATACAAACATAATTCGCAAAATGCAGTGATCAAGCTGGGCGTTGAAAATAATAAAGTAGTTAATCTTGACAAGCTTTGTGAAATCAAGGAATTCAAGGATGGCATGTTCCGCGATGAAAAAGTAAAACAAGCAGTCTGGAAGGAAACACTTTTCGATGACATCATAGATGAGACTATACTTAACGCTATAAATGAACAATTGCAGCTGCGATATTACCACCCGCACTACGCGGATTCTAAAGATCCGAGAGCAAAGCTCTGTCGTCAATTAAGTACCGAATATATTAATAAATCTGGATTAAATGCCGAACAATTGCAGCATGAATTTTTTGCGTTATCCGCCATTACTGCTTCTTGGGCGGTATCCACTGTCATTTCATTAATGAAACCTAATTTTCCAGTTCAAGTCTCACTTATACTTGGTGCCGGATCACTGGCTGCAGCTTCTGGTGCATATTACTTTCACTCTGCTTTGGAAGATAATAGAAAAAGTAAAATTGCCTATATCAAGAATGGCTTGTTCGCTGCGAATCAATCCCATCAACCATATAATGGACCCATGACGCGCTCGCGTAAGAAAGCAGAAGAACAACTGGCTTTGGAGCCGCCCAGGTTAAGTCATTATCAATTTTAAGTACTACCCTCTTCACTTGATTGAGAGACTATACTACCATAGGCGAGTATCGATACGTTTAAATCTATTTAAAAGGAGTTTCAGGAATGAAGAAATATTTTATTTGGGCTGCAGCAATTGCCGCTGCTCTCGCATTAACCGGATGCAGCACCCAAACTTATCCGACCACAACCGGATCTGAAATGTGCCAACAATGTGGAACAGCTAATTGCGAGCACAAACATAAATGTGATGTAAACTGCAAAGAACATTGCAAAAAGGCTTGCAAAGCCAGCTGCAAAAAACGTTCACACCATCACAAGAAAGCTGCCGCAAAGAAAGCTGCTCCTGCAACAACTGCACCAGCAATGACTGATCAGCCAGCTGCTGCACAGTAAAACAAAAACCCCGCATTTCATCCATGCGGGGTTTTATATTATCTGCAAACTTCAACGCGTGATGTATTACGTCCGCTATGCCAGTAAAACACTGTCTTACATCTGTAGTAATGACCTGAATAACACACTTGGTCACTGCCACAGGCAGATGCATATTCCTGACAATAACCAGGCGAATAAAATCCACTGGTATAATGAGAACCGCAGCGTTTCTTGGTATAAGTATGATGTTTATGTTTTTTATAGTGTTTGTGGCCGCATGCATAAACCATATATGCCGAGGCATCAATTGGTACCATTGCCGTGAAAGCGATTAGAAATGATAAAACTAAAGAGATGATGATCTTCATGACCGCGCACCCTCGTTTTATTTTTATTATTTGTTTATTATATCATTTACCTCGCTGTTAGAAATTAACACAACTAATCATTTGGTTACTGGATGATTTGACCCCGGGTTACGCGCAAAAAACGCGCTAACCCGGGCTACATATTTAAATAAGCTTGATATCACACTACCTCAAAAAAGACGCGATTTTCTTGCCGGACTTTCTGCAAACGTCAAATTAGCCCGATTCAGGTAAGGCATAAAAAACGCTGCCCATGTGCGCGTTGCGGTGCAATCGCCATGATGATTGCGCAGTCGGTTTTTCCAAAGATCGTCCCAAGACGGGTCTTCCCAAATTTTTGGCAAAACATCCAGAGTATATTCACATTCTTTATCGTTAATTTCATGCAGACGCACAAATACTACTGTTTTGTTTACGATACCCGCGACTTCAGGACCATAATCGGAGTAAACTTTATATAACACCCTGAGTTCTCGATTGGTAATACAATCAAATCCCTTGCCATTTACAACCAAGTTTAAATCAATTTTTTTATTTCTTGTGTTAGCATCAAGGCCGATAAAAAATAATAATTTGACAAGCGGCTTTCCTTCTTCAAACCGCAGACAATTCTCTGCAATGACATTCAATACTCCTTGCGAATATGGAGCATTGTGATTCACATGATTGAATGGAATGTTGCTATAATTGTATATATTATAATTACTGTCTTCCTTTTCACTTTTAAAACATCGGTAAGTAACCCTATCCTTCAAATGTCGGTAAAATGTTGCATATCCACAGTCATGCAAACCATAAACGACAATATCATTACAATCACCCAATATTTTTTTGAGTGATGCTATGTCAATTTTCATCAACCTTTCCTCGTTTTTTATTTTATTTTTCTTGGCAACGAATTGCAGGATCTGGCTTTACTTTGTTATATTTTTCTTCAAAAACGCAACGTACTTATCCATCCACCCTTGCAGAAATTTTTTGCTGTCAGACCCGATACCACCGTCTGCATCAAACAAGCCATCTTTCATCTGCAAAAAAACTTCTGGCTGCCCCATGGTTGGCACATCAAGGTATGCCAGCACGTTACGCAAATGTTGCTGTGCGAGCGCAGTGCCAATCGCACCTACTGATATACCGATTATCCCCGCAGGCTTACCGTTCCATACACTTTCGCCATATGGACGCGATGCATGGTCGATTGCATTTTTTAATACGCCCGGCATGGATCGGTTATATTCCGGTGTCACAAACATTAGCGCATCTGCCGCTGCAATTTCAGATTTTAACCGCTTCACTTCCGGCGCTTGTGATTTATCATCATCCTGATTATATAAAGGCAAATCACCAATATTAATTAACTTGAAAGATAATTCCGGCGGCGCGAGTTTAATCATCGCGTTCGCAAGTTTACGATTAAAAGAATCCTTGCGAAGACTGCCAACTATAACCGCTACATTGATTTGCCCCATCACATTCTCCTTATATTAATGCTCTATCTTACTCTAAAACCTCAGCTCCCTGTTATGCAATAATGTAAGACTACAACCTTGCTCAAGAGCTTCGCTGACCAACCGCTTTTTAATATCATTATTCTTAAAACATGATAAGACACGATTGGCTTTTTCATCACTAAGAAAATATCCAGCTGCAAGATATCCCTTAACCGCATATTTAATGTTGGAACCGCAGGATATTAAAAATTCGACAGCACGATGATTGCCTTCTGCGGCCAGTTTGGTGATTGGTCGCGTCCCATTATATTTAGCATCCAGGTTATAAGCCATCATCTTGAACCTCGCTATTTCCACGGGATCTCTGACCTCATCAGATGCAATACCATACGTGTAATCAAACATATTTCTTGCGAATTCTACAGTTTCATTCGTTGGGTTCTTTGTAAACATAACTTTTTCTTCCTTAATGTTTATTCTCTTTATTCGCGAAAAATAGCATTAAGGACGCGGCAATTCAATATTAATGCTGGATAAATTTCTTTGAATAATTATTTTTGCCAGTGATGGATGCGCAGGTTTATCTATAAGATCCAGCATCATCTGATGCAGTTTTTGAAAAGAGGCAAGTTCGGCTTCGCCTTTATCAATTTTTGATGCTGAATATTCATGTATTTTTATCAAAACTTCTTCGGGTGTGAGGTCTTTATCGCGCACAAAACCATAATACGTTTCCAATTCATTTTTAAATTGATCGATCTCTGTTGTATTTGCCCGGGCCTTGAAGAGACCTGATGAAGCATTTGCTGAAGTAGCATGAATAAAATTATCCCTGAATTCATCATCAATAAATTTTTCCAGTAAATTTCTGGTTGCTTCAATCCTATTGTTACACTCTTGATTAATAAGCTTAACCGCTTCTTTCACTTTTAAATCGAAATTCATATATTTAGCATGGTTATTTTCAACATATACATGACGATCTGAATAGGAATTTATGTTGAATTCAGCGTTGTATTTGGAGAGACTTTCCGCAGCAAAAGCAGACTCTGCCTCACAGTTTATCTCTTCACGCATGGTAATTAGTTGCTGCAGACTCATGTCGACTGAAAATTGATAAATCATTTTTTCAAGACCTAACATGGAGCGAGCAATGTCATCAGTAGATTTACCAAGCAATATACTTTGCTTTTCCAGATCAAGATTTTTAACAAATTCAACGATGGCTTTTTTTGCCGCTTGAATACTGTCATTGCTTTTATGTTCACATCCATCATAACTTGCCGCGGTTAAGACAAGTTGACGTGCTGATGCCAGCTGCAATTCAAATTTCTCTGCTCCTGCAACAGTAGTGTTGGCACGCTCACGATAATATGAAGCCAGGCGATTATGAAACACGAATCGCCGAAGTTCCAATTTATTTTCAGCAGTATCCGCCTTTAGATTTGCAAGGGAACGCTCAAAACGATACACGAGATTATCTATTTTTACCTGCAATGGCTGCGGTAATTTAATATAAATTTTGCCTAATTCGCTCCAATATTTTCTATTTTCAAAATGATACAATGCTCCTTTTTCACAATAATTATATATTGCCAGCGGGTTCTTTAATTCACGCGCTTTCGCTGCGTATTTTTCTGATTGCTCTTCCACACTCACGTCTACCGGGTGCAATCTTTCATTCGCAAATATTGATGCCAGATTTAACGCAAAAGCGTGGTTTGATTTAATGAGAGGCTCAAGAAGTGAGTTAGCTTTTGCAGTATCTTTATCTAGAACTCCAGGAACTCCAAAAGCATACAGACACGCCATGATGTATTGCATATTTTCATCATCATGATGCAGTCTAACAAATCGATTGAGCCGTGATTGGGTGACATCAAAACCCCATGATCCAGGTTTCGGTTCGCTGATTTTTGCTTTTGATTTTCCCAGTAATTGTCTTGCAATATCTTCGCTTAATTTACCATTCTGGATGTAATAAGTTAGATGACAGAGCGCATAATCACTCATTTCCCTGTCATCACGCACTGCTGCCAATAAGAGAATTTCATGTTCGATTTCAATATCTTGATGCATCAATAGGCCGCTTATTATTTGTGCCTTAAGTATAGCAAACCAAAATAATAATTTTTCTATAAAATCCATTATGTTGGGGCTACCTTTCGATAATTCTCCAGTACTGGAAGAAAAGTTTATTTAGTAATCCGTTCAATACAATGCGCATTATCATATGCAACTCGGTTCATTTTTGATGTCACTGGATACTCAACAATTCCTTCATAAGCACCGCGTTTGCTCGCAAGTTTTTTGATTTGCTCGGTCTCTTGCAGTTCTGGATCCAGCCACGCATTGACATCATCAGGTTTGATAATTGCCGGCATGCGGTCATGAACTTTGGACACGATAGCATTTGCATCTTCAGTGATAATACAGCAACTGTCAACGGCATTTTCTCCCGACACCCACCGCTCCCAAATCCCCGCAAGCGCAACTGGATGCGAATCTTTGCGGTGAAAATAATGCGGTTGCTTTGGTTTGAGTGATGCATCCCATTCATAAAATCCATCAGCAAGAATCATACAGCGGCGGCGCTTGAAAGCACTACGAAATGAAGGTCTGGATTCAATCGTTTCAATTTTTGCATTGTTTAAAACGGTCAGCTTGCTTCCCTCTTTGTGCCACGCTGGAATTAACCCCCAGCGCATGGGGACAATCAGGCGCTCTTGCTCCAGTTGGATTAATACGGCTATCGTTGCGGTTGGCGCAATATTATATGACTTGCCATAACGATATTGCAGTGAAGCCTCGAAGTACTTCGCGAGATGTTCAGGCGATGAGTATAATGCATAGCGTCCGCACATATTCCATCCTCAGGATATTTCTTTTCATTATATCCTATGTAAGAATACTGTCACTGTCACATATTTAAATCATGGATGAAACGTGAATACCAAATTACATATTCGTATCATCACCCTGCTCTGCGCCGCCATCCCACTCAGCGCATGCGAAAATATCGCCCTTATGATGACGCCCGCCAAAAAAGCGCAGACATCTCATACAGCTCTTGCTGAGAAAGCTCGCAATACTTTCTGGGATACATTGCATAAGGGAAATTATAACGGCTTGTCGGAAACAACTAAATTTCTGACGGCAGCTTATCTTGAAAACCCCAATGATCCCGAACTCGCAGCATTTCTTGGCTTTTCACATATCTGGAGAATCACAGAACGACAACGTCTTACAAATGCGCCATCGACCATCGTCGATGAAATGATATTATCTCAAAAATATTTCACAGATGCCGTTGAATTAAACCCCTCTGATCCGCGTTATCAAGGTTTTTTAGGAGATGCTATCACTGCATCCGGAACAATTTTTCATGATCAACGTCAACAGGTACGCGGCTACTTTAAACTCAAACATGCAATCAGTATGTGGCCAGAATTCAATTATTTTACGGCTGGTTATATCATGAGTTCACTTGATTATAACTCGGAGCAATTCAAGGAAGGGTTAGACTGGCAATGGCAAACAATGGATTTGTGCGCAGAAACCCGAGTTAGTCGACAAAATCCAGATTACTCATCGTTCATGCATCTTGAAACAACACACGGTAGAAAACGTGTGTGCTGGAATTCATGGATAGCACCGCATAATTTTGAAGGATTCTTCATGAATATGGGAGACATGCTGGTCAAACAAGGCGACTGGCGCACCGCTGTCAAAATTTATAAAAATGCGAAATTAAGCAAGACATATTCGTCGTGGCCGTATCGCGACATGCTGGAATCACGCATTAAAAACGCAGAGCATAACGTCGCAAATTTCAGAAACGCAGCTCTGCGCGGGCGAGATAAAGTAATTATGTTTAACTCTGGTTATGGCTGCGCAGCGTGCCATCAAAAATAAGGCACGCTAATTCAGCTTAATTAACAAATATCAGAATCTACGTTGCCCCAGCTTTATTTGTTCTGCCATGTCTAATTTATTTTTAAGCAAAAATAACACGTGTTGTGATCTTAAATTATCATGTAATGACGCAAGCTGCACAGCAATTTTAAATGGTTCTTGAATTTCGCCGTCTTGACTGCCCGTTGGATTTTGTTCGATATATTTCTTTACGGTATTGATATCACCATCAGCCGCAGCAGTCAGAAAATCATTTATATTGACCACCCTGGCCTTTGCATTAGACATAATTGGGCTGCCGCCTGACTTCGCTATCGCCGCCGTTGAAGAACTTTCCTGTTTTGCAAAATCGCTCGGATTGCGCCCGCAAAACTCGAGCATCATCGTTAAATCAATACCATAGGGTGTAATATCATGAGATTTACCATCAACTATCAGTTCACCATAACCATGACCATAGCTCTCACACCGCACATCGTGATTATTACAGAAATCTTGAACGAAAGTTACTGCTGCCTGTTCGTCTCCCGAAAAGTTAGCAAAATTCAGATAAAGTCTAGATCGGTTTGCATTGATTATCGCAGTTTTACTTTGTCTATTTATCATTAAATCACCTCTTATAATAATTTTCCGCAATATAATACATAAATCGACATTAAATCGTCAGTAATTATACTGAGCAAAAGCAAATAATTATTACGATGGGTAAATGTTGTTCAAGATTCCTGGTGGAAATTCGCCATCAACCTAATGTCGCAAAATATAGGAACAGCATAAAGGCAAGATGTTACAGATGAATAGCGGATTACACCGCGATAGTAATTCTGGTTTTGACAGAGTTTGCAATAAAACATTTGCGGTGCGCTTCTGCATGCATGGCGGCAATATCATCTGCATGCACTTCTGCACCGGAAAATTGAATAACCGGCTTTAGTGTGACCTCTGATATATATAATTCACCATCAGAATTCTTAGCCATCGCACCAACTGCATGATCAAGGTAACGATCAACACAATATTTATTCTTCGCAGCAATGCTCAGAAACCAGAGCATGTGGCAGCTTGAAATGGAAGCTACAAATGCTTCTTCAGGATCGACCGCATTTTCGTTTGAAAATGGCAGCGGCACCACATGCGGCGATGATGACGCAGGCACCTCTATCCCGCCGTCAAACTGCCAGCGGTGCGCGCGGGAATAATGATTATCAACAAATGATTGCTGCCCTCGTTCCCATGTTATGACTGCCTGATGGGTTGTCAT
>DATJFK010000012.1:0-2500 GCA_035495675.1 Gammaproteobacteria bacterium
CCGCCGGTAATCATGCCGCTTGCGGAAATAATAATTTTTGGATTTACACCATCGTCAATTCGCTGCGAATCAAATGATGTATTAATGTAATTCGCAACTTTTGCCATGCCTTCAATTTCTTTTTCATCCAGCCGGTGTTCATTGTGATAACGCTTGAATATATTCGTCGCACTCACCGCCATTGGGCTGTCAAGATAAACAGGTAAATCTGGTATACGTTTCGCCTGTTTCAATAAATATAAATAATACAACAGCGATTGTGCGCGTCCGACAGCAAATGCCGGAACAATCACCGAGCCCCCGCGCTCTGCAGTGCGGTTAATTACTTCCGCTAACTCATCAAGCGGATGCGCAGCCGTATGCACTCGATTGCCGTAGGTCGATTCCAGCACTAGAAAATCAACTGACGGTGGCTCTTCCGGCGCTTTCATCACCAGATCATGCGGCCTGCCTAGATCACCGCTGAATAACATCGTCTTGTTTTTATGTTTGAGGTAAACGCAGGATGAACCAATAATATGACCCGCGGGTAGAAATGAAAAACTGGTTTGATCATCCAGCTGCACAGTGTGGTGGTACGGATAAGTGACAAATCGATCCAATACTTTCAGCGCATCATGCACCGTGTACAGCGCCAGCGCGGGATGATGCCTGGAATAACCATGGCGATTCGCAAAATTAGCTTCTTCTTCCTGCAAATATCCGCTGTCTGGCAGTAGTACATCACATAAATCTTTGGTGCCGTGAGTACAGAACACATCGCCATTGAAGCCATTCTTATAAAACAACGGTAGATAGCCGGAATGATCAATATGTGCATGCGTTAATATGACGCTGCTGACATCAACTGGACGCACTGGCAGCGGGCTCCAGTTGCGCAGCCGTAATTCTTTTAACCCTTGAAACAAGCCGCAATCGACCATGATTTTCTGGTTGCCAAGATCCAGCAGATATTTCGACCCTGTCACCGTACCGGCGGCGCCGAGGAAGCTGATTTGCATGATGGTGATTCCATTTTAGTTACAATTGCCCGCGGGTTGATCTTACGCTAAAACCCCCGTATATTTCACGTCTAAAATTCATTCTTGAGAGGAAATCCACCATGAAATATACCTCACATTTGACCTGGAACCGCGGCAATGCCGACTTCACTCCCAAAACATACGACCGCACTCACACCATCCGTTTCGGTGGCGGCACCACCATCGAAGGCAGCGCAGCGCCAGAATATCTCGGCAAAGCAGCACTTGTTAACCCGGAAGAAATGTTTGTCGCTTCTATTTCCAGTTGTTTCATGCTGACATTCGTTTATCTCGCCTGCATGAAAAAACTGGTCATCAACTCATACACTGCGGAAGCCACCGGCACACTCGGCAAAAATGCTGAAGGTAAAATGGCAATGACAGAAGTCGTATTAAAGCCAACTATCGTGTTTGAATATAACGCGACACCAGATGCAGCAGTCATGCAGGAATTATTCCACAAATCGCATGAAATGTGTTTTATCTCCTGTTCAGTGAAAACGAATGTCAGAGTAGAACATGAGGCTGTGACTGCGTAAGTGTCATCCCGAGGCGCGCTTTGTGCGCCGAGGGATCTCTTTGATGCAACCGCGCAAATGAACAAAGAAATCGTAGAGTGTTCATTTCCTTTTATGCGGATGGGCCAGCATATAAGCCTTGAGCACAGCATTAATTCGAGATTGATATCCATCGCCATCTTCCTTGAAATAATCAACGATATCCTCATCTAGTCGAAGTGATATGTGTATTTTATTTTGCGGCATGAAAGCTTCAGCGACTTTCCAGAATTCTTTTGTTGTAGCAGGTATATCAGAGTAATCTATATCTCTATCGTTTTTGTTGCGCAATTTTTTAAGGTTAGTTCTACTGGAACCTTTCTTGATAGATTTTTCTTTCATTTCTATTAGCCCTTCTAATTGATATCACCCGAATAGTATTAACTCGTTTGGTAAAAATGATTACAACATTAACACCGAATAACTTACCCAACCCTATCAATCGCACCTCATTATAATTTTTCCTAGTATCAACTCTAATAAGAATCGGCTCCTTAAATATAAGATGCGCATCATGAAAATCTATTCCATGACGCTGAATGTTTGTCTCATTTTTACTACCATCCCAATCGAATCTCATTGCTGTAGTATATACATATGTATGCACTTATGTATATACCTTTCATAGCACAATATGAAGGTATCATGGCCCAGTTTTAATCCCCAATATCTTCTTCACTTCCAGATCCTGCTGCACACCGCTTCTCTGCTTTAGTATTGCCTGTGATTTCGAAATCAACTGCCGCCAAATATCAGTTTTGCCATACCCCTGAAACAGTTTATGACGCTCACTGCAAAGACCGCGATAACGTGATTTCTCATCCGTCAGCGCAAGATGTAAATCTTTTGCAAAATTGATTAACTCATCTGACTTCATAGACTCAAGTCTACCTGTAAGCAGCGCTATCAATTTTATTTGAT
>DATJFK010000013.1:0-88787 GCA_035495675.1 Gammaproteobacteria bacterium
AATTGGGGTCGCATCTCGCCTACCCTCAACGGTTAACCGAAGAGGTTAGGCGAGATGCGACCCCAATTAATTTGAAATTGCTGGATGACGCCTTCTTAAGCGCAGATGTTAGTTATTTCCGTTTTCAAGATGATGTGCTGATTCTCTGCAAAACGAAGCGATCCATGAACCGTTGCCGACGGCGCATGATGGCTATTCTGCAAGAAAGACATTTAAGCCTTTCGCGGAAAAAATCACGCATGAGTAATATTGAAAATGGCTTTCACTACCTCGGCATCCAAAATTCACCAACGCAAACGGAGAATATTTCCAAAGTAACACCTAAAAATGATGTTCAATACTTAGACGAAACGGGGGGGGGTGGCAACTTCTGAACATCAAAATAACGTGGTTTTAAACATTGTTCCGCATCCGCGGACACTGAGAAAAGCAAGAATGCATGTACAGCAAATGGTAACCATTGGAATTTCTACCAAACGAATCAGGCGCTACTTGCATCACTTTCTACTTTGGTGGACAAACACAACAAAAATCTGGAATTATGAAGAGCTGATCACGTGGTTTTGTGAAGCATATTTTGATATCTGCCCAGCTGCTATGGCCGCAGGGCTCTTGCTTCAACATATCAGAACATCACACAGCGCTACCACTTATTTGCTACATCGAGTGGGTGTTGCTGTTGCTGCAGCCGCTGCATAATATTCTGAAAACCTGTTGTTTTTGTTTGACATAGTTTTTCCAAAATAAACGCCCGGGTCGTCCCCAATCGTCGCCTTCGACTGGGGACCGCCTATAACACCACATAAAACTTCAAAGCCGTTACCTACCCTCGTTTCACGATTTTCTCGATAAAATTTTTCACCACCTTTCATCTTGTACGCGTTTGCCATAGGACTAATTTCCCTCACTTTCCCTCTGTCCATTTCGGTAACCACATCATAAAGGCTCTCGCAGAAAATTTTTCCCGATTCTGGTATAAGTGCGCTCTGAATTAAACCCATCACACGAATACAAAGTGCATCCAGCTTGTCCCAATTATGATTGAAGGTGGTAAAGTTTTTTAAGTAAGCTTGGTAGATAGCAAGAAGTAATAGTTCGGCATCAATACACTCGTCTAATTTCACCGCTTGTTTCGGCACCAAAATGTCAAGCAAGGACAAGAGCGCCGCTTCTGTTGGCTCACTTAATTCTATATTCCGGGGTATATTATTTTCGCCTGGAATGCCGTTCGGAAAAGTTTCTTCTCTAAATACATCAACCAGTGATTGCGCTAATCTGGCGTATTCTTGAGGGATAAGAATTTCATTTTCACCATCATCATTTACTTTATTTACATAGGGTTTCCAAGCGCATAAACCCGCTGTCTTTGCTTTAATAACATCATCATCCTGCGGAAGCTTGTCATAATAAGAGAGTAGCAACTCCGTCATTTTGATTTGTTTGAGCTTGCAAGCCATGGTTAAAGCAGGTTCTGCATAAAATTTCTGCCATGTGTACTGGCTCTCAATCACTAAACCTGGATCGGGTGTGACTAATAATAATTGTGGCATTTTATCCAGCATCTCTTTGACTGTCTGTCTATCATCGTTAATCACCGCTTGTAGAAATCGTTTGGTCACCTTTTCCACGATATAACTTGGCAACAGTCCATTTTTACCTTCAATCGTTATCTGGCCAGGGGAAATATAGGTCGCCTTGATATCTTCACGAAATAAGCCTTGCTTCGTGAATGACGCCTTAAACGCCTTGCCTTTCAGTGTAGGGACTTTTCTGTTACCAGCCATCGGTTTCTCCTTTATTCTTATTATAGTCAATTTGGTGAGATTATGACCCGAGTGCAAAAAAATCATCCCGTTAACTTGGCTGTTGTTTGCATCTAATAGAATGATTTTTCGATAATTACTAATGAAGATGCCGATCTCAAAGAGAATGTTAGCCGTAAATGGGCGGTTATTTTTAGTAAGTTTGGCATAATAGAGTATAACTCGATGATTAATATCACTAATAGATTTCTTAAATTGATTTTATGAGAAATTTGGAAGGTGGTTCTTGGGGCTGTTCAATTTTCTAGCAAATGGCCAAAGCCCAGTTTATTATATTTTTCATAATGATAAACGTAAACGTCTGCGCCTGCGTTACCGGCTTTTTTATTTAAAAAATCGGTAACGCAGGCGCAGGCGTTTACGGTATCCTACCCCCCCTCCACCGGATCAACATCCAATACCCATTTCACCGAATGTTTTGCAGGTAACTGTTCTAGCTTCAGCAACAACTGATGCAGAAATTGCTGCAGCGAATTGCGTTTACCGGCTTTGATAAGAAGGTGCTGGCAATGCAAGCCTTTCTTTTTTGCCATGAATGCAGGTACCGGTCCCATAATAGAAACCGCACCGGCAAATGCGGCGCTCAAATCTTTTACTTGATCGAGAAAGCCGCCGGCGGTTTTTTCGGAATAGGCTTCGGCACGCAATAATGCGAAATAAGAATATGGCGGCAAGACAAATTGTTCGCGCTCATTCATCAATCCACGCGCGAATGATGCATACCCTTGATGAATTAAAGTTTGTAAATGCGGATGATCCGGGCAGCGCGTTTGAATCATCACCTTTCCAGATTTTTCAGCGCGTCCGGCGCGTCCGGAAACCTGCATGAGCAATTGTCCCATTTGTTCTGCGGCACGAAAATCTGCGCTGAATAATCCACTGTCGGCATCAATAATTCCAACTAAAGTGACTTGTGGAAAATGATGCCCTTTCGCAAGCATCTGTGTACCCAGCAAAATTGATGGATGTTCCTGATGAATTTGCGTGAGCAATTCATCCAGTGCATCTTTACCTTTAATGGTATCTCTATCAACACGTATCACAGGTATATCTGGAAATTCCTGCTGCAGCACTTCTTCAACACGCTGTGTACCTAAACCCACTGCTTCAACATGAGTATCATCGCATTCCAGACATTTTTCCGGCAGCTTCATGCGCGCGTCACAATGATGACAGCGCAATTCTTTTGGCGCACGATGATACACCATCCGCGCATCACAGCGTTTGCAGCCGGCAATCCACCCGCATTGCGCACACATAAAAACTGGTGCAAATCCGCGGCGATTTAAAAACAACATCACTTGATTACCTGCTTTTAGCTGTTCGCGCATAGCTGAAATCAAGCTGTCAGACAAGCCTTCCGCCATTTTTTGCGAACGCACATCAATGACTTTAAATTCCGGCATCACTGCACCGCCGGCACGCTCTGGTAATGATAATAAATGATAGCGGCTGCGTTCTGCATTTAACAAAGATTCCAGTGACGGCGTTGCTGATCCTAATACGATAGGAATATTATTTTTGTTCGCGCGCATCACAGCCATGTCACGCGCATGATAACGAAAGCGGTCTTGCTGCTTGAATGAAAGATCGTGTTCTTCATCGACAATCATCAAACCTAAATTCTGAAACGGCGTGAAAATTGCTGAACGCGTGCCAATTACAATTCGTGCTTCGCCAGATTTCGCCGCAAGCCACGCAGTTAATCGTTCACCGTCAGACAAACTGGAATGCAATGCTGCAATCGGCACAGGAAAGCGCGCTCGAAAACGTGCAATCGTTTGCGGCGTTAAACTGATTTCAGGAACTAAAACTAATGTTTGTTTACCAGCTGCGAGCATGGCATCAATCGCATGCAGATATACTTCTGTTTTACCGCTGCCAGTTACACCATCCAGTAAAAATACTTTAAACTGATTTTGCGCATTGAGAATTTCATCCAGCGCCTGTTGCTGACCACTGTTTAATGTCAGCGGCTGCTGCAATTTTGTTTCAGCTTCCGGTAATTTTTTTTTACTTTCAAGAGGCTTGCCTTTGCGTAATGCCGCCGGTAGCGCGGAAGACAATACTTCTCCGAGTGAATAATGATAATAACCAGCAGCCCATTCACATAGTTCATATACATCATCTGGAATTATGGGAGTATCATCAAGCACCGCTTCCGCGCACTTTAATTTTTCCATAGCGATGGTAGATTGATCGCTGACTTCAATAAAAATACCTGTGAGCGTGCGCGAAGCAAACGGAACTCTTACCCTCACTCCTTTCTGCAAGCTCGCGGTATCCATATCAACTGCCGGCAAATAATCGAACAGCCGCCGCAATGGAGTCGGAAGTGCAATCCGCAAAATCTTCATAGACATTTTCTCTGTATATTCATTAAGATGGGTCAGCAACTATCTTATGTTATGTTATAATTAATATTAATGAATAAAAAGCGATTAATTTCAAAGAGAATGCAATATGCCAATGTTAAACACTATGCCTGTCGAACAGGCACATTTGATTAAAGCGCTGGAAGAATTTATAAAACAAATTCTGCCCACAAATGCGAATGTTGATATACCGCAATTGGCTAGAGATACTGCAAATCTTTTGCAAAAACAAATGGCAAATGTAGGCGAAAAATTAACCGTCGATAAACTAGCAGACTCCAAACTTATCAATCAGGTTAAAGACAATGTTGAAGTATTATCTGGACTGAAAAATAATCCTGTACTCATTAAACAATTAAACATCACAGAAGAAAAACTCGCAGATCCCAAATATTTCAATAAACTACTCAATCAAGTTTCCGTTGCAACGAAATTAACTGAAAAAATCAAAAATACTCCTGAGCTTAAGAAACGGCTGGATAAAGTTTTTGAAGCCCTGCCGCTTGGCAATGAAAAATTTATGCATGAGTTGAAGCTGCTGCTCAACAAGAAAAATAATCCAAATCTAAAAACTGATTTTAAAAATTTATTGATCAAACATCTCGGCCCATTAAAAACAGGCGAAGTTTATACTAACACTGAAATATTTATGCAGGCTTTATTAAAAGAAACGCCCGAAATGAAAGGAAAAAAAACTCAAGTAGACGACCCATATATCAATTTACTCGGTGTTTTAAATTCATATATCACTGGATCACTTCCCGTTCCCACTCCGCAAGACATGGGAAATGGTCTCGCGATACCAGATATGAATCCATACAATGGTTCAGCAAATATTGATAAAGCGCATAATATGGATTTTAGCTGGGGTGATTCAATTGGTCTTGAACAAAAAAGCGTTGATACACTTGAGCAGCTTGGCTCCGTGTTTGCATCAGCAATTGAAAACGCCGGCATACAAACGCACCTATCTCCGTCACCATTTCAAACCGCACCTAAACCACCGGATAAAACATGATTAGGAGAGATGCATGGATAAGAATACGGCTGTCATTCAACAACTCTCTTCTACATTCATGTCCATTCCATTCAATCAAATGCTGGGTCTCAAGCTAGATCATGTCGACAATCATTATTCATGCATGAGTTTCAACATGAAAAATGAACTCATCGGCAACTTTCTTCACGGCATCTTACACGGCGGCGTGATTTCTTCCGTACTTGATATGGCTGGCGGCATATTAGTAATGTCATCCATGGTTTTCAAGCATCCTGATGCCACACTCGAAGATTTGGCAATGATCATCGGAAAATGCAGCACTGTTGATTTGCAAGTCAGCTTCCTTCGCCCAGGATTGGGCAACGTCTTTACCGCAAAAGCGTGGCTGCAAAAATCCGGAAACAAAATTGCATTCACGCGCATGGAATTATACAGCGATACAGAAAAATTAATCGCAACTGCTTCAGGAACTTATATGCAGGGAAACATCCACAAATAATTTGGAATATTTTATGACTCAATCTGTCACACCAGTTGATTTAAAAAAATATTTAAGCAAACTTGCCAACAAATTATTGGCTGACAATCCTGAACTCAAAGACCAGCCGGGTCTTATCGATAAAGTTATACAAGACACCACGCAGCTGATACGCTTCAAAGAACAGCATTCAAAAACAGCTATCACACCCAAACAATTAATGGACCCTGACTTTATTAATCAATTGAGCGTTACAATTATTTCACAAGCCGTGATGCAAGGCTCGGAAGAACAAAAAAAATTAATTGAAGAATTAACAAATGTATTAAATGACTTAAAAACA
Source organism: Gammaproteobacteria bacterium (assembly GCA_035495675.1). Lineage (GTDB taxonomy): Bacteria > Pseudomonadota > Gammaproteobacteria > DSM-16500 > DSM-16500 > Aquicella. The sequence continues at coordinate 6,020 of DATJFK010000013.1, forward strand.
AGTAAAACTTATCAAAGTGAATTACGTGCAGCGATTCAAGAACAGGAAGCACTCCTGAATGAAATTAATGATATTCTGAATGAATTAACTGAAATCATGAGCATGAATCCCGAGGCATTAGACAAGATTCAACAGAAACTAAAGAAAAAATTACAAAAGCATTTACATAAAAAATTATTAAAGCGTTTAGAAGCGATTATTGCATTGCGTCTAAATCCAAATAACAAAGAAGCATTACGCGATCTTTTGCGTAAACTTATCAATGAAATTAAAGCCAATATTGAATCACTCAAAAAGAATAAACATGCAGACAAAACCTTGCGTCCGATTAAAGATGATATTTACGTCAACTTATTTGGTTTATTGAATTCATATATCACGGGTTCCATTGCCGTTCCTCTTATGACGTATATTGGTAACGGTCTCGGTTTTAATGACTGGAATCCATATCACGGTTACGCGAATATCGACAAAATTAATGAAATTAATTTCATGTTTGGCGACTCGCTAGGCATGGAAGCTGATACCCTGAAACACTTTTTTGAGCTCGAGGATACTGAAGTAAATGAGCTTGTAGACTTACTGCGCGCCGAAGGTATTGAACCGACAAAACCCGCCCCAAACCCGTTTGACATGAAAAACCAGCCTAAATAACCTTGAATTTATCTATAACCAGTCTAATATTAATATAATATTAATATTCAATTAGTTAAATAATTGCTCAATTTCATAATCTGTTAATATTTTGAGCATATAATAAATTCTCTGTATTAAATCTTCTATCGAAGGTGACTAAAATGAAACACATTATGAAAGCAGCAATTGTATCTTTGAGTTTACTTGGCTTGGTCAACAGCACATTTGCGGCTGATGCGACTAGCATTAAGCACCCCACAGTGAACTCTGCACTCCAATCCTACATGCTCGCACAAGGTACCGTTTATGGAACTGGCATGCTGCAAACTCCTAGCACAAATAAACGCTGCGCTAAAGGAACCAATCCTACTTTAACTACTAGTATTGTCAGAACTGAACAAAACAACATCGCTGCAGTACAAGGTATCGTTAATACTCTGCAACTAAATCCTAGCAATTATGTGATTTACGGTGGGCTCTATATGCCTAATCAGGCCGTTTCTAATAGCTATGCCATCGCAAACTGGCAAATCTGGTGTCAGCCGACTGCAACGGCGTAAAACATATCATCATCCCCGCTTACGCGGGGATGATGATATTATATTTCCCCTTCCCTCAGCGCCCTTAGACCATTATCATACGCACCCATTATCATCTAATAATAAAATTGCATTATTAATGCACAGGAGGTCTCATGCATAAAATTCTAGTCATCGGCGCCGGCAAAATCGGTTCACTTATTACTTTCTTATTAGCCAATTCAAATAAATATTTCGTTTATCTCGCTGACGTACAGCCGACTAATCCATATGCAAAACGTCTGTCTGAATTCAAGAATTTAAAATACGTTCAACTTGATGCTAATGATGCCGATGGTTTTGCTGCATTCGTAAAAGAACATCCAGTTGAAGCAGTCATTTCTTCTTTACCATTTTATTGCAATGTTCCAATAGCAAAAGCTGCTGCTAAACATAATCTGCATTATTTCGATTTAACAGAAGATGTTCAGACAACCGCATCCGTTTTAGAAGTCGCACGCGGTTCTAAAACTGCTTTTGTTCCACAATGCGGGCTCGCACCAGGGTTCATCAGCATTGTCGCCAATCATTTAATGAAAAATTTCCCGCGTCTTGATACGGTGAAAATGCGTGTAGGCGCACTGCCCACCAACATCAGTAACGCTCTGCAATATTCTCTCACATGGTCAACTGACGGCGTGATCAACGAATATGGCAACTTGTGTCAAGGCGTTGAAGACGGCAAAAATGTTGATTTGCTGCCGCTAGAAGGCCTGGAAACAATTAAAATTGATGGTTTAACTTATGAAGCTTTTAATACATCAGGTGGTATCGGCAGTCTTGCTCATACCTATTACGGCCGCGTGAAACATATCAGTTACAAAACCATACGCTATCCCGGCCACTGCGAAAAGATGAAATTCCTGATGAATGATTTGCAGTTGAACAGCGACCGCGACACTTTAAAACGTATTCTCGAACACGCGATTCCAAAAACATTTCAGGACGTGGTTCTCGTTTATGTATCAGTTACCGGTGAACAGGATGACCAGTTCGTCGAAGAAAATTATGTGAAGAAGTTTTATCCGTTAACCATCAATGGTCACCGCTGGTCTGCCATTCAGCTGACAACCGCGTGCGGTATTTGCAGCGTAGTTGATATCGTACTTTCCAACACTGATAAATATCAGGGCTTTGTAAAACAGGAACAATTCTCGCTTGATGATTTAACCAATTCGAGATTTGGTGAGTATTATAAATAACATACAAAGTGTCACCCCGAGGAGCGTGTCATCCTGAGGAGCGTTTTATGCGACGAAGGATCTCCTTGTGATGGCACGGTTACATCCGGGAGATCCTTCGTCGCATAAAACGCTCCTCAGGATGACAATTTCTTAGTATCGGAGACAGCATGAACCTTTTAAAATCATTAAACCTCTCTAAACAAAACCACGGCGCAAGTTCTGGTGCAAGCTGGTGGTCCAGTCACATCAAAGACGGCGAAATTGTTTCTTACAACCCGACCGATGGCAAAGCAATCGGCTCCGTTTATCGCGCATCTGCCGACGATTATGAACATGTAATGAAAGAAGCAGAAAAAGCATTTCAAACCTGGCGTAATGTGCCGGCACCAAAGCGCGGCGAAGTGGTACGCGCAATCGGTGAAGAATTGCGTAAGCACAAAGATGCGCTTGGCAGTTTAGTATCGCTGGAAATGGGTAAATCCAAACAGGAAGGTGATGGCGAAGTACAGGAAATGATTGATATGGCAGATTTCGCAGTCGGTCAATCTCGTATGTTATACGGTAAAACCATGCACTCGGAACGACCGGAACACCGCATGTATGAACAGTGGCATCCGATTGGTATTGTCAGCGTCATCAGTGCATTCAACTTTCCCGTGGCAGTCTGGTCGTGGAATGCATTTATTGCAGCGATATGCGGTAACACTGTTATCTGGAAACCATCACCGAAGACTCCGCTTTGTGCAGTCGCGGTGCAGCATATTTGCAATGAAGTGTTAAAACGCTATGGTTATAGCGGCGTTTTTACTTTGTTTATCACTGATGACAATAACATTGTGAAAACGATGACATCAGATGAACGTATCCCATTAGTTTCTTTCACCGGCTCAACCGCAGTCGGCAAAGAAGTGAATGCAGTTGTCGCGCGCAGACTCGGCCGCTGCTTACTTGAGTTAAGCGGCAATAATGCAATCATCGTTGATGAACACGCTGACTTGCAGCGCGCAATGCCTGCAATTGTGTTCGGTGCAATTGGTACAGCAGGACAACGCTGCACGACTACACGCCGTTTAATCATTCACGAATCTGTGTATGACAAAGTAAAAGAATCTTTAGTCAAAGCGTATGCAAAAGTTACCATCGGTGATCCGCTGGATCAAAAAAATCTGATGGGCCCGCTCATTGATCAACATTCTGTTGATGCATTTGTTAAATCAATCACTGATGCCAAAGCACAAGGCGGAAATATCTTGTTCGGCGGCAATGTCATCAAACGCGATGGATTCTTTGTTGAACCAGCAATCATTGAAGCTGAAAATCAATGGGATGTTGTGCAGCGCGAAACCTTCGGTCCAATTTTATATATCATGAAATATAAAACACTGGATGAAGCAATTGCGATGCAAAATCACTCACGCTTTGGTTTGTCTTCAAGCATATTCACGAATGATTTACTGCATGCTGAACAATTTCTATCGTCACGAGGCAGTGACTGCGGTATTGCCAACGTCAACATTGGCACATCAGGCGCGGAAATTGGCGGCGCATTCGGCGGTGAAAAAGACACTGGCGGCGGTCGCGAAGCTGGTTCTGATGCTTGGAAAGCTTACATGCGTCGTCAAACCAACACCATTAACTGGGGTAAAACACTGACTTTAGCTCAAGGTATAAAATTTGAGATTTAATAGTAAGTTAGTTGCATTGTGAACACAAAAGCCCGTTCAAAATACGGGCTTTTTTATTTAGTTATTGCACTCAAAGCACAATTCACCGTATAAATGAAGAAAGAGGATCAAAGGAGTAAATGGTAAATGTTTGATGATTTAGTTAGCAACATCATCAAAAAGCTGGTGGCTATGCCAAATTTTACGATCAGCCCAGATGCCGAACAAGAATTTCTCTTAAGATGTTCTCGTATTAGTTTCGATAAAAAAATAACAGCTGAAACGTTAGCAAATGACTTTATCCAGTATCCTGCAACTTGCATGTATCGATCGGAAAAATCCGCTGTAACAAATTACACTTTGTGGCTAGCTGAAACAAGCCGAGAAATTGAATTCCTTTTTCAAATCATGTCATCAACTTGCATTATGTTAACGGACAATTTACTGGATGGTGAGCTTTTACCGGTACTCTTGATCACAATTCTCGCTAAATTCCCCGATCAATTATCAAGGCTTCATGAAGTATTGACTTATTCCGAGAAAATACAGTGCGAATCGCGCCCCTTACGTGAAACAAATATTGGCGTTGAGATTTTACTTTCCCCTGAAGAAATCATTCAGTCAACGTCACTCTCAGAGGATGAATCTGCACTTAAAGCAAAATTCGAAGAAATGCAGAGAAAGAAAGTTGATGAGATTCTGGAAAAATTGCGTGATCCTGATTTTTTTGTACAGCAATTTTTAATTTTAAAAATCAACATGCTCTGCGCCAGCAAAATGAATGAATGTTATAATATAATATATCAAATTTTTAAAGATAATAATTTTAATGAATTCGAGGATACATCCTCAGGACTTGATGGTCGGCACAAATTAAATGCGCAAAATGAAAATGTCTTAAAGATGTTTAATAATGAAGATCATCCCTTCTTCAAAGCGCACGCAAATGCATGGAACAATCTGAAAAAATATATCGCTTACCAGGAATTTTATGCGACATTCTGCTACAGCAGCGCATCTATCTTTGATAAGCTTCGTGCATTCGTTTATAAATTCCCACACTTCCAGGCTGATCTAGGCGACGACAAATGGTACGCTAAGATTGGATTGCCAGCAGATATTCGCGAGTATCTTGGAATCGAAGATACATACACAACAAGAGCATCTTCCCTGATTACGTTTTCATTTTTGTGGCAAACGCCATATGAAACCAAAATATCTTTTGGTACTTTTGTAGATGCGCTCACAAATAAAATTAAATCTCTTGAACAGGAAGCAGATGCACCCCTTACCGCTGCTGCGCTTCCTGTAACGCCTGCCTGATCAATTCAGAAAATGCTGGTAAATCTTCAAAATTTTGCATAAACCGCTGCAATTCATCCCGCCATGCTTTTCGTAAACTTAGCGATGACATGTGTTCAAGTGCGCCGTCAAGGTCAATCAAGACAGGCTGCAAATCAGCATTAATAATTATATTCGATGCTTTCAAATCACCATGAGACATTTCTAGCCGCGCGAGACTGCGAAACAAGGCAGCCGTGCGTTGAATTACATAAACTGTTGCATCACTATTTTGCTGTGCCGCCTGCAAAAAATTCCTGACATGACTGCCGCCGATATTTTCCGTGACGTAATATGATTTGCCGCGGAATCCAAATATATTTATTTCGATAAACCCAACAGGTAATGCGGTATTCACATAAAACAGGTTCAGTTTCTGCGCGAGACGCCATGACTTGCGAGCCCGTGTTATACGGAACATGCGGCGCATGCGATGCCACATATTTTTTACGTTGTAACGCTTGATAACTAATTCGCGATTATCGAGCATCACTTTGATCACCGTAGCAGATCGGCCATTTTTCAGCATCACAACATCTGGTCGAGTGAATAATTCTTCTGGATTTTGCATGAATGCATTCAGCTCAGGACCTGCATGATCACGCCGCATCATGCCTTGCATGGTCATGCGTTTCACGGCGATAAAATCAGTACTGTTGCGGAATATTTTTTTCTCGAAACTCTTCCAGCGCGACTCATTCCATTTTTTAATTTGCAGATTCAAGTCTGCAGTATCATGCGGTTTTAACAGCCATCCACGTGCTTTTGCATAATATAAAAATAAATGTTCCTGCAGCATTTCAACCCCTGAACCTAACTGCGACAAGAACAAAGAAAGATTTTTCATGCTGTCTTCTTTCTGTAGTAACTCACCATGCGCTATAACATCCGCACCATCAAGCGTGTAAATTGTTTTCCCGGCAATCAAAAAATTACCCATGTGCATGTCTTTTTGTTCCACGCCCAGAACATGCTGAGTTGCGAGTTCAATCATCACGGCTTCGAGAACCGATAGAACATCTTCAATTGATTCACGGTTGCGCCAGATTTTTTCAAGATCTTGCCCATTCAAAATACGTTCAAATATCAGGGCATGAATTTTATTATCTGCTGTGACACTCTGATGTAATAACGCAGGAGTTGGAATTTTATGTTGTACGAGTACTTCAACTCCGGCACTATCTTTCGCTGCATGCCGGGCTGCATGAGTGCGGTCATAAAATAATTTGGCAACAACAGGAACCCCGCGAAAAACACCAAACACAACCATGCGCCGCCCCGGTATCAGACGCGCAACTTGATCAACAACCACTTCACCCTCTGGAAGCATCAGCTTGAAAGGAGTGGCGAATTGATAATCTGCCTGATTGAGTTCATCCCATGTCACAGAACGGCATACAGCCGCTGATTCATTTAGCATGGTCACGGTACAAGTCATCCCCACGGTTTTTTACCTTTTTCCATAATTGATGTTCGCTGCGCAAAATATCACGTAGCGGCATTTTGCGGTAGTATTTCATAAATCGCAGGAGATCTCTCAGCGTGAGCCCCGCATCCAGACTCGAAAAATATAGTCCCGCCAAATCTTTAATCCGCCAGCGCAGCGGTATTTGTGCGCGAATTTGTGCGCGATGCAAATCAATTAAAAATAATTTAGCATGTTCAACATCCACACCAGGTAACTGCTCAAGCAGCAAATGACAAATATAAAAATCTCTGTGATTAATACCGTTCTCATGCAGCGTGCGGGCAATATGTGCTGCCTGCTGCAATAAATAATGTTTGTACGCGAATGACGGAGGAGATTTTTTCCAATTTGCACACAACATTTCAAGACTCGTCACTGGTGCAAGCTCTTCCATCAATATAAATGATTCGCGAGACGCCGGATTTTTTCCGCGCTCGCCAAATCCAGCGACAGCCGGCACATGTATTCCCAGCTGGTGCAGTTTTTTAATTGCGAGTAATTCATTTTTGGCAGAAATAACAGGAAGCCGCAGCTGTAATAAATTCTTGATGATTTCTCGAAAACCCACACCGCGATGTTGCTTGATAAAATAATTTTTACCATTCAATTTGACACGCTGAGTCGTGCGGCCTTCAAGACTGCGAAAGGTTTCACCTTTGAGGTTCATCAACTGATCAAACAGTGGCTGCCTCAGGTTGAAACAGGTATGTAACTGTTCATCAAGATAAAACATGATGCTTTGCCTCAAGCTCAATAACATCCGCCGCACGTTCCGGCATACTATATAGGTCTGCAGCTTTTGCGAATTCCAATCCGTTACTGCCAAATCGCTGTAACTGTTCAGGTGATTCCAGCAAATTTCCCAATTCTGTATTCCAGGCGGATTGAGAAAATTCAGCCAGTACGGTTCCAGCTTTTGCGTCCAGAACATAATGAGCATAACCGCAAACTGCGGTAGTGAAAACTGGCAATCCCGCAGCAAGCGCCTCCAGTAAAACAGTACCAGTATTTTCATGATAGGCAGGATGCAGCAGCAAATCAGCTGCCAGCAGCAATGCCGGCACATCATCACGCGCACCTAGAATATGTACCCGATCATCGACTTTCAATTTCCGTGCCTGCTGCAAATAACGTGCGGCACTTCCTTTACCGGCTATGAACAAATGGCTGCGGGCAAGAATATCAGAGTTTAAATCTGCGAGCCCGGCTATCGCCCTGTCGACGCCTTTGGTTTCATAGCCGGATCCAACCATCAGCAGCATAAATTCACCTTCTTTTATCCCCAGCTCTTTGCGTTTCTCCGCGCGTTTCTCCGCCGCATCTGCGGGTGCAATGCGATCACGGCTGATGCCTGGCGGCAACATTATAAAACGCTCAGCTTCCGTACCATAAGCAGTGCGATAAGCTGTCTGCTGGAGAGGAGAAATCAGCATAATGCGGGTATTTGTGCCAGCCGCAAATACCGCCTTTTCCAGCTGTTTCCAGGTGCGGTAACGGGGCATCAACCGATACAACCAGCTGCGCTCAGAACGGATGCGGTCTTGATAGCAAACGTCCGCAGCATAATATAGATCAAGATGAGGCAGTTTATTAAAACCAAGAACGAGGGCGAATTGACCGTCAGCAATCATCTTACGTAGCTGGTCAGAAAAAGATCTGGCGCGGGCGTGATTCGACATCCCTTTTACAGGCAGTAAATGGATATTTAAATCAGGCTCTGCATTCCCTTCCCAGCGGGTGGTGTAAACATGGACCTCATGCCCTCGCCGCACACATTCCTTTGCAATACGTAAAAAATCACGCTGCAAACCACCATAAGGGAAGTAATTCAGGAGACAAAATGCCAGTTTCATACTTTTTCTCAAAATGTTTCGGGTTACGATTTTGTTCCCGGGTTACGCACAAATAGCGCGCTAACCCGGGCTACAATTACTCTTTACATTATTTTACAATTGCCTAGCCATTCAATATTTCCAAGGAATCAACTATGCGTTTGCTTATCCTGTCTGGACTATCATTCATACTGGCCGGCTGTGCTACCGGATCGAGCGCCTATTATACACAATCTGTCCAGAGCTGGCGTGGTGGAAATATCAGTGACTTAACAAATATCTGGGGCAGACCTGACACCATCATGCCAGGCAGCACAGGCAATACAGTTTATGTCTACAAACGGCAAAGTTTCGTCAGCACCAACTCATCTTATTCCCCAAGTATTGGGGTCAATACACGTAACGGCGGCATCCCTGTGATCACCTCGACGCCAAATATCAATACACCCTGGAACCGCGGCTTTTCAACCTATTGCCTAGCTGTTTTCACATCCAATTCAAAAGGTAAAATCATTAATACAGAAATTCAGGGAACGAATTGTTATATTAGTGAGACTAAGGCGAGGGGATTAATGAATCCGAAAGGATAATTATCGCGATCTCGAGGAGTGCTTTTTACGACGAAGGACCTCCTGAATATACCGTGCATCAAGAAGGAGATTCTTCGTCGTAAAAACACTCCTCAAGATGGCAACTTTTCGCTGCAAAGACTAACGGAGAAACCAACATGAAGTTCATTCTTGAAATCTTTCTACTTCTCATCATTTCCCCGCTAGCTTTCGCGGAAATTGAAGACTCACCGGTAGATAACAAAAGCACGTATCACATCAGCGATAACATTGATTTAGTATCTGCACACGATACACAATATGCTAAAAAAGTTGTGATCAAAATGGTATATCCGCGTTTAAGCAGCAACGACAACACAGAAGTCATCAGAAATGAAATTAAAAATAATGATGATGACCAAATGCCCGCAGATAATGAAATTAGCCCCAGCAGCAGCGTTAACTCTTTCAACGAACAAGTCACACAATTAATCAATGAAGAAATTAAAATCTTCAAACAAAAAGTTGCGGATGCACGAGATTATCAGGCGAAACTCGAATCTTCCAAAGTTAAAAACCGCCTCGCGATAGATTACAATTCGGCGATTATAAATCTGGATGAATCACCTATTATCAGCATTCGTTTTGTCATGTCAGGTTATGTCACCGGCATGGAGCATCCATTCCGCAATTATCGAAGCCTCAATTTTGATATTGAATCCGGCAGAGCAATGGAACTTTCTGATTTATTCGATCCACAATCTAACTATCTTGATGCCATGGGTAATGTAGTAAATGCTGATCTATCAAAACGCATACGTTCAGACGCAATGTTATCCAGCGGGTCGCATGCATCACTTGAAAATTATCATAACTGGAATATCAACCCGCATGGTTTGCGTATTACATTTGATGCAGGAACAGTGGCGCCATATGCTTATGGTTCGCAGTCTGTCTTGATTCCTTATTCTGACATCAAGGATTTTATCAATCCAGAATCACCGTTGGGCCGCTGCCTTGCACACCGCAAGCGCTGCATGCGCGACCCGCTTTTAACCGGCGGATTCATCGACGAAGCCGTTAATTCTAGTCATCGTCGTCTCAATCCAGTCCTTGGCTAATGACATAACTTCATCTGGTGTGCGGCCCTTGCTTTCAATTACAGGGCCTATCACTACATGTACGGTTCCAGACTTTTTGAGAAATCCTCTTCTTGGCCACAAGTATCCTGCATTATGTGCGACAGGAATCACTGGAGCTTCAGTTGCAACTGCGAGACGCGCTCCGCCCAAATGATATTTACCAACATTGCCAACCGGGACGCGCGTACCTTCGGGAAATACCAGAATCCAGCGGCCTTGCAGCAGGCATTTTTTTCCTTTCGTAATTATTTGTTTCATCGCAGAAGTTTTATCACTGCGGTTAATCAATATTGGGTCTGAGGCGGCAAGTCCCCAGCCATAAAATGGGATCCAGAGTAATTCACGTTTCGCAATGACTGCAGGGTCATGAAAAATCGTCGGCAGAAAAAATGTTTCCCACGCAGATTGATGTTTGCTGAAAATAACACCGAAGCGTCTGGCGGGGATATTTTTTAACCCTTCAACTTTAGAACGTATGCCGCAGATGACACTGAGACCACCGAGATAAAGAAATACAAAAAAACGCAGTAGTTTATGGCGGAAACGCAGCGGAAACGGCAGTGCGAAAAGAGATAATATGCTGAAAACAACAATCAAAAGGATGGAATAAACTGAAAATATCAGTGAGCGTAGAAATTGAATGATGAATTTCATGATGTTCATTTTTTCCGTGATTCTGCCAGTACATGCTGGACTGCTTCTGCAAGATCCGTAAATTGCGGCACTTCCGATAATGATGGATCGCGTTTGATTGTACGCTGGCCGTTACCCGTCATGACTAAAATTAACTGACATCCCGCTGCTCTCGCAGCGCCCGCATCTGCAAGTGAATCGCCAATAAAATATGTTTCAGAAAGAATGATGTCATATTTTTCCTGAATCGCATGCAGCATGCCGGGTTTTGGTTTGCGGCAGCCGCAGCCATCATCAGGATGATGCGGACAAAAGAAAATTTCTTCGATTACACCACCGACAGCAAATAGCTCACGCTTCAGTTTTTCGTGAATCTCATCAAGAGTTTCGAGATCATAATATCCGCGTGCGATTCCCGACTGGTTTGTCGCAATTAAAACCTTGTAGCCTGCGCGGTTCAGCGCTGCGATTGCTTCCAGACTGTTTGGTATCGCCGTCCATTCGTCTGGAGATTTAATATATTCTGATGAATCAAAATTAATGACACCATCACGATCAAGGATTATGTAAGACATCATTTACCTATTTTTTTAATAGAAATGGTATTGACGGGTGAATTATATAGGAATTGCGAGGAAATATCATTCCCGCCCATCGAAACGGGCGGGAATAAATAGAGAGACAAGATTAATCAATCTTGTATACAAGACCCAGAGTGTACTCATCGGTACGTGGTGAATTGATTGTGCCAACATTTTTATAGTCGGTGTAAGTATATTCACCGCGAAGATCCATGTTCTGTGTCACGGATGTTTGCAAGCCAAGACCCAACTGACCGCCTGTCACCATTGAGTTAACACTGGAGAAACGTGATCTAACCAGACCAGCGCGAACATATGCCATTGTGTTGTCGTTCAACATCAATCCAGGCAATGCGCTGATACCGAAACCATAGCTGGTTTTCATCAAATTGGAAGTGGAAATTTCAGCTGTGCCGAGAGTTGCAAAGAATTCCCCTGCAAGATAGAAGCTTTGGCTCAATACGCTGCCGTAACCTGCAAACAATTTCACTGGAACGCCGCGGAATACGCCCGGGTTGCCGCCAACTGTATTTGTTGATGTGTTAACATTAACACCAACGCTTGCACCAACATATGGAGACGCATTTACTGCTGTCATGCCAACGGTTGCAGCGAGCATTGCACTTGCAAGTACTAGTTTTTTCATATCTAAACACTCCTAAAAATGTTTTTTTCTTCTAATGTTTTTTGTTATTCCTTATGTAATTCTCACCATGTATCTACACATCCATGAATGCAGCACTGCCGCATTCAGATACAAAGCGAGGGAATAATAACTTATTTTGTACACGCGTTCAATGAAATGAACTGATACTAAGCAGTTGATTAAACTTTAGACTTACTGATATCAAAAGGTACAAATACTTCGTTCATTTGTCGAGCAACTCGTATAAATGTTGTGCGTTTTGATAATTCTTTGAGCCGTTGCGCACCCACATATGTACAAGTTGAGCGCAGTCCGCCAAGTATATCCAGAACGGTATTGTTGACTGGCCCTCGATATGGAATATTGACTGAGCGGCCCTCGCTGGCACGATAATCCGCAACTGCACCATGATGACGCTCCATTGCTTCAGTAGAACTCATGCCATAAAAACGTTTATATTTTTTTCCATCTTCTTCGATAACTTCACCGCTGCATTCATCATGTCCTGCAAGCATTCCGCCAAGCATGACAAAATCTGCACCTGCTGCAAAAGCTTTTGCGACATCGCCGGGAGTTGTACAGCCGCCGTCTGCACACACATGACCGCCAAGACCATGTGCCGCATCAGCACACTCAATGATCGCGGATAATTGTGGATAACCAACACCTGTTTTTTCTCGCGTGGTGCAGACTGATCCTGGGCCGATGCCGATTTTGACAATATCAGCGCCAGATAAAATTAATTCTTCAGCCATTTCGCCTGTCACTACATTTCCAGCCATGATGACTGCTTTCGGATGATTAATACGTAAATCTTCTAGATGAGATACAAAGCGCTCTGTGTAACCATTCGCAACATCCAGACATATGAAATTGACTGGTATAGCTTTTAAAACCTGATCAAGCTGTTTGAAATCATCGTCAGTGATACCGACGGAAACAAAACAATATGGCAATACTTTTTTGTGATCTTTACCAAACTGTTTCCATTGATCCAGTGTGATGAATTTATCCATGGCAGTCAGCAAGTGATGTTCAGCCAGTGCATTCGCCATTGCCAGTGTGCCAGTATGATCCATGTTGGCGGCAATGATAGGTACGCCCTTCCAGGTAGTTTGCGTATGTTTGAATTTGATCTCACGATCCACAGTGACTTCCGAGCGTGATTTCAACACACTGCGTTTTGGACGGATTAAAACATCTTTGAAGTCGAGTTTGATATCATATTCGATACGCATGGTAATCTTCCTTATTTACATCATCATCCCCGCCCCCGATTAAAACATTCGGGGGCAGGCTTCAGCGGGGATCTCCCTCGATGCATATTACCTTATTCCCGCAAAAGCGGGAATCTCCTTCGTCGCTCCGTTAACTTTCACAGTGATCCGGAGGAGATCCCCACTTACGTGGGGATGACGGCATTTATGCCTTCCGAATAATCGCGTAATAAAACCCATCCATGTTATCCATGCCGGGAAGGATCTGACGTCCATGTTTGCATTTGACTCCCCAGTCAGAATCAATAATTTCTTCTTTCGCGTCGGGGTGTGTTGAGAGAAATTTTTCAATAATATTGGAGTTTTCTTCCGGAAACACTGAGCATGTTGCATAAACCAGTAACCCATTCAAAGCAAGCGCTTCCCATAACCCATCAAGAATACGTGTTTGTTCTGAGGCAAGCGAACGAATGTCTGCAGACTGGCGTAAAAGTTTAATATCTGGATGACGTCGAATGACACCGCTCGCAGAGCATGGTGCATCCAGCAAAATGCGATCGAATGGTTTACCGTTCCACCAGGACGATATATTTCCTGCGTCTGCGCAAATGAGTTCGGCTTGCTGATTCAGCCGCTGTAAATTTTCACTAATAGATTTGATGCGCGATTCATCTTTTTCAACGGCGGTGACATTCACTGTCGGTTCGATTTCAAGAATATGCGTTAATTTACCGCCAGGAGCAGCACAGGCATCCAATATATTTTGTCCTTTCTCAAGCTGCATCAAATTAGCTGCCAGTTGTGCCGCACCATCTTGCACTGTTACTTTTCCTTCAGAAAATCCTGGAAGCTGTTCTGCTGGTATTGGTTTATCGAGAATGATGCCTTGTCTCGTGTTTTGAATCAGACTCGCCGCTAAATCATGATCATTGAGAAGCTTTATATAATCAGCAGCATCACCATGTTGTTGATTCACGCGCAATGAAAACGGCGGATGAATATTATTTGCATGCAATACTTCCTGCCACTGTTCGGGCCATGCCTTGCGCACTGCCGCTATCCACCACAAGGGATGCGCGTATGCTGCTTCTTCGTCGGCATCAATGACTTGCTGCAATTTATCTTTTTGCCGCAGATATTCACGCAAGACTGCATTCACCAATCCTCGCGCCCATGGTTTTTTTAATCCTTCCACAGCATTCACCGTTTCAGATACAGCCGCATGTTCCGGAGTATGCATATCCATTAATTGATAAATCCCAGCCATCATTAATGCATGCACATCACTGTCTTTCGCCTTCATGGGTTTAGTCATGAGATGACTGAGAATCACATCGAGACGCGGATAAAAACGGCAAACACCATAACTCAACGCCTGCACAAAAGCTTTATCGCGATGATCTTTTATTTTGGCAAGCTGCGGCGGCAGACAGTCAGCAAGTGACTGGCCGTCAGTAACTGCATTGATAACATGTGCTGCGAGGAGGCGAAGGTTAGAGGTCATTCCATACCTCCGTCATTGCTAAAATTTTTTGTTCCCGGGTTACGCACAAAAAGCGCGCTAACCCGGGCTACATTTTGCCAACAATTCATTTCAGTAAATTCCCCACCGTTACCTTCTCATGGTGAGCATTATAAAAATCAGCCGCGGAAATCATTTTGCCGCCGGGCAGCTGCACCTTGAGCAAACGTAAAATATCTTTGCCCGCAGCGATATCAATGCCGTCACGTGATGCGTTAACAATCGTACCAGCTTCAAGATTTTTTTCAGATTGAATCACGCTGGCTGCGCCAATTTTCATATGCTGGCCATCCCAGCTTGTGTATGCAGCCGGCCATGGGTTAAATGCGCGGATCTTTCTTTCCAGCATTTCAGCCGGTTCATCCCAGATAATTTGCGCTTCTTCTTTCGTAATTTTTTTCGCGTAAGTTGCGAGTGAATCATCCTGCTTTTCGGGATTAAATTTGTTTTCCGCTAATAAATTCAGCGCTTCGACAATAGACTGCGCGCCCATTCGCGCAAGTTCATCGTGCAGCGATTGCCCGGTTTCATCTTCTGTTAGTGCATATTGATGTTTCAGCAGCATATCCCCAGTATCAAGACCTTCATCCATTTGCATGATAGTAATACCGGATAATTTATCGCCTGCGATAATTGCACGCTGAATGGGAGCAGCGCCGCGCCAGCGCGGCAATAATGATGCGTGAATATTGAGACAGCCGTAACGCGGAATACTGAGAACAGCTTTCGGCAAAATTAATCCGTATGCTGCAACGACCATCACGTCTGCATTAAATTTTCTAAGTATGTCATGTTCGTGCGGATCTTTCAGTGATGCCGGTTGATAAACAGGAAAATTGAAATCAAGAGCCAGTTCTTTCACTGGACTTTGTGTCATCTTCAAGCCGCGGCCGGATGCGCGGTCAGGCTGTGTGTAAACAGCGACAATCTGTTGATGCGATAGTGTAATAGCTTCAAGCGCAATTGCTGCAAATTCTGGCGTGCCGGCGAAAATAATCTTGAGCGGCGATGAAGTCACTACTTAATCCCTTCGTTGAATTTTCTCTATTTTGGTGCGAATGCGGCTTTGCTTTAATTTGGAAAGATGATCAATGAATAAAATTCCATTCAAGTGATCAAGCTCATGTTGAAAACAAACTGCCATCAATCCTTCCGCTTCAATTTCAACTGGTTTGAAATCAAGATCCACACCGCGCAATTTCACTTTCAGCGCGCGCTCAACTTTATCATAAGCTTCTGCAACTGAAAGACAGCCTTCGCTCTCATATTGAATGCCTTCTTTATGAATGATTTCAGGGTTCAGGATGCACACAGGCTGATCGCGCTCGCGGCTGATATCCATCGTGAATAACTGCACATGGATATTCACTTGCGTCGCAGCAAGCCCAACGCCGTTTGCGTGATACATCGTTTCATACATATCCGAAACTTGTGCGCGAAACGCAGCATCAACATCATCTTTCGCCACAGGCTTGGCCTTAGTGCGAAGACGGGGGTCCGGAAATTGAAGGATTTCTAATATTGCCATTTTAAATTTCTGTTATTTTTTATGAGATAGAGATTGTAAATGATAGCAATCCCATAAGCAAATGCATATGTAATCAATAAGTTATACTTCACAATCATACTCTGATGCCGGCTTGGACCGAAAATATCATCGAGCGCTGGAGCCGTTAATTCAACAACGTCCAGCGTCGCAGCCGAGTTGAAGTATCAGGTCAATTCTTTCAACACCTCACGGTACTGCTCCACCGCCTCTTCATTCTCCCCTAACCGCTCCAGCAGTCTGCCATATTCCAATGCAGCTTCAGGATTTGGGCCTTGCGCGAGGCATCTTTCAAAATAATCTTTGGCCTTGCCCCACAGTTGAATCTGCATGCAGGTCTTGCCGAGGAATAATAATATTTCCGGCTTATTACCATAAATTTTCAGCCATGCGCCAGCAATCACTAACTGACGATTTAAGTTATCAAAACTAAACTTGCTGTATATCTTCATCAAATCCGGCTGCCAGTTATACTTCAATGTTTTTTGAATCAGTTGTTCTGCTTCAGCATGATCGCCGAATGTCATCAGTTGCTGAACATATGCCAATACAATGTCAGGATTTTTGCGTGCGGACCGCGGCATTTCATTCCATATGCGTGTCAGTTCTGTGCGGTCTTTGGTTCCTGCCGCCATCAACATTTGGCAATAAATATTTTTTTCAAAATGCAGCGCCTGATCAGGTGTGAGTACTTTTGCTTTGCGTAAATCTGGCAACAGCATTTGAAGTTTTTGCCAGTCGCCCATTTTGACATAAACTTTTTCCTGAAGCTTCAACACACGCGGATGACGTTTGGATAACGCACGTAATTTCAGCAATGTTATTGAAGCCTGCTCCAGTTGGTCTTGTTCAATCTCTAATTCTGCCTGAGTGAGACCAATCGCAAGCTCTGCATTCGGTGCCAATTGATACGCCTTGCGAAGATAGGTATCGCGTCTTTCAATTGCATTTAGTTCTTGCGCGGCGCGTGCAGCTCCGAGGTAATTCATCAAAGGCTCAACACCTTGCTGCTTTGATCCCTGCAATAATAATCTTTCGGCTTTGGCCCATCTGCCTTCGATCAATAAAGAAAGACCATGCTGGGTTTTATTATATGAACGGTGTTCGCGTCGAAATTTAAGCCAGTTTTTCACGCGGAACAACCAGAAATTCAGCGCATCAATACTGTGAATGATGAAATAAAATATGCCTAATAAAACAAGCAGCGATACACCGGCAAACCACAGCGGCATTTGTATCATCCAGGGCTTGGACACAATGAAAATATATCCCGGATGTTTAACGATCATTAATCCGATCCATACCGATGCAGTTAAAAACAGTAATAAAATAATTAATCGCCGCATGTCATTTCTCCTACTGTGTTGCAGGCAGCTGCTGTGATTGTTGCGTGAGAGATTGCTCAAGCATTTGCTGTGCCCCTGCAAGATCAACCACCGGCGGTACAATCGCAACCTGCTTCAGTGAATCAAGCTGCGCCAATATCGTTTTGGTGGTTTCTGCATCCTGAACAAAATATTTTTGTATCCAGTTTGTCATTTGCACTAAACCAGAAGTGAAAATTCCCTGATTATGATCAACCAGCGCCAGCATCACGACTTGCATCTGTGCATGCAGATTTTGATAAAGGAATGTTTTTTCTTCCGGCATAATCAAAGGTGCTTCACTCGCACCAGTATATTTCACGATAACTATTTTACGCAGCGTATCCATTGTTTTATGCCACTGAATTTTCCACCAGGGCATGCCGCTGAAATTTCTTGGCGCTTCATTCTGATTCGTTTGCAGCGGCGCAGGAGGCAGCGGCAAATTATCCAGCTGAGAGGAAATAGATGATAAAGCTCCATAGACTTGCGCGAAATTAACTTGCTGTGCCGCATTCAGGGCATCAATACTTTCTTTCAGTTTTTGTTTGACGGAATCAACCGCTGGGTTCTGAATATTTTGCAGCACTTCCCATGCATGGTTCAAAGTGACATAACCAGCTGCAGCATCATGCGCGATATCAATCTGGCTGCGCGCCAGCTTCACTAATGAAATTGCCTGTTCTATTGCAGCATTCTCTTTCATTGCCGGTTGGTCTGGTTGTTGCTCTTGCGGAACAGCATTCATTTTATTTGCAACTGTCTGCTTCAGCATTTGCAATTCCTGTTGATCAGTCTCTTGCTGCTTACGCAGGTCAGATACCATTTGTGCGAGCGAGACATTTACTTTTGACAATTCAAAGTAACCATATCCAAATGCACCTGCGAACACCATGAAACCGAGGGTCGTGATGATAACGCCTATTCTGCCGAGTGAATAACTGGCAGTGCTGTTCGCATTGGCAGTTACATCATCATTTTTATCTGTCATAAACATATCCCCTTGGTGTTGTTCCCGGGTTACGCGCAAAAAGCGCGCTAACCCGGGCTACATATTTTTGCGACTATTACATCGAGTACTGCATCATTACTTGCAGTTTCTGTCACCCATATTGTCTGAAATCCGGATTCTGCCGCAAGCATTTTCACGCGTTCACTCATGACGATTAGTGGTATTTCTTTTAGCAGAGGCCAACTTTCGTTACCTAACAATAACATCAAATTGGTGACTGATTCGAATGAGCCTGCTGCAATAACATCCAGTTCTTTTTGATGAATCAATTTGAGGCAAGCTTCTGCATTTATAGTTGGTAACATGCGGCGGTAAGCAATACAAGGTAATACTTTAGCTCCGCGTTCACCCAGCACTTTTTCAAGTACTTGTCGGCCGCCTTCGCCGCGAATAATCACAATTTTTTTACCGCTGACATGTTGAAACTGCGTCATCGCCAGCAATCCTTCACTGCTCCATTCATGCTCAGGGTGCAGTGCACTGATATACCCCGCTTCATATAATGATTTTGCTGTTCCCGAACCAACGGCAGCAATTTGCACATTCTCTGGAAATTCCGGCCATGCCTTACGCATCGCTGGTACAGCAGAACGGACAGCTTGCGGACTATTAAAAATAATCCAGTCTTGCTCGCCAAGCTGGTTAATCACCTGTTGAAAACTTTCAGTATCATGCGGCGGAGCAAACTCAATCACTGGGAAATGCAGTGCGCGGCCGCCCTGCGCTTCAA
This sequence comes from Gammaproteobacteria bacterium, assembly GCA_035495675.1. GTDB lineage: Bacteria > Pseudomonadota > Gammaproteobacteria > DSM-16500 > DSM-16500 > Aquicella. The sequence goes on from DATJFK010000013.1 coordinate 25,664, forward strand.
TCTGTGCACATAATTCTGCACCAGCCGTACCAGGCCGAGTCACTAGTACATATATAGATGACAAATCACTCTTCATGAAATTCCCGAAGTATTTTTTCTGCACCTTGCTGCATTAATTCTTCGCCTACGCGCGTACCAATTTCATCGGCATTTTCGATTTTACCCTTCAATTTGGAACGCAAAATGCGCATGCCATTACGATTGGAAACCAGTGCGCGTAAAAATAATTCCTGATGATGAACTTCGGCGTAAGCAGCAATCGGCACCTGACATCCGCCCTGCAGTTTGCGGCAAACAGCACGTTCGGCAGTCACTGCAGCAGCAGTCGGCGCATGATTAAGCGGCGCAATTAATTCACGTATTGATGCATTATCTTCGCGGCATTCAATCCCCAATGCACCCTGACCTGCAGCCGGCAGCGATTCTTCTGTAGATAAATACGCACGGATGCGGTCATTAAATCCAAGTCGTTTTAAGCCTGCCGCAGCAAGAATTATTGCCATGAAGTCGCCTTCATCCAGCCGACGCAGGCGAGTATTCATGTTGCCGCGCAAATCCTGCAAATCTAGATCTGAACGCAGAGCTTTCAGCTGCGTCTGACGACGCAGACTCGCGGTGCCAACCGTAGCGCTGGTTGGTAATTCCATTACTGAATGATATTGATTGGATACGAACGCATCACGCGGATCTTCGCGCTCACAAATCACCGGCAAACATAACCCATCCGGCAATTCCATAGGCACATCTTTCATGGAATGCACAGCGATATCAGCACGCCCGTCAAACAGCGCTTCTTCCAACTCTTTCACAAACAAACCCTTGCCGCCGATCTTATTCAATGTCACATCTAAACGGCGATCGCCCGTGGTTGTCATGCCTAATAATTCAACTGCAAGATGAGGATAAATTTTTTGCAGCTGATCTTTTACCCATTCTGACTGACGAATGGCCAGCGGGCTTTCACGGGTGGCAATAACTAAGCGGCGTTTGGTCATAAGATGTACTCAATTATCATTTATGTTGGCATATTATCGTACTGATCGCCGGATTCATAAAGAGAAATTCATCATTCTTTGCGATATAATGACCGGCTTACTCGCGTTAAGGATCCAATTTCATGAAACCTGATTTTTTAAAGAAGCTGGCTGAGCAATTATCTGCTAATCTGCCTTCACATCTTGGCACGCTGAAAGCTGATTTTGAAAAAAACTGTCAGAGGGTTTTACAGCACACATTTAATAAGCTGGACCTGGTGACCCGCGAAGAATTTGACCTGCAAAGTAAAGTATTGCTGCGCACGCGCAAAAAGCTGGATGAAATGGAAGCGCATGTGAAAGAATTGGAAGCTGCATTAAAAAGGAAGCATTCTAAGTAACTCATGGAAGATAAAATCATTTCATTTACTCAGAACGATTATGAAATCGTTAACCGCGAGGTTCTTTATCAGGGGTTTTTCCGTCTGGTGCGAAATCATCTGCGCCATAAAAAATTTGATAACTCCTGGACAATCGAATTTTCACGCGAAATCATGGAGCGTCCATCGGCAGTGGGGGTACTCCCATACGACCCCGTCCTTGATAAAGTTATTTTAATCGAGCAATTCCGTGCGGGTGCGCTTGCAAACCCTGAAAGTCCCTGGCTGATTGAAATTGTTGCCGGCATCTACCGGCATCCGGAAAAACCGATTGATGTTGCCCAGCATGAAGTAGAAGAAGAATCCGGGCTTGAATTGCTAGACCTTTATCCGCTTTACGAGTATTTTGTCAGCCCCGGTGGAAGTAATGAGCACATTATCCTATATCTCGGACGCGTCAATGCGGCAAATGCCGGCGGCAATTTCGGACTGGCTGAAGAAAATGAAGATATCCGCGCATTTTCATTATCACTCGATGAAGCTGTCGAAATGATGCGGGAAGGTAAAATCAAAACGGCGCCTGCAATTATTACCCTGCAATGGCTGCAATTAAATCGTGAATGGCTGCGACAATTATGGCAAACAAAATAAAATCTTCTGGTTATACAGCAGAAAACATTGAAGTCTTAAGCGGACTGGAACCGGTACGGCGCCGACCCGGCATGTATACCGACACCACCAATCCCAATCATCTGGCGCATGAAGTCATTGATAACAGCGTTGACGAAGCGCTGGAAGGCCACGCGCGGCGTGTTGATGTCATCCTGCATAAAGACTTGTCATTGTCAGTCATTGATGACGGCCGCGGCATGCCGGTTGATATTCACCCGGGTGAAAAAGTTTCCGGCGTGGAACTTATCTTATGCCGACTGCATAGCGGTGCGAAATTCTCCAACAAGCAATATCGCTTTTCCGGTGGTTTGCACGGTGTTGGTATTTCTGTTGTCAACGCACTTTCCAAAAAACTGGAAGTCACGATTAAACGCGGCGGAAGTGTTTACTTCATGACATTCGCAGGCGGCGAAAAAACTTCGCAGCTCAAAACAATTGGCAAAGCGGAAAAAGGTGCAACCGGTACCACCGTACACTTCTGGCCGGATGAAAAATATTTTGATCATGCGAAATTTGACGTTAAAAAATTAAAACATACCCTGCGCGCAAAAGCAGTGTTATGCCCAGGTCTTCATATCACGTTTACCGATGAACACAGCGGTCATACCGATGAATGGTATTATGAAAACGGCTTGAGTAATTATCTGGATGAAGCTATCGGTAAAGCTGAACGCATTCCTGAAGAACCTTTCATCGGCGCATTTGCCAGTCAGCATGAAGCGATTGACTGGGCTGCCTACTGGCTTCCGGAAGGCGGCACCGTTGTCAGTGAAAGTTATGTGAATTTAGTGCCGACACCTTTGGGCGGCACACACGTCACCGGCTTTCGTCATGGTTTATCAGAAGCATTACGCGAGTTTTGTGAATTTCGTAATTTATTGCCGCGCGGCGTAAAACTGACGCCAGATGATATCTGGGAGCAGTGTGCGCACATCATTTCCGTCAAAATCCAGCATCCGCAATTCGCCGGCCAGACCAAAGAACGCTTATCATCACGTGAATGCTCTACATTTGTTTCCGGTGTTGTCAAAGATGCATTCAGTTTGTGGTTGAATCAACACGTGGCGCAAGGTGAAATACTTGCAAATCTTGCTATCAGCAATGCGCAAAAACGTTTGAAATCAGCGCAGACTGTCGCCCGTAAAAAAGTAACGGCAGGACCTGCTCTGCCAGGAAAACTGATTGACTGTACGCAGCAGGATGTCACGCGCAGCGAATTATTTTTAGTGGAAGGCGACTCGGCAGGCGGCTCCGCAAAACAGGCGCGCAATCGTGTATTTCAGGCGGTCATGCCGCTGCGCGGAAAAATTCTCAATACCTGGGAAGTGGAATCAACCGCAATTTTATCGTCACAGGAAATTCATGATATTTCTGTCGCGATTGGCGTTGATCCGGCATCGCATAATTTTGATAATTTACGTTACGGTAAAATCTGTATCCTCGCCGACGCTGATTCTGACGGAAATCACATCGCCACATTATTGTGCGCGTTGTTTGTAAAACATTTCCGTTCGCTGGTGCAGGCTGGCCACATTTATATTGCCATGCCGCCATTGTTCCGTATCGATCACGGCAAAGAAACATATTACGCGCTGGATGAAGCTGAGAAGCAAGGCATTCTCGACCGCATCACAGCAGAAAACAAAGGTAAAAATCCCAAGATCAATGTCATACGCTTCAAAGGTCTGGGTGAAATGAATCCCATGCAGCTGCGAGAGACTACCATGGATCCTGATACGCGCAGACTGATGCAGCTCACATTGAAAGAAAAAGATAAAGCAGATGAAATGCTCGATATGCTGCTCGCGAAAAAGCGTGCGCATGACCGCAAAACCTGGCTTGAGAGCAAAGGTAATCTGGCGGAGGTTTTATAATGGCAGCAGCTAACAACGTAGAACATATTCCCGTATTTGAATATGCCGAAAAAGCATATCTCGATTATTCCATGTATGTCATTCTTGACCGTGCACTACCGCATATCGGCGACGGCTTAAAGCCGGTACAGCGCCGAATTATTTATGCGATGTCAGAACTTGGATTGAAATCTACTTCCAAACCTAAAAAATCCGCACGAACCGTCGGTGACGTACTCGGCAAATTTCACCCGCATGGTGACATGGCGTGTTATGAAGCCATGGTTTTGATGGCGCAACCGTTTTCTTATCGTCACCCATTGATTGAAGGTCAGGGAAATTTCGGTTCGCCTGATGATCCAAAATCATTCGCTGCGATGCGTTACACAGAATCACGCTTGTCAGGTTATGCAGAAGTGTTGCTTGCCGAACTTGAACACGGCACGGTTGAATGGGTTCCCAATTTCGACGGCACATTGCGTGAGCCATCGCTGCTGCCAGCACGTCTGCCAAATGTCTTATTGAACGGCACAACCGGCATCGCAGTTGGTATGGCAACCGATATTCCGCCGCACAATATGCGTGAAGTTGTTAATGGATTAGTGCATTTGCTTGATAATCCAAAAGCAACCGCAGATGAAATCATCAAGATTATTCCTGCACCGGATTATCCAACCGAAGCGGAAATCATCACACCGAAAAGTGAATTGAAACACATGTACAAAACTGGCAACGGTTCAATTCGCATGCGTTCGGTTTACACGCAGGAGGAAGACGAAATCGTCATTACTGCTCTGCCTTATCAGGTTTCCGGCGCAAAAGTGTTAGAACAAATCGCACAGCAAATGCAGGATAAAAAGCTGCCGCTGGTTTCTGATTTGCGTGATGAATCCGATCATGAAAATCCGACACGCCTTGTCATTATACCGCGCTCCAACCGCGTGGATGTCGAAGCATTAATGAATCACTTATTTGCGACTACTGATCTTGAACGCACTTACCGCGTTAACCTGAACATGATTGGCTTGAATGGCCGCCCGCAAGTAAAAGGCCTGCTGGAAATTTTGACCGAATGGCTGGAATTCCGCAGCGCGACGGTAAAGCGCCGTTTGCAATTCCGCCTTGATGTCATTACCCAGCGCCTGCATATTCTGGAAGGCTTGATGGTGGTTTATCTCAATCTGGATGAAGTCATTAAAATCATCCGTAAAGAAGATGAACCAAGACCTGTTTTAATGAAGCGTTTCAAATTGAGTGAAGATCAAGCCGATGCAATTCTCGATACGAAATTGCGTCATCTTGCCAAACTTGAAGAAATGCAAATCCGCAAGGAACAGGAAAAACTAACCGTAGAACGTGATGACATTGAAAAGACATTAGGTTCGTCAGCGCGCCTAAAAAAACTCATTCGCACTGAACTTGTTGGGTTGTCTGAAAAACACGGCGACAAACGCCGTTCGCCAATCGTTACCCGCGGCGAAGCGCAGGCAATGAAAGAAACGGAAATTTTACCAACGGAACCTGTCACGATTATTCTTTCCAACAAAGGCTGGATACGTTCTGCGAAAGGACATGAGATTGATCCTAATTCAGTAAGTTATAAAGCCGGCGATTCTTTCCAGGCATCCGCAATCGGTCGCAGTAACCAGACATCTGTCTTTTTAGATACAACTGGCCGCGCGTATTCACTGCCGACACACACGCTGCCCTCCGCACGCGGACAAGGTGAACCGCTGACAGGAAAATTAAATCCGCCGCCGGGCGCTGAATTTATCGGCGCGATGCTGGGCGAACCAGAACAAAAATATATTCTCGCATCAGATGCAGGTTATGGTTTTGTTGTCACGCTCGGTGATTTGCATGGTAAAAACCGCGCCGGTAAAACTGCACTTTCTGTTCCAAACGGTGCACGCGCACTCGCACCGAAACTCATTCAAGATCCAGAAACAGAATTTGTCGCAGTGGTTTCCAACATTGGTCATTTACTGGTATTTGCATTAAAAGAATTACCCCAACTTGCAAAAGGTAAAGGCAATAAAATGATAAGTATTCCCAGCAGCAAAGTCGCATCACGCGAAGAATTTGTTGTTGATATGACAGTGTTGAACCCAAACCAGAATCTTCTCATTCAAGGTGACGGTAAACCATTTGTCATGAAACCAAAAGACTGGCAGCTTTACGTTGGTGAACGCGCCCGCCGCGGTAATAAACTCCCGCGCGGCTGCAGAAGCGTGAAGAAATTGGTTGTGGAAAACGTTTAAAAACTCTATCGGATGTTGGGTTACGCGCGTAACCCAACCCTCCTTCTGAACACTCCCCATCTACGTCCTCCCATCATCATGTTTTTCAATCTTTTCAATCTATTACACCCACTTGTAATCCGGACGTTTTTGTCCGATACTTAAAAGGAGAGTTGATGAAGGTATCAGAGTTTCTTAGGAAAATTAAAAAATACGCCAAAAACAATGGCATTAAAGTCGAACTGATTCAACGACGAGGTAAAGGCAGTCACAACACACTGATCGTTGGCGACCGATTTACGATTATAAGAAATTTGAAAGATGAACTTAAAACTGGAACCTATCTTGCCATGTTAAAACAACTTGGTATTAACGAAGAAGAATTGAGGTGAATATGTATAATCAATTTAATTACCCCGCAACATTAGCTAAACAAAATGATGGCGGCTTCCTGGTACAATTTCCAGATTTTCCTGAAGCAATTACACAGGGAGAAACCATTGAAGATGCATTGCTGGAAGCTGCTGACTGTCTGGAAGAAGCTATTGCCAACCGTATTGAAATGAAACTAGATATTCCTTCTCCTCGTCAATTCAAGAAAAATGAACACCAAGTGACGCCGCATGCAGCTTTCGCAGCGAAAACAGCTTTGTATCTTGCCATGCGTGAACAAAAAGTTACGAATACATCATTAGCAAAAAAATTAAATTGCGATGAAAAAGAAGTGCGCCGCTTGCTAGATCCTCATTACAATTCAAAATTACCGCGTATTGAACAAGCATTATTTGTTTTAGGAAAGCGGCTGCTAATTGAAATCGCTGAGCGATAGAATGATGGTCATAGCAACTGCCTTAACTGGCAGTTGCTACGCTAGCTAGAATTTGATGTTAATACGCGCGGACTCTTCGCAAGTTCGTATTAATACTGCTACATAATTGTTCGCAACGCTGATGTTTTTTGTCCAAAAAAGTTTTCAAACTTTCAGCGCGATACCCTGACGAATCAGCCAACAGCGTATCCATGCACCCAGTCACATCCGCAGCATAATCCTCACCCAGACGAAAACGAGGATCAGAATCAAGCGGATAAAACTTAACAGCAGCGCCACGGTCCGATTGACATGTCAATGTCCGGGTTAATTTCGTTTTATCCTCAATAATATTACAAATACCCTGACAGAATGCCTGCGCATCACATGCTGTCAAATAACGCTCGATATTGCCTATCACGTTTCGCCAGCAATAAATATTTTTAACGGTATCCCAGTCGTCGCCAAATCTTTTATAATTTTGATCGTATAATTTCAATGCCTCAATCAGCAGCTGATCATTAAAATGATATCCGGATATAATCGTTTCATCGGTTTGCGATTTCAAATAAACAAAAAAGTCTTCAATAGCGTTATCACGCTCCTTATAACTTCTCGAATCTCCAATAGCGTTTATTACTTTATTAAGCGCTTCTCTATCGCGCTTGCGTCTTTCTACTTCCTGCTTTTCATATCCTTCCGGAAATTGTTCTGCGATTTGAGCAGCGATCACAGCTTCTCCATCCGGCAGCTTCTGGTAATACTTCATCAGCATTTCTACCATGCACTCATCATCGTAACGATAACGAACATCTTTCGCGCCCATTGCCAATTGCAGAGCCGTACCAAGGATTTTTCGTCCAGAATAATCTGTTACTTCGGCTTTCTGTGTCAGCAATTCATAGAGTATTCCCGTGTTACTCTTCAGCATCATTTCAGCTTCGGCTTGATTGCCATATACAATAAACTGCAAAAATTGTTTCACTTTCGCTTGAACAGTAAATTGCATTGTTGGAATTCTCGTGGTTGTCACAATAAAACTGTGTTCGGATAATTGTCTTTTTAAGGGCTTACTTTTTGGGTTTTGTATACGCGAATTGATTTCAGCTTTAATCGCTTGCTTTTGCTGTTTAATCTCTTCCTTCTGCAACAAAAGTTCTTCCAGTGACATATTTGAATACGTATTTCTCACACCTGTCATTACATGCTATCCTTATCATTAGAATTATCGGCAGATAGTATCAAAACATCTTACCCTGTCAAAATTTATCTTGCTGATAGCGGGTAACATATTTAAAAACCAAACCGGAAGATGCATTTTATGCGAAAGGGGCAAAGCACATAAGCATTTTTAGTTGGGTTCACCTGCCTCTGCATTTTGAGCTTCGGCAGGGAAAACCCAGCAGACATCTTTACATTGGCGGTGAAGATGGCGGGCTGATTTCTTCTGAACTCATATAATCATTTTCTGCATCTTTTGTTACTGGGTTGCCGCCGAATAATCGATTGAGCGACATTCTATGCTCATCGGATAATCTTAATTTCTGTGGATTACCCGTGATAGGTTTAGATTCAACCGGTTTTTCAAATGCTGCTGCGCAAGGCTTCAGTACGTTAACGGGTGCCGCCTCTTGAAATTTTTCAGCTTCAACTTCCTGTCCCAGGTTTTCTTTATAAACAGCAGCTGCGGAATTAATTCTATTAAAAAGCAAAATCTCCATTTCCATAATAAGAGCTGGGTTCAGCTTTTTGAATTCTACTTTCATTTTGCTTCCCTCCTCATTTTTGGAATTCACTTTCTGTTTATCTAAACCGTTCTTTAAACATTCATCCAGATTCTTCATGACATCGCCGTAAACAGCCCGATCAAGAGGATGAACATTAGTATTCTGCTTACTTTTATATACTGTGCTGGAAATCAGTGTTTTCGCTGTCGTTCCAAGTTTGTGAGCTTGTCTGATTTGACTCAACTCATTATCTTGCTCCTGACGTCTGCGTAAGGAGATTTCATCCAACCCCTGTTTGATCCCGAAAATTTTACTGCCATCTTTTTGCTGTTGTTTCGAAAAACTTTTCTGCTCTGTCAATGTGAGTTTTTTGATATCGACATTAATCTCTTCAGTATTACTTTCGGTTGGTCTTAAAACTTGATTGGCCCTGACAAGGAATAACTCTTTTAAATCTGTAAGATCTTTTTCAGATAAGGAACAATTTTCATGCGTGTCGGTATATCCTGGTAATGCTAATGCCATATCAAGAAGCCAGTAAGGATTTAACGATCGTCCAAAATTCATCCCGCCATGTGAATATGCCTTATCTAATTCTTCAAGTACGGCAAGGCCGCTGCCGCATTGGTTCAACTTATTGATGATGGCAACTGCTTCTGGATCACGAAATCGGCTAAAACGTTTATAGATGAACCATAACCACGTATTTTTATAGTATTCTCTGGCTTTTTGTATATGTGCAATCTGGTCATATACTGAAGCAACTTCGAGCGTGTAAAGGATCAGATCATCTGCAACGCGTTCTAAGTTATCAATTAGCTTCTTGGTTGGTTTTACTTCTGTCTCTGAACCTCTGGACTGTGTCATTGCCAATCCTCCGTGATCAATAATTGTTATTTAAGAGCCTGTTTAATATCTCTAGCCTCGCTCCAAAAGCGGCGTAATCGGCTAAATTTTTTGCTTGAGCCTAGAGATATTAAACAGGCTCTATGCCATCTCAATATGACATACTATTATCCCGTTACTTATGAATAATTTTCAATCACAATATCTACTATTCCTTTATTTTCCTTAAGAATTTGTTAAGCTTTCTTTGCTAGCACGACTCTATATATCCAGGCACACAAGATAAATGTGACTGCAATGCTCAATAAACCTGCGAATTGCATCAGGTTTTCCGGCATCAGGCGCAATGCATCTGCACTTTCTGTCCATGCGAATGGAATCGCGAGCAGCACACCCATTAATGATGCACCGGCAACAATTCCACACGCGAGCAATAGACCGCGGTGACGATGTTCATTCATTTTCTTTTCATCGTTCTGGCGACCACGACGATACATTTTGTTTAAACGATGCTGAATGATATATGCCAAGACACCACCAATCACAACTGGAACCGAACTGTCTAACGGTAAGTAAATTCCCAAACCGACAGCTAACACCGGTAAACGTGTACCGTAATTTTTCTTCAGGATTTCATCGATTACCACACAAATCACAGCAATCCCGGCGCCAATTCCAATCATGGACCATTCCAGTGTGTGACTGAATGCACCTTTGGCAACTGTCGCCATCAAACCAGCTTGCGGCGCAGCAAGCATTTGCGCCGGATTCATTCCTGGGCGCGGGAATACACCGCCAATACCATATGCGTTATATAACAGCTGTAAAATCGGCGGAATAATAAATGCAGATACAATCACACCAAGAATCAACATGACTTGCTGTTTCCATGGTGTTGCACCAACAATTTGTCCGACTTTCAAATCCTGCATAGTGTCATTAGATATAGAAAGTGCCGCACCGATTACAACCATGCTGCCAATTGCCACAACAGAACCAATGACTTCAATTGCTTCATCAGTAAAGCCGCCATAAATATTAAAGACCGCCATTAAAATAAGGCAGATTACCAAAAGCGCCGATACTAGTAATCCAGAAACCGGACTGTTGGTTGATCCAATCAAGCCGGCGAAATAAGCCATGACGGAACAAAAAACAAAGCCGCCAAGTAAAATATAAACTGTGCTAAGTCCTGAAACAAAATAACGAAATTGCGGAGTTAATCCAAGATTTTCTGGAATGATAGAGCAGGCAATTAAAAAGAAAATGGGAACGAGAAGTATAGCTGTCCCGATGAAAACATAATGAATGGGAATGTCGCGTTCTGTACGCAAGCTTTCTGGCTTTTTACCAAGACGAATTTGTCTTAGCGATTGTACGGATGCAGTCATTGAATTAATAACTGGTTTGAATAGTGTACACAACGTCCACAATCCGCCGATTAACATAGTGCCCACACCCATGTAGCGGATGTGTCCGCGCCAAATGAATGCCGCTGCCTGATTTACACTCTCTGCATCCGGAATACCGTAATACCAGGAGAGAACTGGCACACCTGCAATCCAGCCGATGAAAATACCGACCAACAAACTCAGTGCCACATTTACACCGACAATATATCCTGCAGCAATTAACGCTGGTGATAATCCCAGACCAAAACCAAAAATTCCTGTAGATGTTTTTACCCAGTATTGAAAACTGTCCGTCAGAATTTGAAACCCTGATTGAAACAATGCAATGACTGCACCCACGAAACCGCCGACTGTCAGTGAACGCAAATCACCTTCTTCGCGAGTTTCACTGGCTTTCAACACGTTTCCAATTGCAACAGCTTCAGGATATCGCAGTGTTTTATCTTGCAGCAGTGCGCGGCGCAGCGGGATTGTGAACAATACACCAAGACCGCCGCCCAGCAAACCAGTGATGACAGTCTGCCAGTAATTAAATTTATCCCAGACATGAAGAATCAATAGTGCGGGTAATATAAATGCGATACCTGCAGTCAACGCTTCACCAACTGACGCCATGATTTGCACCATGGTGTTTTCAAGAATATTAGAATTTTTGAAAAAACGCAGAATACCCATCGAAATCACTGCCGCAGGAATAGATGCGGAAACTGTCGTTCCGACTTTCAATCCTAAATATGCATTTGCTGCTGCGAGTACAACAGTCAAAATAACACCGAGTATGATTACTTTTGGTGTAATTTCCGGCAGGTTTACGTGAGCAGGAATGATTGGGTCTACTGATTTATTTTTATCTGGCATTTTTTTACCTTATATAAATATGTACCCGGGTTACGCGCAAAAAACGCGCTTACCCGGGCTACAATTATCTACTCGATAATCAATAACTACGAATTGTATCCATACCATTTATCGAGCACAGTTTGAAGCTCTTTTACACCAGTTTTTTTCATTGCTGAAAAAGTTTGCAATGTAACTTGTGGACCATACTCTTCAAGGATTGGAACAGCATCAAGCAGCACAGCTTTTGCTGCACCTTTGCTCAATTTGTCCGCCTTATTTAACAAAATATGAACTGGTAATTCGTGATGCAGGCAGTAATCCAGCATATTCATATCCAGGTCTCTGAATGGATGACGGATATCCATGACGAGAACCAGACCTTTGAGACATGTGCGCTGCTCGAAATATTTATTAATTGTGGCTTCCCACTTGCGCTTTTCCCGCAGCGGCACATGAGCAAAACCATATCCTGGCAAATCCATGAGACGCCTGTCTTCATCCAGTACAAATATATTGATTTGCTGCGTACGCCCCGGTGTTTTACTGACGCGAGCCAATTTATTATTTTGTGTGATACAATTCAGCACGCTGGATTTTCCGGCATTGGAGCGGCCAACGATGGCAACTTCATAGCCCATATCCGGCGGCAATTGCTTAACTTCGGCCGCGCTTAACAAAAACGTTGCTTTTTTATAGTGTGACATAATTCTACTGCTTAACAGATGGAACCTCAGATGATACTCAATTCTTTGAATGATGCCCAGCAACTTGCGGTTCGCGCTCCGCTAGGCCATCAATTAATCCTGGCTGGCGCTGGCAGCGGCAAGACCCGCGTTCTGACTTCACGTATTGCCTGGCTGGTCGAGGTAGAAAAGATATCGCCACATCATATTCTCGCCGTAACATTCACCAATAAAGCCGCCAGTGAAATGCGAGCACGCGTGGAAAAATTGCTGGGAGTATCTTCACGCACGTTGTGGATAGGCACATTTCATGGTTTATCTCACCGCATTTTACGCGCGCATTTTCAGGAAGCTGGTTTGCCGCAAACTTTCCAGATTCTCGATTCTGATGACCAATATCGCATGGTACGCCGCGTGATTCACGCACTTAATCTGGACGAAGACCGCTATCCGCCGAAAGAGTCACAATGGTTTATTAACGCGCAAAAAGAAGAAGGTAAAGAACCGCATCAGGTGACACCGCGTGATTATAATGGTCAGACTCTCATTAAAATTTATCAGGGATATCAGGAAGCATGTCAGCGCGCAGGCGTCATTGATTTCGCAGATCTCTTGATGAAAACATATAACTTATTTCACACCCATCCGCAAATTCTTGCGATGTATCAAGAGCGTTTTAAATGTCTTTTGGTTGATGAGTTTCAAGATACCAACACCATTCAATATGCGTGGCTGAAACTGTTAGCAGGCGAAAAGAATTCCGTGATGATAGTCGGCGATGACGATCAGTCCATTTACGGCTGGCGCGGCGCACGCATTGAAAATCTGCAACATTTTTCGCGTGATTTTCCCGGTGCAAACATCATTCGTCTTGAACAAAATTACCGTTCCACCGGCACAATTTTGAAAGCAGCGAATGAGTTAATCTCCAATAATTCCGGCCGTCTCGGAAAAAATTTATGGACGGAAGGCAAAGATGGCGAAAAGATTACGGTGTATGCCGGCTTTAATGAAACAGATGAAGCATTTTATATTGTGAACCGCATTCGCGATTTACGTCAGAGTGATTATTCGCTGAAAGAAATGGCAATATTATACCGCTCCAACGCACAATCTCGTGTCATTGAAGAAGCACTCATGCAATTCGGGATTCCGTATCGCGTTTACGGCGGCTTACGTTATTTCGATCGTCAGGAAATCAAAGATGCGCTCGCGTATTTGCGCTTAATCAGTAACCGCAAAGATGATCCCGCGTTTGAACGCATCATCAACACACCGACACGCGGTATTGGTGACCGCACTGTCACTGCTATTCGCGAACATGCGCGTGCGAACAGCATCACCATGTGGCAGGCATTAAATGAAATGATTGAATCGAAAGTTTTCGCCACACGCGCAGAAACATCACTCGTGTCATTCATTAATTTAATTAATATGATGACCGAACGCTCCATGACAATGGATTTGAATAAACAGGTTGAATACGTACTTTACTCCAGCGGTTTGATTGAACATTACCGCAAAGAAAAAGGCGAAAAAGGATTAACTCGCATAGAAAACCTGGAAGAATTGGTGAACGCTGCGCATCAATTTATGCAGGAAGGAACAGTAGAAGATATGCCGCCGCTCGCTGCCTTTTTATCTTACGCAGCGCTTGAATCCGGTGAAGAACAGGCAGATGAATATGATGACTGCGTGCAACTCATGACACTGCATTCTGCAAAAGGTCTGGAATTTCCAGTTGTCTTTATCGGCGGCTGCGAAGAACAATTATTCCCACATCAAATGTCTATGAATGATCCTAAAGGGTTGGAAGAAGAACGCCGTTTATGTTACGTCGGCATGACGCGTGCCATGAAAAAATTATTCATGACTTATGCAGAAGTGAGACGCATGCACGGCCGCGAAGCATATCACCGACCATCACGTTTCCTGCATGAAATCTCGCCGGAAATGATTGAAGAAATCCGCTTCCGCACCAAAGTTTCTCGTCCATCAGCCGTGCGTAATTCATTTGTACCGCAGGCGCAGGGACGCTTCCGCATCGGTCAGGAAGTGAAACACCGCATCTTTGGTCACGGTATTATTATTGATTGCGAAGGTGACGGTGAAGAAATGAAAGTACGCGTGCGCTTCGAGCAGGCCGGTGTTGGGACCAAGCAGTTAATTGCGAGTTATCTGGAGCCGGTTTAAATATCGTCATTCCCACGATAGCGCACGAGTGTCCGGTATATCAATATAATCATGATACAGCTCTCTGAGTACGCCCCAATGAAGCTATTCATCAGACCGAAGGTCTATTTCATAGCCCAGCCAGACGCGCTTTTTGCGCCGCCGGGCTGATTAAACATCACTTCAACAAATTACACACCGAGACGTCTTCTCTTCTCGGGGCAGTCGCATAATTTCTCCAAGAACGAAGTTTTTGCCCGACATAAGTTTTCCATGCAACTCGAACCACCCCGGCCGGCCGCCCCGCACTGGCGATGCAACACGCAACGGCACGCCATTTTTATCGTACCAAACGAAATAGCCAACAAGAGAAGACGACTGAAAGCACGCCTCACCATCGCGAGGATCCACGAACATCGTACGGCCTAACTTATCACTGATAGGAGCCAAATTCTGTGGAATACCCTTGGGACGGCGGCAGAATAAACCATCTCGGCGTTCTGGTCCTTGTTCAAAGCTCAGATTAGCTAACCCAACCTTGTAACACTGACCATCTACAGCCGTGGATGCACCAAGCGCCGCCCCTATCACTTCGCGTGAAAAGAATGATGACTTACCACCACCCGGGATATCATCGTATACCCTGCATATCTCCTGCATAATCGCTAGCGGGAAATGCAATCCGGCTCGGATGACTTCATTTTGCTTGGGTGCAAAAATTTCGCGTAATACTGCAACTGCTGCTGTTGTCTCTGGACGTGTTGCTACACCATTTGTGCACGGGTCGTCTGTTATCGCATCGGCAATTGTCTTTAACTGAACAATCACCTGCGCAATCAGTTTTTTATTTCTTTCATCATATAGTGCTGCTTCACCCAGCTCCGGATCAAACGGCAACTTGCAATTGGGAAATTGTTCTTTAAATTGATCTTGAGCGCGCACTTCCCCGTCTTTAATCATCGGTATGATTTCTTCGTGCACTTGCTTTAATGCCCAGACATCACCAGCACCCAACAACAGTCGATAGGGAGAAGCAAATATCTTGCTACCAACGTGATTTGTTACGATTCCTTTTACAAATAGTAATTCAGGATGTCTTTTTAAAATGGCAATCGATGCCAAGCTCGTCTCGTCTTCTTGTTTATAAGACATAGGCTCCGCTTCGACTGCGGCAGTCATTAAGCGAAGAAACGCGGTGTCTGCTTCTGTTTTTTGGCAGGCAGCAGCAAACATGCCCAGTGCCTTTATTGATGTAAAGGTAAAGGGACAAATGATCTCCTCTCTGACATTGCGAGGCATACCTCCGCCAAATAATGGCGGTTGTGCCTGCGATAATTGCGCACCTTCATATCTGCTGTCTGACATCTCTAGCCTCGTTTTGTGTTGAATTATGATTGTTCATTATTTTATCAAGGCAGTCTTAAATAAAACTTAACCGGGTATCTTGCCGAATATTTTTGTATGCCAATGATTATACAATTGCACGGTTATATCAGGAGATACTCCGCTTTCGCGGGAATAACGATAATTAGTTATTGTATATCGATAATTAATCATATATCCTACCCCCACTTTCTAACAATAAAAGGGGTCCCTAATGAATAAAATCAAACGTGTCAGCCGGTTTTTCCGGATTATTTTCCAAATCGATTTTCTCTGGATGCTCATCGCTTTTGCCCTTAGCTGGGTGAATGCACCACAGGAATTTGTTGCCTTACACGGCTTCATGCATTTCAATCCCATCCCGCCCGCATACATTAATTTGATCATGCATCCTTTGACAATATCAGAAAAATTTTCTGCTATAACAATTAGCGCTGTTCCTTTAGCCGTAGATTTATTTATCGTCTATACACTCATCAAATTATTCAGATTGTATGAAAGCGGCGTGATTTTCTCATTACAAGTAGTAAAGCGTTTACGCAATATCGGTTTCGGTTTACTGTTAGGACAAATCATTAATCCATTTTATCAATTGGCAATGGGGTATGTGCTGACAGTTCATAATCCTCCAGGATATGGAAAAATGAGTGTAACACTGGATCAAACCAATATTGGAATTTTGCTGACATCTCTACTCATCATTTTAATTTCCTGGATCATGATTGAAGGCTGCAAATTATCTGACGAACAACAATTAACAATATAGGTGAACCATGACAATTATCATCAATTTAGATGTCATGCTGGCGAAACGAAAAATTCGTTCTAAGGAATTAGCCGAAGCAATCGGAATCACCGAGCAGAATTTATCGATATTAAAAACAGGTAAAGCAAAGGCAATTCGCATCTCTACATTAGATGCGATTTGCCGTTATCTTGATTGTCAACCGGGAGATATTCTGGAGTTCAACAGCAAAGATTAGACTTTATGTTTAACGCTTTCCAATATCATTTCATGCATCATGGCAGCTTGTGCCTGTAAATTTTTATATTGAGGTGTTCTCACTAATTCATCCGCCTCTATACTTCGTTTTTGTTTGATATCAAATTCAGTCTTCATCTGATTGAAGTAGGAGAGTGAGTCGTTATCCATCGTATCTATAGGAGACGTTTTTCCTGGTGAATATACACCGCCTTCTCCAACTAGACGATGTATTTCTTCTACATCTTCACGATGTTCAGTTTTATATTTCTGATATTCTTCATCAACCCATTCATCATAAGTTGGGAATGACTCACTAGATTTTTCACACGCGAAGCTTTCGATACGCGCCAGTAAACTTTCCAAATGTGAATAAGCATCTTTAAGGTCGTCGCCACCTAACGATTTATCTCTACCCAAATAGTCTTCCAGCTTATCCTCTGTCCACATAAATGAACGCATCAAATGTTCGCGGAATTCCGGCGTCATTGCAGCGAATAACTCGCGTACATTGTTTTGCATTACTTTGGTTTCTCTACTTTCAAACAATGTAGGGCACATAACAACTCCCTCGTATTATTGCTTTTATATATAAATTATAACATCATCTTGTGCAGTCGTTCTTAAGTGGTAAGATACGGATTACACTAAATAATTTGCAGCGGCGGGATATGAATCTCTTTAACATATTGAAAAATGGACTATTCTCTCTAGACCCCGAACATGCCCATGAAATTGCTCTAAAAGGCATGCAGCTCGCGTACCGCACCAGAACCAGCGGGCTTTTTGGCGCACAAAAATTCACTAAACCTTGCAAGCTGATGGGTCTTGAATTCTCAAGCCCAGTCGGACTGGCTGCTGGATTTGATAAAAATGCCGACTATGTTGATGCACTCGCCGCACTTGGTTTTGGATTCATTGAAGTGGGCACGCTGACTCCAAAGCCTCAAGCTGGAAATCCCAAACCACGCTTATTCCGTCTTGCTGAACAGCAGGCAATTATCAATCGTATGGGATTCAATAACAAAGGCATCGAACATGCTGCAAAGCGTTTGGAAAAAATTAATTATCGCGGCGTGCTGGGTATTAACCTCGGCAAAAACGCAGATACACCATTAGAAAATGCAGTTGATGATTATCTCACAGGATTTCGTGCATTGTGGAAATATGCAAGCTATATCACCATTAATATTTCTTCACCCAACACTCGAGGTTTGCGTGATTTGCAGCAAAAAGTTTTTTTGAGTTCCATCTTGCGCACGATGAAAGAAGAACAAACCAAAATTCTTCAACGAGAAAAAAAATATGTTCCGCTAGTCATCAAGCTTTCACCTGACATGACAGATGAGCAGACGGAAGAAGGTGCGAAAATTATTCTCGAAGAAAAAATTGATGGTGTGATTGCAACGAATACTACCGTTTCGCGCGACGGTGTACTGGAATCGAAATACGTGAATGAGACTGGCGGATTAAGCGGTATGCCGTTATGCGGACGCAGCACACATGTCATTAAAAAACTAGCTTCTATATTAAAAGATGAGATTCCCGTTTTTGGTTCTGGCGGTGTGATGGATGAAGAAACGGCGAAAGACAAGCTGAATGCGGGCGCCAGATTAATTCAGGTATATACCGGATTTATTTATCATGGGCCGGAAATTATAAGCAGGATTGCGAAGGTTTTTTGATGCTCGTCATTGCGAACGCAAATACAATATGATCCCGGGTTACGCGCAAAAAGCGCGCTAACCCGGGCTACATTCATGCCATTATATTAACTGTTTTGGTGTTAACAAACGACAAAATCCCTTCTTGCGATAACTCTCTGCCATATCCGGAATTTTTAATTCCGCCAAACGGCAGCCGGGAATCAGAAGCTACAAAAGTATTTACCACACAAGTTCCAGCCTGCAATTTTTTTGCGGCAATCATTTCGCCGCGCTGCAAATCTTGAGTGAATACTCCGGCACCCAATCCATATGATGTTGAGTTAGCAATTTCAATTGCTTCATCTTCGTTACTCGCGGAAATTACTGTAATTATAGGACCAAATAATTCATCGTCATAAGCGCTCATACCTTTCGTGACATTCACCAGCAATGTTGGTGGATAAAAGAAACCTTCCATATCTGGTATGAAACCTCCTTCCAACACCATGGCTCCTTCCGTCTTGCTCTGCATCACTTGATCATGCAATTTATCGCGCAAATCTTTTCGAGCAAGCGGGCCAATTGTCACAGATTCAGTCAATGGATCACCCATCACATACCGTTTCATTTTTTCCTGGAGCAATTTAATCAACTCATCGCGTACCGCATCTACAACAATTAATCGTTTGGGTGCAATGCAACTCTGTCCGGAATTCGCCATCCGTGATGTCATGCAAGCTGTTGCTGCGTGATCAAGATCGGCATCTTCCAGAATGACATACGCATCACAACCGCCTAATTCCATCACAGTTTTCTTTAATGCTTTTCCAGCCTCACTAGCAATAATCCTTCCTGCGGCAACACTCCCCGTAAACGTAACAGCACAAACATGATGATGCGCCATTACTTTTGCAGCTGATTCATTCGATATGATTAGTGTTTTGAAGATATTCTCGGGAAATCCCGCATCAACAAAACTTTCTTCAATTGCTATCGCAGTACCAGTTGAAATCTGTGCATGCTTTAACAGCGCGCCATTACCAGCCATCATTGTGGGAATCGCGAAACGAAAAACTTGCCAGAATGGAAAATTCCACGGCATGATACCAAACACTATTCCTAATGGTTCATGCGTGACAAAACTTTTTTTCATTTCAGTTTTAATTGAACGCGGCTTTAAATATTCTTCCGCATTATCGGCAAAATGCAAACATAATTTCGCGCATTTTTCAATTTCAGATATGCTTTGCGCAAATGGTTTGCCCATCTCTGTTGTGATCAGCTTTCCAAATTCAAGCTTGCGCTGTTCTAAAATATCCGCAAGCTTACGCACATAACTTGCGCGCTCGGTGAAAGATAAATCTCGCCAGCTTAAATATGCATCATGCGATGCATCAATAATTGCATTCACATCTTTGTCAGACATTTCGCGGTAATTGTTGATGATTTTGCCGGTGGTTGGGTTGACTGTTTGAATATCCATATTGGTTCCTTGTGTCCAAGTGTCATTCCCGCGAAAGCGGGAATCTCCTTCGTTCATTTGCACGGTTACATCAGGAGGTCCCCGCTTTCGCGGGGATGACGATATTTATTCCACAGTCACCGACTTCGCAAGATTACGCGGTTGATCAACGTCGGTGCCTTTCAACACTGCGACATGATAAGAAAGCATTTGCAGCGGCACAGTGTATAGAATCGGTGTCAGATATTCATGTACAGATGGCATCGCAATGATATGCGCCCCGGAAAAATGATCGTGCTGGAATAAGTCAGGCTTATCCGTTAACACGAATAATTTACCGCCGCGTGTGCGTACTTCCTGTAAATTCGACAGACATTTCTCCAATAAAGAATCATCAGGAGCCGTAGCAATCACCGGCATGTTGTTATCTACCAGCGCAAGCGGTCCGTGTTTCAATTCACCCGCGGGATAACCTTCGGCGTGAATATATGAAATTTCTTTCATCTTGAGTGCGCCTTCAAGCGCAATTGGATAAAGCGCTCCGCGTCCTAGAAAAATTGCATGCTGCTTGTCAGCAAAATTTTTCGCACAGCTTTTCATGGTCTGGTCTTGCTGCAGCACTTTCTGCACCAGAGTCGGAAGATGACGCATATTCTCCACTAATTCTTTTTCAAGTTTATCATCTTGCAAATGTGTGCGGCGCAAAACCAGCGCCAGTAAGAATAATGATGTCAGCTGCGTAATGAATGCCTTGGTAGAGGCAACGCCGATTTCAACGCCGGCACGCGTGAGAAAATGCAAATCCGCTTCGCGCATCATGGTGCTGCCAGGAACATTGCAAATCACCAGCGTGCTGAGATAACTCATGTTTTTAGCCATGCGCAAAGCTGCGAGTGTATCTGCTGTTTCGCCTGATTGTGACAATGTCACAAATAAACTATCTGGTGATGGCGCAACAGTGCGGTATCGATACTCACTTGCCACTTCCACACTGCATGGAATATTGGCGAGATTTTCAATCCAGTATCTCGCTACCATTGCTGCATGATAACTCGTGCCACATGCTACGAGTTGAATGTGTTTTACATCTGGAAATATTTTTTCAGCTTTCGGCCCGAAGACTGCCGGCATGACATGTTCATCAGTAATCCGTCCTTCAAGACAGGCAGCGATTGCTGCCGGCTGTTCATTGATTTCCTTTTCCATAAAATGGCGGAACTCGCCGCGCTCGATGGAATCTTGCTGAATGGCAAGCATGTGTTGATCGCGCTGCACCAGTTCCAGGTCTTTGTTGTAAATATGAACCGCTTCTATCGTGACGTCTGCGAGATCATTATCTTCGAGATAAATAAAATGCTGCGTCAGCGATAATAATGCCAGCGGATCTGAGGCTATGAAGTTTTCGCCTGTACCTTTGCCTATCACTAACGGACTGCCCTGACGTACGGCAATAACTCGCCCGGGATATTTTTTCGCGATGATGCCAAGTGCATACGCGCCTTTTAACTGGTTTGCGGCAAACCGTACCGCTTTCAGCAAATCATTACATTTTTCGTAATTCTGATGAATGAGGTGAACGACAACTTCGGTATCAGTATCTGAGTGAAATTGATACCCATCTTTTGAAAGCTGGTCTCGAAGCGCGGCATGATTTTCAATAATGCCGTTGTGTACCAGTGCAAATTCATCATGAGATAAAAAAGGGTGCGCATTCTTTTCTGACGGCACACCGTGGGTAGCCCAGCGGGTGTGTGCAATGCCGGTATGGGCGTGCATGGCGTGGGCATGCATGGCTGATTCCAGCTCTTTAACCTTGCCGACGACTCGCAGACATTTCAGCTGCTGGTGACTGTCGACAGCAGCCAGACCCGCGGAATCGTAGCCGCGGTATTCAAGTTTTTTCAATCCTTCCAGTAACATACCGGCTACCGGCCGCTTGGCCGCTGCTCCGACGATTCCACACATTGCTTTGATTTCCCCGAGAAAAATATATGTATTACGCCGGCATTATATCGTGCAGTGGCTATTAATGGAAAGTATTGCGATCAGCGGGTTTTGGGGCTGGGTGATTTGGCTTTAGGCATCTCTTCTGCCACTTGAGGCGCCGCCGGTTCTGTGGCTTTTTTATTTGCCGAGAAGAAACGTTGATCGTTAGTTTCTTCAATCTTCATCTCTTCAACTTTTTTAAGTTCAGGATGCGAATTTACCAGTGCGTGGTAATTCTCATCAAATCCTTTCTTTTGCTCTGCGATTTGGTCTTTTGTTTGCTGAATATTATGCTCACACTCGCTGCGCTGTTCTTCCAGTTGGCTTTTTTCGCCACCTTTTACTAACAGCTTGGTCGCGATTGCAGTTTCTTCTTTAGTATGAGAGAAGGGTTCTTCAATTAATTCATTTTTAATAAAACAAACATCACCGAGGCAGACGAGTTTAGTTTTCTTCTTTTTTGTTGATTCATCAGTAGCCTGACTGTCTCTTAATTTTTTAGTTTCAGGAATTAATTCTACTCTTTCTGTTTTTACTTTTTTCTTACCAGATGCATCAACCTCATAAACCGGATTTCCCTTACTATCAAGTACGATACGTCTAACAATAATTTTTCTTCCTTCATTTGCCTTGTCTCTGACATCCTGCTCGACAATCTTGTCCATTTTTCTGGCCATATGCAGTTCTTTACGGACATCATCCGCCACCATTACTCTTTCAGGATGTTCGATCAAATTAGGATTATGCTTTTGCATTTCTGCCGGTGATTTTGCATCAGTATAGATCTCTTTAATGACGTCTACAGCGCCATCACGCAATTCAATATCCGGATTTTTTGCCGCGGTATATCTACCATTTTCATTTAATATGAAATTATCTTTAATGAAATTGTCAGCTGCTTCTTCCAGCTTCCTGCCCCATATGTTGTTAAGCGCTTCAATTTCTTTGTCTTTGAGCACTATCTTGTTATCAAGATCAACTTTTTGCTGCTCATATTTATAAAGATCTCTATCCAGTTTTTTAATTTTTTGGACTCTTTCCGCTGACTCACGATGTAATTCAGCTACCGTTTTTGTTTCTTCCTCTGTTAATTCTTCATTACGGGTAGTTGCAGCTTCACGTTCATGCTTTGCTTCTTCCTTCAGCATTTTAGCTTCAAGTTTTCGTGCAAATGCTTTTTCAACAGCTTCATTAACAAAAATGAGCTGAACCATGAGATGCTCGGTTAATTCATGCTTATCAACAGCTTCTTGATATAAATCCATCAATAATTTGAATTCGAATGAATCCGGGTCTTTCAACTTCTCGTCGAAAGAGTAGTAAGGATCTTCATATTCATTATCTAAACGCGCCATAAAATGACCTACATATAAATATCACTGAGTATAGAAGATAGTTGTTAAAAAAGCCTGATTTTGAAGCTATCTCTATGAATTTTTAATCTTTTTCGTTTTTGTTTTTGCCCGGCCTCACCCAGTCGGCTAATGTACGCTGTTCTTTCCTGGTCATCGTCAATTGGTGTGCAGGAGCATCGCGGGTGATAGTAGAGCCCGCACCTATCGTAGCTCCTTCGCCCACTTTGACTGGCGCAATTAATTCAGTATTTGATCCGATGAATGCATCATCGCCTATGATAGTTTGATGTTTATTAACGCCATCGTAATTACATGTGATTGTGCCAGCCCCAATATTTACACGCATGCCAATTTCACTGTCGCCAATATATGTTAAATGATTCACTTTGCTGCCAGTACCAATACGGCTTTTTTTGATTTCGACAAAATTGCCGATGTGCGCTTCTTTTGCCAATTCAGTACCTGGACGCAGACGCGCAAAAGGACCAATAATGCAATCGCTATTGATAACAGCTCCATCAATCATGCTGTAAGGTTTAACATTGATATCGTTGCCTAACTTTGCATCTCGTATGATACTGCCGGCGCCAATCGTACAGTTATCGCCGATAACAACATCACCTTCCAGAATTACATTCACATCAATCGTGACATCACGGCCTGCTTTTACATTACCTCGAATATCAATGCGTTCTGGATCCATGATTGTCACACCCTGTCGCATCAATTCGTATGCAGCATGACGTTGATAGGTACGTTCTAGATGCGCAAGATGCGCCCGGTCATTCACTCCGCGGATTTCATCTTTAAATTCAGGCTGCACCGTGTAGATATCCATTCCTTCTTTCACTGCAAGCAGAATAATATCTGTCAGATAATATTCTCCTTGCGCGTTTTGCTGCTTCAACTCTGGCAGCCATTTTTTCAGACTGGCTGCTGGAACAATATATATTCCAGAATTGATTTCAGTTATACGGCGCTCTGATTCAGTTGCATCTTTTTCTTCTACGATACCAATGACATCACCGTCTGAATTACGCTTTATACGGCCATATCCTTTAGGGTCTTTCAAATATGCAGTAACAATACCGATAGCATCTTCAGGAGTACGCTCAATGATTTTTTGCAATGTAGCGCCAGTAATAAGCGGTATATCGCCATATAAAACCAGCACTCTGTCAGCATCATTAATATGCGGCATTGCCTGCATCACAGCATGCCCTGTTCCTGCCTGCTCCGCCTGTTCAACAAACTTTACATTCGCTCTTTCGAATACATTTAAAACCTGTTGTCCCTCGTGACCATAAATAACGATAGGTTTGATATCAGGAGTAGCTGCATGAGCAGCTGCAATAACATGGCCCAGCATTGGTTTACCGGCAATGGAATGTAGCACCTTTGGCAGACGTGAATGCATGCGCTTGCCTTGACCTGCAGCGAGAATAACAGTTTGAATTGACATACGAATAACCTCGAGAAAACACTTTCGAGGCATTATAGCTGTTAATCACAGAAAAGGCACTTGGAGAGAGGCCCGGCCCGGCGCTTCGCTCAATCATTTGCAGATGTCGAACACCCCTCATCCGCCTCGCTGCGCTCGGCACCTTCTCCCTTAGTATTTGAGGCAGGCCTGACCGAAAAACCCGAGAATGCTAAGTGGAGGTCTCTGTAATGCTTTAGGCTTCCTGTATACAGGATGCTCACCACATTATCTCTCTGACTTCCTCGAGTTTGCTTGTAGGGTTTCGATCAAGAACCTGCCTCGCGGGTTAGTATACACATTTAGAGTCTACTGACAATTCGTTTAGAATGGCGAATTGTCAGCAGATTCTAGTCTTATTTTCCTGGAGCGAGAGTTGCGGATTTTGTGCTTAATGCATCTTTTATGATGGCGATAGCGGTGGCTTCATCTTTTTTGCTTTGGTTATAAACTCTTAGCATGGTTTCAATTGTATATGTAACATCATCCGCTTTGCCGTCAAAACCTTCTGCGCTTCTTCCGGCATCAATTGATTTCTTAATCTGTGACAAATTTGATCCCAATTTATTTAATACTTTTTCTGGTGGATTGCCAGTTGCTGTTTCACCCAGTATTTTCAGATATTGTTTACTGACTGGGCCATTTTCACCAATTTGTTCTGTTACATATTTTGAAATCAAATCTATTAACTCTTGCTGTTTTTTAATTTTATCATCTGTAACAGGCATGACACCCCCCGTTTTTATCTTTTTGGTTTGCGTGTTTGCTGTTTAGAATTAATATTTGCGAATTCGCTTGCGTGCTTTCTAATCCAAGGATCAGTATTGAGCTGATCGTAAATTCCTTTCAGAGAAAAGGTATATGATATTTTTCCATCGGTCTGTTTATCTATTGCATGCTCGCCTGGTTTCAAAGTGAGATGAAGTTTCTTCATCACTTTTTCAACAGTATTAATAATATTGTTGTCAGCTTTGGGATCAACTGGTTTTTGAATGCAGATCAGCTTACCTTCTGCCTCATGCCAGTCTAAATATTCTGGTGCGATTGCTTTAAGTTTTGTGAAAAAATCCGTAATAACAGGTGTAGAAAATAATTTGGAATGCTGCGCTGGCATAACCATCCCCTTTTTCCTTATTATTACTAATATTATAAACCAGGGATGGTTATGAATTCATATGCGCATTAAAAACAACATATTACAGATCAGACCGCTTGTTCTGTTGCACGTAAATGCCTGATAAAAGCGGCTACTGGTTTGTCTTCAGCGATGGATTTATCAATAAAGAGAAATGCTACATTCTCCAGACGATCAGACAATGCATCAATCATAATAGAGTACTGATCAATCGTTTTAATCTCGCCTTTTTCATTCACAACTAGAATTGGATCATCTTCGCCGCTGTATGAGCGGTGCGGTGTTTTCAATAGCGTTAATTGCCAGTCTTGATAAACAGTATGATGACTTGCTTTAAATGTTTTTAATTCTTCATTCACTGATTCAAGATCAGCGTGATCCAGACGTATGATTTTCGGCATGATGCGGAATTGCAAACGCTTCGCAATTTCAACTGCAGGATGATCATCATCCATATCCGATAATTGTTTAATGAGTGCGAACACATCGTAATCACATAAATCTTTATAATTTGGGAAATTTGTTTCGAGAAATTTATGTTTCAGCGCTTCGATATCTTGTTTGGATGATTCCGTACTGCGGTTATATTCATTGGCTGCCAATAAAAATTTACCTAACCGTGTTGCGCTGATATCTGCAAACGGCGCGTGGCGCTCCATACTTTCTGCAAGACTCGCAAACAATAAAATCATCAAATGTTCAATCGCTAGTTTCTTTTGCAATTGATAAATATTACGCGTCATCAAGCGCCGCGCCATTAAATAATGTTCGACAACACCAATACCCTTATGCGTAATGCCAAGCCTGTCACCTTCCGGTGATTTGACAATAGTCATGCAGTGCAGCATCCAGCGTATATCAAAATCACCGTAACGCACACCGCAAAAATGGTTATCGCGCAGCAAATAATCCAGCCTGTCAGCATCCAGCTGTGATGACACAATGTCAGCGAGAACGTGTTTGTGTATCGGTCTATGCATAATCATATCTGCGATTACACGGAATTTTTCTTTGTTGAGATGCGCATGCGGATTTAATTTATTATAACGATTAAAAAATTCTTCATTTTCATATTCCATTAGAAAATGCGGCGTCCACAATTCATGGCGAATGATACTCTTTTGAAATACGCCTTCGAATGCGTGTGAAAAAGGCCCATGACCGACATCATGCAGCAGACACGCTATCATAACTAGCTGGCGATCAGAATCGCTCAGCCCGATTTTTCTGGCAATCTGACTGCCGACATAGCAGCAGCCGATACAATGATTAAAACGCGTATGCACAGCGCCTGGAAAAATTAAATCGCCGAGTCCCATTTGCTTGATATGACGCAAACGTTGAAACTGCGGGCTGTCAATGAATGGCTTAATCCAGCCGTCTTCTTCAGATGTGAATTGAATAGTATCATGTACGGGATCTTTGATTACATGGAAAGTACTGGCAGTCATAATAACCTCTATCTTCTCATTTTCAGTGACTCAGCATTTCCATTGCCTGTCGATATGCTTCATAGCAATCATCCGTGAAACATACAAAATCTACTGATTCAATTTCAGGATGCATTTCCATAAAATGTGAAATTTCTTTCACAGCAATAGCGGAAGCCTGTTTAACAGGATAGCCATAAATGCCGCAGCTGATGGCTGGAAATGCAATTGTTTTTATATGGTGTTTGAGTGCGAGTTTCATTGCAGAAGAATAACAATCCGCTAATAATTTTGCTTCACTTTTCGCACCCCCGCGCCAGATGGGGCCGACTGCATGAATAACATATTTCGCCGGCAGACGATAGCCTTTGGTTATCTTTGCCTGACCGGGTGCGCAATCGCCGATTAATTGGCATTCTGCAAGCAGCTCGGGTCCTGCGGCAGCATGTATGGCTCCGTTTACGCCCGACCCATCCAGCAATGAAGTATTAGCAGCATTTACGATAGCATCCACTTTTAACTTGGTGATATCGCCTTTCACTAATCGAATCTTGTCTTTCATGAGGTAACTCATTCACGATTGCAATCATTACATTCTAAATTTAAAGCGTCCATCTGGCAAAAGATTAAGCGAGCTCAATTCGTTGCAACGGAACATAATGTGACCCGTCCGGATGCGGCTCACTTTGAAAAAGAACAACTTCATTAACATCAATCTTACTGGCTGCCGGAATATCTGCTTCAGCCAAAAAATTCAGTGCATTGGTCTGAACTGTTTTGATACGCCCTATAGTCATATGTGCACGAAACGGCCGCATATCAATTTCATAACCAGTCTTTTGGATGGCACTACCTATAAGTATTGATAATCTTGTCAGCGTATCTTGTGGCACCACATCGACCACTATCACGCGCGGGCGATGTGGGTCAGGAAAAAGATGAATCGAGCGTAATGACACTTGAAATGGCTTGATGACTTGCTGTATTTCTTTTTTCACATTTTGAATCATCGTATCGATATGCTCGCCCTTCACCTCAGCCAGAAACTGCAACGTGATGTGGAGATTTTCAGGCTTGCTCCAGCGTATCTGTTTTGATCTGGAAATTTTTTTCAGAGAGTCGATGTATGTTGCCAAATTGTTCTTAGTGTTTTCAGATAGTGCAATCGCAAAAAAAACGCGGACAACAGACGGCAGAATCATTCCATTTCTCCCTACTATTGATTAAGATGTTTACCAACAGAAAACAGGACTCTTCTATTATGGTAAAAAAACGCGGCCTAGGTAAATCATTAGATGCATTACTTGCCTTTACCGGCACTGAAGAAGGCATGGAAAGTGGCAGTGAATCTGGTTCTGCGCCCAGCCAGGGCATACGCAAGCTAGATGTCAAAAGCATTCAGCGCGGTAAATATCAGCCAAGACGCGAGATTGACCCACAAAGTCTGGAAGATCTGGCAAGCTCCATCCGCACACAGGGCATCATTCAGCCGCTGATCGTTCGTCCTGTCGGCGAGTCAAAATATGAAATTATTGCTGGTGAACGCCGCTGGCGTGCTGCCCAGCTGGCCGGATTGACTGAAGTACCCGTCATTGTCCGTGAAATTCCGGATGAAGCCGCAATCGCTATCGCCCTCATTGAAAATATTCAGCGCGAAAATTTAAATCCTATCGAAGAAGCGATTGCATTACAGCGTCTGATTGATGAATTCGGCATGACACATCAGCAGGCAGCGGATGCGGTCGGTAAAAACCGCGCCACCATTTCCAACTTACTGCGCTTGCTCGAACTACCCGAAGAAGTGAAAAACATGTTAGAACGCGGCCAGCTTGAAATGGGTCATGCTCGTACTCTGATTACTTTGCCCGAATCTGTGCAACTTGAAACCGCACGCCTCATCTTCAGCCGCGAACTTTCTGTCCGCGAAACTGAAGACCTGGTGCGCAATCTGCAGAATAATACTGTCCCGCCACCGGTTGCTGACAAATCCGCTAAACCCCTCGATCCAGATGTCGTCAATTTGCAAAAACGGCTTTCCTTGCAATTGAATACCAAAGTTGCCGTGAAATGTAATCCAAAAGGCCGCGGCAAACTCATTATCTATTACAAAAATTTAACTGAGCTGGATAGATTAATCGAACATTTTGAGTCCGCTTAAATAATCCACAGATTCTGTGGATAAGTTGCTGAACAAGTATCTGATAACCTGTTTAAAGCCCGTCATGACGGGCTTTTTCATGCCATGTAGAAAAATTGAACTTGTGAACAAAGCGGTGAGTTTTTCAATTGATAATTTCGTTTAACCCTTCTATTACCTTCTCCAATTCATCATTAGAAATGTGGGCGATTTTCTTTCCTAATCGCAACACTGACAGCGTCCTGATCTGGCTTATCTTAACCCAGGAAGGCTTGGGATATTGTTTGCCTTTTAATTCCAGTGTTAGTGGAAAACCGGCTTTTTGCTGCTGGGATGTCAATGCAACCGCAATAACTGTCCCTGATTTTTCATTGAAAATGTCATGACTTAAAACAAGAACCGGCCGCTTACCGGTTTGTTCTTTTCCCTGAGTTGGGTTCAAATCTGCCCAAATGATATCTCCTCTTAATATTTTGGCCATGCGCCCAAATCCTCTTCCAACCCCTGATCTGCCATTTCCTGTTCTTCACTGATTTCCAGCTTGGAACATTCTCTTGCCAAGCGGTTGTGCTCCAGCTCATCCAATGTTTGATTAATAGCTATTCGAAATGCTTCACTTCGAGTTTTAAAAACATGTTTTTTTACATAATAATCAATCTTTTTCAATTGTTCTGCGTCAATAGAAACTGCAATTTTAGCTACGCTCATTATGTCCCCCTGATTCATACTTTCTTCATACCTCAAGTATAGTATGAAGAAAGTATGAATTCAACGTGAACCAAGAGTGCTTTCCTTTTGATCAAGATGTGTATATAATGCTCAAAAAAAATATCCTGACTTATGAATATACATCACAAAATTAAAATCGTCATAGCATTTGCTGCCATTGCCGCATTAAGCGGCTGCGCCAGCAACATTCAGCCTGTTGGCTATCTTGGGCCAAATAAGCTGAGGGTTTTTGTTATCAAAAATAATGATTTTCTAAGCTCCAGTCGTATGCTCGTCATCCTTGACAAGAAAGGCAATGTGTCTGCTTATAGCGGCAATACAGTAAATGGTGCAGGTTTTGTGGCTATGCAGGCAGCAGAAACTGTCGTTAGTGCAGGCGCGCTGGTTGTTGGCGCACAAGCTATTGAACATGGCTTGGAAAACACCAAAATCAAAGGAATCCCGAATTCTGTCAGAGTAAAGACTGATAACGTTTTCAGATCAGATAATAAAGTCAAAGTTAATGCGCAATACGGTGACTAATAAATAAAATAATCCACAATTTCTGTGGATAACTCGTGGGATATCTGCAGGATAAGCTGGGGAAACGTCGTGGTACCAGTGTCTGCCAGCTTCTGTTCAAATTACAAGCAGAGTTTTGGATGACTCACCTGGTGTCTCGCGCACCAGTCTCGGCACAAGATATCCCGGTAACATTTTATTGAGTTCTGAATGAATGCTGCGTGCAGTATAGTCATCTAAATCAAAATGCGCGGCGCCTTCAACTTTATCCAGCGTATGCAAATAATATGGGAGCACGCCAGACATAAATAACTTTTCACTCAAAGCAGCAAGTGTTTGTGCATCATCATTCACACCTTTCAATAACACCGATTGATTCAGTAATGTGATGCCGGCATCACTCAGCCGTTTTAACATCAGCACCACTTCATTATTTATTTCATTGGCGTGATTGATATGCATTACGATCACCAGCTGCTGAGTTAAATCTGCCGCCCATTGCATGAATTCGTCGGTGATGCGTTCCGGCAACACCACAGGCATACGCGTATGAATGCGTAACCGCGTCACATGCGGCAACTGATTTAATCTCTCAGTGAATTCACTCAAGAGATGATCATTCGCAGAGAGTGGATCACCGCCGCTCAATATGACTTCTGTGATGGTATTGTCAGATTCAATGTAATCAAAAATTTTCTCCCAACCGGCGCGGCCAGGGTTGTTATCTTCGTATGGAAAGAATCGGCGAAAACAATATCGACAATGCACCGCACAGGCACTCGTCAGCGTCACAAGAACACGACCGGGATATTTATGTAATAAACCAGAAACTGGATTGGCACCACTTTCACGCAATATATCTTTGCTGTAGCCAGGCTGCGGTGTAAGTTCGACACCTAAAGGCAGCACTTGCCGAAGCAGCGGGTCCATGTGATTGCCCTTTTCCATCCGAGCGGCAAATCCCCTTGGGACACGCAAAGGAAAGACATTTGCAGCGGCTTTTGCCGCTTCCAGCAAGGATGGGTTGAGATTAAGTAGATGGATAAGCTCTGCGGGGTCTGTAATCAGATCCGCCATTGCCTGTTGCCATAATTGACGTTTTTTCAAAGAGTTAGTCGCGTGAGCCACTGTCGTCACCGGTATCCATTTATAACCTGCTGATATTGTTCTAAAAATAAGCCAACAGTAAAAAATTGCTATAATCGAATATAGGTATCGAATAGTCAAATAATAATAAGAAGGAGTGAGTCGTGTTTGATGCCGATCGCCCCATTACTGACAGCAGCCAGGATAGATTAGGCAGAGCACAGTTTGCGAAGTATGTCGCACGCTGTCTTTTAGATCATAAAGACCCTGACAGCATGGTAGTTGGATTATATGGCGGGTGGGGATCTGGTAAAACATCGGTAATCAATCTCATTCTCGAAGAATTAAAATTTGCATCAAGCAACATGATGGATGATGAAAAACCGATTATTTTGAACTTTAGCCCATGGAGTTATTCAGGGCAGCATCAGTTAATTTACAGTTTCTTTTTACGCCTTTCATCTGTGCTGCGCGAATCTACGCAGCTAAAAAACAAAGACCGCATCATATATTTGCTCGAATTATACATCTCATTTTTTTCTGAAAAGCCTATACCTAAAGCGATGCTCTCCAAACGCACAATGTGGCAAAAACTTACTTTTCAAAATCATGAAGATATTCACGGGTGGGAGTCAGGACGAGACCTTACAAAAATCAAAGCAGAATTAAATGATTTACTGCGTCAGGAAAAATGCCGCATCATCATTATAATAGATAATATTTCACGCCTTTATGATTATGAAATTAAGCAAATCTTTCAGATAGTAAAATCAATGGGAGATTACATAAATACGTCATATCTTCTCGCTCTTGATAAAACTGCTGTGATCAATGCAATTAATCAACTCGATGGCAGCGGCGGTGATGAATACGTCGAAAAAATCGTACAGCTGCCATTTGATATTCCGCCAATTACTCAGCAGGATATTGAACCTATACTTGCTGACAGACTGAGTGAAGTCATCCGTCTCATGCCAGAAGATGCATGGAATAATGAGTACTGGGCTGATATTTATTACAGTTCATTAAGATATTTTTTTAGTAATTGCCGTGATATTTCGCGGTATATCAATACTCTTGGATTTGGTTATACGCGCTTGCGTGATATCGTTAACCCTGTCGACTTTTTTGCACTAACTGCAATTGAAGTTTTCTTACCGAATGTGTATGCAGGCATACGCGATAACAAAGATTTGTTTACTGACTTATTAGACAACGTTTACTTGCCTGATAAGATTGTCGTGGAAAAAGAAAAAATTCGCTGCGATGAAATTTTGGAGCGAGATCATTCATTTCCGCGCGATCTTCTAATCGACTTAATGATCCGCCTTTTTCCAAGACTGAGATTAATGTACCGCCCCGAAATAGCTGCCTATCATTCTTCATCAATTGCACGAAAATTGAAACGAATTTGCAGTCCTGAATTTTTTGATAGTTATTTCCGCCTCTCCATTCAATCTGGCGGCATGCCAAATAGTGAATTCAACACAATTTTGGCAATGGCAAAAAATCCTGTCGAGTTTGATCATGCGCTCACACGTTTAAATCAAGATGAACGTATAGTGAAGTTTTTAGATTTATTTACACATAAAACCATTCAGGAAATTCCTAGAGAGAACATACCTGCAATCATTTCTGCTCTATTGGATAACGGCGATTTATTTCCGCCTGGATTTGGCATCGGTCCGTTAAGCATGGATACACCCATGCGCATTCATCGAATTATCAGTGCGTGCCTGCAGCGCACTCCAACTCCAGAAGAACGATTTATTATCATGCAAAATGCGATTGCCAATTCAACGAAAAGTTTATACATCATCGTACATGAACTGCGCGAACAAAGCCGGGAACATCTTGAAGATGAAGATACATTCGTACCAGTTGAATATAGAATGCTGCCCCCAACTGAACTAAAACAATTACAACAAATCTGCGTTGAACGAATTCAATACTGGGCAAAACATGAAAGTCTGGGTACTCACCCAAAATTACTTCACATATTATATGCATGGCGTGATTGGGGGAATCCAGCTGATTGCAGCGCATATGTATCTGAACTGACACAAACAGATAAAGGTATTGTAGCATTTCTATCAGAAGTGCTAGACAAAGCAATTACTGAGGCAATGACAAAGTACGAAAAAAATCTGTCCTGGGAAGATTATTTAGAAGTAATTAACGATTTCATCCCGCCGAAAATGCTGGAAGAGCACGCAAAAATATTATTTGAAGATGAGCATTTCGAAAAGTTGCGCGAACGCGAGCAACTTGCACTGATGATTTTTCTTGATTTGATGAAATCGGAAAGTGTCAAAGATATCCGCAAAACTACTGCAGACTAATCTACGTTTGCGACAACACTGAAGAAAGTTCTTGGACGCCAACCTTGTTGAATAAGTTCTTCTGCCGCAACCTGTTTTGTCAACGGCTGCGCCCACATCAGATTACCACTTACATATTTATTCATTGTAAAGCGCAGACCGAGACCAGCAGAGCTTGCGCTTACTTTTGTCGGTGAAGTTGGGTTAACAAGTAAATTCCAGATAGCACCAATGTCATAAAATCCATACAACTGGAGTGTGTTTATAAATTTATAAATTGATTTGTCATAGCGTAATTCAAGACTGGCTGCTACGCCTCTATCACCAATCAATTCAGCAGGGTCATAACCACGTCCGATTGGATTACCGCCAAATGTAAACTGCTCAGAAGACAGGAGCGGCACAAATGCCCACTGGCCACGCGCCACACCCAGCATAGAAATACTTCCATAAATTGCCTGCAAACGGCTGTATTGCGCACCTACTTTTTGATACGCCGCATAACCACCTGGACGAGATGTCTGTGCTGTTAATACGTTCGTGTCACTTGAGTATCCCAGGAAAGGAAGACCTTTCCTAAAATTCAATAAAATCAGATTTGCACCATAGTAACTGTCAGCATAATTTAAGTTCATCCCCAGATCGATACTACGAATATGATCGCTATACAGTACGACATTCGGAAAAATTGTCGTGTTACTGTCCAGATAATTAAATCCAGCAGTCAAGTTAAGTGACGTTGATCGATTACGAATATATGGATAAGTAAAACCTGTGTAGTAATTAGTACTTAAACCATCCGTCTCAGTAGGACGTAATACAAATAGTGGATGAGAATGCGTGCGCGTGCCGCCTAATATCCAGCGCGATCCGCGGTCCCCAACGGGCCCGTTATAATTCACATCAAGGAATGAAAGCTCACCGCCTTTCGGTGTTTTGGTATAAGTTGTCTGAATACTATCACCAGAGTTAATCGCAGAATAGATGGCAACATTACCTGTCATCTGCTGCGGACCAATGTAACGAGTGCCGTAGTTATCATATGAAAAATACGCGCTCATCGGTTTAAACATCGACACCATATTCAAGTCTGCTGCGCCTGATTCAGTTTTCGATGGAGAAAGAACAGCCCGTACCGATGTGTTAGGAATTTCATTTACTAACAACATGTATTTTTCCAAGCGCACAAGACTTAGTGGCGGGCATTTACGAATCTGATAACCGAATCCCTCTATTAAACATTTTGCGCCGCCAGGAAATCCTGTAACGTATACACCGCTTAAATAACCTTCGATAACTTGCACTTTTACAATACCGTTTTCTACGTGCTGAGGAGGAAGAATTGCGCGGGAAATAATGTAACCGTTATTACGATAAAAATTCGTAATGTTTTGCACGATTTCAAATAACTGTGCGACAGTAATGGTCTGCCCTATTTTATCTTTATAAAGACGTTCCAGCTGACTATTTGTAAAAACATGGTTACCGGAAAGAATAATTTTATTTAATTTAAATTTTATTTTTTGTGCTTCTGGACTGATTGCCTGAGGCTGCGCTTTATGTTCTACCACACGCTGCGGAGCAACGCCTTGTGGAACAACGCTTGGCTGCGGTGCGAGAGATTTTGCGACTTGTTCCGGCATGACAGAACCAGGTAACACATCAGCGTATGAGTTAGATTCAGCAAGAAGCAGTGCAGCAGCAAAACTAGCCACCCTGAAAGAACTTCTAAAATACATCTAGACTCCCTTTGCAAAACAACACAAATTCCTTTGACTAATTCAATATAATAGCAAAAAAAATTTCAAGTTTCGCGAGATTCCGCTCAACCTAAAATGCACTTGTATCTTATTGTAATTTAACATAATTTAAATTAGAGATCACCGATATATCTTCCACAGTATGTATTCAGGCTATCACGGCATATCGAAAGTGGATTAAACTTTAACTTCAGCATTAAATTTTCAGGGATGAATAATGAATAAGCGGCTTCCGATATTTCTCGGTTTCTTTCTTAGCTCGTTAGCAGCTTGGGCTCTCATCACTTCCAACTTATTTATCCACTCAGCATTGACTCGTCTTGATAATCTGGGATACGACTTGCAGCTAAAAACATACATCATGCGAAAATCTCCTAAACCATCTCCGGCAGTTGCAATCGTTGATATAGATGATCGCAGCCTGGAAGTTGAAGGTCACTGGCCGTGGCCGCGAAGCAAACTGGCAGAGCTCGTAACACAATTACAAAAGCAAGGCGCCGCAGTAGTGGCATTTGACGTATTTTTTTCAGAGCATGAACCAAATCTTGCAGATGAAGTTATCAAAAAATTAAATCAGCAACAACCGGTTGATACAAGTGTTATTGATTATTTAAAATCACAATCATCAATATTTGATAACGACAAAATTTTTGCTGACAGTCTTATAAATGAAAATTCCGTTCTCGCAATTGGCTTTTTATCGAGAACACAAACTCAAAATCAATTACCTCCTCCTCTCTTAAAGTTAAACAACAATTTAATAAAACAACTGAATTTATATAAAGCCAAGGGATATATCGCCAGTGTTCCCGATATTCAAACTGCCGCCAAATTTGGCGGCTTCATTAATATTTTTTCAGACGTTGACGGGATATTTCGCCATGCACCATTGTTAATAGAATATAATGGAGATGTTTACGGCTCTCTCGCTTTGCAAGCGGTAGTTTCTTATATCGGATCACCGATCGAATTAATCACTCCGAAATATGATAAAAGCGTAGAACTCGAGGGAATTAAAGTTGGCAAAACAATTGTTCCAATCGACATTAACGGAGAAGCACTCATTCCATTTGTCGGCAAGAGCTATACATTCCCATATTACCCTGCAACAGATGTTCTTCATGGAAAAATTCCTAACGAATCAATTCAAGGAAAAATAATTTTCGTAGGTACTTCCGCTACTGGAATGGGTGACTTGAAACCAACCGCGATTCAAAATCCATATCCCGGTGTAGAAATTCAGGCATCAATGGCAAGCGGTATACTTGAAAATGAATTTTCATTTCGACCAGCATGGACTTTCGGTGCGAATCTGGTTCTTACAATATTATTTGGTATCATTTCATCGATTGCCTTTCCATATATGGGACCTAAATCACTGGGTGCAGTTGTAGTTATCGTTCCTGTCAGCTTGTTAATGATTAACAACTGGATTTGGGAACAAACCGGTCTCGTGCTTTCCTTTATTGTTCCAGTTCTTTTAGTATCAGTATCTGCCGTATTAAACATTTTATATGGCTACTTATTCGAATCAAGAATACGCGAACAATTAAAAGAAATGTTTGGTCAGTATGTCCCTGCAGAACATATCAACAACATGCTTCAGTCAAAAAGCGGTGAGTTCGGTTTACGCGGAGATGACCGTGACATGTCGGTTTTATTCGCTGATATACGTAGTTTCACTACTATTTCCGAAGGATTAACTGCTAAGCAATTGGTTGAATTGTTGAATACTTACCTCACCCCAATGACTGAAATCATTTTTAAAAATAAAGGTACGATTGATAAATACGTCGGTGACTTGATCATGGCGTTTTGGGGAGCTCCGCTTAAAGATGATGATCACGCTTATCATGCAATTGAATCTGCAGTCAGTATGCAAGAAAAATTGAATGAACTATCCGTAACACTGAAAGATCAAAACTGGCCAGATATCAAATTGGGAATTGGAATCAACAGCGGCTCTATGAGTGTCGGCGACATGGGTTCACAATATCGTCGAAATTACACAGTGCTGGGCGATAACGTCAACTTGGCGTCGCGTATTGAAAGTCTTACTAAGTTTTATGGCGCACACATCATGATTGGTGAATCGACATTTCAAGGCCAAGATAAATTTATCTTCAGACGACTTGATAAAGTGCGAGTAAAAGGTAAAAGCCGAGGAATTAATATTTATGAAGTATTAGGTCGAATTTCCCAATTAACTCCAGAACTGGAACAAGAATTGAAAAACTATCACGAAGGATTAGAGGCATATCAAGCTAAAAATTGGGATAAGGCATACTCAATCATGGATTCTCTTCATCAACAGCATCCAGATGTAAAAATATATAAAATCTATATGGATCGTATTAATGAATATAAACTCCACCCAGTTTCTGAGGACTGGGATGGAGTTTATATTCATGTCACAAAATAATTACTGAATACAGAAGCTGGTGCCGCTTGATGATCCAGCAGATCCAGTTCCCTCTATGTTCGTTAATGGTGCCTCTCCCGGAGCCTGAGAGAATGACACAGGTACAATTTCAACGTCAGTTTGAAATACTTGTGGTTGTTCTACAATTGCTACTGGTGCCTCATTTTCGCTGCTTACAACTCCATATTGTTTTACTTTATCAAGACAAACTTCGCCGCCACCAACAGAAGATGATGAAACACCACCCCCACCGCCAGCATTGACGGATTTAGATTGGTTTTTTGTCGCATTATTCGACATACATGGTATGCCGGAATAACGCTTGATATATAAATCCTGACCGACTTTATAAACGAGTGAATATTCCGTACCGCGCACACCAATTGTTGCAACTGGTGTATTAACTGCATAATCATTCGGATTTTGTTTCGCAACCATTCCGGTAATTGTTCTGAATCCGCCAGTTATCAAATCAAGTATATATTTCCCTGCGGATTTTTTTTCTGCATTCTCTTTTGATGGGGGAGCATAATTATACTGGTTAATATACAATTTTGATTCGGGACGAAAAGTCATCGTTGAATTATCGGTGAAAATAATCTGTGCCTCAGATAATTTATCGGTAATAAGCGTATCATTCAAATAAATGTTATCACCTAGCTTCAATTTTCGTGCTTCCTGATTTCCAGGCATAGTCGCTGAAAATGCACCTTTCACCCACACAACTCGTGCTACCATGACTTTTTCTTCATGCACTGATGTAGCAGTTTTAGCATCGTTTGTACCAGAAGCATCAGGCGCTGCCGGTTCAGCAACTGATGCCGGCTGGCTTTGTGAAGAAACGGGATTGGTATCAGCATGACTCAGAGTAAACATCACACTACATAAAATCAGAATTATCGCGGAAAGAAGCTTCATCAATTTCATCATTGAAACACCTTCTTAATTAACATCCATGTTTAATATTTTAATTATAAATGAAAAACTTACACTTTGTTGTATTCTAGTGATTGTGATTGAATTAATTAATATAAATCATGCCGTTATATTGATTTCGGAATGTTGGTGAATATCGTTTTGCCGTAAATTATACGGTTGCCATGCTATATCGCAATCTATAGAATCCAGTATGCTCAAAAACATCATCAATCTGAGGCTTAAAAAATGACTAATGCCAACTCACTCTCCATCGCTCTTTATGAAATTGGAGCTGTACAATTCGGCGAATTCAAATTAAAAAGCGGGCAAACTTCTTCTATTTATATAAATCTCAGGAAAATCATTTCTTTCCCGCAAATACTTAGAGATGTTGAAGCCTGTATGTGGGAGAAAGTTCGCAGCAGTCAATTTGATCTATTATGCGGCGTTCCTTACACAGCACTTCCAATTGCTGCCTGCATGTCGCTTAATCATGACGTTCCAATGGTTATGCGCCGCAAAGAGAAAAAAGATTATGGTACAAAGCAATTAATCGAAGGCGTGTTTACACCTGGCCAGCGCTGCCTGATTATCGAAGATGTCATTACTACAGGTGGCAGCATCATAGAAACCGCTGCCGATCTCAAAGATGCTGGCTTAGTCATTCATGACGTTGTTGTTTTAATTGACCGCGAGCAAGGCGGCAGACAAAATCTGGAGAAGCACTTCAAGGTTCACAGTGTATTAACCCTGAGTGGCATTTTCGAAACATTACTCTCATCAACAATCATCACCAATGATGAGCGGACTATCATTGAAAAATTCATTGCGGAGCGTTCTTCAACATGATCAGCATGTCATACCAGCAACGTGCAAAAAGCTGTCCATCCATAGCGGGAAAAAAATTATTGAATTTAATGGATAGCAAAAAAACAAATCTCGCTTTATCCGCTGACGTTACAACTGCAGATGAATTACTGCAAATCGCTGAGCTAGTCGGCCCTGAAATTTGTCTGCTCAAAACTCATATTGATATCATCAATAACTATACTCCTGAACTGACAAGACAATTAGTGAATCTCGCGGCACAACTTGAATTCATGATTTTTGAAGACAGAAAGTTTGCTGATATCGGCAATACCGTTAAACTTCAATACGAAGGAGGAGTCTATAAAATTGTCGAGTGGGCTGATTTTACCAACGCACATTCTCTTCCTGGACCCGGAATCATTGAAGGACTCGCAGTTGCTGGGCGCAAACATCACCGCGGCATTTTTATGCTTGCTGAAATGAGCTCGACAGGCAATCTTCTTGATAAAGATTACGTTGAAGCGACACTCAACATGGCGCAGCAATTCCCTGATTTCGTTGCCGGATTTATCACCCAGCACGCTTTGACCAGTGACACACACTGGATTAACCTCACCCCCGGCATCAAGTTTGAAAAAGGCATTGATGCTCTCGGGCAGCAATACAATACCCCTGAGACCGCCATTCTCGAAAACGGCACAGATATCATCATCGTCGGCCGCGGCATAATCGAAGCAAAAAATCCCGTTGCAGAAGCTAAGCTATATCGTCACCGTGCGTGGGATGCATATTGCAAGAGAATTGGATAATTAAAATACAGATTTGGATGATTAAATTATATCTTAGTAATCATCCGCTCTTTTGGTACAATACCGCAGCTTTTTTACCGTCCTTTGAGAATAATGAAGTTAAGGAGGCCACCCATGGCTCAGTCCACAATTGAGGTTGCAAATATGCATTCAGAAACTCATTCTCGAGTAAATTTATCTATCAAAGAATTAATTGATGCCGCACTTGCCCGCGGCGAAGGTGAACTTGCCTCCAACCAGGCTTTAGTTGTCAAAACCGGTGCCCGCACTGGACGCTCCCCAAAAGACCGCTT
Organism: Gammaproteobacteria bacterium; assembly: GCA_035495675.1. Taxonomy (GTDB): domain Bacteria; phylum Pseudomonadota; class Gammaproteobacteria; order DSM-16500; family DSM-16500; genus Aquicella. Next base: position 66,916 of record DATJFK010000013.1, read on the forward strand.
CATTGTCCGTGATCAAGTTACAGAATCAACAGTGGACTGGAATAACATCAACCAGCCAATCAGCACAGAGAAATTTGATGCCCTCTGGCAAAAAGCTTCAACATATCTGGAAAGCCGTGACCAGGTTTTCGTTTCATATCTCAAAGTAGGCGCCCACGACACGCTAGGTATTCCAGTTAAGGTCATGACCGAACTTGCCTGGCATAACTTGTTTGCCAATGTATTATTTATTCGTCCGGAAAAACCAGCCATTACCAATGAATCAAATCAGTGGACAATTTTAAGTGCTCCCGGCTATCAACCGAATCCTGCTGTTGACGGTGTTAATGGTGATGCAGCTGTCATTCTTAATTTCTCAGAGCGACGCATTCTCATCACCGGCACGTATTATGCCGGCGAAATGAAAAAAGCCATGTTTTCTGTTCTTAACTTCCTGCTGCCAGAACATGCCATCCTGCCAATGCACTGCGCTGCCAATGTCGGTACTGACGGTGATACCGCGTTATTCTTCGGCTTATCCGGTACAGGCAAAACCACTTTATCCGCTGATCCAGAACGCTTCCTCATCGGCGACGATGAACACGGCTGGGGCGAAGACGGCGTATTCAATTTTGAAGGCGGCTGTTACGCAAAATGTATCGACTTGTCTCAAGAACGCGAACCGCTGATCTGGAATGCGATTCAATATGGCTCTGTCATTGAAAATGTCGTGCTGGATCCTGTCACCAAAGTTCCAAACTATGCTGATGCCAGTCTGACACAAAACACTCGCGCCGCTTATCCGCGTGAATTCATCCCTAAACGCGCTGAAAACAACCGCGGCAAACAGCCAAACACCGTTCTGTTTTTAACTTGCGACTTGTTTGGGGTCTTACCTCCCGTTGCACGTCTGTCACCAGAACAAGCAGCTTATTATTTCTTAAGCGGATATACCGCACTTGTTGGCAGCACGGAAGTCGGTCAGGGCAGCGGCATTAAATCCACATTCAGCACTTGCTTCGGCGCTCCATTTTTCCCGCGCCCACCAGCAGTTTATGCTGAATTATTAATGAAACGTCTGCGCGGTCATGACACACAAGTTTATCTGGTTAATACCGGCTGGACTGGTGGTGGTCACGGCAAAGGCGGCAATCGTTTCTCCATTCCAACCACACGCGCAGTTGTACGCGCCATCGTGAATGGTGATTTGAAAAATACTGAATATGAAACACTGCCAGGATTTAATCTGGAAATTCCAAAAGCTGTAAAAGACGTGGATACCAATTTATTAAATCCCCGCAAGAGCTGGGCAGATCAGTCAGCACATGACGAGAATGCGAAAGAACTCATCAAATTATTTGTTGAGAACTTCAAACGCTTTCACGTTAGTGATGCGATCAAAGCTGCAGGTCCGCAAATTTAATCACGTCATCCACGCGAAAGTGTCATCCCGAGGCGCGTTTTGTGCGCCGAGGGATCTCCCAGATGTAACCGTGCACTATCAAGGAGATCCCTCGCTACGCTCGGGATGACATACGCCGCATGAATGACGTTGTACGGAAATACCAATCATGATCCCAGCCAACCTCACCCACATCAAAAAACAAATTTCCGAATACGAAAAAAAATATTCCCGTCCTGAACATTCAGTCTCCCTTCTTGCAGCATCCAAAAAACAATCTTCTGACAAAATCCGTGAAGCATACTCCGCAGGACAGCGTGTTTTCGGTGAAAATTATCTGCAGGAAGCTCTGCTGAAAATGCAGGAGTTATCTGATCTTCAAATTGAATGGCACTTCATCGGCCCGATTCAAAGTAATAAAACGAAAAAAATCGCCCAACATTTCGACTGGGTGCAAAGTGTGGATTCAATAAAAATTGCTGAACGTCTCAACAATCAGCGGCCGTCTCATTTGCCGCCGCTTAATATCTGCATGGAAGTGAATATCAGCGATGAAGCCAGCAAATCTGGTGTGACCATTGCAGATGTTCACTCTCTCGCAGCTGCCTGCAAATCATTCCCGCGTTTAAAACTACGCGGACTCATGACTATCCCGGCTCCTGCCGCAAATTTTGCAGAGGCACGTAAACAGTTTCATCGGTTATATGATGTCTACCAGCAACTTAACGCACAAAATTTACAGCTGGATACACTTTCAATGGGAATGTCAGATGATTTTGAAGCGGCAATTGCGGAAGGGTCGACGTTAGTCAGGATAGGTACCGCCATATTTGGCGCCAGATCATAATTTAATCAGAGCACACACATTATACCACACGCACCAGCCCCTATTTTGAGCGATAATAAAAGCATAATAAAAAATCACTCATTCGAGGTTGCCAATGATAAACATAATAAGGATGGCGCTCCTCAGCTTGATTCTGTTATCGGTTTCCACCATGACATTTGCTGATAACAAGCTGAATGTAAAAGGAATTTATCTCACACAATACACTGCTTCCAATACCAGATATATGCATTACCTCATCAAGCAGGCCAAGGCTTCCGGTATTGATACCTTCGTAATTGATGTCGAGTTCCCCAACACCCGCACTCGGGATAATATCGCCCTGGCCAAGGAAAACGGCATCTATTTTGTTGCCCGCATTACCATGTTCCCAGGCGGCGGCTCCCGTCAGCAAATTCAGAACCCGGATATCTGGCAAAAAAAATATGGCTTGGTGAAACTCGCGCTGGACATGGGCGCTGATGCCATTCAGCTGGATTACATCCGCTACAATACCAAGACGCCCAAGTCAGCTGATAACGCCAAAGACATCATGAAAATTATTTCCTGGTATAAAACTAAATTGGCCGCTCAAAAAATTCCATTACAGATTGATGTGTTTGGTGAAACCAGTTTTGGTGAGTCACCTTATATTGGTCAAAACGCAAAGTTATTCTCTGAAACCGTCGACTACCTCTGCCCCATGGTTTATCCATCTCATTACAAACCGTTCGATATTCACTATCAAAAGCCGTATGAAACCGTGAATAATTCACTGGATAGAATCCAGAAACAATTCCCGGAAAATTCACCCGTCAAAGTCATCGCCTACATTGAATTATCCAATTATCACTACCCAATGTCCGGCGCCAAACGAATGGATTACATCCGTTCACAGATTAAAGCTGTGAAAGATGCAAAAGTGGAAGGTTGGTATGCCTGGAGTGCGCATAATAAGTATGAATATTTATTCCAGGTGCTGCAGGATCAATAATATTGTCATCCCCGCGGAAGCGGGGACCTCCTTAATGTAACCGTGCAACTAAACGAAGGAGATTCCCGCTTTCGCGGGAATGACGATGGGCACATTGAGGGAGATCCCCACTTACGTGGGGATGACATCTCTGATTTTTTACTTCATTCTCACTCTGTGCTTAAATAGTCACACTTTTTAACTCAAATTAGAGCAAACAATGAACATACCCATTATTGCCATGATAGGCGCCGGTAACATGGGCAGCAGTCTCATCGGCGGCTTGATTAAAAACGGCCATCCAGCAGAAAAAATCATTGCAACTGATCCCAGCGAAGAAAAGCTTTCGCAGCTACAGAAGACTTTTACTGTTCAGGTTACTTCAGATAATTTAGCTGCAGTGTCGAACGCAGATGTGGTGATTTTCGCAGTCAAACCGCAGATTTTCGCAGAAGTTGCGACGCCGCTGAAATCAGTCATAGAGTCACGCAAACCGCTGATTATCTCTATCGCTGCAGGCATACGCGCATCCAGTATTCAAAATTGGGTGGGTGGTCATGCTGCAGTTGTACGTGTCATGCCAAATACACCAGCATTAATCGGCGCCGGCGCGAGCGCACTTTTTGCCAATAGTAAAACAACTGAAGAGCAGCGTAATATTGCTGAATCAATCATGCGTGCAGTCGGTATTGCAGTGTGGGTCAATGATGAAAAAGATATGGATACAGTCACTGCTTTATCTGGCAGCGGCCCCGCTTATTTCTTTTTAATTCTGGAAGCATTGCAAGATGCAGCCGTTGATCTGGGTTTACCAACCGAAACAGCACAGCTGCTTGCACAACAGACAGCTTTGGGTGCGTCACTGATGGCAATTGATAGTAATTATTCAGCTGCCGAGTTACGCAAACATGTCACTTCACCAGGCGGTACGACAGAGAAAGCAGTGAATGTATTGGAAGAACATCATGTGCGTGATATTTTCAAAAAGGCCGTGACTGCGGCGAAGCAAAGATCAGAAGAATTAGCCAACTTATTGGGAGATAAAAAATAATGTCCGGAATTTATGATGCCTCTCTATTTTTAATTACAACTTTATTTGACTTATATCTTTTCGTATTAGCAATCCGCGTGCTTCTCGCGTATTCTGGTGCAAATTATTATGACCCAGCCATACAATTCATCGTACGCCTGACCGATGTCGCAGTAAAACCGCTGCGCCGTATCATACCTAATATACAAGGCATTGAAATATCGACGCTGCTATTAATTCTCGCTCTGGAATTTGTGAAATATTTTCTGATTACTTCCATAGGCTCCATGCCTGTATCAATCATCGGTATAATCATTATCGCATTCGCAGATTCATTAAAATTATTTTTGCTTACCTTCTTTTACTCGATCATCGCCCAGGCAATTTTGTCATGGGTGCAGCCGATGTCGCCGGTGATTATGCTGCTTTATCGTATCAACGCACCCATCATGCGACCCATTCAACGCTTGGTGCCGAATGTAGGCGGTATGGATATTTCTCCAATACCAGCAATTATTTTGCTGCAGTTAACAATCATTTTGATCGTAAATCCATTAATGGCGCTCGGTCTCGGAGCATCACTTGGCTAGAATCAACAAATTGATACTGGCAACTGGAAATGCCGGTAAGATAAAAGAGATGACCGAATTATTGCGGCCGCTGCAAATCGAAGTCATTCCGCAAGCTGAATTAAATATTTCAGATGCAGAAGAACCTGGGCTGACATTCGTCGAGAACGCACTTTTAAAGGCGCGTCATGCAGCGCGCATTTCCGGATTACCGGCACTCGCTGATGACTCTGGCCTAGCAGTCGATGCATTACATGGCAGACCTGGAATTCATTCAGCACGTTATGCAGGCACGCCTGCTTCATCACAGAAAAATATTGATAAACTGTTAGATGAAATGAAACTCGTGCCGAGTGACAAACGGCAGGCGCAATTTCACTGCGTACTGGCGCTGCTCACTTCAGCAGATGATCCAACGCCAATTATTTGTGACGGCATCTGGCGGGGCATGATTTTGCAGCAGCCGCAGGGAGATGGTGGTTTCGGTTATGATCCAGTATTCCTTGTGCCGACAGAAAATAAATCCGCGTCGCAACTAGCGCCGGACGTTAAAAATAAATTAAGTCATCGCGGGAAAGCGCTGCGTATGTTAATTCAAATATTAAAAGAAAGTCAGAATTGCTGAGGTCGAATGAAAGCGTTATCAGTTAAAAATCTAAAGAAAATATATCCCAATGGACTTGCTGCTCTGAAGGGCATTGATCTTGATGTCGAACAAGGAGATTTTTTCGCGCTGTTAGGACAAAACGGCGCGGGCAAATCCACAACCATCAGCATCATCTGTTCATTGATTAATAAAACCAGCGGCAGTGTCAGTGTATTTGGATATGACACAGACCGTGATCTTGCACATGCCAAATCCCTCATTGGTATCGTGCCGCAGGAAATTAACTTCAATTCATTTGAAAAAATATCCCAGATCCTGATCAATCAGGCAGGATATTACGGCATACCCAAACATATTGCTGCAACACGTATGGAAAAATATTTAAATGAAATGGGTTTATGGGAAATGCGCGACCAGCCTGCAATTCGTCTCTCAGGCGGCATGAAACGCAGATTGATGATCGCACGCTCATTAATGAATGAACCAAAATTATTAATTCTAGATGAACCAACAGCCGGCGTTGATATTGAACTGCGTCATCATTTGTGGCGGTTCCTGAAAAAATTAAATGAATCTGGCACAACAATTATTCTCACCACACATTATCTTGAAGAAGCAGAACATCTTTGCAAGCATGTTGCGATCATCGATCACGGTGAAATCATCGAACATGCAAACATGAAAGAACTCATCAACAGATTGCATGTACAGACTATGATTCTTGATATTGCGCGCCCGCTGACAATTGAACCTAAACTGGATGAATTTGTCTGGCGTCTGCAAGATGCTTCTTCCATTGAAGTCGAAATACATCGTCAGCAGTCGCTTAATGATTTATTCAACAAATTATCCGCGCAGAAAATTGAAATCAGCAGCATGCGTAATAAAACCAACCGACTTGAAGAATTGTTTCTTCATCTCATTACTGAAAATAAAAATCAGGCGCCAAGATCATGATTACCAGAACAGGTGTTTATCCAAATTTTATCGCATTATATACATTGACAAGAAAAGAAATGTCACGCTTTCTCCGCATCTGGACCCAGACATTGCTGCCGCCAGCAATCACCATGAGTTTATATTTTCTAATCTTCGGAAAATTCATTGGCTCGCAAATTAATAAAATTGACGGCTTCGCTTACATTCAGTATATCGTTCCAGGTCTGGTAATGATGTCCACCATGACCAGCGCTTACGCGAATACTGCTTCTTCTTTCTTTTTAACTAAATTTAATAAAAGTATAGAAGAATTGCTGGTATCACCGATGCCAAATATTTTAATTCTCATTGGCTTCATGATGGGCGGCATTTTGCGCGGCATAATGGTTGGTTTTATTGTATTGATCATTTCATATTTATTTACGCATGTGCCAATTGCACATCCGCTTATTGTTATTCTTATGGCAGTGTTATCTGCAATGGTATTTTCACTGGGTGGATTGATTAACGCCATTTACGCAAAACGCTTTGATGATATTTCATTTATTCCAACATTCGTACTGACCCCGTTAACGTATTTAGGAGGAGTATTTTATTCCATCGATCAGCTACCACCCGTCTGGCGTACAGTTTCCATGCTGAATCCTGTCTTGAATATGGTTGATACCTTCCGCTTTGGCATACTCGGTGTTTCCGATTTAAATCCATGGTATGGATTTGGACTTGTCAGCCTGTTTTTCATTGTGTTATTCACCTGGGCGCGAATTTTATTGGATCGCGGGACTGGGGTGAAGGTTTAAATCGTCATTCCCGCGAAAGCGGGAATCTCCCTCCGTTTGTTTGCACGGTTGCATCAGGAGGTCCCCGCTTTCGCGGGGATGACAACCTTTCGCGGGGATGACATATTATATAAAATGGATTGAACCAGCATCATAAGGACATGTTATGTTAAAACAGATAATTTCATTTTTTCTCATTATTGCCGTCAGCGCAGCCGTTGTGTTCTTCATGCCGGAAGCTCAAAAAGTCATTCAGGCACTGGTGTCAGCCCATGACTGGGTTTCAGGGATTCTCACCAATGTTTTCAACGACAGTCACACAGGTAATATCGCACGAGAGTTAACAGCATTAATAGTTATTCCACTCCTTGCCGGATTAATTCCAGCAATCATTTTCTTCCTGCTCCGCAAATACTGGCTGCCATCGTTTATGGAAATTATATGGGTCGTCTGGTTATTGCAAACCGGAGCCATGCTTATGGTTTATGTGTATCCGGCACAAGCTGAAAATACCAAGCCTGCTGCTGAGCCAACACCTGCATTTCAAACCGCGCCCAAACAATCTGAAACGCCAGCGCAGAAAACTGACGAAGCAAAACCTGATGCAAACGAACCGGCACCAACAGATCAACCCGAATAAATAAAAATGCTCTCGCTTGCGTGAGCAAGCGAGAGCACTGAGCCAAATCTCTATTAATTATTTTTAAATGATGAATACGATGACATTAATTCCCTACTGACTTTGCCATTTCTCTCTACATCCATATAGCCAGTCGAATCATAGATTTCCAAAGCGGTATCTAAAAGCTTGCCAACATCAGTCGCGAGCATTACTACAACTTCGATACCAAGCGTCAATAAACCTAAAGTTGGATCGCGACATAACATCGTCAATGTACCGGCAATTGCAGCCCACTTCGCTGCATTGTGCACACTGGCTCTGCGCTCTGCCAATTCTTTTTCCGCTGCGATAATTTCTGTATTCAAGGATTTTCTTAACGGACTTTCTGCAGACAATGTTAATATCAGCCGTTTCACACCGAATAAAAATTCATCGTCTGTTCGCTTAATCAGCTCAGACATCTCATATGAAAACTGTTTCTTTTGTTCTGCAGTCATAACAAGATTAATTGTAGAAAAAAATCCAAGATTGTCGATTCTATCTATCCAGTTATCCAGATACACATTCCATATTCTTTTTTTGAGAGGTGAGAATGGACCTGCATTAATCACTCTCTTAATCTCTTGGAATTCTTGGGAAGAGTGCCCGATAGGATCATTATTTCCAAATATTTTCGCGGCTTTTCTTAACATTTTACCCACTCCTTTTTGTTATAACCACTCATCATCTTAAACAAATTATGCCGCTATCACTATAAAAATATTTTATATATATTACAGATAGTTAGTCAAAATTTACGCATGATTCTTCTTGATATTATTGAAATATGACGTATACTTTATGAAATAAATGTACGTCAGGCATCTTATGACAACCAAACTAACATTGCGTTTAAACAAAGCCTTGATCAAGCGCGCCAAATCTTACGCCAGGCAAAATGAGACTTCGGTTTCACAGCTGGTGAGTGATTATTTTGCCATACTTGATTATCAAGTTGATGCAAAACCATCTCTTTCTCTGCCGCTGACAAACTCTTTGAGGGGTGCGTTAAAGGGTTCCAGACTTTCCGAAAAAGATTACAAAGAACATTTACATAAGAAATATTTATGAAGATTCTGTTCGATACCAACATCATTCTAGATTTATTACTCGACCGCGCACCGTTTGCTGAGCATGCACAATTATTATTTGAAAAAATTGAATCAGGTGTAGTTGAAGGCTATCTCCCTGCCACAACCATTACAACTCTGGATTATTTATTGATGAAAGCATTGACTGCCAAAGATGCAGCGCACATCATCAAAAAAATAATGAAATTATTTGAGATTGCTCCCATCAACCGTCTCATTTTGGAAGATGCACTGGACAGTGGTTTTCAAGATTTTGAAGATGCTGTCTTACACGCATCTGCTGTGCATTGCGGAGCACAAGCAATTGTCACGCGCGATGAAAGTGGTTTCAGCAAAACACGTCTTGCAATTTATTCGCCGGAAGCATTATTGAATGTATTGTCATTGAAAAAAGACGAACATCATAAATAATAAGCAGCTTTCACCATGACTTTAGAAGTAAGCGCCATCACTGATTTAATGTAATCAGGCAATTCATGCGCTCCAGCTTCAACCGCCTGATCGCGGTGATGCGCTTCATCTTGCTCCATACGTTTTAAAATTTCATAACTGCGCTGATCTTGCATTGGCAAAATTGCCATGTGTCCGGATAAATGTTTGATGACTTGCCGCTCCGTTTCAACAACAAATCCCAGACTCCATTTGTCGCCTATCATGCCGGCTGCCATGCCGATGCAAAACGATCCCGCGTACCAAAGTGGATTTAAATAACTGGTATGACTATCCAGTTCATCCAGTCTTTTTTTACACCAGTAAAGATGATCACCTTCTTCAAGTGCAGCTTGCTGCATTTTTTCCTGCACTTCATTGCTTCGTGATGCAACTGCCTGGCCGTGATACAACGCTTGCGCGCACACTTCACCAGCGTGGTTAATCCGCATCAAGCTTGCAGAATGTTTTCGCTGCTGATCTGTCATTTCCAGATCTGCCGTTTCCTTCGCAGGATACGGCACACCTGAAGTTTGCGGTTGATTGGTTAGTGCCTTCAATGCCTGATCAATGCCAAGGCATAGTTTGTCGAGAACGGTGAAGTTTCTATTTAACTTCATAAATAGCCTAATGTTTGAGATTTACCTTCGAAGTCTCCTTCGATTCATCCTCGCATCCTAGCATACGTTTGAATGCCCGGGTTGCAGGAGGTATAATTGTAGCGCATCCAGTGAATAAAAATAATCTCTGAGAGCCTCCTTTGAAAAATCCCTTGAAGCCTTCTTTCTTAACGTTACTGACTGCTTGTGACAAAGTATCACCATGTTTTTGCATGCGCGTAGCGATCGTATCACCCGGCTGTGTGATGATTGCTCCGCCCATACCAGCCGCAATTTGCGCCATGATACCTAGTGAAACACTGCCCGTCATATTGTGAGCGATCCTGTATGCTTCTTCAGCGCCATAAAGCATGGTTAAACCGAATCCTGCTTCTCTGTACATTAATGGAGCCACACCAGTCCATGGGCGCAGGAGACTGTCCTTGAACATGATTTTGATAGCGTTGATCGGATTAGTTTTATTTAACTGTTGCGTTAGAATGACATTTTCTACTGGTGCTGATGCAACTACCGCCCCCAGCATTCCGCTCGCAATTGCGAGGTTCGTATTCCAGATTTTTGATTCAGGATTATAGCCAGGGATCTGCTTGAAAAGATCATAAAAACCCATCTGTGAAAATGTTGCCAGCATCACGCTGCCGGAAAATGCTGTTGAGCCGCGAAACAATTCCTTAGGATTAAATGATATAGGCTGTTTGGTCTGTATGCGTTTTTTTAATCCTTCAAATGGAAAGCACACATAACCGCCAGTCGCACCACCCAATGCTGAGCTGACACCTTCCTTGCCGCCTAACATGGACTTGATATAAGCAAGCGTGCTCTTCGGTTTCTCTGGTTGTTCATTTTGATTTCGCTGCACTTCTAACATCCTCATTGATTAATATTGATTTTGAAAATATGCGTATACTACAAAAGAAAGCAGGAAATTCATATAGCAAATAACTTTGTGTATTTATTACTTATGGCATTTTAATTGTGGTGTTGATAAACTTTGGCGATGTTAATGTCTTCCAAAAAAAATAACATAATTTATTAGCAGCTCCCATACTTATACTTTTAAATTTTATTTAATATTTATGCTCGAGAAACTCATATGACCGACACACACGCAATCATTCAAGAAAAATTTCCCAAACATCCTTTTGCAGATATTCCTGAATCAACAAATATTGAAAATCTGCTATTAAATTTCTTCGCCATGTCCCAGGCATTTCCTTACATTCAGTCAGGAACGCAGCGCGATTTAAGTCAACATTTTATTGACCGCAATGAATGTATTCCTGAACATGTCGAATTAACAACAGTTGTCGCTAATTTTTTATGCTGGGATGAAACCGGCGGTTTTAATTTACTGCTTGCATCAGGCTTAAAAAGTTTACCGCGTATTCTTGAAACAAAACGTTTTCACAGCAATTTATTAAAAAAAGATTTGCAACACATCCTGCAAAAAGATATCAATCCCGATTATTCACCTGTTACAAAAACCTATCTGGATAAACTTTTTAAAGGTCTCTCACAAGTTTGTCCGGTTTCCCGTACTGCTTATATGTTAGGCTTTGAAATGCATGCAAATGATATGATTACTGCGCTTTGGGAATCTATTTCCACCAGATATCAGGTTAACAAAAACAAGCTCGCTTATTTTCACACTCACGTTGGCGGCGATGATCCCGCAGAAGCTTATCATGTATTAATGACAAGTGAGTTGATCAAACAACTTGTGCCAGAAGATCGGAATCAAGAGTTTATTGATATGACTATCGAAGCATATCAGTTAAACTATGACTGGTGTCAGGCATTAGTTAACCATTAAAGCTAAAGCGAGAAAGCATGCCACAAGTCAATTTAATTCAAGTTACTGGATCAAGCTATTATTGCAGCGGCCGTTTGTCTATCGGCGTTTATATTTTTGACGGCAAAGCGTTAATCATCGACAGCGGTATTGATGATGCGATTGCAAAAGCAATTGATAAAACATTACTGCAGCATGACTGCATTCCTGTTGCCATCATTAACACGCACAGTCATGCCGATCATTGCGGCGGTAATCAATATTTTCAAAATAAATATAAAAATATCCGCATTTACGCCAGCAAGTACGAACAACATTATATTGAAGATCCAGTTAATGAACCACGCTGTTTTTGTTGCGGTGCGAATCCTTTAAAAGAATTACGTAATCGCCACCTTGAAGCCAAGCCGTCCACTGTGACAAATGTAATACATCCCTATCAGGATCAAACTATTTCAATCGAAGGCCGTAACTTTAGAATTATTACATTGCCAGGCCACACACCCGGCATGATTGGGGTTATCACACCGGATCAGGTTTTATATTCCGGCGATGCCATTTTTGGACACGACACGTTCGAGAAGCATGGCATCTTGTTTTATACGGATATTGAAGCCAGCATTGCCACATTCGATAAAATTTATCAGCTGGGTATCGAACACGCTGTGCTTTATCACGGTGAATACTGCAATGATATCGGCAAAAAAGCGTTGGCACACAAACAAAAGCTTGAGGAAACTGCTGATGCGATTGCCGATATCATTTCACATGCTAAATCAGCCACAATTGATGATGTCACCAGTATGGTCATCAGACATTTCAATATTCCGCAAAATGTTACCCAGTTTGTCCTCACTCGCACATGTGTGAATGCATACATTTCTTACCTGCAAAAACAGGGCCGCATCAACACCGGCATGCAGGAAGGTGCCTTGGTCGTCAATATTGCAGCAATACCCGAAAAAGCCGGCTCGACTCCATCCATGACCATGTAAAACTGTCTCCTGAATGGACTTGCGATTAGATATTTTTTCGCTCATCGGGTAGAATGCCGTCCCAATAACTATGAATAATCACTATCACTCAGAGCTGGTCAAAAAACATCCGACTCTTCCGGCCCGCGTCATGCGTATGCAGACACCGCACGGTGAAGTCATGACACCACATTTCATGCCGGTGGGCACGCGCGCGATGTTAAATTACCTGACACCGGAAGACTTGCGCCAAAACGGCAGCCAAATCATTCTGGGCGGTAATACTTATCACATGCTGGTGTCACCAGGAATGGAAGTGATTCAGGCTGCCGGCGGCATGCATAAGTTCATGGGCTGGCACAATGCCATGCTGACAGACAGCGGCGGTTTTCAGGTATTCAGTCTTTCTAAAAAAGGCTCGGTCTGCATTATTGACGATAAAGGTGCGCATTTTAAACATCCCATCACCGGCAAAATTATTCACCTCAATTCGATGACATCCATTCAGGCGCAAAAAATTATCGGCGCGGATATCATCATGGCTTTTGATCAATGCACACCGGAAACCGGCGGCCGCGAAGCCGCACTGGATGCACTGGATAGAACACACCGCTGGTTAATGACATCCATCGAAGAACATGAAAAAGATCCCAACTCGGCTTATGGTTTCAGACAGGCATTATTCGGGATTATACAAGGCGGCAGTTTTCGTGATTTGCGCGAACAGAGTGCGGAGTTTGTGTTAAAACAAAATCTCGACGGCATTGCAATCGGTGGTGAAGTCATTGGTTTTGATATGCCGAAAACCATGGAAATTATTGAATGGCTGCGCCCGATTTTGCCGGATAATAAAATGCGCTACACCATGGGTGTTGGCCTTGATCCACAAGATTTAATTGATGTTGTCGGTGCGGGCATTGATATTTTTGATTGCGTTGCGCCAACCCGAAATGCGCGTCACGGTTCGCTGTATCACGGTAAAATTGTCGAGCGCGACGGCTGGCTTGCATTCGAAAGTGAAATGGATAACACCCGTATTCACATCAAAAAAAGTATCTATTCACGCGACGATCAACCGATTATGGATGATTGCGGCTGTTACACTTGCAATAATTTTTCCCGTGCTTATCTGCATTATCTTTTCAAAGAAGGTTTAATCGCATACTTCCATCTTTCTGCCATTCATAATATACATATGATGCAGAAAGTGTGTACGAAGATGCGTGAAATTATTTTGCGTTGATGTCATCCTGAGGCGCACTTGATGCGCCGAAGGATCTCCCAGATTTAACCGTGCACTATCAAGGAGATCCCTCGTCGCAAAAACGCTCCTCGGGATGACATACTCTTCCCAATGACGTTTCTCGCAAATCCATTCAAAAAAATGTTACGATCATATGAATAGCATGAAGCTTTCAGTTTAGAGGGAATGATTAATGCAACTGCCTGCACATTTATATACTGATATTGAAATCGTCTTCCGCATCTTGCTTGCCTGCTTATTAGGAGGTTTGATTGGCTGGGAGCGCGAACGTCATCGTAATATCGTCTCTGCTGGTATCCGCACTTATGGCGCCATTTCTCTTGGTGCGTGTGCTTTCGGGATATTGAGTACAATTGTCGGTGATACTGACCCAACTCGCATCGCAGCACAAGTCGTGACAGGTATCGGCTTTTTAGGCGGCGGCATCATTTTCAGACAAGGTGATTACGTCACAGGGTTGACGACCGCTGCAACATTATGGGCAACAGCTGCTGTCGGATTATCCATTTCGTTTGGATATTATCTCGTCGGCACCATCACCGCTATACTAATTTTCTTGCTGTTATATATGCCGCGTGTGGCGTGGTGGAAAAAGATTTCGGCGAAATGACATTGTCATTCCCGCGAAAGCGGGAATCTCCCTCCTTATAATTGCACGGTTTCTTTAAGGAGGTCCCCGCTTTCGCGGGGATGACGATTTCTATTTCACCAAATCCTGTAATTCACCGGCTTCAAACATTTCAGCCATGATATCGCTGCCGCCGATAAATTCACCCTTGATATAAAGCTGCGGAATCGTAGGCCAGTTGGCATACATCTTGATGCCCTGACGGATTTCTTCATCTTGCAAAACATCCACGGTCGCAAACTTGGCGCCGCAAGATTTCAGAATATTTACCGCGCGTGAGGAAAATCCGCACATCGGCATTTCTGCATTGCCTTTCATGTATAGAACGATTTCGTTTTCTTCTATTTGTTTCTTGATTTTTTCTTGTATGGACATATTGCACCTATATACATTTTTTAAAAAATTGTTCCCGGGAACATTGTTCCCGGGTTACGCGCACAAAGCGCGCTAACCCGGGCTACATTTATTACATCAACCCCAACTGCAATTTCGCTTCGTCACTCATTTTACTTCTATCCCACGGCGGATCAAAAACCAGATCGACTTTCACGTCGGTCACACCGTTTATCATGCGGATTTTTTCTTCCACTTCAGCCAGCAAAACCGGCCCCATCCCGCACCCGGGAGCCGTCAACGTCATCACCACTTCCACTCGGTGATCATTCATGCCAAGTGGGATGACTATAGTATTGTAAATCAAGCCGAGATCAACAATATTTACAGGAATTTCCGGGTCAAAACATGTTCTAAGTTGAATCTGGACCTTCTCTTCTATCGATCCTTCCATTTTATTAATATCTGGAAGGTCCAGAATTACCAGGCCCAGCGCATCGCCATCTTTACCAGCCACACGCACCAGATTACCATTCACATACAGCGTGTAAGAATTGCCCAGCGCCTGCGTCACAAAAACTTGTGTGCCTGGTTTAAGCGATACTTTTGTCCCGGATGGAATCAAAGCCGCTTCGACTTCCCGTTTGACTTCAACTGCTGTTTCGCGAAACACCACTCACCTCATTCAATATGAAAGCTTTCGCCGCAGCCGCAGCGCCCGCTTTCTTTTGTATTCTTGAAAACCAGTTTTTTTTGTTTTAAGCCTGATTTTTCATCTTCAATAAAATCAATTTCAATATCATCAAGCAAATGCAGCCACGTCGAATCGAGATAAATCATCACACCATCTTCAATCTGAATCGCCGTATCCAGACCATTCACTGTCGTGACAATTGACGGCAAATATGAATATCCTGAGCATCCGGTTTTTTTGATGCTGATACGAAGACCAGAGCCGCCTGCTTCACTCACTTTCTTTTTGATGTATGTTATCGCTGCTTCTGTCACATTCAGATTTGACTGCATGACTTCTCCTATTCCGTACTCACGGATTTATCATCATGTAGAATTGCTGCTTTCAATGTATGCCACGCAAGTGTCGCGCATTTGACGCGCACGGGAAATTCTGCAACACCTGCGAAAATGGAAAGCTTACCCAGCGCTTCATCATTCGCTTTACCTGTAGTTAAAAGTTCATGAAAATGCTGGAACAAACTCAGCACATCTTCAACTTTTTTTCCTTTCACTGCATCAGTCATGAGTGATGCGGACGCAACGGATATCGCACATCCCGCACCTTCAAATTTCACATCAACAACAACACCGTCCATTTCAATAAGATATACAGAGAGCTTATCACCGCAAAGTGGGTTCTGGCCGTTTTTGCAATGCGTTGCCTGTGCCAGTCCGCCAAAATTTCGCGGGTTGCGGCCATGATCAATAATCATCTCCTGATAAAGTTCACGCAGCGACATCGGGGAATAACCTCTTAACTAATTTGAGCGCTTCAATTAACGCATCAACATCTGAAAAATCATTATAAATACCGAAAGATGCGCGTACTGTTGCCGGCACATTGAACCGCTGCATGAGCGGCATTGCGCAATGATGTCCGGCGCGTATGGCAATGCCTTCGGCATCCAGAATTGTGCCAATATCATGTGCATGCACATCATTCATAACAAATGAAATCACTCCCGCCTTGGGATGCGTCGTACCAATTATCTGTACAAATCCCAATTCGTGAATTTTTTCTTCCGCATATTCCAGCAGTGATTGCTCGTGCTTTTCAATATTCTGCATACCGATGTTTGATATATATTGAATTGCCGCGAGTAACCCAACAGCTCCAGCAATATCAGGCGTTCCCGCTTCAAATTTATGCGGAGCATTCACATAAATTATTTCATCAAACGATACCGTTTCAATCATACCGCCGCCGCCTTGATACGGGGGCATTTGCGACAACCAGTGCGATTTCGCATATAACACGCCAATGCCGGTCGGGCCGTAAAGTTTATGTGATGAGAAAGTATAAAAATCACAGTCAAGATCAGCCACATCAACGTTCATGTGCGGAACCGCTTGCGCACCATCTACCAATACTGGTACATCATTTGAATGAGCAAGCATGATCATATCGCGTATTGGATTAATCGTTCCAATGACATTAGACACATGCGTTACAGCAACCAGTTTGGTGCGCGATGAAAAGAGCGAAGCATATGCCAGCATATCCAGCGAGCCGTCATCCAGCACTGGCACAACTTTCAAAACAATTCCCATTTGCTCTTTCAGCAAATACCACGGCACGATATTGGAATGATGTTCCATTTCCGTGACAATAATTTCATCGCCAGCCTGCAATTGACTGCGTCCAAAACTCTGGGCGACCAGATTAATCGCACCGGTCGTACCGCTGGTAAAGATGATTTCGTTACTGCTGGCATTAATAAATCGCGCAGCCGCTTCACGTGCCTGCTCATAAACATTTGTTGCACGTTCACTTAATTCATAAATACCGCGATGAATGTTTGCGTAATCATGCCCGTAAAAATACGAAATGGCATCAATAACCTGCTGTGGTTTTTGCGCCGATGAAGCACTATCGAGGTAAACCAGCGGCTTGCCTCGGTTCGTCCCGCCAAGCAACGGGAAATCTTTTTTAAACCATTTTAATTCAGTCGTTCTTGTTTCGCTTTTCATAAGAATTTAACCTGCTTCATTACATGATTGCGGATTGCAGAATGCGTGATGCGCTGCAACACTTCTTCCACAAAACCACGCAGCAAAATACTTCGTGCAGTTTGTTCGTCAATACCGCGTGCGCGCATGTAAAACATGGCGTCTTGATCCAGTTGCCCAGTCGTTGCGCCGTGACGGCATTTAACATCATCCGCATAAATTTCGAGCTCAGGTTTGGAATACACTTCCGCCAGACCAGACAATAATAAATTATGATTTTCCTGATACGCATTGATTTTTTGCGCATCTTTTTCAACATGCAGAGAGCCGTTAAATACGGCGCGTGATTTATTCTCGGCAATGCCTTTGTATAACATACCGCTTGCTGTGCGTGGTGCAGCATGTTTGAAATCAATATGATGATCGATATACTGACCATCGCGGCTCGCATGATAAAAACCATTGGCAACACATTCAGCGCCTTGCTCTTTAAGCTGCACAATGACATCATCACGGGAAAAGACAGCGCCGGTTGTCACATGCACAATTGCAACATGACTATCTTTACGCTGTCTTACAAATACATTTTCCATGTGCAGCGCATCATCGCTTTCATGCTGCAGCTTGATAAGGTTCAATCTTGAGTTGGCTTCCGTCATGATACTGGTAACTGCATTCATGAAGTATTTACCATCATCAATTCCAGCGTACTCATGAATCATAAATGCTTCGCTGTCAGCACCCATGATAATCATGTGATGCGGTACAATCATGGCATTTTCACGCCCTGATGATAGCGACAATAATTGCAGCGGCTGTGTTAACTGTCGTCCTTCTGGCACATAAATAAATATGCCGTCAGCGAAAATGGCGCTGTTTAATGCGGCAAATGGAAAATCTTTTGCATCTATATTTTCATTAAAGTAACGCTTAACCAGCGCTTCGTGTTCAACAATTGCTTCTCGCAAGCTGCATGCAATCATGCCCTGCGGTAGTAATTCACAATCAGAAAGCGATGGTGAATATTTACCATCAACCAGCACCAGCATGACAGCTTCTGCATCTTCAAGACGATAACTCTCGATTTGTTCTCGGCTCACATCTGCTGCATTTGCAGATAAGTCAAAATGCTGCTGCGCAATCATGCCAAGGTCCGCATATTTCCAGCGTTCATTGCTGCGCGACGGTACGCCGTATTGCATGAAAGCAGCGCGCTGTTTTTCGCGGAAAGCGGTCAGCCATTCCGGCAAATCATCATGATTCTGCTGCTGCAGCCATTCTTTTTGTATTGCGTGCAGTGTCATGAAACGCTCCCATTTTTAAGCCAGCTGTATCCTTTTTCTTCGAGCTCCAGCGCCAGAGATTTGTCGCCGGATTTTTGAATTTTGCCTTCAGCCATGACATGAATAACGTCTGGCGTAATGTAATCAAGCAGACGCTGATAGTGTGTCACAACGAGAAAACTGCGCTTGCCGTCACGCATGCTATTCACGCAGCGTGCCACCATTTGCAGCGCATCAATATCAAGACCAGAATCTGTTTCATCAAGAATGATGAAGCTTGGTTCCAGCACCAGCATTTGCAATACTTCGTTACGCTTTTTCTCGCCGCCAGAAAAACCTTCATTTACGGCGCGATGTAAAAATGATTCGTTCAAGCCTACTTCTTTCATCTTGGTTTTCACTAATGCGAGAAAGTCAGCAGCATCAAGCGGCGGCATATTTTTTAATTTACGCTGGCTGTTCAGTGCCGTGCGCAGAAAATACATGTTATTCACGCCTGGAATTTCCGTCGGATATTGAAATGCTAAAAACACACCATGAGCAGCGCGCTCTTCCGGGTTCATTGCCAGCAAATCTTCGCCGTTCAATGTCACCGTGCCATTTGTGATTTCATATTCATCGCGGCCTGCGAGTACATTCGACAATGTACTTTTACCAGAGCCGTTCGGACCCATGATGACATGCACTTCACCCGGTTGAATTTGCAAATTCACGCCGCGCAAAATCGGTTTCACCGTTTGCTTTTCGTCTTGTATGTTTACTTCTAATTGTCTTATTTCCAGCATTTTTTTACCTGTTTCATCTTAATTTGCTCCCGGGTTACGCGCAAAAAGCGCGCTAACCCGGGCTACATTTTTTATCCGACAGAGCCTTCGAGACTCACTTCCAATAATTTTTGTGCCTCTACTGCAAATTCCATCGGCAATTCATTAAATACCTGTTTGCAAAATCCATTCACGATCATCGAAATTGCATCTTCTGTTTTTAATCCGCGCTGGCGGCAATAAAATAATTGATCTTCGCCTATCTTTGATGTGGATGCTTCGTGTTCCACATGCGCGGTTGGATTCTTGACTTCAATATATGGAAACGTATGCGCACCGCAGGTGTCGCTTAACAGCAGTGAATCACACTGTGTGTAATTACGAGCGTTTTTCGCGCCCGGCAGCATACGCACTAATCCACGGTAAGCATTTTGTCCATGCCCTGCGGAAATACCTTTGGAAATAATCGTGCTGCGTGTGTTTTTGCCGATGTGAATCATCTTGGTGCCGGTATCTGCCTGCTGATAATTATTAGTGAGAGCAACGGAATAAAATTCACCGATTGAGTTGTCGCCTTGCAAAATTACGCTGGGATATTTCCAGGTAATCGCAGAACCCGTTTCAATTTGCGTCCAGGATATTTTGGAATTCACGCCGCGGCATTGTCCGCGTTTCGTGACAAAATTATAAATACCGCCGCGGCCTTCTTCATCGCCGGGATACCAGTTTTGTACGGTGGAATATTTAATTTGCGCATTGTCCATTGCAACCAGTTCAACAACTGCAGCATGCAGCTGGTTTTCATCACGCATGGGCGCGGTGCAGCCTTCAAGATAACTGACATAACTGCCTTCATCAGCAATGATGAGTGTACGTTCGAATTGTCCGGTCTTTGCTTCGTTGATGCGGAAGTATGTAGACAATTCCATCGGACAGCGCACGCCTTTTGGAATATAAACAAATGATCCATCGCTGAAGACTGCGGAATTTAATGCAGCAAAATAATTATCGCGATACGGTACAACCGTTCCCAGATATTTTTCGATTAACTCAGGATATTTATGTACGGCTTCTGAAAACGGACAAAAGATCACGCCTGCTTCCGCGAGTTTTGCTTTGAATGTTGTCGCCACAGAAATACTGTCAAACACGGCATCCACTGCAACACCGGCAAGTCTGCCTTGTTCATGCAGCGGAATACCTAATTTATTATATGTCTCTAATAATTTTGGGTCGACTTCATCCAGACTTTTCGGACCATCTTTCACGGATTTTGGAGCCGAATAATAAATAATATTTTGATAATCGATAGGCTCATGATGCAGATGCGCCCACTCAGGCGGCGTCATCGTCAACCAGTGTTGGTATGCTTTCAAGCGCCACGCCAGCATGAATTCAGGTTCATTTTTACGTGCGGAAATCATGCGAATGACATCTTCATTGAGACCGGCAGCAATCGTATCTGACTCAATTTTCGTTTCAAAACCGTAAGGATATTGTTTATCGACAACTTCTTTTATTATTTTATTTTCCATTCAGCAACCCCTCGAGCGACAGCGGCCCTACCATATCAAGAATACTGAGCTTTGATAAAAGGGACTTGATGAGGCCATTGATTTTGAACCAGTTATCTCGCATGGCACAGCCAGCCCCTAAAGAACATGCATTGACGGTTTCACAGCACTCAGTCATGGCGAGATCGCCTTCCATCGCCGCGATCACGTCAGCGACACTGATTTGTACGGCAGGTTTACCCAGCTTATAGCCGCCGACAGCGCCGCGCACGGATGTTACCAGCTCGGCATCACCTAATATTTTCAATATCTTACTGACTGTCGGCGCTGACAGGCGCAGCGTATCTGCTAATAGAGTCGCGCTCATGACAGCGTCTGGCTCTTTAGCCATCTGGCTCAGGATGAGCATGGCATAATCTGTCATTTTTCCGATTTTCAGCATAGGGAATGGGCTGTTTTAATAATTTGGCGATACAGTACCACATTCGTACTGATTCATTCAATATATATCGTCATCCCCTGAAAGCCATTAACGTGAACGTTTGCGTTACCGTACCCGGCTTTTATTCTTCTATACTTTCGCCGTCACGCCGCTTAGGTTTAGAATAGGCCAAATTTGCAATACTCAAAAAAGGAATTACCCCATGCACTACAACCGTCTCGGCAAATCTGGCCTGCGCGTCAGTGAAATTTCGTTTGGTTCCTGGATTACGTTCGGCAAGCAGCTGGA
>DATJFK010000014.1:0-51714 GCA_035495675.1 Gammaproteobacteria bacterium
CTGGCAACACGGCCGATCGTTTGAATGAGTGATGTTTCAGAACGTAAAAATCCTTCTTTATCTGCATCGAGAATTGCAACCAGTGACACTTCCGGCATATCCAGACCTTCACGTAACAAGTTAATGCCAACCAGCACGTCGAATTCGCCAAGACGTAATCCACGAATAATTTCTACGCGTTCAACAGTATCAATATCAGAATGCAGATAACGAACGCGTACGTTATGTTCTTCCAGATATTCCGTTAAATCTTCTGCCATGCGTTTAGTTAAAGTTGTCACTAAAACACGCTCATTTACAGATGTGCGTTTGGTAATTTCAGAGAGCAAATCGTCAACCTGTTTTGTTGCGGGACGCACTTCAACTGCAGGATCCAGTAATCCAGTTGGACGTACAACTTGTTCCACAACATTATCAGAATGATCAATTTCATATTTGCTTGGCGTTGCAGAAACATAAATCGTTTGCGGTGCGCGCGCGGTGAATTCATCAAACCGCATGGGGCGGTTATCAAGCGCCGATGGTAATCGAAAACCATATTCAACCAGTGTCTCTTTGCGCGAACGATCGCCGCGATACATACCATTTAACTGTGGAATGGTGACGTGTGATTCATCGATAATTAACAGGGAATTTTCCGGCAAATAATCAAATAAAGTTGGCGGCGGTTCGCCAGGTGCACGGCCGGATAAATAACGTGAATAGTTTTCAATACCCTGACAATATCCAAGTTCTTTCATTAATTCCAAATCGTAAACCGTACGCTGCTCAAGACGCTGCGCTTCAACTAATTTATTCAATCCATGCAGCTCTTCAAGTCTTACTTTAAGATCAACTTTGATCTGTTCCATTGCTTTCACAACAGTATCACGCTCCGTGACATAATGTGATTTTGGATAAATTGTCAGCCGCGGAACTCGTCTCAAAACTTCGCCGGTGAGCGGATCAAAATAAGAAAGATTTTCTATTTCATCACCCAGTAATTCAATGCGCACTGCCTCTTCATCCGACTCAGCCGGATAAACATCAATTACATCACCGCGCACACGATATGTTGCACGATGCAAATCAACATCATTGCGCGTGTATTGCAGCTCAGCCAATCTGCGTAAAATAAAACGCTGATCTACTTTATCACCGCGGTCAAGGTGCATGACCATACTCAGATACATGCGCGGATCACCCAAACCATAAATCGCAGAAACAGTCGCGACAATTACTGCATCACGTCGTTCAAGTAATGCTTTAGTTGCAGATAAACGCATTTGTTCAATGTGATCATTGATAGATGCATCTTTTGCAATGTAGGTATCTGATGATGGTACGTATGCCTCAGGCTGATAATAATCATAATAAGATACGAAATATTCCACGGCATTATTCGGGAAAAATTCTTTCATCTCGCCATACAATTGTGCGGCGAGCGTTTTATTGGGCGCGAGGATAAGGGTTGGGCGCTGGACAGTATTAATCACGTTCGCAATCGTAAAGGTTTTACCCGAACCCGTTACGCCGAGCAGAGTTTGCCCTGTCAGACCATGGTTAATACCCTCAACCAGTTTCTGAATAGCTGCCGGTTGATCGCCTGATGGCTTAAATGCTGATTGAATATCAAATTTCTGAGTCATCTGATCTTGTCTATGTAAATAATTAGGAGTATTTATATCACAATAATCATTACCTATAAACTTGGCAGGAGCTTGAGATGCTGCATAAAACGATAAAGATTGACCCGGCATCAATCAATGAGGACAAGGTAGCAAGAGAAATTCTTGGTGCATTTCTTAAAAAAAACCCTGATGCGATTCTATGTACAGACCTTACATACACGGATTCCATATTCAGTCATTCTCATAATCAACAAATTAATTATACTTTTCAATCGTCGAAGAATGTTGTTTTCCGACGCAGAAAAGACCAGAGAGCAGGATTACGATACGAAATCGTAGATAAGTGCATCGGTTTTGGTGCAAATGGCGCTATATGGCATAGCATGGGCAATCTAAAGTTTGTTGGTGACACCCTTGTCTTTAAAACAAAAGAACGCGCGATAAAACAGACGGAAAGAAAAAGAAATAACGAAGAATATACGTATTCCTCTGGTATTCGCCACTTACATATTAAACCATTATCATATTCAAAATTTACCAAGTACAACTTCATGACAATGAAGTTTTTTCACGGATTAAATCTTCATCAAATAATTAAAGACGAAACGACTGATAACCCGCTCCTCACAACCGATCAACGCCTGCAGCTAACAATCGACATTCTGGAAGCAGTGCAAAAACAAATTCATGATCATGGATTATTGCATCTTGATATTAAAGCTGAAAACATCATCGTTACTGACGACAAAAAAGTAAAAATAATTGACTACTTTTACAGCCAAAAAATTGGCGCATCAAATCGAATGGATTTTTGCGGTACATTGATAACCATGCCGCAAGAACAATTTCATTTTGATAAAATATATCCCCGCACAGTTAAAACTGATAATTATGCTGTCGGTAAAACACTAGCAGAATTATGGCATGCAAATCCACTGGTAAATAAAACAAAGCCAGTCGTTGGCCTAAGCGAGCAAATCACCTTTTTCAGATACGCTAAAAAAAATACTGAATATGATTATACAAATTTTTTCTCTAACGGACTTAGCAGCGAACACGTGGAGCAACTTAAAAACATGCTGGAAAATCTAACTCGTGCCATACCTGATGAACGCTGGTCGATTCAGCAGGCAGTTGCCAGCCTGAGAAGCATTCAAGCGGAAAGAAATATCGGAATTAGACATCAACTGTCCTCAAAGACAGCCCGCATATAAAGACTAATTGAATAAGATAAAATAACTCCAATTACCCCGTAGACGTTACGGGATAGACCTATTCAGTAACGTGAATTATTTTTTGCTTGTTGAAATAATTAAAACCTAATTGGAGTAATGACAATGAATAATCGATTGTTCGGAAGTTTTAGTGTGAATTACGCTACATTTATATTAGCAGTACAGACAGGTGATACAGAGGTAATTGACGGCATTCTTGATGCTCACAAAAAGGGTGCAAAACTTGATATCAATAATCTTGATCAAAATACCGCCGGAAATGCTTTGCAAATTGCATTAACTCGCCGTGATTTTGATACAGCCGTTAAGTTGGTAAGAGCAGGCGCCGAACCTTATATAACGACAAAAACCTGGGAAGATGATGACTTATGCTACCCTTATGGCGAGTATGTCACCTCAAAGAAAAGCTTTAATGACATCTTTGCTAATCAGCCAGATGTTTTAAGATTTCTAGGGTCTATTCCTGTTATAAAAAATGATGCAACCCGTCAAAACAGCAACTCTTATAAATACTAATCTGTCATTTGCATGGCCGCTAACGGCCATGCAAATTTATAGCGAATGTTAATTTGAATTGAGTGATGGACTCATTACCGCTACTGGCTTATTCGCATTATCTGTCTTTTCCTGTGAATTGAGCCACATCATTTGGCCGCCAAGATCACGCAGACCATAACTTCCCAGTTTTAAATCAGTGATAATGGTTTTATCGCCAAGGTTACCAACAATCTCTGATTGTGCTTTCATAATAGCTAGGCGCTCAGCCAAAGGTTCACTTGCAAGACTTTTGGCACACTCTGCCTTTTTCACGGCAGCATATACATCTGCATCCGCTATTTTGCGAATAGCTTCCGCTTTTGCTTCGGCATCAATAATTGTTTTCTGTCTATTTCGATCGGCTTCCTGTAACTCAACATCTGTTTGTGCTTTTACGACAGCCAGTTTGGTATTTGCCTGCATACTCTGTTCTGCGCGTGATTGCACTGCTTGACGAAATGTTTCATTCACTAATTGTAGGCTGGTTATATTTACAATTTTCGCATCCACACCCCACCCGCGCACAATCTCCTGGAATTCACGCATAAATAAATCGGTCGCATGATGGAGCATATCATGCGGGATTTGCGAGCCCTCCTTTCCTTTCATATTCTGTACGTTTGTTGAAGCAATACTTGATGCTATTTCATCGATAGATAATTGAGAAAATACACTCGTCAGGGTTGCGTTTGCCTGCTTGACTATATCTTCCTCGACATTTTCAGTCATCAAAAATGCTCGTACGGGATCAACAATCTGATAACGTACGGAGCCGACGACACTAAGCGAAATCATTTCACTGGTGTTAACAGTTAAACTCTGTAATGCAATATCTTCCATTTGAATAGACTTGAAACCTGATGCAGGATCAAACATAAAAGTAGGCGAATTGATCGTAAACATTTTGCCGTCAGTGCAGATGATGTATTCTTCATGAGCCTTATCTACAAGCAGAGGCACAGGTGTAATGATAAGCTTTCGTCCTTCATTATATGCGACTGCAACATTGCCAATCGGCACACTAATTCGATGATGCGTACCCAAACGAACATAATTTTGATTGGTAGCAACAGATTTCACATATCGTTGTGGAGCCTGCAAAATATGCTGGCCCGGTTCCAGTAAAATATTTTTACCTTTTGCAACACTGAGGCCAATTTCACTTTGATCAATCGTGACAATTTCAATATTCTGACCCAGCCTGATCATTTTGTCAGAGATAGTTGCATTACCCTTATATGCATTATATGGCGACCAAAGTATGTGTCGTCCCGGAGCGAGAAATACCGGCACGCCGTTATCAGAACACATACCAACCTCACCCTTTCTTACTAAATGCCCTGTGGACCAGCTGTTCGGCTGGCGCAGCAGCCCCATACGATCTAGCGCATCATATATTGATTCATTATCACCAACACGCGTTGGATGATGATCAGGTAATGCAACCGGTTCAATTTCGTTGTTATCCGTTCGTAGCATAATAAATTCTCCATACAATTTATATTTCTGCTGTATTGTATGGAATGCATCATGACATCATCATGACATCAACATGACAAAATTGTCATGTTGGTAACATAACAGAAACAGTCGTACCAGTATCAACCTGACTGACAATAGAAATATTTCCATGGTGATATTCAACAATTGATTTTACAATTGCGAGACCAAGACCGACGCCTTTCATTTGAGAATCACGTGAATTATCGACACGATAAAAACGATCAAATATTTTAGACAAGTGTTTCTCTTCAATACCGATTCCTGTATCCGATATTTGAAGTTTGATCCAGCCTGTCTCCTCACTAATATTAATATTTATCATGCCGCCCGAGTGTGAATATTTGATCGAATTAGATAACAGGTTATTAATCAATCGCTGAAACATCACATCATTTCCATGCAGGCTTGCCTTGCCATGTTGATGAATTTGAATCTGTTTATCCTCAGCCAGTGGTTGATAATATTCACAGATTTTTTCAATTTCCGCCTCTACTTGTATTATTTTTTTTGTCACGCCAACCTGCTGACTTTCAATTCGCGACAATAATAAAATGTTTTCCACCAGCAAGGATAAGCGCTGCAATTCCTCCAGATTAGATGAAATAGCTGCCCGCCACTCTGCCTCATTATATGAACCTGAAAGTAATATTTCAGATTGCCCGATCAAATTCGTAATTGGAGTTCGCAACTCGTGCGACATATCTGCAGACATTTGTTTCATGCGCGTGAATGAATTCTCAATTCTATCCAGCATGTCATTGAATGCGCTGCCGAGCGGCATCAGTTCGGGTGGAAAATCGTCAGGGCTGATGCGCTTATTCAGTGAACTTGATGTGATATTTTTCACTGTCTCTGTTAACTGGCCAAGTCTTTTGAACCCCATTGATGTGATCATTCGCCCCATCATCAGGGAAGAAAAAATCCCCGTCACAAGCAGAAATGCCATTATTCTTTTATCAACTGTCTGCGCATGACCAGATTTATGCGCGACGATATCGTGTAGCACGGCATTAGCTGCACTTTGCTCTTCCCAATAAAATGTAATTACAACCAGCATCAGCATCACAATAGTTGTAAGAGTATAAAGAACTGTTAATTGTGTTTTAATAGATATTATTCTTGGCATTTGTCTTCCAGTACATACCCCATCCCGCGAATCGTATGAATTAATTTGACAGGATGATCATCATCAATTTTTTGTCTCAATCTTCGCACTGCGACATCAATTACATTTGTATCACTATCAAAATTCACATCCCAGACTGCTTCTGCAATAAAGGTACGTGAAAGTATTTCACCCTGACGCTGCACCATTAAATAAAGCAATGAATATTCTTTTGGGCTCAAATCAATGCGCTTACCATCGCGATTCACCTTGCGCTTCACCACATCAATCACTAAATCGCTTACCTTCAAATGCAGCTCATTTTGCGGAGTATTCCTGCGTAAGCAGGAGCGAACACGCGCGAGCAATTCTGAAAATGAAAATGGTTTAACGATGTAATCATCTGCACCCAATTCCAGGCCGCGCACCTTGTCATCTATATCATCACGAGCTGTCAGATAAATGATGTGAACGCTGCGATTAATACTACGCAGCATAGAACCAACTGAAAATCCATCCAGCTTTGGCAGCATGACATCAAGAACAATCAAATCATATCCTCCATGACTGGCCATAAATAAACCGTCCTCGCCATTGTGCGCCAGATCGACAATATAACCGCTCCCAGTCAATCCTTTCTTGATATATTCTGCTGTTTTCAATTCATCTTCTATAATTAGAATACGCATATGACACCACATCACTGTCAAAATAAATTCCGTTGAGAACGACACTTTAAGAATATTTTTAACCATTGGCGACATATTTATTTAGTCTATTCTTTTTCAGCCCGTTAATTTATACTCCGCTTCCCGTGCGAAAAAAATTATTTTCATAAGTGAGTAACAATATGATCAAAGATCTTGCTCTTGAATTAGCTCAGCGTGTGCAACGCATCAAACCATCTGCCACATTAGCAGTTTCTAACCGCGCTCAAGAATTGCAAGCCGCCGGTCAGGATATTATCAGCCTGAGTATTGGCGAGCCAGATTTTGACACACCAAAGCACATTAAAGATGCTGCCATTCAATCCATCATTGATGGTGAAACCAAATACACAGCTGTAGACGGAATCAAACCGTTAAAATTGGCAATCATTGAAAAATTCGAACGTGAAAATAATTTACGTTATAGCCTGGATCAAATCCTTGTTTCATGCGGTGCGAAACATAGTTTATATAACGCCATGTCTGCGATTCTAAATCCAGGTGATGAAGTCATCATACTCGCGCCATATTGGGTTTCTTATCCCGATATGGTGAAACTTTGCGACGGCACACCCGTAATCGTTAAAGCGGATATTGATAAAAATTTTAAAGTTTCTGCCGCACAACTAAAAGCCGCAATTACAAATAAAACCCGCGCCGTCATCATCAATAGCCCGTGCAATCCCACCGGTATCAGCTACGATGAAGAAGAATTACGCGCACTCGGTGAAGTGATCCTTGAGACACCTGGCGTGATTGTATTGAGTGACGATATTTATGAACATCATTTGTGGAGAAATCGACCGTTCAAAAATATTGTCAATGCCTGCCCGGAATTATACGACCGCACGATTGTCATCAATAGCGTGTCTAAAACTTATGCCATGACTGGCTGGCGTATTGGTTATGCCGCCGGCTCGCCCAAGATCATTGGCGCTATGAAAAAAGCACAGTCACAAAGCACTTCCAGTCCCACTACTGTTTCGCAGTACGCATCTCTTGCTGCGCTGACTGGTGATCAGGCTTGCGTTGGTGACATGACAACCGCTTACAAAGAGCGTCATGATTTCCTGTTCGCTGAATTACAAACCATCCCTGGATTTAAATGCCTCCCGTCTGACGGCACATTTTATTCCTTCCCTTCTGTTGAAGGATTACTCAATATTAATCCAGCGATCACCAATGATCTGGAATTTTCTGAATATCTTTTGACCGAAGCTGGCGTTGCTGTCATTCCTGGTTCTGCTTCTGGAGCATCAGGGTACATTCGTCTATGTTATACGACCAGTATGGATCAGCTGGTTGAGGCGATGAAGCGGATAAGAGAAGCTCTGAAAAAATTGGGATAAAACAGCAGCCTCTCATGCAGAATTGCATGTTGCGCCCTATGATATGGAGACGAGTAAAGCGCTGGAGGCCGGAGGCCGACGAGCCATCGTCGGAATATCATAGGGCGTAATATGCAATTCGTGAAAGTTGTCTTGATATTTGTCCGGCGGCAGCATCATCAATACGTGAGTATTTCATTACCGTTACCGTTTTTTTAACTCAATAAAAGCCGGTAACGGTAACGGTAACGTTCACGTTCACGAAGTTAAAAATTAACAAAATTTATGTTGACGGCATCACTAACCAATATTAGTATTCCCACCACTTAACGAATGCACTATTCCCCGGTAGCTCAGTCGGTAGAGCAAGTGGCTGTTAACCACTGGGTCGGCGGTTCGAGTCCGTCCCGGGGAGAAGAATTTAGACAACTTAGTAACCCTCGCATGCCCCTCACAAATTCGGTCAAAAATCAGGGAGTACCTATGGAAAAAGCAGGATTAAGGAAAGCACTTGCCCAAGAAAACCCGCTGCAAATTGTGGGCACAATTAATGCCTATTCCGCATTGTTAGCCAAACGCGCTGGTTACCGCGCTATCTATTTATCCGGCGCCGGAGTTGCCAATGCATCTTATGGCATGCCGGATCTTGGTATGACGAATCTCGAAGATGTAGCAGAAGATGTACGCCGCATCACCAGCGTGTGCGACTTGCCATTATTAGTCGATATCGACACAGGCTGGGGTAATGCCTTCAACATCGCTCGCACAATTAAAACCATGATAAAATCCGGCGCTGCTGCCGTACACATGGAAGATCAAGTGCAGGCAAAACGCTGTGGTCATCGCCCGAAAAAAGAAATAGTCAGCACAGAAGAAATGTGCGACCGCATCAAGGCTGCCGTTGATGCCAACACCAGTTCTGAATTTGTTATCATGGCACGCACAGACGCCCTCGCCTCTGAAGGCCTTGAGAAATCCATAGACCGCATTCAGCAATATGTTGAAGCGGGCGCAGACATGATCTTTTTTGAAGGCGTCACTGATATCAAACAATATCAAACAGCCGCCAAGCAATGCAGTGTACCCATGCTTGCCAACATCACTGAATTCGGCATGACACCACTCTTCACCAGAGATGAATTAAAAAATGCGGGCATACAATTAATCCTGTATCCATTAAGCGCATTCCGCGCCATGAGTGCCGCAGCAGTTCATGTTTATGAAACCATACGCAAAGATGGCACACAAAAATCATTGCTGCCAGAAATGCAGACGCGCGAGCAATTATACGATGTACTCGGCTACCATCAATACGAACAAAAATTAGATGAATTGTTTGAAAAAGGAAAAGTGAAATGACATCAACCAGTAATGTAGCACCTAACAAACAAGGCGGCCTGCAAGGTATTGTTGTGGGTGACACCTCGATTTCAACTGTCGGCAAAGAAGGCGTCGGCCTGACTTATCGTGGTTATGATATCCATGATCTTGCTGCAAAATCGACATTTGAAGAAGTTGCTTATCTCTTGATTTACGGTGAATTGCCAACAATGGAACAATTAACCGCCTATCAGGATAAACTGGTAAAATTACGCCGCATTCCAAATGAATTGAAAGCGACGCTGGAAGCCATGCCCGGCTCAGCACATCCCATGGAAGTACTGCGCACCGGTGTTTCTATGCTGGGAACATTGGAATCCGAATCCAAGGCTAATAATGCTCACCAAATCGCCGACCGTCTGGTTGCCTGCATGCCGAGCATTTTAATGTATTGGTACAACTTCCATCACAATAACGCACGCATTGAAACCTGGAATACGGAAGAAAAAACTGTAGCTGGTTATTTCATGCATTTACTCACTGGCAAAAAACCTAGTGAAGATGTGAGACGCTGCGTTGATGTTTCATTAATTCTTTATGCAGAACATGAATTCAATGCTTCTACTTTTGCCGCACGCGTGACAGCATCAACCGAATCAGATTTTTATTCTGCAATTGTTTCCGCTATCGGCACACTGCGCGGCGCATTGCATGGCGGTGCGAATGAAGAAGCCATGCATTTGATCCAGCAATTCAAGTCACGCGATCAGGCAGAAGCAGGAATCATGGAAATGCTAGCCAAAAAAGAAAAGATCATGGGATTTGGTCACCGCGTTTATCGCATATCCGACCCTCGTTCAGATATCATTAAAGCTTGGTCAGAAAAGTTGTCGCACACTTCTCGTGATGGCTATTTATATGGAGTTTCCGAGCGCATTGAAAAAGTCATGTGGGATCAGAAAAAATTATTCCCGAACCTGGATTTTTACAGCGCCAGTGCCTATCACTTTTGCGGCATCCCGACTCCATTGTTCACGCCGATATTCGTGATGTCACGCATCAGCGGCTGGAGCGCACATGTTCTCGAACAGCGTGCAAATAACAGATTAATCAGACCAGAAGCCAAATACATTGGACCTGCACAAAGACCATACGTACTCATACAAGACAGAGGTTGATATGATAGCCATGCATCACACAGTAGACGAAAACTTGCGCCCTGCGCCCGATAAAGAATTAGTTGCGATTGCAGATTACGCAGCGAATGCCAAAATTGACAGTGAACTTGCGTACAATACCGCGCGTTATTGCCTGATGGATACATTAGGCTGCGGCATTCTCGCGCTGCAATATAAAGCCTGCACCAAATTACTTGGCCCTGTCATTCCTGGCACGGTTGTACCAGTTGGTGCGCGCGTTCCCGGCACGTCATACATGCTGGATCCAATACTTGCTGCATTCAACATCGGTACAATTGTGCGCTGGCTGGATTTCAACGACACATGGCTTGCTGCAGAATGGGGACACCCTTCTGACAATCTCGGCGCGATTCTCGCACTGACAGATTATTTAAGCCGTAAAAATATCAGCGAAGGCAAAAAACCGCTGATCATCAAAGATGTGTTAACCGCCATGATTAAAGCACATGAAATTCAAGGTGTGCTGGCACTCGAAAACGGTTTCAACCGTCTCGGCTTTGATCACGTTTTATTAGTAAAAATCGCATCAACCGCAGTTGCCACGCAATTGTTAGGCGGCAGCAGAGATCAAATCATTGATGCATTATCGCTTGCCTGGTTAGACGGCGCAGCGTTACGCACGTATCGTCATGCACCCAACACTGGGTCGAGAAAATCATGGGCTGCAGGCGATGCGACAAGCCGTGCAACACGTTTAGCGTGGATGACCATGCAGGGTGAAATGGGTTATCCCGGTGCATTGACCGCGAAAAAATGGGGTTTCTATGATTGCATCATGCAAGGCAACCCGTTAAAGATTAACAGACCATACGGTTCATACGTCATGGAAAACGTGTTATTCAAAATTTCTTATCCAGCTGAATTCCATTCTCAAACTGCAGTGGAGTGCGCTGTCAAACTGCATCCGGAAATCATCAGCAAGCTGGATCAAATTGAAAAAATCGTATTAACAACTCACGAATCAGCAATCCGCATCATCAGTAAATCCGGCCCGCTGCATAATCCAGCTGACCGCGATCACTGCCTGCAATATATGGTTGCAGTTGCATTACTGGTTGGTGATTTGAATGCTGATCATTACGAAAATGAATTTGCAGCAGATCCACGCATTGATGCCCTGCGCGCAAAAATGGTGGTTGAAGAAAACCAGCAATTCAGCAAAGATTATCTGGATCCAGAAAAACGCTCCATCGCAAACTCCATCCAGATTTTCTTCAAAGATGGCAGCAAGACTGATCAAATTACCATTGAATACCCGATCGGCCACAAACGCCGTCGTGAAGAAGGTATTCCAGTCATGAAAAAGAAATACGAAACCAACTTGAAGACACACTACAATACAGACAAAGCTGCTGAACTCGTCGCACTCTTCCAGAACAAGGATCTGGATAACATGCCGGTGAATGAGTTTATGGATACGTTTGCGGTTTAACTTTTATTGCCAATCTGTATATGTTCCCGGTCTATGATCCCGGGTTACGCGCAAAAAGCGCGCTAACCCGGGCTACATTCTCATATAACAATCCTGAGCATGTGTAGGTTGGGTTGAGCGCCTTTTGCGAAACCCAACAATCTAGAAACGAGCACGGTTTCCAATTATTGACGGCAGGAATGTAGCCCGGGTTAGCGCGCTTTTTGCGCGTAACCCGGGAACAATGCTTCATATTTTTTACGAATAGATTTCCAGATTGTTGGGTTTCGCAAAAGGCGCTCAACCCAACCTACGGCAACTCATTAACGCTAGGGAGAGAACTTGACACTGTAACCTCATAGGTTACAAATGAGGATATGCACAATAATAAAGAGTTTTAAGCACAAAGGCCTGGAACAGTATTTCAAAGAGCACACTGAGATCAAAGCAACGCAAACCAACACATCCCGGCGCAATTTTACGTGATGATGTGTTGCCGTCATTAGGTATCAGCCAAACTGAACTGGCAGATCGCCTAGGTGTTTCACGCCGCACAGTTTCACAGATTCTCCATGAACACCGACCGCTTACCCCTGACATGGCGATCAGATTGGCGCATTTACTCGGCACCACACCCGAGAGCTGGCTCAACATGCAGCAAGCGCTAGATGTTTGGATATTGGATCGGAAAAACGCACGGCTTTATGAGAAGATTAAGAAGGTTGCATAATAAAAGTAATATAATTTTTTATTGCATCTTGATTCTTGGCGGCACGAGTGACACAGCACTATCATCTTCCATTCGTATTACCGCTGGCGGCGCATGACGTTTTGCTTTAGCCTTGCAGAGTGCGCGATTGAATTTAAACAATGTACCAATAATTTCCGCATTCAATTTTTTATCTGGCGAATCCAGCAACGCCAGCTGTTTGATGTCCGGTAATACGCGCTCATTTTTTTGTTTTTTATTGTCAATATGCTGCAAGCACATATTTTGCACTTTATCCTCCAACAAACAATAGCTCATATCCACAATAGTAGACGCAACATTGTAACCCGCCTGATGTGTAAAATAAGCAGCCGTACGCGCACATGCGTATTGATTCGCAGTGTTTAATCCACAGCATGAATAACATGTGAGATAGCAATCCGGAACAACAGGATTACATACATTTAAGACACCGCCAGGA
Organism: Gammaproteobacteria bacterium; assembly: GCA_035495675.1. Lineage (GTDB taxonomy): Bacteria > Pseudomonadota > Gammaproteobacteria > DSM-16500 > DSM-16500 > Aquicella. Next base: position 13,146 of record DATJFK010000014.1, read on the forward strand.
CAACATAATGAAAATGCATTACCCGGAAATAATTGTGCCAGACCAGGTATCACTACCCAATCACACATAAACCACATGCCGAAATGACATGCCACACATCCAATACATGTAATATAACATCCAGCAAGTTCGCAGTTGGCTCTTGCATTAGTCGCTGCAACAACCTCTTTTTCTAGCACTGATTGATGCTTTCCGACAGATACATAATAATTCGTCAGCAGAATATGGTTAATATTCTTCATAGGCAAAAAATATCGCTGCTGATTGACGGTAACCGGCATCGTAAAATTACCAAAGCGTGAATCATCATCAAGCACAGCGAAAAACTTTTTCTGCGTTAAAAATAAAGCGGCGACTGCTTTCCAGTCTCCTGCTGCGGCAAGATGACCAGCGATTTTGATAACCAGATTAATCGGCAGCGTATCGAATGGGGTAATTGGCGCTGGTGCGTCAGCAGGCACTGGTTGATATGAGTAATTTCGTAGCATGAGCTGCACATCGCTTTGTATTTAATATGTTTAATACTTAAGTTGTGCAATTTTAAATCAAACTGGTGCGTGCGTCAATTTATTCATTTTAACCAATTGATAATTATTATAATTTTTTCACATCGCGATCTCGAATCCACTCTGAAAACTGATTGAGCCTCGATGATGGTGAAGCTGCCTGCTTCATGCATTATCGGTCCAATTGCGAATCAACGAAGCCCTACGCTTCTCAAAGTGAAGACCTGGTACTCCAAATCAAGCATCTTAGTATCCATATAAGTATATTAATCACAGGCCAAGTCAGCTTCTGCACGAACAGAATATCGGTGCCTCGGTGAAAGTAGACCGTAATGCATGAAGCAGGCAGCTTCACCATCATCGAGGCGACATAATTGACATTTGATCAATATTTGAACTATCATGCCCCCCGTCATATAATTACAACCACGAGAACCAAACCATGCGCCGGCAGATTTTATTGTTATCCTGCTTATTGTCATTACCAGTTACCGCACTCGCCTCGCCGAAAATCTTCCACGGCGGAACTGTCACCAGCGATACGCAATATCCATTTGTAGTCGCAATTTACGATAAAGAAGGCAGCCGAGCCGATTGCACAGGCACTGTGATTGGTGATCGATGGATTTTAACTGCCGAACACTGTGTCATCAATTTCTCTCCTGAAGATGACGACAATGCTACTCCAAAACTCCATCAACCTGAAGATTTGCAAGTAGGTACGGGACATTTGGCTGCAAATAAATCTGCAGCTAACAAAGTATTTTCAGTCAAGAATATCTATGTTCCCAACAATCAAATTGATATGACATTAACGCGTGATGTTGCGATTCTAGAAACAGTAGAACCGTTAAACATTACTCCCGTATCACTTCCAAAACCACATGATGTTTTTCCAGATTTAAAATCCGGTACACAAATGGCAACAGCCATCGGCTATGGTTTTACCGATCTCAAATTTTCTGCCGAATGCGCACAATATCCTGATGACGAAGAAAAATGTCAGTTAACCAATGTTACTTATGATGATTATCTTCATTATGGTAAAGAACTATTGCAATCGGATTCTGATACCGTAATTACGATTGATAAGATCATGAAATTAGTACCAGCAGAACCAGGTGATATAGAAATACAATATAATCCAGTAACAATGCTCGCCAGCATATCACCAGATGGAACCAGCGTTACTAATGGTGACAGCGGCGGACCGCTGTTGATCGAAACAAAATCTGCAAACAATGAACCCGGAATGATGCAAATTGGTGTAAATTCATGGGGCGCACCCACACCCGGCAGTTACGCTGCATTCAAATTGATGAACCAGCATCTTGATGTTGATGTATACGCTTTATTATCAGACCCTGTGACGATAGATTTCATTCACTCGATAATAACCAAGCACTAATACTATCACTGCTTCTCATCGTCCGATGTGCACGGCTGCTGAACCCACAGCCGCACAGATACAGATAATTTCATAAAATTCAAATGTTCCAGGATTACAATTAATAAAGAAAGGGGCCGTGAGCCCCCCCCTCCAGTCGTATCTGTGAGTTCAAATTCTTGCGCCTGGGAGTACTGTCATTGTTTCATTTTCCGTCGTTTTCCTTTTCTTCTCTTTCCCAAATAATCCATTTACACTTGATTTAGATTTAGCCACATCGTTTCGGGTATCTCTATCCTCTCTTTTCTTATAAGAAATAGAAACTTTAACATCGCTAAGACTATTCAAATAATTATATACTGATTTATCACCGCGCTCCCCCTCTTGTTCCATGACTGTTAATCCAACGCTCCCTGTTGACTTGAACGCTAATGCTTGTTGATTGTGCGGAAGTAATTTAAGAACTTCATCAAACCCGTTAGCAAAATAAAAGTGATTAGATAACGGCTTAATAAGCGGGTACTTATTTTTATCCTCACTCGATGGCGTACAAAGAATGTTAAGCCGCTGATCTTCCGGATAAAGATTCAATATTCTGATAATTTGTGAATATGTATATGATGCCGCATAGTGTATCAACTTATTGCCGCGACTATCTACCGCATCAGCTGCTTTATATGCTTCATTCTTATTAGCATAAAGAGATAAAGCAAATTCCAGTGCTTCGTCGCAACCGCATGCCAAGCTCAGCGGTGTTTCGCCTTTATTATTCGGCTGCTCTAACGCTTGAATAGCGGCAGTTTTGTTCCCATATACCTCTCTATAAAGTTTAATAATGAAGTCCGCAATTGGTGTTAAATACGCACCGCTAAGAACATAATGAAGAGCATTACAATTATCCTTATCACGATATTCAAGATATGCTTTCTTCTGTTCGATACTTAATAGATTAATGATAGCTTTGGTGTATTCCTCAGATCCAGAATCTCCATGCCAAAGAATTCTACCCCCAAATAAAAGCTCAATAATTTCTTCTATCTTTGCACCCGCTAAAACTGATCCGAATAACTCGGGAACTTTATCGCTTAAATTTTGCTGCAAAGCAAACGTTACCAAATTTCTATTTCCATATTCCGTTCTGACTTCCTTTCCATCCGGTGCTTTCCAGAACCAGCGTCCGTTACCAATGAATTTCAATCTGAATTCAGGCTTCAAAGTATTTATAATTTGTGAAAACAGATCAGGATAACTCAATATATCAACCAATCGATATCTCCATTGCTGGAGCTCGTACAATCGATCTTCATCAGATTTCAGATACTTCATATAGAAAACTATAAGAGATGCGACATCCCCAAGATTACGACCGGCAGATTCATTCTTCAAAGAATAGTAATAATGAAAATTTCTCATTTCTTGTATATCTTGCATTTCTTGATCACGATCATTTGACCGACTATTGGACATGATTGATCACCTTTATTATTTTTATGGCGTTAAGGTATACCTTCGACTGAGCTATTTCAATAATTTTTACGCGTTGTTCACATGATAGGGTAATTTTTGCATTTCTAGGGTAGTATTTAATCAAAATGAATGTCGCTTTTTTGTGCATTTTTGTGCATATAATTATAATATTCTCGACATTATCGGCATGTTCAATAACCTCTCACAATAACGAATATCTTCATACTGGAGTGTATTGCCATTTTCTCGTATCGATGCAAGCTGCTTTAAATCAAGATCAGCGGTAATTATCCCCGTCTCATTCATTTGTGATTCAATCACAATGCCATCATCTTTAAAACCAATATCTGCCGGGCTGAATATTCCAGACTTACCATACGTCTGCTCAGGCGGTTCTGTAACAGCAACCTCACCCACAGCAAAAGCAACCGCAACAAAACACTGATTCTCAATTGCACGTGCGCGACATGACAAAACAACACGATAATATCCAGCAACGCTAGTCGTATAACTGGGAACAAGGATAATTGTCGCACCGGCAACAACCAGACGGCGTACAATTTCAGGAAATTCGCTGTCATAACATATGGCGATTCCCATTTTTCCATAACGAGTTTCAAATAACTTTTGTTCGCTGCCGCGAGCGATCAATTTAGTATTTTTTTCATATTCGATTAATTGTAATTTATCCTGATAATCAACGCCGCCGTCAGGACCAAAAAAATATGCGCGATTAACATATTGGTCATTTTGCGCAGCAACAAGAATGGTTCCAGGCTGGATATACATTTGATTTTCTACTGCGAGACGTTTGAATAATTCCAGATATTGCGGCAGCAGATGTTGAATTGCAGCATATAATGCTGCATCCGTTTCACGCGAACTGCAAATTTCCGTGCCTGCATATTCAGGCATTAACAGCATATGCGCTCCATCTGATTTAGCCGCACTTACCAGTTTTTCCATTTTGGCGGCATAACGGTTCCAATCCAGATTTTTTTCGATATTTGTCTGACAAACTGCAATTCTCATCATAATGTTTTCATCCAGAATGTTAATCGTTTTGGTGTCTCTTTGGTTTCACCAATTTCTTTCCATGAAAAATGAGCATAAAGCTCCGGGTGTTTCGTATAACCAAAATGACTCCAGACAACATCAAGCGGCTTATAGCCTTGCGGTTTTCTTGAGTCATTTTCATCGCGATCTACCGCGCAAAATGTTGTGATGCGGCTGCCAAATTCCCGCGCCGCGGCTTCTCGACCTTTGAAAAATTCGCGATAAATATTCTTGCCGCGATATTCCGACAACAGCACTGACTCACCAAAATAAAAAACTTCATCCACATTCATATCATGTTTAATGAATGGCGTCTTGAATTCATCCGTTTCAAATTGCATTGGAATGGCGGTTGATGCACCCACCACTTTGCCGTTATCAAGGACAATAATCATGGTGCTTTCAGGGCAGGAAAGATAAGTATTCAGATATTCTTTTTCATAATCCATGTCACCGACATAGAGATAAGGATAATCACGGAATATATTAATTCTGAGCGCCGCCAGCTCATTAAGATACGGTTCAATTTCCCGCCCTTTTACCCGGATGATTTGCAAATTTGTCACGATTATTTTACCTGTTGCAGCCAATCCTGCAGATTGTAATAGTTAGTTACGCGCGTGATTTTGCCGGAATCAATTTCAAAAAACGCACCGCACGGAAGCGAGTATGTCTGCTTATGCGCGGGAGGAAGCCCTGCATCATTGGCAAGATATGTTCCATGCACAGTAAACTCGGCGGCGGCACGCTTGCCATTCTTGCTCACCATCACCGTGATATCTTTAATTTGTTCCTGATAACAATGCTGCATATGCTGCATGAATTTCAGAAATTCGTGTTTACCGGTCTGGCGGCCACCTTGATTAATATCATGAATGACGTCATCCGACAGTAATTCAATAAATTTATTCAGATCGCCGCGGTTGAAGTTCTCGTAGTAAGAGTGGATTAAATCTTCGGGTTTCATTGAAGCGTCCTTTTTAATGATAGTGTATTCAATCACACCTTATCGGAATTTTAAAGGCTGTATTGCAGCGCCCCGCAAAGTTCGCGGGGTACTCAATGGCAGAATAAATTTATTATTGTTGCGGAGCTTGTTGTTCCTGCTGTTGTACTTGCTGCTGCACTTGATCCTGCGCTTGCTGCTGCACCTGACTCTTCACATTTTGCAATGTTTCGCTGGCTTTTGTTTTCAGTTTTTCAATAGTCGGCGAAACAATTCCGCTTAACCAGATGACTGAAGGTTGATATGCATTCACACAAACAGAATTCTTCCACCATGACTCCTGACTGATCGCCGTCATTTGCAAGATAAAAATAAATGACAGATTCAGCAGGAATCCGCGGCCAAATCCGAAGGCGGCTCCAAGTAAACGATTACTGAACCCTGGTGTACCGGATGTGATTGCAAGATTAATGAAAAAGCTGATGATTGCACCAACAAGAATGGTAGCAGCAAACAATATTGCATAGCTGAGACCAAGTGCGACCAGTGAGACAGAATGCGCTGTATTGACACTCATGTTGCTGGTAGCCTCGCTGACAGTTTGTGTGCTTGTCAACGATTCGGCTAATGTACTGGCGAACATTGCTGCAACTATCACAGCAACGATCAGTGTAATCACGGAAAGTAATTCCTTCACCAAACCACGGCTAAAACCAGTGATGACGGAAAGAAGAAAAATTCCAAGGATGATATAGTCAACCCAATTGAGACTCGACATCATGGCACAATTCCTTTGTGATTAGTTTTATATAATGAGAATTTTTAATATTATATCAGTATTTTTGCTTATTTTCAGAATGCTTGCCTCATAATGTTATATATATCAATAGATTACTCGGGATCAGCGCCTCATACGGGGTGCATATAAAGCAGATTCACTAGCGCCACCTTCACTTTTTGGGTGATACCCAAAACGGGCAATCTGATCAGGTACATTACTAAAGACAACATCCACTCCCCAGGACATTAACTCCGCAGCGCGTTGAGGGTCATCTACTGTATAACTCAATAACATTTTGCCAGACTGTTTGATTTCACTCACACGCTCTGGAGTCAGAATTTCATGATTGACGTTCACTGTTTCGCAATTTAAATCATAGACAATTTTACGCCACTCGGGAATCCATTCGTGCATTAAAAACCCAAGACGACATTGTGGTGCAGACAAACGCAAGCAGCGCAGAGAAGCGATCGAAAAGCTTGAATAAATAATCTTTTCGCTGTCGTCAGGAAAATAGTTTCGCATGATTTTAAGCGCAGCGATGACTGTTTCATCTTCTTGCCCAGGATGCGGCTTGATTTCCACGTTAGCACACAAACCCGTATTCGTCATGAATTGCGCCATTTGCTCAAGCGATGGAATACGCTCGCCTGAAAATTCTGGTGCAAACCAGCCACCAGCGTCGAGTGTATAAAGATAACTGTAAGGATAATCAATGACATTACCGCTGCCACTTGTGGTTCTATCCAGTGTTTCATCGTGAATAATCACCGGCGTGCCGCACTTGGCCAGCATGACATCAAATTCAACCCAATGAATCCCTAATTGGACTGCTTTCACGAATGATGACATGGTATTTTCTGGTGCATATGCACTCGCTCCGCGATGTGCAATGACAGGTGGATTAAAATGTGTGGATGCTATCACCGAGGTGTATTCCTATTACGCCAGACACTATTAATAAAAGAAAAATAACTTTTCGCAGTGAAAGTGACTCATTAAAGTGAAACACTCCCACCATTGCCACTAACACGGTACCTATCCCCGACCATATTGCATATACCACACTTAATTGCATATATTGCAGTGCAAACGTCATCGCAATAAATGAAATGGTATAGAAGATTGCCAAAGATATCGCCGGTTTAACATGCTCTAGTCCGTGAGAGATCTTCATGGATATTGTCCCACAAACACCGAATATAATCGCGATCGCGAGGGATACCCAACTCTCTATCATTAAAGTTACACTCATTCCTGTTTTAACCCCATCACACCTACAATGATGCAAGCAATCGAAATCGATTTAATCGTCGTGACAGGCTCGTAAAACAGGGAGATACCAATAAAATATATCAACAGTGTTCCCAACCCCGACCAGATCGCATAAGCAAAACCAATTTCCATTCGCTTTAAGGATAATGATAAAAATCCCATGGAAAAGAAATAAAACACAAATATTAAAATTGAAGGTAATAAAAATGTAAAACCATGTGACATTTTCATGGCGCTTGTTCCCGCCACCTCAGCGAGAATGGCGAGAATAAGACATATCCATGCAATCGTATTTTGACTCATATTAATTCATCAACGGAGTTTTTTTCATCATATCTGGCATAGAAGCAATTGTAATATTCGCCACCAACTCCATTTTATTACCAACATTTAACGGAGCTGCCGCAGATGGTGATGGCACAACCAAAGTGCGTGCTGTGGCCATTGTCATCGGCATGACAACAGGCGGAACATTAAACTCAATATTGTAAAGATAAAATTTTTGATCTGGATAGACCTTATTGATGGCATCAATTTCTGCTTTTGCCTGTTGATATATCGAGCCGCGTAAAAACACATTCGCTTGTGCAATTTCATCATCACTTGGAGTAAATGCGACATTATCAATTGTAAATGTAGTGCCCGGCCTGCTGATTGACTTGGCTTTGTCACGCATTCCATTCAATTCAGTTTGCGGCAGTCTTGCTTCCGCTGTAATTTGAATTGTTTCCAGACCAGATTTATCTTGCTGGCGTACGAAGCTGACGATATGCCATTCACCCTGACTGGAGATTTGTAACAATTGGTTCATGACTTGATTTTGGACTTTTTCTATCCCGGTATCAGCAACGGCAGCATTAACACTGACGTAAACATCAGCCGATTTCGTTGTCACCCACTTATCAGCTTTTAACTGAAAGCTTACTTTGTCCAGAAGAGTCGATATATCTGTACCAGCCCATGCTGACACAAATGACATCATTGCGATTACAAAAAAATAGATTCGTTTCATGAAAGCATCCCTGTTTTGATAACCGCACTATTCTATGCAAGTTGGCGAAATAGTTCCAGATCCTCATAGATATTATTTAGGTGGCTGAGGACGATAACGGGATGTTAACTCTCCAGGATTATCAATTACCGGTTCTTTGTCTGGCTTAACTGGCTGCCTGGAAAATAAACTGGGTATAGTTGTCAGTTGACCAGGTAAATTAATTAGTTTGGAAGGAATATAAATAACCGCATCAGTAACAGCGTCAGGTATTGTTGATGCTACCATTGATGGAACAGCTGTAACTGCCTCAGTTAATTGTGACGGTATGCTCACCAATGTTGACATTCCTGGCATGTATTTCTGCATGATCCCGGGCTCATACGGAATATTCACATCTATTTCTTTCAAGTCATCAGCACTCAACGCAACATCATCGCCCTCTTCAAGTATCACTTCACGTCCGAGAATTGTTTCAGGCTCTTTAAATAAATTATCAATAATCAATTTGGTTTTGACTCCATTTGCCGAGGGAACAACAGGAGGCAAATCTTCTTTGTTCTGCATTTTCACCTTATCTTTAATCATGCCAACACCTGCTCCCAAAGCATTACCGCCAACTACAGCCGCAGGAACAGTCACGGCCAAAGTCGCCGTAGATGCAACTGCAAGCGGTACTGCAATTGCGGGTGCCAGACATACCCCGGCAACAATCGCCATACTCGGCCAATTGCGTTTTAAGAATCCTGTAATGTATTCTTTGTTACTTTGCATTGCCGCTGCCACAGTGGCTTCAACGATAGCCAGCAGCTTGTCGCACTCATTCAAGACACATAATGTCTGTTCGTTCACCACTCCCCATTCAATCAGCACTTTCTGTACACCTTGAAACTTTTGAATAATCGCATCAACATTACCTTTAGCTTTTTGCTTATACACGGCTTTCTGCTGCAAATAAATTTGGGGGTTATCTCTGATTAGAATTAATAACTTCGTGATGTTTTCTTTCACTGAATCAGAGGCTATCTTCCATCCATTATTGACAAGCGGAAGAATTTGCTCAGCCTGTGACTGCTGTCCGCACTGAGCAATAACGTCAGATACCGCATCTTTTAACGCTGGATTATCAGACTGACTGCTGGAATCATTAATACGCAGCAACATATCCATATTCAGAAAATAATTATTCAGAATTTCTGCCTGATCGACTTTATGTACTTGTCTAAGACCGTCGTAATCGTAATTAACAATATCAAGATTTTTCTTGCTGGCACCAACCACATCATCCCTGATTTGCTTCAACACATAGCGAAAGACACGAATTTTATCAACATACTCTTTCAATTTGTATGCACGCATATTATTGCTGTCATACATTTCGCCATTGATTATTTTCACAAGCTCATCAATCACTGGTAAGTCAACAAGCTTGCCATTCACCTCAAAAAATACTGCCGGTATTTTCTTGTCTTCCGGCTGCATAAATTCAACAGATGCATCTCCATAGCCCTTGCTTTTTAGCACTTCGATCAACTTGTAATTGAAAGACTTTAATGCTTCAATCTGGGTAAGATATGACGTCATAGTCATTCGTTTCATCAACTCTACGTTGATTGATGTCGTCATTGTCAACTCTGTCACAATATCCTCAAGCCTGTCAGGTGTTAAAAGATACTGTGATCGCTCCAGACGTTTACCCAGATGGAATCTGTTATTTTCAAATTGGTGATCAAGCTTGGCTGTCGCTTCATTTAAATCAGCATCAATTTTAGCAATATCCGCATTTGCCAAAGTTTTCGCGACATATGCAGCCTTTTGCAGTTTTGCTTTATCTCGTGCTAATTGTTTCTGTAATCTTATTACATCCCGTTCGACATGCTCATGCAACTTATCCATATTCACAGATAAGGAAGATTGTAAATTTGCAATGACAAATCTATTTCTGATAAGCGCATGATAAAGATTCACGATCTTTTTGAGCATTTGCATTTTGCGAGTTGAAATAACACACTCTTCACCTTCACCCGGCATGATGTTGTGCGCCTCACACAGCCCGCGCACATAATCAAGAACAATAAAATCGTTGCGATATTTCGTGAGGTTATGGCGTACATTTTGATAATAGGCGTCAAGCTCAGCAAGGTTACGGAAATTTCTCTGCTTTTCTAACTCACCCCAGACCTTGCGAAACATACCGCGCTTGATTTCTTCGCGTGGACCGATAGTTTTATACTTTACGTCTTGCGCTTCGGCGAACGCACTTTCAAACTTGATAAACATATCCTCAATAGCATCATCAACCTGCTTGAGAAGAGTATCCCATGGCACATCTGGTTGCGTTATCCTGGCTGACTGCATTTTACTCACCCTCCGTTGAGAATATATAGTTATCTATTTTGTTATATCCACTTCCTATTCCTGATTCAACTGTTAAAATACCGCCAACAATCGATGGCAGCCAACATGCAGCATTCAAACATTTTCCACCCGCCGCTGCCTTCTGACAGCGGCGGCCGACTATCATGGTATTTCCCTCACGGTGCAAGTATGTCACTGGCGCTTGCTGCTGCCTTAAAAGAAGCCGGCAGGCCTTTTTTGATCATCGCACCAGACAGCCTGACTTCTGCGCGCATACTTGATGAGCTGGCATTTTTTAATGAGGGAGCCACTGATATTTTGCATTTCCCCGATTGGGAAACGCTGCCGTATGATCATTTTTCGCCTCACCAGGATATCATTTCTGAACGCCTGTCAGCCTTGTACCAGCTGCCAGGGCTGACACACGGTGCGGTGATCACCACCACCTCCACCCTGATGCAGCGCGTGCCACCCGAGCAATATCTGGGCGCACACAGTTTTATTCTCAAGACCGGTGAAAAACTCAATCTGGATATATTGCGCACACGTCTTGCCCACGCCGGCTATCACCATGTTAGCCAGGTACGTGAACACGGCGAATTTGCCATTCGCGGTTCTATCATCGATTTATTTCCAATGGGTTGTGATCAGCCGTTCCGCGTTGACTTGTTTGATGATGAAGTGGAATCAATCCGATTCTTTTCGCCAGATTCCCAGCGCTCGGGAGAGCAAATTTCAGAAATTAATTTACTTCCCGCAAAAGAAATACCGATGACGGAAGTAGGCATCGAAAAATTCCGTCATGAATTCCGCAATACCTTTACCGGCAATCCATTGAAATGCACTATCTATCAAGATGTAAGCGAAGGCATATGTCCACCGGGAATTGAATATTACATGCCGCTATTCTTCGAACAAACATCAACATTATTTGATTATCTGCCGAAGAACACCATTATCGTGACCATTCAAAATACTCACGCCAAAGCACATGAATTCTGGCAGGAAATCCAATCGCGGTATGAGTTGTATCGTTATGATGTGACGCGGCCGGTGATCGAACCAAAACGATTGTTTATCGAACCTGATAACCTGCAAACGGAATTTAAAAAATATTCCGGGCTGCAAATCAATCCGGAAAGCACCAAAAACGCTATTGAATTCGCCACTGAAGCACCATGTCCGCTTGAGATTAATCATAAATCCAGCCAATCATTAGCGGCAGTCATTAAATTCACCAATGAATATGACGGCCGTATTCTATTTTGCGCAGAAAGTATTGGTCGGCGAGAAGTATTATTACAATTATTTCATCAAGTGCACTTGCTGCCAAAAGTTCTCAATAATTGGGATGAGTTTTTGAGTGGTAGTGAAAAGCTGAATATTGTGACCGCCGCACTGGAAGAAGGTTTTGGCCTGGATGATCCGAAGCTGACAGTGATTGCCGAATCCCAGCTGTACGGCAAGCGTGTCATGCAAAGCCGCTTGCGCAAAAAATCTGTGCAGGATCCTGACGCTATCATCCGGGATTTAACTGAGTTAAAAATCAATGACCCAGTCGTTCATATTGACCACGGTGTTGGAAGATATCTAGGCTTGCAAACGCTGACGGCAGGCGATCAGATCAATGAGTTTTTATGCATTGAATATCAGGATAATGTAAAACTTTACGTTCCCGTTTCATCATTACATTCTGTCAGCCGCTACACTGGCGCTGATCCTGAAAATATTCCAGTAAATAAATTAGGTACCGACCAATGGTCACGCGCAAAACGTAAAGCTGCAGAAAAGGCTCGCGATGCTGCCGCAGAATTACTCGATTTATATGCGCGCCGCGCTTCCAAGCCGGGACATAGCAGTGACATCCCACGCGATCAATACGATAAATTTTCCGCGTCATTTCCATTTGAAGAAACACCAGATCAACTCAATGCGATTGAGCGTGTTTTTGCAGATATGTCGTCCGATAAACCAATGGACCGCGTGGTTTGCGGAGACGTTGGTTTTGGCAAGACTGAGGTTGCACTACGCGCCGCATTTATTGCGGCACAAAATAATAAGCAAACTGCAGTGCTGGTTCCAACCACACTCCTCGCCCAACAACACTATCAAACCTTCCTCGATCGTTTTGCTGAATGGCCAATTCAAGTTGAATGTCTGTCGCGCTTTAAAACCAAAAAGCAGCAAGACGCGGTAATCGCACGACTAAAAGACGGCACACTGGATATTGTTGTCGGCACACATAAACTCTTACAAGATGATATTGCTTTCAAGCGGCTGGGTTTAATCATCGTCGACGAAGAACATCGCTTCGGTGTCAAACAAAAAGAAAAATTGAAAACATTGCGCGCAAATGTCGATATTCTTACACTGACAGCAACACCAATTCCACGCACCATGAACATGGCCATGTCCGGCATCAGGGATTTATCTATCATTGCAACACCGCCGCTTCGGCGTCTTTCTGTAAAAACATTTGTGCATGAATATCAGGATGGAATTGTGAAAGAAGCGATTCAGCGGGAAATCCTGCGCGGCGGTCAGGTATATTTTCTGCATAATGAAGTCGCAACCATCGACAAAAAAGCTGAAGAACTTAAAATGCTGGTCGGTGAAGCAAGAGTGACTGTCGCTCACGGGCAAATGCATGAACGCGATCTTGAACGCATCATGTCTGAATTCTATCATCGTCATTTCAATGTGTTGGTTTGTTCAACCATCATTGAAAGCGGTATTGATATTCCCACAGCCAACACGATTGTCATTAATCGTGCTGACAAATTTGGTATCGCGCAGCTGCATCAGTTACGCGGCCGCGTCGGACGCTCACACCATCAGGCATATGCTTATTTATTAACGCCTGAACGTAAAATGATGACACCAGATGCATTGAAACGTCTTGAAGCAATTTCTGCATTTGATGATCTGGGAATTGGTTTTACACTTGCCACGCACGATCTTGAAATTCGCGGTGCGGGCGAATTACTTGGCGAAGAACAAAGCGGTGAAATGCAGGAAGTAGGTTTTACTCTTTACATGGATTTATTATCACGCGCGGTAGATGCCTTGAAATCTGGAAAAGAACCTGACTTCGATAAGGCACTGATTAATACGCGCTCCGAAATTGATTTACATATTACCGCATTGATTCCTGAAACTTACCTAAATGATATTGAGCTGCGGCTGCAGTTTTACAAACGCATCGCAAATGCGCGCCAGGCTTCAGAGCTGGATGAAATTCAAGTTGAAATGATAGATCGTTTTGGGCTGTTACCTGATCCGTTAAAAACATTATTCCACATCAGTGAATTAAAGTTAAAAGCTGACAATTTGGGCGTGAAAAAAATTGACGCTAATGAAAAAGGCGGCAAATTCGAATTTAACGATCAACCAAATATTAAACCTGAAACTGTGATACGCTTGATTCAAATCAAACCCAAGACATATCGCTTCGACGGTCCAGGTAAAATTCGTTTTATACTTGAACCACATCAACCAATGGAACGCATCGCACTGGTTGAGAAATTACTTGAAGAACTGGCAGGTTAATTTATGAATAAAGGTTTATCTAATAAAATGACCAGCCTTGGGCTGCTCATCCTACTCGGCATGGTTTGGGGAACCGGATATTCCATCGCCCGCTTCGCCATGACTAATGGAGTGCCCCCTCTTGGGTACAGTTTCTGGCAGTCGCTTGGCCCCGCAATTGTTATCAGTTTATTGTCAGCCTACTCTTCTCGTAATTTCTCAATGACAGCATCACGTTCGCGTTTTTATCTTGTTACCGGACTGACGGGAATTGTCATACCAAATACCACCATGTATTTTGCCGCTCCGCATTTACCTGCAGGTATTCTGGCGATGATTGTAAATACCGTTCCTGTCATTGCATATCCAATGGCTTTATTCGCACGTCTGGAAAAATTCAACTGGGAACGCATGATTGGTATTGGCTGCGCATTAATTGGATTAATGCTGATTATCCTCCCGGCATCCAGCCTGCCTGCACCGGAAATGGTGCCATGGGTTTTGTCGACATTAATCACTCCCGTATCATTTGCATTTTGCTCTATCTATATCGCAAGATATCGTCCCGCTGGCAGCGACTCACTTGTTTTATCTGCCGGTATGCTGACGTTTTCATCTATCATGCTTTTGCCAATGGTAATTATGTCTGGCAGCTTTTATCCCTTCCATTATCCATTAACGATGCCGGACTGGGTTGTACTACTCGAAATTATTTTATCTAGTATCGGTTACGTATTATTTTTCCAGCTGATAAAAATTGCAGGTCCAGTTTATTACAGTCTTGTTGATACCATTGTTGTGATCACAGGATTATTCTGGGGACGCGTAATTTTTGGTGAGAAATTAAATAACTGGACGTTCACCGCTGTATTTTTCATAGTCGTTGCTTTGTTACTGGTGACACGATATCAGCGCAAACCACGTTAACAATGAGCGCACACGGATGAATTTTTATACTGATATATTATGCAACCTGACTGACTCAAGCATTATTCTCACACCCAACCGCAGATTAACTTTACACCTGCATTCACAATATCAGCAACTGCAGCATGCGAGGGGATTATCATGCTGGAATACCCCTGCTATCTTGCCGGTTAATACGTGGATTGAAACACTCTGGTCTGATTATACTGCCGCAACATTTAATGATTTACCGTTGATATTAAACGCTGCACAAGAGCAGCAATTATGGGAAAGCATACTCACAAGTTCCGACTATGTTCAGTTATGTCTGCAAGTTTCTGAAACCGCAAGGCTGGTGAAATCTGCACGTGGATTATTAAAACAATGGCAACTCACACCTGACAACCCGTTATTTGACGGCGCAGAAGATTATCTCGCACTGCGTCACTGGATACAGACATTCGACGTAAAACTGGAAGAAAATAACTGGATAGATCAAGCCAGCATTCCAGATATACTGCGCGAATGCGTTAACTCTGAAATATTTACCATTCCAACGTGTATTTATCTGGCTGGCTTTACAGAATTATCGCCGCAATTATCTGCACTGTTGTCAGCACTCAAATCAAAAGGTAGTGATGTTACAACAATCACTCCTGAAAACAAATCACACTCTATCATGCGTACTTCTGCATTAAATGACGATGAGGAAATCCGACTGTGTGCAAGCTGGGCCAAAGATCAGCATGATTCTAATCCGGATGCCGTTATCGGATGCGTATTTCCAGCACTAGAAACACAACGCGACAGAATTCTGCAAATTTTTAGTGAAATATTCGGATCACGCAGTGAGTTTAATCTCTCAGCCGGTAAACCATTATCACATTATCCTGTGATCCATGCTGCACTCGAATTATTATCATTGTACAAAAAGCAGATTTCCTGCGAGTCATTTTATTATATTCTTGCGACGCCCTTTATTTCCGGCGGTGAGTCTGAACGTATCAAGCGTGCGCAATTTGATACGCGCTTGCGTGCGAAAAATTTCAATAATATTGACCTGATATCATTACTCGCTGACAGCGCTGATGAGAAAACACTGCAGCTAAAACGCAGCTGCCCCAGGTTGGCACAAAGCATCAATGCATTTAAAGCATTACTTGAAGATCAGCAAGTGACTGCATCTTGCACGCACTGGTCTTACATTTTCAATCAGGCGCTGACATTGCTTGGCTGGCCTGGCGAACGCATACTAAACAGTGAAGAATATCAAGTCGTAGAAGAATGGCTGAAGCTGTTACATGAAATGAGCTCACTTGATTTAACTACCGAACCGCTTAATTATTATCAGGCACTGCAAGTTTTAACTGCATTGGCGGCAGCAAAACCATTTCAACCAAAATCTCCCGCCGCCAATGTGCAAATACTCGGTGTACTGGAAGCTGCCGGGCTTTGCTTTGATAATTTATGGATATCGGGAATGGATGATATGCGCTGGCCTTCACAGCCAAAACCAAATCCATTTATCCCCAAACAGCTGCAGCGCGAATTAAATATGCCGCATGCATCTGCGGAACGTGAATTAACTTATTGCCAGGCAATAACTCATCAGTTTGAATGCAGTGCTGATAACGTTATTTTTTCATATGCACGCACACATGAAGACAATCATGCTCAGCCTAGTCCTTTAATTAGCGGCCTGCCGGAAGCATTTATGTTCACGCTCTACCCTGCAGCGAGTCAGCGCATCTATGATTCGCGTATAATTGAATCCCTGAATGATGATGTTGCACCACCGCTTTTTAACGACGAACAACCATCAGGCGGCGTTAAAATTATTGAAAATCAGGCTCTGTGTCCGTTCAAGGCATTCGCTGAATCACGATTGTTTGCGCGTGAACTGGAAAGCACTCAACCTGGATTGCGGCCAAAAGAACGCGGCATCATCGTGCATCAAATTCTGGAACGGTGCTGGAATCATTTACGAACAAGCGATAATCTGCAGACAATGTCTCCAGAGCAGCTTCATGTATCACTTGAACAATGGATTGATGAAGCACTGCAGCAGTATGCTCACCCACAACGCCATCAACAAAGTTATCTGTCACTGGAAAAACAGAGACTGCACCAGTTAATCTTTGACTGGCTGCAAATTGAAATGAAGCGAAGCCCCTTCGCAGTCATCGCAAGCGAAAGCAGCTCTGAAATAACATTCGGAAAGCTGACTATCAACGTACGAATTGACAGAATTGATCAGCTTGCTGATGGGAATAAACTCATCATCGATTACAAAACATCATCTGACCTCAACATTAACAAATGGTTTGGCAGCAGACCAGAATCACCGCAGCTGCCGTTGTATACACAAATTGACAAAGAGCATACTGCCGGCATCAGCTTTGCGCAAATTGCTCCGGGTAAATTTGGCTTCAAAGGTGTTAGTCAATATGATTTAAACATAGAAGGCATTACACCATCAGATAAAATCAAGGGTGATAACAAATGCAGCTGGCGGGAATTAACAGATGTCTGGCAGACGACATTACACGCGCTCGCAGATGATTTTTATGACGGCAAAGCACATGTTGACCCCAAGGATACTAAAAAAACGTGCGTGTATTGCGGCTTGAAACCGTTATGCCGAATTTATGAATATAATGGATATTTGCAAGATGAATGAGTTAGTCAAGCTGGATCAGGAAAACCGGAGACTGGCGCTTAATCCGCGTCAATCTTTTATTGTTCAGGCACCTGCTGGATCTGGTAAAACAGAATTGATCATACAACGCATTTTGTCACTACTGGCTCAAGTTAAAAAGCCCGAAGAAATTCTTGCTATTACATTCACAAAAAAATCAGCTCACGAAATGAGAACACGTGTGTTGAAAGCACTTGATAGCGCATCAAAACTGCCAGAACCTGAAAAAGAGCATGAGAAACTGACATGGCAGCTTGCCACCGCAGTACTCGAACGCGATAAAGAACTGCAATGGCATTTGATAGAAAATCCCAATCAATTATCAATAAAAACCATAGACGCCTTTTGTTCGTATCTGACAGGTCAGCTGCCGCTGTTATCACACTTTGGCTCGCAGCCTGATATCGCAACTTATGCCTATTCTCTGTATCGTGAAGCTGTGCTCGAAGTATTATCTCATGTTGAAGAAAGTCATTCGTGGTCAACAGCAATTGGACGACTGTTAACACACACCGATAACGACACTGAAAAACTGGCTGCCCTGCTTATCAACATGTTGCAAAAGCGCGATCAGTGGCGTGACATCTTGTTTGCAAACCATGATATGACTGATAGCAAAAGACGTGAACTCTTAACAGAATATATTGCTAGCGTCATCACCTTGCAGCTGGAACAAATCGATGCGATATTCCCTCATGAATTATCCGAGGAACTGCTTTCTTTATTGAGATTTAGTGCCGATTACCTTTCACGCACAGATAAAGAAAATAGGATTGCTGCACTGATCGATATAACTGAAATGCCTGGAACCATCGCTAGTGACATTAACATCTGGCAGGGAATTGCAGAATTTGTATTAACAAAAGAGGGAGAATGGCGTAGACAAGTTCACAAAAATATCGGATTCCCTCCATTAAATACACTCACTAAAGCGGAAGAACCAGAACACCGTGACTTGCGCAAGCGTCATAAAGAATTAATCGAGGCAATGTCTGTCAACGATGAATTACTAACTTCGTTACAGAGCGTTCGCAAATTACCGCCTCCGGGATATACCAATACACAATGGGATATACTCAAAGATTTACTAGAAGTGTTAAAAATTTCATTGGCACAATTGCGTGTTACTTTTCAACTTCATGGTCAGATTGACTTTATTGAAAACGCAAGCGCAGCTTTACAGGCGCTGGGGACTGAAAGCAACCCGACTGATCTTGCGCTTTCGCTTGATTATCAAATTAAACATATTTTGGTTGATGAGTTTCAAGATACATCTTCAACGCAATATTGGCTCCTTGAAAAACTAACTTACGGCTGGCAGCCGGATGACGGGCGCACTCTATTTGTTGTCGGCGATCCCATGCAATCGATTTATCGATTCCGTCAGGCTGATGTTAGTCTTTTTATACGCATGCAGACAGAAGGTATTGGCGGTCTCAAACTGATACCATTATCGCTTGCTGTAAATTTTCGCTCTACCCCGCAAATTGTCGACTGGAATAACCAACAGTTTTCGGCAATATTTCCGGTGCATGATGATATCAGCACCGGTGCAGTAAAATACAGTTTTAGCAGCGCAAATCAAAGCTTATCAGATGCTCCCGCTTCGACGATCACAATGAGAGGCTTCATTGATGGAAATGAACAGGCG
Source organism: Gammaproteobacteria bacterium (assembly GCA_035495675.1). Taxonomy (GTDB): domain Bacteria; phylum Pseudomonadota; class Gammaproteobacteria; order DSM-16500; family DSM-16500; genus Aquicella. Next base: position 32,696 of record DATJFK010000014.1, read on the forward strand.
CAATCAGCAGCAGTAATCAATTTCATCAATGAAACTCTCGTGACCTACCCGAATGAGAAAATTGCAATTCTGGTACGTTCGCGACCGCATCTTGCCGCGATCATTCCTGCACTGAAAGCAGCGGGTTTAAATTATAACGCACTTGAAATTGATCCTTTGATGACAAGACCCAGCATTCAGGATTGTCTTGTGTTAACGCGTGCACTCATTCATCCAGCGGATCGCATTGCCTGGTTATCTTTATTGCGTGCACCATGGTGCGGCCTGACAATAAGTGATTTACTGGAATTATGCCGTCATGACAGACATGCAATTATTTATGAATTATTACATAACAATTCTACCTTGCAACGAATCAGCCCGGACGGACAGCAGCGCATCAATCGCATTCTTCCGATTCTGGAATCAGCAATTAATAACCGTGACCGCTCTGGATTCAGAGAGTGGATTGAAAATTCCTGGCAGGCTTTAGGCGGTCCAGCAACATTAAATGAATACAATGAAATCGCAGATATCAATGAATATTTTGACCTGATTAGTGAATTAACTGCGAATGGAACAGAAATAAATCTTGAAATTCTGAATGAACGCATTTGTGAATTACGTGCATCTACACATCATGATGATGCGCTCATTCAAATTATGACAGTTCACTCTGCAAAAGGCCTGGAATTTGATACTGTCATTCTGCCGCATCTTGAAAAGAGTAACGCAAAAGACGATCCATCACTGCTATTGTGGATGGATCAGCCGCTTTATAACGATAAAATCGCTTTACTGCTTGCACCGATTCATGCATCTGGAAGCGATAAAGATGCGCTTTATGCATATATTGAAAGCATACAAAAAACTAAATCACAGTATGAAACTGACAGATTATTTTATGTAGCTGCAACTCGTGCCAAAAAGAGATTGCACCTTGTTTTTAATATCAAGGACAAGGAAAAAGCCACTATTTCTGGAAGTTTTCTTGATAAATTATGGCCGCTCATCGCAAATAAAACACACCTCATCAAACCCGATTCAATTGCATCACCAGAAGCAATGCCAAATCAGCCAGAGCAAGTTATCAATCGTTTGACTACAGAATGGAAAAACCCGATTCAGATACATTTATCAGAAGAGCAATCTTCATTTCAATCCAAAAAGGGTTTCCAGTTACCTGATCATACCCCACGCCTCATTGGAACGACAGCACACCGCATTTTTCAACTCATTTCAATTCAAGGTATAAGCTGGTGGCAAAATCAGTCAGCAAACGCACAATTTAACTATCTTTCACGTCATTTACTGCAAGCTGGAATTGCATCAAATCGCCTGAAAAGTGCAGTCAGTGAAATTTCAGCTATCATAACTCGCGCAATCAATGACGACCGTTTTCAATGGATTATATCAACTCACTCTCAGGCCAGGTCAGAGTATCAACTTACCATTACAAATGAAGCCAGATATGAAAATATCATCATTGACAGAACATTCGTTGCAGATAATGTGCGGTGGATTATCGACTATAAAACAGCGGAAAATCAGGATGATGATTTACAGATATTTCTCGAAAAACAAAAAGAAAAGCACCGGGAACAGATGCAGAAATATAGTGAAGCAATTAAAAATATCGATACAAATCCAGTTAAAATTGGGCTTTATTTCCCGACAATTCCCGCTTGGTGTGAATGGTAGAATTTAATCTTACTTTAATGTTTAGGAAATGCTAATATATATCACACAATCATGATGTTACATAACTTTTCTCAAGTTCTTAATTTACATCTACCCCTTTAATGAAATAATGATTGATTAAATCTCCGGACCATAGAGGTTGTTTGAAGCTGGGCATTAGATCCGGTATAAACATGAGGAGAGAGAATATGTTCTTCACAAAGCCTAAAAATTATCATCTGTCACTTATAGAAAAGCTTGCAGCGTATAAATATCAAGATGTTTCAGCAGGGGTTTGTTATGGTGTGGCACTTGTCGGACTTCAAGCCATCTTGCTGCGCGACACCACAACATTTGATGAACGCATTAACACTCTTTACAAGCTCACCCCTGATCAGCTCATGATAAATGTAAAATTAACTCATGAATACTGGAAGCAATTAACAAGTATAATCAAACATCAGTTGCAATCTGCTCCATCACAAAAAAATTATCAATCTCAATATAATGCAGCATTGTTGAATGCCCGCCAAAAACTTGATAAATCTAAGTCAGTTTTTCTTGATACAAAAGCATTCTTTGACAGCGTTGTATTGTACCAACATCCGGATGTATATGCGGGTCTTTTCAATCCAAATAATCGCCCTTACAACCAATTACTCCCTAACAACGCGGAATACGTGATACCTGAAGCGTTGGAGAATAAAGGTGGTTTTGCATATATTGATGGATTTTGTGGTGCTTATTCTGTCAAGCAAATACATCATCTTCTGGAATCACTGCAGCGAAAGTTAACACAAAATAAAATTGAATTCCCAATGGGTTTCATATTATGTAGTCATAATCATGCGTTCACAATTGGCTTCGATCCAAAACATAGTAAATGGTTGTTGATTGAAGCTGACAATGGACCTGTTCAGTTATTGGGAAATTACGCCTTGGCATCAAAAATTAACAAATTATTCTCTACTAATGAAAACACAATCTTTGATACGAAAATTTTTACCACTGGTTTAGATCGACAAAAAGCATTAAATGTAATTAATATTTGGAAATCTTCACCTGAATTTAAATCAATACAAGCAATAGACAATAAAAAAGCGTCGCTAATGGATTCCGATGCATGTCCATTGCTATATATTGCGGCACAAAATGGGAGATTGGAAACAATCAAGGCCCTGCTAGATAGCGGCGCAGACATTGATTACGCTGCTCCAGGTATCACATCCGCATTATATGTTGCATCAAGCCTAGGACATATTGATGTAGTGAAGGAACTTTTGCAAAGAGGTGCATATGTTCATGCGGATTATTATACGGGCGTATCCCCATTGATTGTCGCTGCAAGCAAGAAAAATTTTGCTATCATGCATCTACTGCGTGATTATGGAGCTGATTTATTTGAAATTATCAACGACAAGGAATTGATTAAGCAATTTCGTGAATATAAAAATGATCGGGTTTATGAAGAAAGAAAGACTTTATCTCGATAGTTTATAAATACAAATCAGGAAAAAGTTTACTACCAGGACGCAGTGCATAGTCATCGAAATTGGTGACACCTTGAGCGCGCAATACATCTTCATCAACAAAAAAGTTGCCTGTTACTTCGCGGCTGTTGCTCGTGATGATGGCATAAGCCGCGTCGGCGACAATTTCAGGTTTTCGTGAAGCATCATAATATTCCTTCGGGAAATTAACCGAAATTGCGGCTGTTGCTATTAATGTCTTTGGCCAAAGAGAATTAACAGCGATACCCGACGATTTAAATTCTTCTGCCATTCCAAGTGTACACATGCTCATACCATATTTAGACATGGTATATGCAAGATGGTCTTTAAACCATTTTTCATTCATGTTTAGCGGTGGAGATAAATTTAATATATGCGGGTTATCAGATTTCATCAAATGCGGAACACAAGTTTTAGAGCAGAGATAAGTACCACGCACGTTCACATTCATCAAAAGATCATAACGTTTCATCGGCATATCGAGAGTAGAGCTTAAATTAATCGCGCTGGCATTATTAATCAGCACATCTATTTTCCCAAAAGTAGCAATTGTTTGTTTGACTGCTGCTTCTACCTGATCTTCAAAACGAACATCCATGACAATAGGAAGAGCATTACCGCCACCCTGTTTTATTTCATGCGCAACGCTGTAAATTGTACCTTCAAGCGCAGGATGCGGCTCAGCAGTTTTAGCTGCAATGACAATAGACGCACCATCTTGCGCCGCCCGCAGTGCGATTTCACGCCCGATCCCGCGGCTGCCACCGGTAATAAATATTACTTTGCCGGATAAATTATCTGACATAATTGCTCCATTATATCCACAATGATTCTTACTTTAAGTCGTTGTACGCCGCGTGGCAAGCACTCCTTATTATAAGATGCGCTTAAGCATTTTCCTGCCAGACTCAATCAACCTCAACTGACCACTGCATACAGCGATATTATTACCCGGAATAGCAACCGTATCCTGCATCAACTGCCTTTCCAGTTCATTTATATCAGAATGATAAAGTAAGGTATTACGATAATATTCTGTTACAACGACTTGATTATGTTGATTTCTTATACCAATACATGCGCCAACTCCAAGATATTCACGTACAAAAAAATATTCATTTCCATGAAATCTAATCTTACAGCCATGCTTCAACCACCATCTTAAACTCATATTCGAGATTGCAGAATGGGACATGTGATTAATCATACAAGATGGTCGCTTATAATGATCAACCAATCTCATAACCGCCTGCATTTCATTTTCTTGCTGCACATCCATGACATGATGAAACAATGATTGTTTAAGATATGCCAGCATACTGATTTCTCGGGCAATCAGCAGCGCGACCATCTGCATGAAGATCAGCATTATCAACAAAACAAAGCCTTGATTATTACTGGCATCTACTCGGGTTTCCCGCATAACCGCTCCATTTTTTTAGCGTATTTTTATCGCGTGTATCAAGTCGATAAAACACACCGCAGATATGATTTTCAAAAGATAACCCCGCAACGTCTTCAGCAAGGAGATTCCTTGATCCATCAACTTCAAGACGCATTAATGATAATTGATTACTGGATACATCAAGGTAATATCGATGCACAATCAGATCTCCGATTTCCGCATTTATGTTATATTCATGCTTGAGCGGTTCTTCCGGCATAATGATTTGCTTATCTCCCTTGATGTATACTGAGTGAATCTTGAAGATTTCCGCATGCGAACAATCCGATATAACTAGCAGTTCATTTTTCGAAAATTTTTTATAGACATCGGCAATCAGAATATTCTCTTTCAAATTTTGTTGAATTAAAACCGCACCTGGAAACAATTGATAACGTAGCGTTAATGAATCATGGGTAACTTCAAGATAGTTTCCAACAGTTAATGAATATTGATGATATGGTTTCACAGTAATTTTATCACCCAGCCAGGCACAGCCTATATATCCGGCTTTACCAATATCATCCTGCAAAATATCTATAATTTTTTGTGCACGAAACTGGTGTCTTCGCAAACTTGCAAATTCATTGTCATACCTTCGCAATGTGAAATACACTTTAGATACAGCCGAAGATAATATCAGCGTAATCATGACCGCAGCGATCATTTCAATTAACGTAATACCTGAAGTTTTTATACAGCCAATACTACGCATCCCGAAATACCCGCTTTACTGTGCTGACAAGATAACGCTTCTGCCTTTCCCCATTTCACAACAATGTGGTCACCAAGACTCTCCTGCCGCACGATTCCCTCTCCATCAGGTAAAACATTCTTAATATTCTCCCGCCATCGCACAACATAACCAGTTATATTTCCATGATTAGCCAGTGAATAATTTCTCATATTGAATGCCTGTAATAATGCCTGTTGATAATAATATTCACCGCGTACCTGTCGTAAAATTTGCGACTGGGACGCAGTAATTCCCGTTAAAAACAGTGAAAAAATGAATAATGTGAATAGCACTTCCAGGAGCGTGAAGCCGCAATGAAAACGCATTGGAACCTCTATAATGTAACTAATACGGAAGCCCTCTCCCGCCCATTGTTGCAGATAAGATGATTGCTCTCTGCTGCGGCAGAGGGCCTCCTAACGCGCAACCTCAAAGGTGGCTAGCGCCGCGAGGGGGATGAGAGGTAATTGATGTACGTACTTTACTTAATACATGTTGCAGTGACTAACCATGCTGCTTCGCAAAATCGCGCATAAATTCTATCAATGCATCCACGCCTTCTTCCGGCATGGCATTATAAATGCTGGCACGCATACCACCAACGATGCGATGCCCTCGCAAATTTGTTAAGCCCGCCGCATTGGATTCACTCAAGAAGATATCATTCAATTTTTCATCAGTCAGACTGAATACGACATTCATGATAGATCTATTTTCCGGTTTGACACTGGAGTAATAAAACCCTTTATGATCGTCAATGAATGAATACAATTTTTTTGCCTTGCGCAAATTTACCTGATGCATTGCATCAACACCGCCATGACGCTTCAACCAGTCGAACACCAAACCGGCAATGTACCAGCTGTATGTCGGCGGCGTATTGTAGAATGAATGATGCTCTGCCTGAAGCTTATATTGGTATAGTGACGGAATCAGGAACACAGAATCACGTACCAGATCATCGCGAACTATCACCACAGTGATACCGGCCTGTCCCATATTTTTTTGAGCACCGGCATATATTAATCCAAACTTCGTAACGTCTACCGGCTGCGACAAAATCATGGAAGACATGTCAGCAACCAAAGGTACATCTCCAGATTCTGGAACCCATTTGAATTCCACACCATCAATGGTTTCATTCGGTGTGTAATGAAGATAATCAGCATCACTCGACAGCACCCAGGACTCCTGATCAGGGATACATACAAGAGTATTTTCAACTTTAGACTTAGCCGCTACATTTACCTCACCATAGCGTTTCGCTTCATCAATCGCCTTCTTGGACCAAATACCAGTATCGACATAATCAGCTTTTTTACGCTTGCTCATCAGGTTTAACGGCACCATCGCAAATTGCGCACTCGCTCCGCCAGTGAGAAACAATACATGATAATTTTTTGGGATATTCATTAATTCGCGCAAGTCAGCCTCAGCCTTCTCTGCAACTCCCTGAAATTCCGGTCCACGATGACCAAGTTCCATAATGGACATGCCCGTACCATTCCAATCCTGAAATTCTTTTTGTGCCCTTAGCATCACTTCTTCAGGGAGCATTCCGGGACCAGCGCTGAAATTATAAACTCTTCGCATTGTGACTTTATCCTGCTGCAAACTAGCTATCATTCATTATTCTCCAGAAACTCTGGCAAATTTTACACCAGCATATTGATTGCTTGACCGCCCTAAATTAGCCGTAACCCTGTTTATATGATGAAATTGCCGCTGCGCATAAATGTGATTTGACTTCACCATTGCGACATAATTCAATAAAGCCGCTTCAGGATTATTTATCCTGGTAATCACATCAACATCAGCTGCATGGGGGGCGCCCTTTTTGGCGACCTTCACCTGACCATTCGTGGCATCAATCAGCAACGGCATTTTAACAGACTCAGCCAGGGTAGAATCAAGCATCACCATTGCTGCCAGACCATCCCAAAAATAAACATCATTATAAAATCTATCGGGACCAATCCGTTCTACGAACATATTAAGAAGTTCATATGATAGCTTTAATTCCGGCTGTTCGGCAGACGCAAGGGATTGATAAAATTTCTTATTCATAGGTACCTGGTTAGTTGCATCAAGGGCAACCAGGGTAATTGGCACGTGCGAGTTAAAGACTTTTTGTACTGCAAGCGGGTCGGCATAAAAGTTCCATTCTGAAACCTTATTGTTAGCCTCTGGAGCCAAACCTTCAACATTTCCAGGTACATTCACCGCCCCACCCATAATGACAATTCTTTCAATTTTGCTTTTTAATTGCGGGTACTGCATGAAAAATTCAGCAATATTGGTTAAAGGACCGGTTGCCAGAATAGTTACTTTCTCATTACTGCTTTCAACAACCTGATGGATCAAGGCAACCGCATTGTCGGTGATGTGAGTTTTTCTGGATTTATTAATCCCCTTACCTGCGAGCATATTATCCATTGTGTCACGAAGAAAGGCTGGAAACGGCTTGCCGGCACTTGATAGTGGACGCGCATGGCCGTACGCCACAGGCACGTCTGGTTTACCAAGCATGGCGATGATTGCTGACATATTTTCCGCGCCAGCTTTTCCATGCGCCTCACCCGTTCCAGCAACAGTGATCGCTTTCAAAGACACTGACGGGTCGTTACCAATCAACAACAGTGCAAGTGCATCATCAATTGCTGCATCATTATCGAAAATCACATTGCGGGTATGATTGGCGGAAACGGATGCCACTTTAATAATTCTGCGTTTCACCTCATTTGCAAACGTATCATTTTTCATGCGTTGATGATCGATCGCAACTGCGATCTTGGCAGGTGTATGTTTTGTAACGAACCACGCAACAGCAGATAATCCGCAGCACAATAGCACTGCGGTCAATATGTTTTTTCCTGATAACATGATGATTCCCGTTAATTACTCTTGCGGCTTTACCATTAATTCTGGACGCACCGTTTCTTTGAATTCTTTTTCACTCATGTAGCCGAGAGCAAGACATGCATCTAACAAATTTGTGCCGTCATGCCAGGCTTTATGAGCTATTTCAGCAGCCTTGTCATAACCGATTTTCGGAGCAAGTGCCGTCACCAGCATTAATGAACTCTCTACAGATTCACTGATTGCTCTTTTGTCTGCCTCCAGATCCTTGACGCAATATTTATTAAACATGCGGGCGGAATCAGTAAGTAAATGTACTGAATTCATGAAATTATGAATGATAACCGGTTTGAATACGTTTAATTCAAAATTTCCCTGTGAATCTGCGAAACCGATAGCAGTGTCATTTCCCATGACTTGCACACACACCATGGTCATCGCTTCACTTTGAGTGGGGTTAACTTTGCCAGGCATAATAGATGAACCAGGCTCATTTGCCGGTAAAATTAACTCTCCTAACCCACAACGCGGACCCGAACCAAGCCAGCGAATATCATTTGCGATTTTCATCAATGCGCAAGCTAGAGTTTTCAGTGCGCCGCTCGCAAATACAAACGCATCATGTGCCGCAAGTGCAGCGAACTTATTCGGTGCGGAAACAAATGGCAACCTGGTCAGCTTCGCAATTTTAGCTGCAGCAAGTTCAGCGAATCTGGGATGCGAATTCAACCCTGTCCCAACCGCAGTACCACCAAGCGCAAGTTCATAAAGTCCTGGTAGTGTTAATTTGATATTGGCAATTGCTGCATCCAGCTGAGCAACATATCCTGAAAACTCCTGACCCAAAGTCAACGGCACGGCATCTTGTAAATGTGTGCGCCCGGTTTTAACGATATCATTAAATTGTTTTTGTTTGGCAGCCAGCCCATTACGCAATTCCTGAATTGATGGCAATAAATCTTCAACAATTGCCGATGCTGCAGCAATATGCATTGCTGTCGGGAAGGTATCATTTGATGATTGTGAACGATTGACGTGGTCATTAGGATGAACCGGTTTTTTGCTGCCGCGTTCACCGCCAGCCATTTCAATTGCGCGATTACTGATGACTTCATTCACATTCATGTTAGTTTGCGTACCACTGCCCGTCTGCCAGATGCGCAAAGGAAAATTCGCATCTAACTTGCCGGCAATGACTTCATCCGCAGCTTTACTGATCAGCTCGCAAACATCTTTATTCAGTAATCCAAGTTCAAGGTTGGCTTCAGCGGCTGCTTTTTTCAGTACACCAAAAGCCTTTATCAACTCTTTTGGCATCACATCATGGCCGATCGCAAAATGTTCGAGAGAACGCTGGGTTTGTGCACCCCAATACACGTCTGCAGGTACATCAATTGTACCCATACTGTCAGATTCGACGCGGGTTTTCATCGTTGTTGTATTTGCCATTTATTCAAGACCCTCTTTGAGACTTTTCGATACTAGTTCATACATATCGTTGGATATATTTTTATCCTTGATGATGGTTTGCAGCTCATTACGCATGAGTTGTTGACGTTCTTTATCATACCGTCTCCATGTAGTCAAAGGTTTTACTGTACGCGCAGCGACCAACGGATTTAATTTATCCAGCTGTTGTACAATTTCACGCAAGAACACATATCCCTCACCGGTTTTGACGTGGAAACAAGCTGGATTACGGTTGGAAAACGCTCCTATAAGAGAGTAAACCTTATTAGGATTTTTGATATCAAAGGCTGAGTGTTTCGTTAGCTGCTTGACCTGAGACAAAGTATCCGACTGATTAGATGTTGCCTGCAGCGCAAACCATTTATCTATCACCAGAGCATCCTTCTGCCATGCATCAAAAAACTGCTGTAATGCCTTTTCACGCTGCGGCGAAGCACTGTTCACAAGACAACGCAGCGCTGCCGCCGCATCAGTCATATTGGTGTGGTAAGATTTCTCAAACTGGCTGAAAGCAGCATCCATTCCCGACGGCAGCCGTGCCAGATAAGATAGAACGCGATTTTTTAACTGTCTGCGGCCTACATCTTTCATGTTGAATTCGTATTTCGCCGACGTTTCATGACAACGCTCGTATACGCTTGTCAAAACAGGTTCCATTTGTTTTGCAAGTTCATCAAGTACAAATTCACGCACAGCGTGAATCGCCTCCACATCAATGACTTCCATCTGTTCGCCGATATAGTTTTCCGAAGGGATAATCAGCATTTCCGCCAGCAAGAATTGATCGTGCGTAGTACGTGAAAGAATTTCGATGAAAGCCGTTGCCCAGTTATCATCAAGACGCAGCGTTTTTTGTTTTCTGAATTCTTTAATTAAATCCAGTATCGTGCGCACCGCATATAGTTGCCCCGCTTCCCAGCGGTTAAATTCATCTTTGTCATGTTGAAATAAAAACAATAATTGTTCGCGAGTGTAGTCATATTCAAGTTTAACTGGAGCTGAAAATCCTCGCAGCAGCGAAGGTATTGGCTTTGATTTTACATGATGAAACTGAAATTGCTGAGATGCCGTTGTCAAATGCAGAATTTTTTCAGGTTCAATCAACTGTCCCTCTAACTGCAATGAAATACTTGCACCTGACTGATCCAGAAGCCCCATGCGAATTGGGACATGTACTGGATATTTGGTTGTCTGACCGGGTGTAGACGGTGTCATTTGACTCACGGTAATGCTGTAAGTTTCATGCTGTGCGTCATATTCATCTTTTACAGTAACAACAGGCGTACCTGCCTGGGTGTACCATAAGCGGAATTGCTGAAGATCGAGCCCCGAAACATCTTCCATCGTTTTTATAAAATCATCTATCGTTACAGCCTGTCCGTCATACTTCGCAAAATATAAATCCATTCCCTTGCGAAACATTTGACGTCCAAGAATTGTTTGCAGCATACGTAACACTTCTGCACCTTTATTATAAACAGTTGCAGTGTAAAAATTATTAATTTCGATGTAGGATTCAGGGCGCACAGGATGCGCAAGCGGACCCGCATCTTCAGGGAACTGTGATTCTCGCAGCACATTAACATCACGTATGCGCATCACTGCCTGCGATAATACATCTTCAGTAAATGATTGATCGCGGAAAATCGTCAAACCTTCCTTGAGACTCAACTGAAACCAGTCTCTGCACGTGACACGGTTACCAGACCAATTATGGAAATACTCATGCCCAATTACAGATAAAATGTGAATATAATCGTCGTCAGTTGCAGTTTCAGGTTTAGCTAGTACATATTTCGTATTAAAAATATTTAACCCTTTATTTTCCATGGCACCCATATTGAAATCGCCAATAGCAACGATCATGTAAACATCCAGATCATATTCACGCGCAAATGCCTCTTCGTCCCAACGCATTGCCTCTTGTAATGAATACAATGCATGACGCGCCTGATCAATGTAGCCTTTTTCCACATAAATCCGCAGGTTGATTTTGCGCTGGGACATAGTAACAAACTCGCCTTCCAGCAAATCAAAATCACCCGCAACCAGGGCAAACAAATAACATGGTTTTTTAAATGGATCTTCCCACTTGACCCAGTGACGTCCCTTTTCAGAAATACCGGATGCAATCTGATTTCCATTTGATAATAAATGAGGATATTTTTTTGCGTCTGCATGTATGGTAACAGTGAATTTTGCCAATATATCAGGCTGATCGGGATAATAGGTGATGCGGCGAAACCCCTCGGCTTCGCATTGCGTACAGAATGTATTACTTGATCGATACAATCCAGACAATGCGGTATTTTTCTGCGGGAATATTTTGGTTGTAATTTCCAGCGTCATCATATCCGGCACGTTGCGTATAATTAGAAATTCTTTTGTAATTTCATATTTTGATTTTTCTAAAACAGCGCCATCCAGTTTGATTTCCTGAATTATTAAATCTTCACCATTTAACCTCAGCTCATTCACGCCTTCGTGATGGCGGTTGCGGCGAACATACATTTGCGATTTAACGATAGTTTCATCATCACCCAAATCAAAATCCATGTGAATCTCGTCTATGAAATATGCTGGTGGTTGATAATCTGAGAGATGAATTGTTTTTGGCTGCATGGAGGTTATATCAGTTAATTCCGTATCAGTGATATTGAAGTATTTCACACACACTATCCTTTTGTCATTTGACATAAAAAACTGCCGCAGACATGAAGCGTCTGCGGCATATCCAAGTTATAGAGATGATATTAACGGCAGCTATGAAACACAACTACCAATTAATCAAAAATGATTATTGTGCACCACCCGGCATTGGCATATTACCTGATGCGGGTGAAGGCTGTACTCCCATCTGCTGCGGCATCTGGCCTTGCGGTATTTGACCTGATGATTGGTCCGGCGATGATAGATCCGGAGGCATCTGGCCTTGCGGTATTTGACCTGATGATTGATCCGGCGATGATAGATCCGGAGGCATCTGGCCTGAGGCCTGGTTCTGCGGCGGCTGACCTTGTTGCATCTGACCCGGCATCACCTGACCTAGTGGCATTGAGGTCGGAGCATTAGGCTGAATTGCTGATGGGCCAATCATTTTCCTTTGCTGGCTTTTTGGTACTATTTTCAAACTTCCACCAGAATCAACAATATCGCCCTGTGCTGCGGCTGAATTAGCTTGTGCGGAAGGAGTTGCTGAAGACGAAGACCCGGGGGCTTGCGAATCCTCTGCCGGATACGGGAAATCAGCATTAGCCGTATTAACGGTAATCAGGATAGCACCAATAATCGCGGTTAACAGTTTCACTTTCATAAAGAAATCCTTTTTTATTCCGGTAATAAAACCTGATAACATACCTACCATATTAAGTTTAGCACATCGTGTATCATTTTCAGCCATTATCTGGATAAAATAATGACCAATAACACTGACCAGCAAGAGTTAAAAAAATTCGCCCAACATGCGTCCCGCTGGTGGGACACTGAAGGGGAATTGAAAACATTACACCAAATCAACCCCTTAAGACTGCAATATATCAAAGATCATGTGGATCTGAACCAGAAATCCGTCATTGATATTGGCTGCGGCGGAGGCATTTTGACAGAGAGCATGGCGCAATGCGGCGCGAATGTTACCGGGATAGATATGGCCAAACCCGTCATTGATGCTGCAAAACTGCATTTGCATGAGTCAGGCTTAAATATCGAATATTTAACTATTAGTGCAGAAGAAATAGCTGCAGAAAGACCAGAGCAATACGATGTTGTAACATGCCTTGAAATGCTGGAGCATGTTCCAGATCCGGAAGCTATCGTTCGCGCCTGCGCTGCACTTGTAAAACCGGGCGGCCATATTTTCTTTTCCACCATCAACCGCAATCCCAAAGCATATTTATTCGCGATCGTTGGCGCTGAATATATTCTAAATATCCTGCCGAAAAATACGCATGACTACAGCAAGTTCATCCGCCCCTCTGAACTAGGCAGCTGGGCAAGATTATCAGGCTTGAATACGCACTGCACCAGAGGCATTCATTACAGTCCATTTACCAAAACATTCAGCTTAACGGACGATGTTTCAGTAAATTATCTTTTGCACGCCGTCAAATCATAAAGGAAAACCATGAACAAAATTAAAAATGTTTTGTTTGATCTCGATGGAACAATGCTTGATACCGTGCAGGATCTGGGAAATTCATTAAACTCCATGCGCAGGCATCGTAATATGCCTGATATCCCGACTGATATCATTCGTCCATACGCTGGAATGGGCGCCAAAGCATTACTTAAAATTGCGTTTGGTGTTGATGATCATTCTGATGAATACAAGGAAATGCTGGAAGAATTTTTTAATGCCTATCAAAGCCGGATGACAGAAACAACCACACTCTTTCCAGGAATGGAAAAAGTATTACAGCATCTGGATAATAATCAAATTTCCTGGGGAATCGTAACAAACAAGCCATCACGATTTACGGTTGATTTACTGGATGTGCTGGATTTAACGCGGCGTACGAATTGCATCATTTGCGGTGACACTCTTGCCAAACGCAAACCGCATCCTGAACCAATTCTGGAAGCATGCAAAATATTGAACCAAAACCCCGAAAATACAATCTACGTCGGCGACACACTGACAGATGTAACTGCAAGCAAAGCTGCGGGCACTCGTTCACTGGTAGTGTTATACGGTTACATTGGGCCTGAAGAAAATCCGTATAACTGGCAGGCGGATGCTTACGTTAAAACTGCCGATGAGATCATTAACTGGATTTAATGACATCTTCCGATTGAATAATATGGACGCCAGATGCTCGCATTTGATTGATCGCGGCATCAATGTCACCGGGAGCAAGATCAACACCGCGGCAGACATCGGTAATCACATATACATTAAACCCCAATCCTACTGCATCAAGCGCAGAATACTTTACGCAATAATCAGTTGCGAGGCCAAGAATATACACATCTGTTACACCCTGTTGTTTGAGATAATCACCCAGTCCAGTTGCGCGTAAATGTTCGTTATCATAAAAAGCGCTGTAACTATCAATCTCTGCATTCACTCCTTTATGAAATATCTTCACAATTTGTTTTGTTTCTAATTCGGGATGGAATTCAGCGCCTTTTGTATTTTGCACGCAGTGATCCGGCCAGAGAATTTGCAGGATTTTATCGGTACGAACTACGTCGCCAATACCATGACCAGGGTGATTTGATGCGAAACTTGTATGATTAGACGGGTGCCAATCCTGTGTGGCAATAATCAATTCAAAATATGACTGCAGTTTATTAGCCAGAGGAATCACCTCACTGCCACCGGGGACCTCAAGCGCTCCGCCTTCACAGAAATCATTTTGCAAATCAACCAGAATTAATACCTTGTCCGCCATGCCACACTCCAAAATTTTGTATAAAATTAACCCCAAAATCGACAGGTGAAATTATATGAATTAAACATTATGATTGTAAGCAATAATTTTAATTGAGTATTTCATCTACAATGAATGCCGCGACACAATTTAATCTCACTGAACTCGAGCTGCTGAAAATCAGCGGCCAGGGAGCACTCAATTTACTTCAGGGACAATTGAGTCTGGATATGAATGAACTATCTGACCGAAACGGATTAATGGGCGCTCACTGTAACCCGCAGGGGCGAATCATCAGCCTGTTTTATGCCGTGAAAATTGATATGGATTACTACTTGTTAATGCCCAAATCTCTTATCAAGATTGCCCGTGATGCCTTGAATAAATATGCGCCATTTTACAAATGTGAACTTAAAGAAGATTCTGAACAATATGATGTAATTGGGGTCACAACTGCTGATTTATCCAGTAAAAAACCCGCTGCAATAATCCATGTTCCGCTATCAGAACGCAAAATTTTCATCGTACAAAAAGGCCTGCATCCGGATGCTGAAACTGGTAATTATGATGACTGGCACTTGCTTGATTTACTTGAGGGAATTCCTTCACTTTACCCTGAAACCAGCGGCAAATTCCTGCCGCATGATTTGAATCTGCCTGCACTCAATGCTGTCAGCTTTACGAAAGGATGTTTTACCGGGCAGGAAATTATCGCGCGCATGCAATACCGCGGCAACCCTAAAAAACACTTATATCGCGGCATGATTCAAGAGCAGCTGGCGCCGGGCAGTGAATTATTTGCCGATAACACGCCTTGCGCCGATAACACGCCTTGCGCCGATATCATCGACTGCAGTGAAAAAGTGTATAATGATCACCATGTCATTTTAATGGTCGCGGATGACGCTGCTGTATCAAAGCAGTTGCGATCGCAACAAGGCAACCTGGTTAAACTTGGATAAAACGGATCATCATGTCACAGTCATTACGAATCGTTCTCGCCCAAATGAATTTTCATGTCGGCGATATTGGTAAAAATCTCGCAATGCACATTGAAGCTGCAGAAATTGCCCGCGACAAATTGCATGCCGATCTGATTGTTTTTCCAGAATTAGGACTGACAGGATATCCGCCTGAAGATTTACTCTTGCGTGGTTCATTCATTAATGACTGTGATAAAGCGCTGCATGAATTTACCAGTAAAGTACACGGCATACATTGTCTGATTGGTCATCCACAACCATCTCCACATCACCTTTATGTAGAACATCATTTATATAATTCATGTTCACTGGTTTATAACGGAAAAATATTCGGTACGTATTCCAAGTTTCATTTGCCAAATTATGGCGTATTCGATGAATGCCGTTACTTCGATCCAAAAGATGAGCC
Source organism: Gammaproteobacteria bacterium (assembly GCA_035495675.1). Classification (GTDB taxonomy): domain Bacteria; phylum Pseudomonadota; class Gammaproteobacteria; order DSM-16500; family DSM-16500; genus Aquicella. Next base: position 49,139 of record DATJFK010000014.1, read on the forward strand.
ATTCGTTTTCAATATTAAAGGCCTGACTATCGGTGTTGTAATTTGCGAAGATATCTGGGCTCCTGGACCGCTGGAAAAATCCATTGCCGCAGGTGCGCGCGCAGTGATTGTAACTAACGCATCGCCATTCATTGCTGACAAGCATGAACAACGCGTTGCCATCATGAGCAAATTGACACAGCAGCATCAGATTCCGCTATTTTACGTTAACAATGTCGGCGGACAAGATGAACTTGTTTTCGACGGCGGCTCCATGATGATGAAACAAAACAGCGAAGTCACTCATTTTTGCGGCTTCTTTAATGAAACACTGGCTCCTGTTGATGTTGAGTTTTCTGCAGAGAAGATTGAAATATTACCCGAACAAAATCATATTGAACCTCTCGCGGAACTTGAAAGAATTTATCAGGCGCTCGTCATCGGCACACGTGATTATATTCAAAAAAATGGTTTTCCAGGCGTTTTAATTGGCTTGTCAGGAGGCATTGATTCCGCGCTTACCTGTGCTATTGCCGCAGATGCACTTGGCCCCGAACGTGTACATGGCGTGCTGATGCCGTCGCGTTACACAGCTGATATCAGTAATGATGACGCACATTTACTCGCAAAAAATCTCGGCGTTCAAACCAGCACAGTCTCGATTGAATCCATGTATCAAAGCGCATTATCAGTTTTAGCAAGTGAATTTGGTAACAAAAAACCAGATGTCACCGAAGAAAATATGCAGTCACGCTGCCGCGGACTTATTCTAATGGCGCTTTCCAATTCCACCGGAAAAATTGTGTTAACCACTGGTAACCGCAGCGAAGTTGCCGTGGGATATTGCACATTATACGGTGATATGTGCGGCGGATATGCTGTTTTAAAAAATGTTCCCAAAACTTTAGTCTATGAACTTGCCAACTATCGCAATAGTATCAGCCCCGTCATCCCTGAACGCACCATTCACCGCGCACCATCAGCTGAACTTGCACCTAACCAGACTGATCAGGACACATTACCGCCTTATGATATTCTCGATAATATATTGTATTGCTATCTCAATCTCGGACAGGGAATTCATGAAATTACCGCACAGGGTTTTGATAAGGCAATGGTGAAACGTGTCATTCAGATGATTCATCGCAACGAATACAAGCGCAAACAATATGCCGTCGGCCCGCAGATACAACACACATCATTTATCAAAGACTGGCGATATCCAATTACCAATGGGTTTAAAGGATAGTACATCTATTCCAGTATGACTGTGATTTGACGAGATCCTCATAAATTATTCTGAGATCTCTCCTCTTGTTGTATATGTATTTACTCAACACGCTCATAAACTCATACAAGTAGTGATAGTTTGGAATGTCACGCTGATTCGGCAAAGCATACTTTGCAAATTTATTACCTTTGACTTCGTAACTGATCATACCAAAATCATAACCAAAACCTGATTCCGCTTTGTTAGCCAAAGGATAATATTTATCAACACCAATGAACGACAGAGAGCGCTCCAATGGTTTACCATCATAGACTATATTTGATAATCCAGTACAAAACGCCTGCGCATCGCACGCAGGCAGTTGTCTTTCGACAAAACCAAAGATTTTAATCCAATACTCGGCTCGCTGCTCATCATTCCAGCGACCATAATAATCCATCAATACACAGACAGCATTGAAGAGTGTATTTAAATTGAAGTGCATTCCCCCCGTTATCAAAGCTGGTTGATTATCAGCACGAAATTGTTTCAGTGTTGCATTCAATTTTGCAGATTCTTTTCCATTCTCAAACTTGTCATTTGAAATTACATCCGCTAATCGCGCAAAATAATTATATGGTTTTTCCGTATGCTTATTTTCAAATAAATACTCATTCAACTGCGCTAAAGCTTGTGAACTGCCATCAGAAATTCGCTCAAATTTCTGAATAAGCATCTTCACCATATCCACATCGCCTGCACCATAGGCACATTGCAGCGGCGTGACATTTTCAATTGTACGACCGGAATAATCGACAACCGTCCCGCGCATGAGTAATAACTCGGGTTTTTTATTTAGTAACTCAAGAGCCTGTGCTTTTTCACCGCGCACGATGTGCAGTAATAATCGATTGATCGCACGTTCATGCAATACCGGCTGAAAAATACGGTGCATTGATTTAGATGAGAGAGCAAGATTGCTAATATCTTGCGTGCCAAGCCAGGCATCACGTCCGATCACATACTTAAGTGCATTGGCATTAGCATCCTGCAAACCATTGCCTGGGCGCTCACTGAGAAATTGAATTGTATCAATTCGTCTTTGCTCAATTTCGTTGGGTGTAAGATGCCGCCAGGGCATTGGTAGTAACTTCATATATTCCGGCATTTCAGTCTGCGACAAATACTGCATCATGGCATCATTCAGCGTCCCGCTCTCTTCTGTCAGCATGGCAGATAAAGCAATATTCACTTTCTGATAACGCGCCAGTTCTTCCGGCGCATCTACAAATTCAGATTTCAGCCATTCCGCAAACTTGCGAGTCAGCGAGGTAACATCATCTGAAACAGCGGGCAGCGCCTGTGTCTGCCGGATAAAATCATCATG
>DATJFK010000015.1:0-22772 GCA_035495675.1 Gammaproteobacteria bacterium
AGGAATAACTGATGAGTGTGTGATGATCGTGAGCCGCAAAAGCGCAGCTGATACAAATGAAAAATCCGCAAATGATTTGCAGTGTTCTGCAAAAAAAATTCATATGGATATCCTGATTTTAAGATTGAATTGAGGTGCAAATCATTACACTTTTGATTGTTCGAATCAATGTGTAATTATCTGATTGTGAAGTTGTAATTATAAGAGGGGATATCATTAATATATGTCTGAATATGATAGCTTCCCTTTGGCCATGCTTTTCCAGGCCGGCCCAGTGAGAAATTTGCTTCGAAAATTTCAGGACTGTTTCTGTGAGTCACGACATGTTTTGATTTGACACAGAGAATTTTACTTGGCGGCATACCGTAAGTATGGTCTGCAATCCAGACTGCACGAATATGGTCACCTGTTCTGACATTATCAGACTGGCATATGAAATAAATTTTAGGGGTTGAAGCGATAAAACTTTCGTTTGCTGAGCCGGGCCAATTGTAGACATCAAGTTTTTTAGTCAGCGTACATGTGAATGTTGGCAGCGTCAAAAGCGGGGTTGCATTGGCGGCTAATGGAAACATCATTGTTAATATGGCACAAACTATTTTGTGTTTCATCCTGTTATCCTCATCCATTACTAATATTATACCTTAATACGGGATATGATCATGAAATCTTGGCCTATTATGATGATAATTAGGAAATTTCCGCTGATGGTTTCGGCACGCCGCCGGTATCATGCTTCATGATTGTAAGCACTGCCTGCAATGCATCAGGGGCGATGATAAACTCGCCCTGGAACGGCCGGTCAAGAGTGATCAGTAGAAAGAGTATGGATGCTGCCATGATTGAGAAAACGGTAATGCTAAATAAATGCAGGTAAAAGCCAACTCGAAATGCATAATTGATTACTACAAGTAATATTGTTCCGATTAATATGACCGTCCAGATGTCGGCTGGTAATTGATTTTCACTCATGAGAATTCTCTGCTGACGCGCATCATATAATGATTTGATTTCACGCAGCAGATTTTCAACGATGAGGTAATCGGACTGCGATGTAATCTTGAATTGCTTGAGGGTGTCTGACATTTCATTGATGATATATACATTAGTTATATCTGGCGATTTACCAGCTTTCATTAACGGCCATTCGGTCGTGATTACTCTATCGATATACTGTCGAAGTTCGCTTTGCAGCTGCTGTCTTGCCGGATTTTGCAGCCATTTGCTTTCACGGTAAATATTTGCAGCTGCCGTTCCTTCGTTCATTGCGGCAGTTGTTGCATGATCATTGTTGTTAATAAGATATAGGCATATGACACCTGCAAGCACGCCATAAATAATGCCAATTAAGCTCGCCATACTCGCAGTGATGGTGTTATCTCGATATTTCAGTCGGTAAAAAATGTAGTATTTGTTTAATGTGATTAGAGCAATTGAAAATGATGTTGTGATCAATACCATGATCAAAAAAATGTTACGATCAGAAATCGAGTAAAAGTATTCCATTACTGTCTTATCGTCCTTGAGTAAGAGGCAAGACACCATTTTAAGATGTGTTGCCGTCTCTGATCAATCAAGAATAATGAAATTTTTTGATTTCAGTATTATTTATTTTGTCATGATTGCTTTCGCGCTTGAACATACCTGAATTTGATGGGGTTGCAGCGGCAGAAACGCGAAGTTCGAAGCTGTTTTTCATCTCTTGGAATAAGTTAAATTGATGTGGATCCAATAATGTTTTGGTGAGTTCAGATGAAGGCAGTAAAGTGCTTCGGTGAGTATCCTCGATGACGCGCAGACATTGAAGGGCAAAGTCATAAATACCTGGATCAGAAGAATTTCGATCCCATAATTGATTTAATGTGCTTGTCAACAGTTTGGAGGAGGCATTACTTCCGCCATGGAACATGGAACATATAATTTCGATGAGAGTGTTGTAGCAGTTGCGATCAGCTTTGGATTTGCTATCAGGAATGACTGCTGCAAGTCTGATGAAGTAGCTTTTGATTAAGCTGATATCTTCTGCGCTTTTGTCAAGAAAAGAGATATTATTTATTGCTTTTATGCCTAGCATGGTGCTCTGAAAACATAATAAATTCTTTTTGCCATTTAAAAATATTTCACCCTGAAATGCATAGCACTTGGAAAGACTGCGAAGCTGGTGATTATAAATGGTTTTTTGCTTTAATAAACTTGTGATTGCCTGATCAAGGATATTTACTGCGCCATAAGAAGCGAATTCAATAGCCTTCTGTAAAGAGTCTCGCTTTTTTGTATCAAGCTCATTATTCATTGAATTAACTAATGGAAATAAAAAAGTTAAAGCCGCTGCGAGATGAAAATCAGCTGCGGCGAGTCTTGCTCCTGAGGAATTGAAATAAAATTTAGTTGCGCTTGACAATATCTGATCGAGTGCATAATGAGAATGATCAATATTACTTTTCAATATCGTATCACTTATGATCGATGTATAAGTTAATTTATTGAGTGTTTCAGAAACAGTTAGCGAGGAACATTCAACAGCATATTGATATGACTGCATCACACGAATGTAGTCATCAGTTGTCCATTGCTCGTCTGTTATTTTCGACATGCAATTAATAGCATTGATAAAAGACGACTGTACAATATCTTTATTGCGGGCAGCGGGATTTTTTGCAAGTTCTGCCGTGCCTTTTGTGAAATATGCTTTTGAGCTGGTTTGCGCATGAGATAGAGAAGTGAACATGACAATTTCCTTATAACTGAGTTCAACCGGCATAAGTTAGAGTAAATCAGACGATGTTGCAAGTAATAAGTTTTTACTATGTTAGCGATAGGAATGAGTGTCTGGTTGGAAAAGTGAAAATCCTATATTCTTATTTCATTCATTTATTGCGGAGAAAAATATGAAACTGCGAACTATGCTCGTTTGGCTGCTATCTGGGTATTCTTTATTTAATTATTCATCGGTATTTGCTGGGGAAAAATATGTTCTTGATCCTGATCATTCGTTTGTAGCATGGCAGATCAGTCATTTCGGTTTTTCAACTCCAACCGGGAAATGGTTTGCTAAGGGAACAATTAATTTAGATGAACAGAATCCACAAAACAGTGAAGTAACTGTTGAGATAAAAGTTGCAAATATTGTCACTGGACTACCGAAGCTGGATGCTCATTTGCGGACAAGTGACTTTTTCGATGTCAGCAAATACCCAACTGCAACATTCACAAGTGATCTCGTTACGCTAACTGGGAAAAATACAGCAGATGTTCTAGGTATATTGACTATTCACGGTGTAAGTAAGCCTGTCACACTACATGTGAAATTGAACAAGCATGACGTAAGCCCTGCGAGTGATCAAATGACAGTTGGATTTACAGCAAATGCGGAAATAAAACGGTCTGAATTCGGTATCACAACATATTTACCCGGACTCGGTGATGAAGTGAAGTTGTCAATTGAGGCAGAAGGTATTCGTAACGCATAAAATAAAAAAACCCGGATGGTGCAAGCACGCATCCGGGTTGATGATCAATTACAAAAGCTTATTTCTTTGCTTTGATGGCATCCAGATTCAGCATTCCAGGATTGAAAATAAATCCTTGCTGCTGTGGTGCAAGCGCCATTACAGGCATGCCGCCGGAAGAAGTCAGGTAAGCGCAAAGATATGCACCGCCTTGTTCGATTGCTTCTGGAGTCATGGCTGATATTACATTTTTAACAGATGTTGAACCGGCGCTATGTGCTGCATCAAATCCAGCCGCAGAAGCTTGTGCTGCAACGATCCAGCCTAAATCGGAAGCATTAATCGCTGGTTGTGCTGATAGTACAAAGTATGTTTTTTCATTCATGCGGATAACAGCATTCAATGCTTTGACAGCGCCTTTTACTTCTGAAGCTTCCGGACAGGCAACGCCGGCGTGTGCTGCATTCACCATTCCTAGTGTCATCAACGACGCAGCAACCAATCCTTTTAATGTTTTACTTTCCATATTAAAACCTCCATGAGAATAATTAAGTGATTCATTTATGCTAATTATGTTAGCAATGACGAAGTTATCACGATATTGGTGGTGTGAAAAGATGAACAAACAATTTTTCTATATAGTGCCCGTCTGTTGAACGCCGGCGGGTGATGTGGTACGGTCATTCAGCTCTATGTATGTAATAAATGGTATACGAAAATGTCAATCTGGGAAGGACTTCCTGACGAAGAATTACACATCATCCTCGACTGTGATAATTTAAGGGAAGTTAAAAAGAGGCTCCGCCGCCGCCGCAGCGTGAATGAGTCAGAATGGATAAATGCGGCAAGAATGTCTTATCAGGTGAATGAACAAGAGAAATTGTTCATTGAGAGATTAATATATTCCATCAGCGATGCCACGAGTCCATCTTATTTAGTGCTGCTGTCTGTTATTGGCAGTATTACTGTTGCATTTATTCCTCTCACTATCATGACAGCTGTGTTATCTGCAGTTGCCATGTCAACAGGCATCTTTTTCTATGCGTCTTCCTACCAGGTTCGCAAGGAACAGCGCGACGAAATCCGAAGTAAAATTGATTTTAATGCAATAAAAATTCTCTGTGCTGATGAGATAATCAATCGCAAAAAATCGTTGCTATTGCAGCCAAAAAATACGATGACAGATATCCCTGTGTTTGAATATGAGCTGGATAGCAAAGCACAAAAAAGCAGAGATGCGCTTGGTTTTGGTTTGCTTACATCCATTCTGTTTTTTGGAACGTATTATAGCGGCCTGGCGATATTGCTTAACTCATTTGGACTTGCATTTATTGCCAGCGCAATGCTTGGTCCAGTAGGAATGAGTGTGGCACTGGCTGCGGCTATCGGAATCGGGATATTGTGCACATATGTGCATTACAAGGCGATTATTAATAAAGACAAAATAGAGAAATTCGAGGAATTTCAGAAAGAGCAAATCAAAGATAAACGTTTTGAGTGCGATGAACTGGATAAGAAATTAAAAACATTATCGCCGCAGCCGGCAAAGAGTTTATCTGCACCTTCCTTACGCTGGTCTCACAAAAAATTACGATCACAAGATGACGCGCTTTCTGCAAAGATGCTTGAGTCAAATGGTTTCACTGCTGTTAGAGGCAATGTACCGAAACAGCCGCCATTACCAACTCCAAAAAATAAATTTTGATGTAAAAGTGCTTTGCAGACGTGAGAGTTGCATCAAGTTCTCAGATGTATATACTGAGCCGGCTTTTTTATAAATATATAAATTCTGGAAATTGATAGGAGATCAATATGAAAAAATTATTATTAGCATCTGTTGCAATATTGGCAGCGCAAGCAGGTTTCGCTGCTTCACAAGAACCAACATCATGCCCAACAGTCGCTTCCATACAAAACATCGGTGTCAGTTCCGCATGGCAAGACACAGAAAAAGGGACATGGGTAGGAGTTGAATGGAAGAATTCTTTCAATACAGATTTTGACTGGACATTTGGTATTGGTGAATTTTATTCTGATAAAGGCGATGCTAAAGATGTAATTGAACAGGCAAACAAGGCGCTGCCAAATTTGACCGCTGCATCTGCACCAATGAAAGGACGTGATGAAAAGGGCAATCTGGTTTGGGTTTGCTATTATTCTGGTGTTCGGGGCATTTACGGAATGGCAATTACACCAGCAATCCAACCGCAATTCATTATCAAGACAATGAAATCTATTCGTCGTTAGTTAATAAGGATGGGTTATGTATTACATAACCCGTCTTTTCTTCTAAATGGAAATTACTATGAAATTATATTTTTCCCCAGGTGCATGCAGTATGAGCTGTCATATTGCTCTTGAAGAAACAAAAACAAAATTCGAGGCAATTAATGTCGGCAAAAAAGCAGATGAGGCAGTTCGCAAAGCTTATCTTGAAGTGAATCCATTAGGTGCTGTACCTGCGCTGCAGTTGAACGATAAAAAAATATTGACGCAGAATGTTGCTATTCTGGAATATATTGCAGACACGCATCCGCAATCCGGTCTGCTGGAAAAGGCTGGAACAGAAGATCGTGCGGAAACCATGCGCTGGTTATCATTGGTATCCTCAGATTTACATAAATCATTTTCACCTTTATTCGCCATATCTCGCATCACAAATGATCTTGCGGCGCAGGAAGATATTAAGAAGTGGTCTATTGCAAACATCGAAAAATATCTCAACATGATGGATCTGCAATTGCAAAAACGTGAATATTTATCACCAACAAATTTCAGTGTTGCTGACTGTTATTTCTTTACCATATATCAATGGACAAAATTTTCAGGTATTCCAACTGAAAAATTCAAGGCACTCAATGAATATTCGGCAAGGATTGCTGAGCGCCCGGCAGTTAAAGCTGTTCGTGAACGGGAAGCAATGTTGTAATATGATGATAGTAGTGCATTCATCCTGTTATCAAAAGTCAAACCAGGAAGGAGAATATAGATGTATAAATCATTTTTTGTCATTCTGTCGTTAGTAACATATGCAGTTGTTTCCCCCGCTAATGCAGCAGATACCAATCCACAGCCTGATTCTATGAATATGCAGATGTCGTCAGCATCATCAGATAATAATGCTCCAGATAAGATGTCTGACATGATAAAGAAAATGGAATCCATGAAGATTGAAAAAATGGGTCATGACATGATGATGTGGGGTATGCAAATGAAAATGCAGGGTGAAGCTATGTCTCATTCTGCTATTCAAAACACAAAAGATCAGGGCAATCAGCTGATGAATTTAGGTAAGCAAGTGTTTGACCTCGGCAATAAAATGAATCCAAAACCTGTGGATATGAACAAAGAAATGATGAATTGTCCGATGTGTGAAAAGATGAAAAAGAAAGATTAGCTGCAGCTATTCCAGTAAGCCATTGATTAGAAATAATAAAAATATATAAATGTAGTCTACAATTATATTATGACTACTCGTATTCTTACTGGAGGATTTTTTATGTTTGAACGCATAAAAAACAGCTGGGAATTGGCAAAGGCAAGCTGGAATGTATTGCTGCAGGACAAAGCATTGATTATCTTTCCTGTGATCTCATTCATTGCACTTGTGCTGGTGTCACTTAGTTTTTTTATTCCTTTTTCAATGACAGGATTGGCACAAGCAATACATGATAAAAATACTGCGGCACAGGCGATAGGTTTAATCGTATTTTTTGTTTTTTATGTCGTGTGTTACACAGTAATATTTTATTGTAATTCTGCACTGATTGGCTGCTCCATGATGAAACTGCGGGGCGGCAAACCTACTGTAAATGAAGGCTTCATGATTGCTAATGCAAATTTTAATACGATTGTTGGGTATGCACTGATCGCTGCAACAGTTGGCATGTTATTACAATGGCTGCGTGAACGCGGTGCCCTGGGAAGATGGGCTGCGGGTTTATTTGGATTAGGATGGAATATTGCAACATTTCTAGTTGTTCCAGTATTAATTACCGAAAACATTGGTCCAATTGATGCGGTAAAACGCAGTACGGAACTTTTGAAAAAAACCTGGGGTGAGCAAATTGCAGGTAATGTCGGTATAAATGTTATCTTTGGATTATTGATTGGTATAACTGTGTTTCTAGGTATTTCAATTTGTATGCTGCTAGCAAATGTTTCCATGCCGTTAGCAATAGTGATGGGTGTGATAACTGCAGCAGCATTTTTAACATTAGCACTGTTGAATAGTACGCTCACAGGTATTTATACGGCAGCAGTTTATCATTATGCCGTCACCGGAGAATCAGGAAAATTCTTTAGTAAAAATCAGATTATGGATACATTCAAAACAAAATCATTGTGATTTTGGCTCATTGATTTCTCCGTTACCGCCGGCACCCGCGGCTGGCGGTAAAAGAAAGATGCACGATTTAGTTCTCGTTTGATTTTTTCAAAATGCGTTGGAATTTCGGCGAGGATGAATTTGTCCACAGCCTTAACCGCCTGTTCACTGACGCACGCAACATCTTCAAAACTGCCGAGAGTGTATGCACCCGCATAAAGAGTATTGGTATCGCTGCGCATTTGTTCATTTTCCAATTGTAAGCGCAGTTCCCACGTCAGTGTCGGCATATAATCTTCCCAAATTTTATGGGCAACAATGCTGACATCATTTGCCGGTAATTGTGACTGCAATTCCTGACGTAATGTTTCGAGATGTTCATTATCAAACGTAAAAACATCATTATTTGCGGGCAGGTTGATATAAGCGGTTCCTAAGCGATGATGTGTGTTCCGGTTGTCACGTGTCGTGAACAACGCTAGATGGCCTAAGCCCTCTTTTTCAAGGCCGAGAGGAAAATATTGATGCTTCGCAGTCGTGTTATCTACTTCGCAAATTGCAACGGGATAATGATAATAATTAACGGCATTTACGCATTGCTGTTCTGTTTCGGATAATTCCATACCTAATTTAGGCCATTGTACTGGAGAAATAGCAAGTATGAGTGCATCTGCTTTTGTTGTAATAGATGATTTGTCTTGTTGCTGATATGTTACCATTACTCCATTAGAATCACGCTGAATAGTTGAAATGGATGCTGATGTCACAACATCAAGGTCTTCCGCAACTTTTTCCATGAGTGTCTGCATGCCGTTTTTAATGCCGACTAAACCCGAGCGCAGAGGTGACGCGATCACGGCTGGGAGGGTTGCAAGGCCCATATATTCCATGACGCAATACGCGGGGCATTCTTCCATCAAACCGTATCCAAAACCTGTTACGAATGATTTAAGCAGTAAATTAATATTTTCCAGCCCGTGTTTTATTGCAAATGAAGAAAATGGTAAATCATAATCTTCTGGTAATGGCTGTAAATGATCTCGTGCATATTGATAACATGACACATCGTAAGTAAATCGCACGAGTTCTACAACAAAACTGGCAGTAAAGGAAATTTTATCTAACCAGCTCATTGAATTGAATTTCGCGAGGAAATTAACGCTGCTGCTGTCCGTCGCCAAAGTTTCTTCAAATTCGATTTTCTTTTCCTGAGCCGCATCTAATACCACGCCATAATTTGGTGCAATCAGGGCGGCTCCCCATTCGGTTTTGACTTCGGGATTGACAGGATCAGAGTAGGTGTAACACTTGCCGCCGACATGCGACTCTTTTTCCAGCACGGTGACATGCATTCCTTTCTGCGCTAATCTTCTAGCTGCAAATAAGCCGGCGGGACCTGCGCCGATGACGATGACATTTTCAATTTTACGTTGCATCTTTATACTCCTGATTGATGCACAAAGAGTAGGAAATGCAGAGATGACTGTAAAATTGATAGTCACTATATGAGGTATTAACGCAAATTATGACCCCTTCATTTTCAGACCTGACTTATTTTTATGAAGCTGCAAATTGCTTAAACTTGTCACAGGCGGCAAAAAAACTTGGCGTGACGCAGCCGTCGTTAAGCATCGCAATTAACCGTCTGGAAAATCTGCTCAGTACATCCTTGTTTATTCGTCATCGTCAGGGTGTGACGCTGACGAAGTCTGGTGAGAAATTGAAGAATCACGTCTGTGATCTGATACTCAAATGGAAAAATACCGAATCGAGTATACATGCACTGAGTAATGAGGTTAGCGGTAAAATTTCAATCGGATGTCTCGCTGCGATGGCTCCGCATCTCAGCCAGCTGACAGCTGATTTATTAACTAAACATCCAATGCTGGAAATTCAGTTTATAAATGATTTATCAGCTCACATGACAGATGGTGTGATTGCCGGTACACTCGATATCGCTATCGTTTATGATCCAGTCAAACATCCTGATTTAATCATGCGTAAAATTAAGGATATTGAATTATCATTCTGGCGTTCAAAAACCGGTGCAACAAATGACAATGTTGTAATTTGTGATCCACAGGTATTTCAAATCCAGAAATTATTGAAAGACTTCGAAAATTATGCCGCTGCTCCACGCATTTGTTCCGTCAAACAATATGAGATGACTGCTCATCTGGCGGCGAGCGGTGCGGGGCTTGGTATCATGCCGTCTTGTCTGGTTGGAAAAAAATATAATGATATATTAGCTCGGGTTGAACATGCGCCTGCGATAATTTGTGAAATGTATCTTATTTTTCGCGGTGAAAACAGAAATCTGCAGGCGCGTGAAGTTGTACTGACAGCGTTAAAAAATGCTATACCAGTTTAATATGAACGTTCAGATACACCAGCAGCACCATTTTTGAAGTTTGCTTTCGTGATGGTAAAGCTGACAGGTTTGTGCGGTGCAACTTCACAACTTGTCCAGTCACCTGCAACAGCAGTAACTTTATCACCGTTGCAAGTCAGAGTGACTTGATCTGCAGGTTTATTTTTCCATGTATTATTAACATATAAACGAAAATGCTGTGGGAACTCGGCATCGTTCCAATACATATACAACATTCCTGCAGATGATATTCCCCAAGCGCGGGTTTCTGGAAAGTGTGTGGTGCCTGCATACGATGAAGTGGAGAGTGTCGCAGCTGTGATAAGAATAATAAAGTATTTTTTCATGAGTAACTCCTTTTTGAGTGCGCATCATCCCAATTTAATTCAGACAAATCAAGAGTCTTTTGATGTGCGAAAATAATTAAAAAAATCGCAGTTATCTGTGTATCTTCTTCATGGTTTGCAATTTCTCAGCACGCTTGAATTTACGTTCAGTATGAAACATAGCGAGCTTGTTATCTGCGATTTTGAGTGTGCGGTCGATCTCTGCTTTTCGATGCTGATCGGCAGTTTTTCGTAGCCACTTGCCTGTTCGCCAGAAACCATGGAGTTCCAGCTTTCTTCCAATTTTATCTTTTAATTTCGCGCCTTTGCTTAATGGTGCGATATCTGGAACTGTTTTAACAGCTTCCGTCTTGTTGATGAAATCTGCGAATGCATGAATTGCAGTATGGTTATCATTGCAAGCATTGCTTTCCAAAAGCGCCATTTTATTGTCATTATAAATCCCATCTGGAATGAAGATTGCGCCCATGCAGTCATTTCTTGGCTGACCTTTTGTATCAAGCGCTATGTCAATATTGTTTGCATGCCTGGTACGTTCGCCAAGTTCACCGAGATCCCATTTCTCAATAAGATATTTCAACAAACTTGTATGATCGAATACGGTTTTTTCAAGCGATTTTTTAGCCCATGGCGAAATCAAAATTGCGGGCACGCGCAGACCGAGGCGGTCAAATGTGTATTCTTCCTTGTGATCATCCGGTGGTAGTGCGGCGGGTGGTTCAACATGATCATAAAAACCGCCGTGTTCATCGTAGACTAAAACAAGCAGTATACTCATCCATAATTCATTATTTCTACGCAACGCATTGTATATATCTGCAATTAGTCGTTCAGCTTTCATGGTGTTATGCGGCGGATGATCATCATTTTGATCTGCACCCAGATATTTTGGTTCGATGAACGAGAATTGTGGGAAATCTTCTTCCGGACCATTTGCATCTTGATAAAATTGATCCATGATGTGATAGTTGTTTAATTTGTCTGGTTCACGATTATGAGTCAGAACAAGTGATATGGGAAAATCACCGCAATAGCATTTCCATGAAATTCCATTTTCATCAAGGCGATCAAAAATATTAGTTTGATTTTGATAAAATAACTGCGGGTAATTGTAAAAATCAGTTAAGCCGTCAATCATTTTTACTCTGCCGTTTGATGTCCCTGATAGTGCAAAAAAGCGGTTTGTCCAGGTTGGTCCCGGAACTGATGAAAACCAGTGATCACATACAGTGAATTCAGCAGCTAAAGCATGTGTGGCAGGTAAAAAACCATAAGGATAATATGACATGACTCCTTGCTTATCATCAAAAGTGCATGTTGGATAATTGGCAACGAAATTATGTACGAAACCAGCATTGTGATTGAGGAGCTGCTGGTGAACAGCTTCATCATCATGTAGTGGATCTAACGGCATTTGCAGCGCAGTTGTTTCCTTCTGATAAATTTTATCGTAATGCTCATCGTAATTATAATGAAGATTGTCTGGGTCAATGCCTTCAATTTCAGGTTTGATCTTTTTAACATCGCCAAGCTTTCTGTCAAAGGATTGATTTTCCATCATCAGGAAAACGACATGTTTGATGGGGTCAGTGGAAATTATGTTATCTGTTGGTAAATAAGTACTGCTTTTCATAAGATTTTCCTGTTTCTATGTGAATTATTATTGTGACCAACGCCGCGAGTACAAGATAACGATTAACCCAATGAAAGCAGTAATTCCGCCGTAATAAACCCATTGTGTTTGGTTGATCATGAAGCTGGATGCAGGCCAGGGAATGATCCCGAGACCTTGAAGTGACCAGAAGATGCCGCTAAACATTATGATTATTCCAGCAATTAAAAGTGAATTTCTCATGAATGTGGTCCTTATAATTAATAAAGATAAAACGATTATGATTTGAAATTTAAAACGACTTTACCCTGCGCCTTCCCCGACTCAAGTAAGCGATGCGCATCGCTCACTGTTTCAAGTGTGAAATGGTTTGGGTCGATGTATGGTGTACACTTTCCACTGTCAACAATGGCAGCAAGCTCCGTTAATATTTTACCGTGTTCAGCGCGTCCGATATTTTTCAGCAGCGGCAGCAGCATGAATACCACATGCAGCGTCAATCCTTTGTTATGCATAGGCGATAAGTCATTTGATGAGCGTGCAGCTGTTGTCACAACAATACCGTTTAATGCAGCAGCTTGAAATGATTTATCCAGATTGGGGCCGCCTACGGTATCAAATACCACATCAAAACCGACTTCATTTGTTAAGCGTTTTACGTATGCTGCAACATCTTCTGTCTTCGCATTAATGACTTCATCGGCGCCGAATAATTTTACTAATGGGAAATCTTCATTTTTTAAAACAGTGGCATTTACTTTCGCGCCGCGCCATTTAGCCAGCTGTACCGCAATGTGTCCGACACCACCGGCACCGCCATGTATTAATACACTTTGTCCGGCTTTTAGGTTGGCTCGATTGAATAAAGCTTCCCATGCTGTAATACTTGCCAGCGGCAATGCAGCAGCTTGAGTCATGGTAAGTGACGCAGGTTTTTTGCTGATGAGGTTGCTGTCTGCCAGCATATATTCAGCGAGTGCACCGCCAGTGCCGAGCAAGCCGCCTGCACAACCATATACCTCATCACCAACTTTGAAATTTGTAACATCAGATGCGACAGCATCAACTATTCCGGCGACGTCGCCGTGTAATATGGCAGGAAAAGCGGGTGCAATGTCAGCAACGACGCCGCTGCGGATTTTGCAGTCGATTTGATTGACACTGCTTGCGGCAACATTGATGAGAACATGTCCCGGTTTGATTTCGGGCTTGGGAATATCTTTCATCGTGAATACGGAGGGGTCGCCGAATTGTGTGATGATTTGCGCTTTCATGTTTCAAGTCCCTTTGGGTATTACTTAAGTTGCATTATGCTAACATGAATCAACATCTATTTTGTATATGACATAAAATTGTTTATAGTATAGCAACGTTTATTTCAGGGGATAGGAATGAATACACGCTCATCGTCAACATTGTATTTGCTAACTAAAATGGATGCTCAATTCCTTAGTACTATTCCCTCATCGTCTCCAATGCAATACCCATTCATCGTTCAAGACACTGCTAACGATTTATACAACAAAAACTGGCGCGTGATGCCTTCTCATCCAGATGTCCAATCTGCAATGTGGGCATCGGCGAGTGCTGCACCCAGTCTGCGTGATCTTAACTGGATGAATAATGAAATACAAAAGTTGACGAATAACAGGGTGAGAAAAATTTTTATCATTGATTTACGCGAAGAGAGTCATGGTTATTTAAATGGTCAAGCTATTAATCTGACGATGCCGAATAACTGGGTTAATCGCGGTAAAAATTATGATGACGTGATTAAAGATGAAAATGACTGGCTTGCTTCGCTATCACAAAAACGATTTGCTGAAGTTCACACTAATCTGGATTTTGACAGCTATGACGCTTCAAGTTCAAAAGAAATTGTTGCAATCGAAAGTATCCAAAATGAGAAAGATGTGGTTGAAAGTCTGGGATTGAATTATTTCCGCATCACGGTTTCAGATCATTGTGCGCCGCATGATGTAGACGTTGACCGATTTCTTAACTTTGTTGATAACCTTGATGATGACTCCTGGCTGCATTTTCATTGCCGTGGTGGAGCGGGTAGATCATCCACGTTTCTTTCGATATATTACATGTTGAAACATGCAAACGAAATTTCATTTGATAGTATCATTAACATGCATAAAACCGTGCAGCCATATTATGATTTAACAACCGGCAGTTTTGTGAATACGCATTTGATTCATTGCTATCAGGAACGATATCAATTTTTAAAACGGTTTTACGAATTTGCGCAGGCAAGGCTAAATCATCATCCGCAAACATGGTCTGAGTGGAGAGCAAATTCTGTACCAGCGGACGGCATGTGGCTTGATTCTTGCAGGCGAGATGCTAATATGGGTTCTCAAAATAATAACAGAAAGCAAATAAACAAATAATGAAATCACGCATCGATAATTTATTATCTGACCAATTCCAGCGGATATACGCTTTGAGTTTACATCAATTAGCTGATGGAATGATGGATAATTTTTTTGGCAAGCTGCTGACTATTTCAAAAAAATCTCACGATTCACAGGATGTTGAGTTAGAAGATTATCTTTTTTTGATAACTTATCCCAAACAAATGGCGCAGTTTATTCTCAATGAAGATGTATATTCGCATCAAAGACGATCGCCATATAAAGCGATGGCTTTTTGTCTGGCGATGAGAGATTACCTGATGACATTGCCGGATGAGCAGTTTATGAAGCAGGCAGGGAAAGTATTGGCAACCACATCTCAAGCTCTGAACAGTTCAAGTTCTTATCGGTTTTTTCATGTTTCCGGGTTGCCGATCCAACATTCAAGTGACGACACCCTTGATAAAGAATATTGCGGCACGATCAGGACAAAGTTAGTTTATGCCAGCGCAGAAGAACTACCGCATTATCTTGATGTACTATATTACTGGCCCGGTGATGCTGAAAGCGAAGTTAAATTTACACTTGGATACAAGCAATACATACAGCAATTCGCCAATCAACTTAAACAACTTTCCAATGATGTTGAAATGTATCTGCGTAGTGGTGCGTTGAATGATATTGTTGAGCGGGCAAAGCAAAATCATATTGATGAAATCAAGTTTCTAACCGCACTGCGGATACTTGCAAAGAATAAATTACACGCTTCAGAAAGTCAGATATTCGATCATTCGCTTAATAACATTCCTGAGCTTAAAGAATTTAATTGCCCGCTAGCATCTCAGTTAATGCTTGTTGATTATGATATGCTTGACTTTGTCAAGCAGGACGGCACTCCTTTTGGATATTCTGAAAAAGTAGCGGATTTTGTTGAACGAAATCAAAAGCGGGCCACGACAAAATTGGATGAAATAGAAAATCTGAGATCCCAGATTAATTCAATACTGAATCAACAGCCAGCTGTAGAGGTTGAAGAGCGCGATTTAGCCCCCTCCGTGTCTGGTTGTCGTTAACACAATTTTCCTAAGGCAGACGGCCTATGCGGCGCGCCATTCATAAATGAATGATAAAGGTATCGCATTTCTTATAATTTGTTAAAATCTAAGTAACTTACAGGACGTAATTACATGGAATTCATTCACCTTAACAGCTTGATTGCATTCAGCGTATTACTGCTAATCGGGATCATCGGCGGCAGGATCGCTCACTTCTTACGATTCATCCCCAAAATCACAGGCTTTATTCTTGCCGGGTTTTTTTTGGGGCCGCATTTTCTCGGTGTATTAACACCTGAATTAATTGAAAGCGGAAAGATATTTTCAGAGATAGCGGTCAGTCTGATCATGTTTGAACTTGGTTCGCAAATTAAATTCAGTTCTTATCGGCATAGTCCACATCTGGTGTGGATGGGGCTGACGGAATCTTTATTGTCATTTTTACTGATTTTCATGACACTGCAGATTTTTAATATTAATGTGCTTAATTCGTTATTGATTGCTGCGATTGGCGTATCAGCTTCACCTGCAATTACCATGCTGATTGCAGAAGAATATAACGCCAGCGGACCGGTGATCAGCAGGTCTTTATTCCTGACAGCATTTAATAACATCATGTCGTTTTGTCTGTACACAATCATCATTTTCTTTTTTCAAATTACGATGAATGAGCATCATAATAGTATTTGGCAAGTACTGCACCCGCTTTACAGTTTATTTGGATCCATTATTTTAGCAATGTCACTTAGTGTTGCGATGATAGTTCTGGGCAGGTTTCTTGGGAAAGATGAAAATACTCAATTCGCGGCGCTGATTGCGATGTTGATTCTTGCGAATGGTGTGGCAAATGCACTGCATCTATCGCCGCTTTTGACTTCGCTGATTTTTGGTATTGCTACGATTAATCTGGATACCAAAGATCGACTGCTGGAAGTAGAGTTTGGGCATAGCGGAGAAGTTTTTTATGTCATCTTGTTCGTTTTTGCCGGTGCCAATCTGCATGCCAGTATGCTGATTGATATCGGCTGGCTTGCATTCGCATTTATTCTGGCACGGTTTATTGGCAAATTTATACCAATTGCCATCATTGGCAGACAGGATCACGTGAAAGAATCACACAGTTTTTACCTGACACTGACTTTACTGCCGATGGCGGGAACAGCCATCAGCTTGCTTGGCAGTATTAAATCGATTTCGATAGAAACATCTGTTTTAATTTATACCATCGTGCTTGCGTCTATCGCAGTGCTGGAAACAATCGGCCCAATTATCACCTTGCTGTCGCTGCGTTTGTGCGGCGAATTGACTCCAAAGCAACCACCCGGCTTGACTGAGGTGGATATTACGCGATCAGGTTAGAGTAGATTCAGGTGATTTTTTTCTCTTAGTTAGCCTATATATTAACCATCTAATATTTGCATCATGTATAAAATATTCAATCAGTTGTATTGTGTCATAAAATTAGATACATTTTTGCATAAATAATAAGAGGAGCATAACAAAATGCGATCATTCTCACGCCCCGACACTTCCAGAATACTTGATGAGCAATTTGGAGAAATTTTAAATCTCTCTAATGAAATGAGAAATCCAGGATATTCTTCTTATCATAGAGATGATTTCGTCAGTCAAATTTACGATATCATTACACATTCTGAATATCCCAAAACGTTATTTAAAATGTTTTTTAACGAGGTAATAAAAAATCATCCTTTTCGCAGAGACTACTGGTATGGAATCGAAGATGTTGTAAACGATGATGCTAGATTAGAACGTCATATAGCTGAGAGATGCGGGCATCGTCCGCAAAGATCATACCGGTAGGTGGCTGCTGGTTGTAATTGAATACAAATATAAATAAAAAGGTACAAGTAAAATGAAGTCATTCTTTCACCCAAAAACACCATTAGAGACAATTGACTATCACATTGAACGACTTAAGGAACTGGTCAATCTAATATCTGAGACAAAGACCCAGTTTTCTACAAGCGAAATATATTTTTTAATAGACTATGCTCCAACTTCAATTGGCAAACATTTTAAAAATGGTCAGTTAGAACCATATCATGTAAATAAGCTGCGCGGCATTTTCATCAAAGCAAAAGAAGCATTGGAAATTTTAAAGCAGCCTGACGAACAGAGCACTATCAGATTAGCCCCAGAGCATTTTGCAGCAATGGCTGTTATTCCTGCCGTAGAAAAAGATTTACTAGATATTGCATCGTACAAGCCTTTGAAGCAGATGACTTTCAAGCAAATTAATGAATTAGAGAGGGTGATATCTGATGCCAAAAATATACTGGGTAACGATGAGTTTAAAATTTTAAGTTTAAGCGGATTCTTTCGAGTAATATCAGAAAGGAGGACGAGTACGCTAGGAGAATTTTCCGGATTGCTTTGGAGAATTCATAAGGATAATGCTTTGCCAGTTGAGTATAAATTCAAAGCTCTTGAAGATATCCTCAGGAAAATTGCCGCATCTGATGATGCCAAATCAGTATTGAAATTGATTTATGAAAATTATATTAAAGATAAGCCATGGTCTAATCTTTGGGGTGATATTGAGGGAATCCTGGCAGATGATAAGCGATTAGAAGATACATTAAAGAAATATGGCTGGCAGCCGCAGAGTTATGGCTATAGAAGATAAGTTTTATTATCAGTTCGAAAATAATTATAAGAATATGAGGGGTACAAGATAAATGCAGTCATTCTTTCAACCAAGAACACCAATAGAGGCAATTGACTATCACGTTGATCGTCTTAGGGATCTGATCAAGCTGGTATCTGATACAAAGTTGTATTTTTCTAAAAGTGATCTTTATTTTTTAAACGACTATACTCCATCATCAATAAGAAAACATTTCGATAATGGACAGATTGAACAATATCACTTGAATAAACTGTGCGGCATCTTTTTTCAAGCAATTGCAGCATTGGAATTTTTAAAAGAACCAGATGAGAAACATTTTGCAGCATTAACTTCATCGCATTTTGAAGTATTGGGTAAGATTCCTGCAATCGAGAATGATTTGAAAAAGATCGCATGTCATTCGCCATTGAAGAATCTGTCTTTCAAGCAGCTTATGGAGTTAGAGAATGCATTTACTAAAAATGTCGCAAAATCTAGTTCTGGACTGGATACTTTAAGATGCGCGATGTTCAAATCGACGGATAAATTATTTAGTAAATTAGAGGACGAATTTTCTAAATTTAAAAACGAACGCTATAAATGTGAAGAGAAAGATCAAATTGCGCACGATATTATTCGTATGGTCGCAGAACATGATGACGCCAAGTTATTAATGAAAGTTGTTTATGAAAAGTATATTAAAGATAAGCGATATTATTTGGTGCATTGGAATGGAATTGAAAAATACATATTTAATGATGCGGAATTAGAAGATATGTTAGAAAATCATGGTTGGCATAAACCGTATCAGTTTAATGACTATCGAAGATAAGATTTATAGTTAGTTTAATCAGCATCCCGGATAAATATATTATCCGGGATGGTGTTTGTAACATTAAATTTTCGGACAAGTGTGAGCATTCTCTACAATGTTATATTGAATCTCAACTTTCTTTCCATGTCTGCATTCACCATTAGCAAATTTGAACAAACCAACTGCTCCCATCGTTCCCATGGTTGTTTGCTTGCTCTTGTCTTCGGCAGCGTTGTATTTGGTTTTTGCAGCTTCAAATGCAGCATCCAGTTCTTCATTTGAGTTAAATGCCTTGGTGTGTTTTTTATCCACTTCCTTGCCATCTTTTATTATGATCATTGAGTGTCTTGACATGATTATTCCTTTTTAATTTTAAAAAAATTGAGTGCGTGATTACATCATAATTAATTTCTAAATGCGACAAACATAACACGTTCCTGATTTTTGTCTGTTTGACTCTGCGATGAGCTGAAAAAAGTAAACTTTGGCATCGCATTTTCTAATTTAGAGTCGAGTGTTTGCATCATTTCTTTGAATCTTGTTCTATCTCCAGGATTTTTGAGAAATTCAGACATACCCGTTGGATATACTGATGGATGATCAGCATTCTTATCCAGAACTTCCATCGTGTGAAGCATAAAGCGTGCAACTTTTAAATCGTTAGTATTTAGTGCAGTGTTATAGAGTTCATGAAATTTCGCAGTTGTGCAGCCAGATTTATATCCCATAAAGAAGGCATGCGCGAAATTAGTAATTCTTTCGAGCATGAAACTCCGAGGATCACGATCATTCGATTCTGTAATTGCATTTGACAGAGTTGCATATGCCACCAGCATGTTTGTCAGATCATCATGGTTCTTGATTCTGTTAGATAGAAGATTGAGTGTATCTAAACACAGCGCGGTGTAAACGTGGCACATGCCGGTTTGTTTAGCATATCTGTAAATTTCAGCCAGATCATGATAACAATCCGCGAGCAAACGTATTTCATTCGGATCCATTCTGGTTGATTCGCGTAATTTATTGGCAGTGTCAATGATATACCTGGCTTTATCATCTGCATAATTGGCAGCCTTGGCAGTGACTTCTTTGTCTGGGCTGCAAGCTGGAAGAAAGTGCCCAGCTGCCAAGCCTGCCTG
The DNA here is from genome assembly GCA_035495675.1 of Gammaproteobacteria bacterium. Taxonomy (GTDB): domain Bacteria; phylum Pseudomonadota; class Gammaproteobacteria; order DSM-16500; family DSM-16500; genus Aquicella. The sequence goes on from DATJFK010000015.1 coordinate 20,110, forward strand.
ATAGGATAGAAAACCAGATACAGCGAACATGTGAAAGTCAGGATTTGATGCTGCATTTCTCTTATTTTCTTCATAGAAATAAAGTGCATTCTGGTATACTGACATGAGGCTATCAAACAGGCGATAATACTGCGCTATGTTTTCCTGATTTAGTTTATGAAGGCTTTTATCTATTCCATTGGTACGACACAATATATGTACGCTTATAGAAAGTGACTTGAGAATTTTTTGGTAAGAATGCATGCAAAAAGCAAAATCATCTCTTGTCCATTCGTTCTGTGGTAAATTGTGTTGCATTTCGTGAATTGCCAGCAGATGTGAGTTTACAAATGTTTCTATATCCTTAGCGTATCCATCGATGTTTACCAGTCTCATGCCTTTATTGAATAATTCTTTAGCTTGATTCCGTGTTTCGTCTGACCTCGAATTCATTTTCTTCTCCTTTTATTTGGTGGTTCGTATGGTAGCTGAATCTCATTGATGGTCAAGCGTGATGAAGAAAGAATATACTTCGTACGAAAATCGGTATAGAAATGTGAGCAAATATTTTATAATCGTAATTCGTTAAATTAATAACAAGGATTGTTATGACATCATCGGTCAGGCTCGGAGCCAGTAAACCTTTAATTTCACAAGTTGCTATTATCGGAGACAGTATTTCAGACCGCGGGACTATCGCGAAACGGGAATTACTTGGATTTATTCCTATGCGTCTGATTCTTGCATTTACCGTTCATACTCATCACGGCAGATTTACAAATGCATATACATGGGATGATGATTTCGGTGCTCTGATGGCATCTGCGTTTCTCGCGCAGAATCTCAAAAAGAAATACAAATATTTTAATGATGATTGCGATATTGCCGATGCGATAATAAATCAGGACAAAAAATTACTGAAAGAAATCAGTGAAGCGTACAGTCTTGATGATGATAAGGCGATTGATTACAAAGCTTCAAATCTCGTGAGAACGTATTGCGAAGGCGGTCTTACTTCTGCGAATTATCGTCATATCAAAGCGCCAAATCTCAAGCTTGAAATTCTTCGATTAATTTTTAAAGATCTTAACGATAAGCGCGAAGCGCTAGCTGCAGATGATATAAGAGGCAGGGTTAGTGATGCTGAAAAATCTGAAACATTAATTTTAGAATTCACTGGCGGCAATGATTTGATAACCGTGAATTTAAAGCCGACAATCGAGGAAGCCGACCGCGCTATAAAAGCAAGGATTAGAAATCTCGAATTGATGATTGATCAAGGGTACAAGCATTTTGTTTTATTCCTGCTGCCAGATTTGTCAATGACACCGAGGTTTTATGCAAAGTCAGCAACTGAAAAAAATGAAGCTGCCAGTGTGTCTGCTTATTTTAATCAGCGCTTGCAGGAGGAAATTAAAAAAGTGAAGGCGATGAATCGAAATATCAGTATTCATACCTTTGATGTGAATGAGACGCTAAGAGACGTTGTAATTCACCCAAAAAAATACGGTTTTGACCCTGCTAAAGTACATACGCCATTTTCTACTTCCAAAGATTATCATGATCATAAAGGGGCAATTATGTCTGCGCAGGAATACGTTTTCTGGGATGACATTCACCCAAGTGCACATACTCACGCGCTGCTTGCATCATATTTTTTTGAAGTAATGGGCAAGAAGTTTTTGTTCTCCCCGCCAGATATTTCACAATGCAAAACGAAACATAATCTGATTATCATGTACGAACAATTTATGCGGGCTTATGATGGAATGGAAAATGAAAAACAACAAAAATGTTTTGGATTTTTTCATAAAGACAGACTGCATCCGGCACTTGATAAACTGCCGCCGCTTGCTGATGATGATCTGGGCGACCCAAATCTGGATGCATATCGCCAGCGTATCAATCTGATATTCAATTTGGCTTTGCACCATCATGATTTATGCATCCGCAAGCTGCTGCGCCTATTAGGATGGCTGGATAAAGATAATCATGTTAACCGTAATTTTATGAATATTTATCAGCCTGAGCATGCGCATGCAAAGCGAACAACGAAATGTTTTCGTTAGCAGCATGTGTCGCATGTAGCGAATTTTTTTTGGTAATAGCTTTTGAAAGATAATCTTAATTATCTTTAAGGTCAATTACGTGCGTTAAAAATAATTCGCTATGGCAAAACTCTGCGTATGAGTAATCTAGCTTGTCATTATTCAACATGGAGTTTACATGAAAGCGCTTGTTTATTACGGAGCAGGGCAGCAACAGTGGGAAGACAGACCGGAACCTAAACTGTCAGCACAGACAGATGCAATTGTCAGAATTGAAAATACGACAATTTGCGGTACTGATTTACACATCATGAAGGGCAATGTGCCGACAGTCGCATCAGGGAGAATATTGGGACATGAAGGTGTCGGTATGATTGAGGAAATTGGATCAGGCGTAACAGAACATAAAGTTGGTGACCGTGTACTGATAAGCTGCATTACATCATGCGGCAAGTGTGCAATGTGCAAGCGTGGCACATACGGCCACTGTGCGTATGGCGGCTGGATTTTAGGCAATACAATTGACGGCTGCCAGGCTGAATATGTTCGCATTCCGCATGCTGATGGCAGTCTTTATCAAGTGCCCGCAAATGCAGATCAGGAATCGTATGTTATGCTTAGCGATATTTTGCCGAC
>DATJFK010000016.1:0-6343 GCA_035495675.1 Gammaproteobacteria bacterium
GCCATCACTTCGTTGCTTTTGCTGATGCCGTAATGATTGGTTTCATCGACAAACTCACAGTATCCAGATAATTCTGTTTCCCCAATAAATAATCGATTGTGATAGATGGTGCGGCAAATATTTATCTCTTTGCTATGCTTATCGCGTAATGGGATTAAAGTGATATTGTCTCCCATCGTTTTTGGTGCTGGGTACGCCAGCCAATTAATGTGATTTGTGTCACCGATCAGAATTTCATATTGATCTTTTGTTTGCGCTGCAAAATTGATGAGAACGATACATTTTCCACCGCGTACTGATCCAGCATGATAGCCATTTTCATCTTTGATTCGGCAAAGATATACCGGATCATTGCCAAGATAGCTAACTATAATTGGCAGGTTGCCAGCTGTTTGCTGTGAGTTAACCCAGATTATGCCGGCATCGTTGATTGCCTTCTCGCGTGAAAGCATATCACTCGGCATCACATAAACCTGATGTGGTCTTTCGGTTTTTTTGACTGGAAATATTTTATTACTGAATAATGTGTTATTCGTTATCAGTGTAATCAAAATCACAAGATAGCCGAGGTAAATATTGGCATTTTTGATTGCAGACATCCATCTCTTTTTGCTGCGGTTAAGAACGAGGCAGTAACCCAAGCTGTATGCCAGCAGTAACAGCGTCAGCATAAGAGGCATAAAGTTGGTTGCATCCAGCCCGCGTGACAGGATTGGGTGATATTCAAAATCATATGAAGTAAAAATTGTGTAGATACTTAATAAATTGATAATTGGCATTACGCTGATAAAAATATTCACCACCCTGGTTAATTTTGCGGGGTACGGCTGATCAGTTTCGCCAATTTGAAACACGCCGTTAATGAATAAAATTCCCAGCAGGGCGATAGATTGATATGTAGTGAAATTAAATGCGACGCGGCTGCCTAAAATGAGTGGAAATATCAGCATAATCAGATAGCCGATTGTGATAGCGCTTAATACCGGCAAAAATAATTTGCAGGTATTTAACAATAGTGTGCGTAATTGTTTGATGACGTTTTCACTTAAGTCTGCGATATAGAGCCCTGCCATGCTGAATGCATATAAAACCGTCCAGAGTGTGGCAGGATCAGTGAGGAAATCAGAAATGAACTTCAGATTAACGGATGTGAAAATAGAGGCTGTTAACATGACAAGAATGCATGCGGTAATTGTAATGAGTAAGGTTATCAGCAGCTTATTGATAGTATCCCAGACGGCATGAAACAAATGTGGATATGAAAACGGATACCCGGCTTTTTGATAAGCAACATAATAGGCATTAATCGCATATGTTGTGATAACAATTAATAAAAAACCGCTGAATGTGGTGCCAGAATTTGGGCCTGCCCATGTTTCGGAAATTAACCCGCTGGCGATGAATGTCAGCAATATGGATTTTCCCAGAGAATTATTCTTGTCATAAGCGAGCAGGAACATATACCCAAACAGAGAAATCCAGCTGTAAGGGCGTATTGAGCTGACACCGTAATCTTTCAATATACCCAGCGCCAGACCGCCGAGGATGCCGTAGATAATTGTAATTAACAGTTTGGGATTGTTGCTGATGTTTTCGAGTTGCTTCATTGCGAGAGATACCCTTCAAGTTATTGCAGGGTATTGTACGCCAAAATCGATGGCTGTGTGAGAGAAGATATGTAGCCCGGGTTAGCGTGCTTTTTACGCGTAACCCGGGAACCATTAATACGGCTTCACAACAACCAGTGTCCCCACGCCCTCATTGCTTCTATTCGGTTCTTCTGCAAAGTTGAATCGCAGCCATCTGGCATCTTGTACATGCAGGCGCACACAACCATGGCTGCCGTTGCCATCAAATACGGAATTAGAGCCGTGCAGTGCCTGGCCGCCGTTGAAGAACATGCAATATGGCATTGGAGCACCGCCTCGTGGACGCGGGAACTTACGGGATTTACAGCTTCTTTCACCAAGGGAATCAATACGGAAAGTGCCGACTCTGGTACGGCAGTGTTGCCTGATGTCGGGGCACCAATTGCCGCCGGCTGTCGCCATGCCAGTCTTTACCAGGTTACCGTCTTCATCATATGCGCCCCAGCGGTGTTTGTGTGGGTCGACGATGATTTGCTTTTCCCCAATAGCTGGTACTGATGCCGGCATACCGGAATAAGCAATAACAGGAATAAGCAAAAAAGATAACGTTATGTATTTCCATATGGTATACATAACCACCCCTTTTATTATTATTGTTGTCCTTCTATTTTACTATAAAAACAGAAGGAATAATCATCATGAAAACAGTAACTTATAAATTACAGTTAAAGTGAAACGGTATATCTTTGACTGAGACTCTGAGGATGAAAATATGCGGTTTGAATTGAAGAACAAGACAGCTTTGGTGACAGGAGGGAGTCAGGGTATAGGCAAGGAAATCGCACTGCAGCTGGCACGCGAAGGCGTCAAGGTTGCTCTTACTTCCGGCAATGAAACGAAGCTGAAAACGGCTGCGGCTGAGATCGACGCCGCGGGCGGGACTGTCGTGGCGATACCCGGTGACGCTCGTTCGGAGGTCGATCTGATACGAGTCGCAGAGACTGCGCAGGGGTATTTCGGTGCGATTGATATTCTTGTGAATAATGTTGCGGGGATAGGGAGGATTGGTAATTTTGAGGAAATGCCGGCGGAAGAGTGGGTAGATCTTTTCAGGATTAACGTGATGAGCGGCGTCATTCTGGCTCGGCATCTTATCGCGAGGATGAAAGAAAAGGGTTGGGGAAGGATTCTGTTTATGTCATCCGAGCGAGCCATCGAACCCAAGAAAAATCTGGCTGCTTACTCGATGACAAAGGCGGGTATGTTGGCGCTAGCCAAAGGCTTGTCAAATGAGCTTGGCGAGTATGGCATTACAGTTAACTGCATTTCCCCGGGTGTGATTGTGACGCCCTCATGGGATGCGGGCGCAGCTAGCGCGAACATGAGCCGTGAAGAATTTGCGGAACAATATTCACAGCATGTATTGGCGGGAGACAAATTAGGAATGCCGGAAGATGTGGCGGCGTTGGTTTGTTATCTATGCTCTGATCTCGCGCGCTGGATAACTGGCAGTAATTTCAGGGTTGACGGTGGTTCCATTAAAAATATTCAGATTTAATTTTGCAAAACTGTTTTGACTGTTTTCTCCAGGATTTTAAACAAGTTGTCTTGCGGCTGGTCCTTATGTTTCAGCAAGTAGGCGCGCTGCGTTGCTTTTTGCACATTTGGAATGGGAATTTCTACTAAATTTGGATAATTGCGTGCAACAAATTTAGGGATGAAGATGGCGCATAATCCCTGCCGCGTTAATTCAAGGCCGGTTGAAAGTAAATTAACGGCATATTTTCGATTGCGTGGTGTAATGCTTTCCAGCCAGCCGTCGTGTTCCTTGATTCCCAATGGATGATTTGAAATTCCCTGCGCGGGGACGGCGAATGGAATTTCACTAATATCTAATTCCCGAAACTGTCCTTTCAGGCAATAACAGCCGAGTTGATAATTACCCGCTGCAATGATGTCGACATTATCCATCGGGTAGGGTGCGTAAGTGATACCGTAATCCAGCTGACGGTTTGCAATCATTTGTTCGATCTGGCCGGGATTTAAATCAAGTAACGTGATTTGATAATCAGATAAATCAGTCATTTTTAACTGCCCGCACTGCGCCAGCAGGAAAATTTCAACAGTACCGATGCGGATAGATTTTTGTTGCGGACTTGATTTGAAATTAAATAATTCTTCTTCCTGTGCCAGCAGCAATTTCGCTTTTTGATAAACTTGCAAGCCGTCATCAGTCAGCGCCAGTCCCCTGCCAGATGCACGCAGCAGCGTGCAATCCAGTTCATCCTGTAGAAGTTTCATGGATTTTGATAAACCTGAATGGGTGATGTGCAGCAATTCGGCGGCCTTGGTCAGGCTACCGGTTTCAGCTATCAGGCAAAACTGTCGAAAACGATTTGTATCCATGGGGAACGGATCATGTCATAAATGTCACTTATTTTCAACAATGCAGTTTGATATATTCATGTCACGTGATCAAACAAGAGGAATGAATATGAAACTGAAACCCATGTTGTCTGTATTGTTGCTGACCCTGCCTGGTATGGCATCTGCGTTTTCAATTATGAATGCAACTGATATACCGCTTACAGTCGGTGTTAATGATATCTGTTCAACTGCTGATGTACAGCCGCAGCGAGAAACTGTCTTGAGTGACGGTGAAATCATGAATTTATGCGGCAGACTAAAAAAATGTCCCGTAAAGATTTACGATTGGAAAAATTGCATGGGTACTGAAAAAGGGAGTGTTGAGTTAAATGATCATGCGTGGGTGCAGCAATCGCCTGTGACAAGTCATCGGGATTATAACGTTAAGGTTATTTATTACATGAATCTGGTAGCAGTCGGCTGGAAACACTGATTAATCAACAGCCTGAGGTAATGAAATCCATGTTATAATAATTAAAAAGAAGAGGAATAAAACATGAAGCCTCTCATCTGCCTGATTTCACTTATCATTGCGTTAGCTGCTTTGAATGTTACAGCTGCATGCGGTAATTGCAAAACGCCTGACAGTTGTTATCACAATCCGTGCCGCAAACATGTCGTTAAAATCAATTACAATCAGCCTGTCATTTATTGTGAATATCACGATGATGCGAAAGGTAATCCATATACAATTTGCAATAACTGCAATAAATATAAATGTGTGAAAGAATATTTCTTCGATAATTATTGTGGGAATACTCAAGACTAATTAATGGCAATTTGATATATGAGAAGTATTACTGGGGGATAATGAATGAAGGGTAGAGATGATGATAAACCTGATTCTCTGGTGAAAAAATGGGGTGTTGATAAGCAAGATCGATGGAATGAGATGAGAAATGAAGCGATCAAAAACGCAGCTGCAAAATTGCAAGATGCGGACGTAAAGTTTAATGATTTTTATGAACATTTGGTTTCACAAAGAGTTAATATTGCAAACGAATTATCACCTGAGATTTCCGCTCAAATTAATTTAGGACGTACTCAAACCAATCTAAACCACATGACAACTGTAGGAAGTGAGGGTGCGTATAAGGATTACCTTGGCACGTTGAACGGATTTTTTAACGATCTGCCAGGTGATCACGATAAGATTGCAATGCCAATGTCTTTGAAGGTGTTTGGTTTAAAAGATGTCTCAGAAGATGGTACGAAGATGAAGTTGAATCAATTCGAAACCTTTCAGATAAATTATGGCAATATTCCATATACGACATTAACGAAATTATATATAACGAAGGGTGACGAAAAGCTGGAGTGGGTTAATATCGGGCATACAAACCAAAAACAAATTGGAAAGGCTCTTGAAAACGCGAAGGTTCATTTTGATGCTCTGCAGGGTGATAAGGGATTATCGCAATTAGAAAAAATCGAACACATCAAGAAATTATCATGGCATGTATTTCATGCCATGCCGCAAACTCGCGGCAGTGCGGCAATAGGCGAAATGATGATTGAATCATTGATGAATCGTCATGGCATACAATATATTCCGGAAAAAGGTAAACCGACATTAGATTTGATTGCAATATTTTCAGAAACTCCGGAAAAATTTTGTGAAAGAGTTAAGCTTAATAAGAATTTGGAGAAGGGAAATAAATTAGAGTCGACTGCGCAGCTTGCAAAACAACTCAATCCTGCTGCACCTGAAAAAGTTGTCAAACCTGGTCAGATTGCGAAAGAAGAACCTGTAAAAAAAGCTCCTGTCCAGCAACAAGAGTCATCTGACAAGCGTGCTGAACAGAAGCCAGTATTGAGTGCTGAGGATGATGTAAAAAATATATCTCAGACCCGAAAGAAATTATAGTTATTTTATGTATGCTATTCAGGGTGAATTAACTTACTTACATCCCTCACATCCGCATTCTTGTTGATTTTTGAGGGCTTTCCTCAAATGTATCTTTGGCAGCGTCTCGCTCGTGTTTGTATTTTTTAAGAAGAGCTGCAGCAGATTCAGGCTGGTCTTCGTGTAATTTTGCATATTCACTGGCGAAGTTATGATAGCTGCTGTAACTCAGGCTGGCCGCATTGAGCAGTTCTGTGCTGATTTTCCCTGCATATTCAAGTGCGGTTAACCCATCATTATTGGTAATCTCCAGGTTCGGCAGATGCAACACAAATTGATTGAATATCATGAGCAAGGCATCTTGCGGGAAATCTTTCAATTTGAATAACGTGTGAATAAATGTATCGCCTTCTTTATTTTGACGATTGACGTCTAAATGGTACTCGCCATACTTCGAGTGAAAATATGACAGTACTGACAG
>DATJFK010000017.1:0-23326 GCA_035495675.1 Gammaproteobacteria bacterium
AGCAATGACGTGGATAAATCACAAAAACTCGAAATAGAGCTCGCCAGTTTTCTAGATCAACATGCTGAAATGTTACAATCATCAGATAATGAAGAATTGAAAGATCTTCTTGCATCTGCTCGTGAACTCACATTTTCTCCAAAACAAGAAATTGAAATGTTATGTGAACGATCAACCGACATCATCCTGGTTGCGATGAATGATTTAAATGAGGCTGCTGATCAATGTAACCGGGAAAATAAACAACTGTCACAATATCTAAATATTCTTGGAGCAAGCATAAATAAAAATTGGCCTGATAACACCCTTACAGCTAAACTTATCAATAAATTCCAGACCTATATTAATGACAATATGCTTGATCCACAGCCAAAAATCGAAATGCTTGACAGGATTAATGAAAGCTTATACGAAAAGAGTAAAGAGACTTCTTTAGGATTGATAGATTCACTACAGCTTAAATTAGCTGAAAATATTCCAAGTTCAGAAGGATTAACAATGCTTGCAGATATCCAGGAAGAATTTGCAAAACTGCAGCATAGTCATCATTCAGATCAAACTAGAGAGATGATACGAGAGATTACGCATCAAATAAAAGAATTTAATAATCTTGATCCTGAAGCGCACAAGGGTATTGCTAAAAAATTAATGAAGACTTGTGAAAAGATTAGTGAAGTCAATCAAAAGACAGTTTCCAAAGATTTTGATCCCAAACTGCGAACGACAACGCCCAAATTTAACAAATAATGTCAGACGTTTACTGATGCCGCTTTATTTACAGGAACTAATACAGCTGGCGTGTTGCCTTTTTTGGAGGCGGTAACTGTGTTGCCTGGTTTGACGTCTGGATTCAGACGCTGTAATTCTTTTTTAGGAGTGCCAGATACTTCAGCTACTTTATCCAGTGTTACCGGTTTTGATACTTCAACTTTAGTGAAGTAAGGTTCATTTTTGACTGCCGGTAATTTCACGCCGTATTTATCCGGATGCTCAACGATTTCAGCAACAGCTAATAACTTTGGCACATATAATTGAGTTTCGCGCGGCAGCGGCATTTTAAAGAAGTCAGTGCTGCCAATCCGGCGTTTCGCTGACAATACTTTGCCTTCGCCTGAATTATATGCGGCAATTGCCAGATACCAGTTGCCTTTAAACAAGTTACCAAGATCACGGAAATAGGCGAGCGCGGCATCTGTTGAATCGATAATATTTCTACGGCCGTCATAACCGCCTTGTACTCGTACGCCGAGATCACGCGCGGTGCCTGGCATTAACTGCCAGAGGCCAAGTGCGCCTGCATTGGAATGGTCATTCGGGTTGTATTCGCTTTCAATGAATGGAATGAGCGCAAGTTCAGCCGGCAAGCCGTAAGCCTGCGTTTGCTGATAGATAAAATAAATATACGGCGTCGCAGACTGCAGAATGCGATTGAAGTCTTGCTTGTCAGCCATCAGCTTGCGAATTTCTTTCTGGACCTGAACCGTTTGGGTTTTGTGGTCGAGTTTGAATTCGCTGCTGATATTGCGCCAGACAGACGTTACCTGTGCCGGACTGTAGGACCCCTCCAATGACCCGAACGTTTGCGATGCATCGTTTAGCGTGATGCTGTTCCAGGTTATTAAGAAGAGTGTACTCAGTACAGCTAGGAGCGTATATTTTGATAAATTAGTAATCAATTGCATCGGGTCACTATACTAGAAAAACCACCTGAGGTGAACACTTTGATGTGATTTTTTATGGATTTAAGTACCTATCTAATTGAAATATAGAGATAAATCTATAGCTCAACGCCTACGGTCAATCAAGTACTTAGCGTTGAAATTGAGTGTGGCGTGCTTAACGAAAAATTAAGAAAATGGATGAATTTCATCGTTTCAAACAGAAAATGGAATGCAAACCCATATTCGTATAAAATCAGCGCATGTATAAATATCGCCAAATTATCAAAAAAATATTACCTATATTGATCATCAGTGCTGCTGGGCTCCTTCAACCTGCTTTTGCTGATAGTCATACTCATCTTAAATTTGAAATACGCGGCATCAAAAATATCATGGGGCAAAATGTCATTTCGCGCCTCAAGATTGAGCGTAAAGATTACCCTCTCATCATGTCGCCGCAGCAAGTAGTCAATTTTTCCCGCAAGACACTAAAGGGCGTGAACGAGGCAGTAATGCCATTTGGTTATTATCATGCGCAGGCGGATTCAGTAGTGAGCCAAGTGAAGGAAGGTTGGAAAATTACTTATTTTGTTACAGCCGGTGCGCCAGTGCGTGTGACAAAGGTTGATATCACTGTCACCGGTGCCGGTAGTGATAATATGAAAATCAAAAAGCACATCAAAGAATTTCCACTGAAACCCGGCGATATTTTTAATTCGATTATCTACACATCCGGGCGCGATAAATTATTTGATGTGATCAATAATCAGGGATACATCAAAGCTTCTGCCAGTGAAAGCAAAGTATTTGTGAATACCAATTTAAATACTGCGGTTATTGTTTTGCATTTGAATGTGAATGAACGATATTACTTTGGCAAAATTAATTTTACTGGCAGTGAAGATGCATATTCACAGGAATTCATGCAGCGGTTTTATCACTTTAATGATAATACTCCATTTTCCAGTAATAAATTGCTGGAATATCAGCAAGACATGAATAGCAGCCGCTACTTCAATCAAGTGTTGATCATTCCTGATTTTGATGCCGCGGTTGATAACCGCATTCCATTACAGGCTTCCGTTGTGCCAGTGAAAGAGCGGCGATATTCATTCGGTGTGGGATATGGGACATTTACCGGACCGAGATTATCAGCGGGCGTGAATTTGCGGCGGCTGACGAAAACGGGCCACTCATTTGATGGTTTATTAAAACTATCTTCCGTGTTATCAGGGCTCGCGCTGAAATATTCAATTCCAGGATACGATCCACTTACCGAGCAATGGGTGCTGGGCGCAAACTATCAAAAATTTGAGCCAAAAAACGGTAAAAGTTATTCGCAATCCCTTTTATTTGGATATACAAAAAAACTGCATCATTGGACGTTTGCAGCAAACATGAATTACTTGCATGAACGTTACCGCGTTAATAATGATCCCAGTCGCGATAGCGAATTGTTATATCCTAATTTAAATCTTTCATATTTGAAAACAGATAATATCGTGCAGCCAACGTATGGTCGTTCTCTCAATCTGGCATTGCAAGGTGCATCCAGTGAATTGTTTTCAACGACAAGTTTTTTGCAGGGTGAAGCAAAAGGTAAATTATTCATGACACCGTTCAGTTTTGCGCATGTTATTTTGCGCGGCGATATCGGATACACAGTCGTGCATGATTTAACTGACTTGCCGCTCAGTATGCGCTATTTTGCGGGTGGTATGACGACAATACGCGGCTATCCCGACAGTAGTATTGGTCCCGGTAAATATTTGACGGTAGCAAGCGCTGAATATCGCAATCATCTTATCTATGATTTATCTGGCGCTGTTTTTTATGATGTTGGTGCGGCAAGCGATCATTTTAATACACCATTATATAAAGGAGCAGGTGTTGGACTAATATATGAGTCTATTGTCGGGCCAATTAAATTATACGCTGCACGCGGACTCAGTAAGAAAGGGCATCCGTGGCAAATTGAATTTAGTATGGGGCCGGAATTCTGATGAAGATGATAGCTTCGTTAAACAAATTCCTTTTACGTATAACGGTAGCTGCATTGCTGGTGTCAGCTGCATTTTATTTCTTTGCATGCACGCAATACGGACTTGATTTTATTTGGGGAAGAGTGCAGAAACATTTTCCCGATAATATTCATGTTGGCAGTTTGCAAGGAAGCCTGATTTCTGAATTAACAGTCAATGATTTCAGTTATCACAGTGACTCAGTAAATTTCACATTGCATTCGATGAAATTACGCTGGAATCCATCTAAATTATTCAGGATGAAATTTGAAATAGCATCCATCAGCATGAATGGTTTGAATGTGGTAATACAACCTACACGCACTGGCTCGAATCCTAAACCAATAAAAATGAATGACGTGATGTCATGGCTTAAATGGATTAAAGTCAAAAGCGCGGCGATTCATGATGCGCATATTAAAATTGAAAATGCGCGAGTTGATCTTGAGGGAAATTTAACTGATCAATGGGATGTCTCATGGTCGGTGAATATTCCTGACATGCATCAATTATCGGAAGAGCTGCAGGGTCAGTTAGTCACTACCGGAACATTAACGGGTAAGCGCTTTCAACCGCAACTAAACACTAATGTACAGTTGACGAAATTTGCAACGAAATATTTCAAGGTTAAATCCTTCTCGGGAAAAATTAATAATCAAATCAATCGAACATTATCAGATACCGGCGTGATGCAGATTAAAGGTTTGAGTATCGAAGGGTACCGTGTGCCGGATTTCACGTTGCTTACATTTGGTGAATATCAAAAAGGCGATTATCATCTTAATGCAAACGTCGAGATGAGTCCTGCAAACAGAATTCGGGTAAGTGCTGTTTTCCCAAGTATATTTAAAGATATCTATCATCAAACTTTCCATGCTACGGCAAATGTGAGCGTAAATGATTTTTCGCAATTCAACACGTTGTTTGAAACAGTGCCGCAGGTGCGTGATTTCAAGGGACGCGTCACGGGTAACTTCACAGGAGCTGGCGAATTGTTGCATCCTGTTTTTGATGGTGGACTTGAGGCGAGACAGGGAAGTGTATATATACCTGCGGCGAAAATGACATTATCTAACATTCATTTATTGACACGTTATCATTCGGGGCAGAAAGTAACTTTAAAAGGAGATTTCACTGCCGGTGGAGGCCGCGCCAGTGTTGATGGCACATACGATATTGAAGATGGCGCCTTGCCTTTATTGTTAACTGTGCGCGGGTCAGATGTGACGATATACAACACAAAAGAATATAACATTAAAGTTTCGCCAGATATGACGCTTGCTTATCGCGGCAATGAGTTAACGCTGGGCGGTAAAGTTTTAATACCATATGCAGAAATCAAGCCTAAAGATTTTAGTACGACACATACGCTGCCGAATGATGTTGTGATTGTAAATAAGCAGAAAAAGCTTGATGAAATTCCTACTAACATCAATTTCAGGGTTCAATTGGTAGTGGGTGATAACGTCAGAGTGCAATATCAAGGCCTCAAAACAAAGCTGCACGGCAATATTACAATGATTGGTAACGGCGGTAATCCCGTGACTGCAATCGGTCAATTCCAGATAAATGATGGTTCATATCGCGCATATGGGCGCACGCTGATTATTCAACAGGGTAAACTAATTTACGCCGGTAATTTGCTGACAAATCCAGGTATCAGTTTGCGAGCAGCATCAACCATCAAAGTAACGAATCTTTCTGGCGGCAATCAATTCGATTCAAAAGATTTTCAGCCTGTTTATATGGGATCTGGCACTATTCAAGTGGGTGTTGCAGTTACTGGTACGATTGATAAACCGCGTGTAACACTCTTTTCTGATCAGCCTGGATTAAGTCAGGGTGATATCCTTTCTTATTTATTGTTTGGATATCCGCAGTCACAAATGACAAAAAACAGCAGCTTTGATTTTCTAGGAATTGCTTCTGAAATGTATGGTGGTCCTTCAACTACTGGTGCTACTTCTAATTTGCAAAATAAACTCGGTTTAGATGAGTTGAGCGTCGGATCAATGGAATATTACACGCCGCCTAATGCAAATGATTTGAATTCAGTGCCTTCAACACAGCAAACATCAGCAGTGAATATCGGCAGGAATTTCGGACATAATCTTTCCGTGCATTACAGCATTGGATTATTCCAGCAAGTTCAGGTTTTCAGTCTGCGTTATCAAATCAATAAACACTTCGCCGTACAGACGGAAACAAGTACGTTAGAAAACGGCGGAGATTTGTTGTATCAGTTAGAGAGCGCACATTAGGGAATATGACATGGACCGCGGGTTAACAACGCAAAAAAAATCCAGACCCTGAGGTCTGGATTCTTCTTCGTAGTGATAGCGCTACAGTTTATTTTTCAACAACTGTAACATCTTCAGCTTGTAAGCCTTTCTGGCCTTGGGTAACGGTAAATTCTACGCGTTGACCTTCTTCCAGTGTTTTATATCCAGATCCGCTAATGGATTTGAAGTGTACGAACACATCTTCTCCGCTATCACGCTGAATAAAACCAAAACCTTTGCTGTTGTTGAACCACTTAACGGTTCCTTTTTCACGTGCCATATTGATAAACCTTCATTTTAAAAAGTGTAAATAAAACTAAAAACTTATTCATTCTTGCCCGTAGGGGCTTAAACGAATCCTGATAATTTACCAGAAATTCGGTTCAATTTGATAGTAGTAATTGCGTATAACCTGTAAATTTTCGGTCGTATTGCATGCAATTACAGCTAAATTTTATTAAAAAACATAACTTTAAATAGAGAATGCGCAGGTTCGAAAAGGTATGATAATATGCGCACCAATGATGAAAAAAGCTGCGAAAATGACACTCAAATGGATAATTTAATCTCAATAGAAGACCTTTCACTCGCCTTTGGCCTGGATGTTTTGCTCGATCACATCAAGCTGCAAATCACGTCCGGGGAGCGCGTCTGCCTCATCGGCAGGAACGGTGCTGGCAAGTCATCACTGTTAAAAATTATTGACGGCACGATCAAGCCCGACAGCGGCAATGTCTGGCGCAAACCTGATCTGCGCATCGCGAGGCTGACTCAGGAATTTACTGAAACGCAGGCTGAAACAGTATTTGAATTTGTGGCAGAAGGCCTCGCGGACACAGGTGCGCTGCTCGCAGAATATCATGCCTTAACGCAGCAATTGACACATCATTATAGTGATGAAGATATGACGCGGCTGCAAAAATTACAGCATCAAATTGAAGTAAAAGGCGGCTGGCATTTTGAGCGAGAAATTAATACAGTCTTGACTCGTCTGCAATTAAATCCCGATACAAAACTGTCTGATTTATCGGGCGGCTGGAAACGCAGAGCTGCGCTTGCGCGCGCATTGGTAACTGCGCCTGAATTATTATTACTGGATGAGCCGACGAATCATCTTGATATTGATGCCATACAATGGATGGAAGAATATTTATTGTCATGCAAAATCGGTTTGTTGTTTATCACACATGATCGCGCGTTATTACAGCGTCTGGCGACACGCATTATAGAATTGGATAGAGGGCAGTTAACATCGTGGCCCGGTGATTATGATAATTTTCTGCGCCGCAAAGAAGAAATGCTGCATGCAGAAGAAAAGCATCATGCTGACTTTGACAAGAAACTCGCGCAAGAAGAAAAGTGGATTCGTCAGGGGATTAAAGCGCGGCGTACGCGTAATGAAGGCCGTGTGCGTGCATTAAAAGCAATGCGTGTTGAGCGCAGCAAACGCCGCGAACAGCAGGGTAAAGTGAATATGAGTCTCAGTGAAGCCAGTATGTCGGGGCAGCTGGTGATTGAGGCTGAAAAAATTACGCAAGAATTCAATGATCGTGTCGTCATTCGTGATTTTTCGATTCGTATTATGCGCGGCGACCGCATTGGTTTGATAGGTCCGAATGGTATCGGCAAAAGTACATTGCTGAATATTTTATTGGGAAATATTGTACCGCAGCACGGCACGGTGCGGCAGGGAACGAAGCTGGAAGTTGCTTATTTCGATCAAATGCGTGCTGCGCTTGATCTTGAAAAAACAGTTGCTGAAAACATTTCACAGGGTAGTGATACACTCGAAATCAACGGTCAAAAACGTCATATCATCAGTTATCTCGGCGATTTTTTATTTACACCGCAGCGTGCACGCACACCGGTAAAAGCATTATCTGGCGGTGAATGTAATCGCTTGCTGCTTGCGCGTTTATTTTCTCGTCCAAGCAATTTGTTAGTAATGGATGAGCCGACAAATGATTTAGATATTGAAACACTGGAATTACTTGAAGAAATTCTTGCCGATTATAAAGGAACTTTACTATTAGTCAGTCACGATCGAAAATTTTTAGATAATGTCATTACCAGTACATTGGTGTTTGAAGGCAATGGTGTGATTCAGGAATATGTAGGCGGATATCAGGATTGGTTATATCAGCGAAAATCTCTTTCTGAAAATACAATCGTAAAGAAAAAAGAAGATGTAAAAATTGTTGAAAGTGCGCCCGCAGCTGCGCGCAAAAAATTAAGTTACAAAGAACAGAATGAATTAAAAGAATTGCCACAGCGCATAGAAAAAATGGAAGCGGAATTACAGGAATTACAGCAGCTTACGGCGCAGTCAACCTTCTATCAACAGCCTCAAGACAAGGTCGCAGCCACCTTGACTCAGCTGCAAACACTCCAGGCGGATCTTGAGTCTGCTTATCTAAGATGGAGTGAGCTCGATAATATATAGTAATAAATACAATTAGTTATAATCGCACCCCAATCTCATTCATCGTCTATACTTATAAAAACAATAGAAAACGGGGCTATTATGCGAGTCTCAAGATATGATATTGATTTTAACATGCTAGCAGAACGCATGCGCGAGAACTCTGATGTAAGCGCAATTCTCAACGCAATTAAAACGCGATATGAAACTGATATTGGCAACAAAAAAGCGGATGAGATATTACAAGATGGATTTCGGGCATTAGGATACAGTGTCAAACGCATCGACACGGGTAGGCCTATGAGCAACAATCAAAATTTTTTAGTTGAAGATGAAGATGGTAATAAAGTCATTGTCCAGATTTCCAGAAAAACTGCTGAAAGCGTTAAGGGGTTCGAGAAACTGCAAAAAGCTAAACATCATCATCCCGAATGGGCCGCAGATATTTATAATCAAGCTCGTGTTGATCCTTCACCTATTACGAATGACACAACAATAGATATTTATGTGATGGAATTTTGTCCTTCATCATTCGAGCAGAAAATAAATGAGATGAATGCTAAATCTTTACCGGAAAGAATTAATTTTGCCAAAAGAATTTGCTCTGATATATCCAACTTCTTCACAACAATAAAACAATGCGGTTTGATCTATACTGATATGAAGCCAGGGAATATCCTCTTAAGGAAAAATGGGAGTGTTGTCATTGCTGATTTTAAGGGAATAATAGATCCACATTCGTTAAGAAGACGATCACCAGACAGTAAAAAATATCCAAATAAGCTGATGTTGGGAGATATCAGCCCATCGTTTTTATCGGAAGCATTCAATTTACATAAACAAGTTGAGATGGATACAGCTGAAGAAGTTATTGCTGTTTTTGACCGTGAATATAGTTATCAACTAGCAGTATTACTTCACCAGATAGTCACAGCTAGTAAAGAGCCGCGTATGACGGAGGGATGGATTGATAAGGATGCGAAGACTGAATTTGATTTTACACACAGTGTTTTCGAATCGGAAGAGGGTAAAAATATCAGGAAATTAATCGAATGTTTAGGTAGTAATGATCTTGAAGGCAGAATTAGTCATCGGTCTATCGGCGAGCTTTTAACACTCGTAAATAATAAGGCCTCTTTTAATTCGTTACTTACTAGATGTAAAAAGCAAAACAAAAAAAACACAAAGAATGAGAGAAAGGAATTATTAGGATATAAAAAATCGATAGAGGGTATATATAAACAAAATCCACAGAGCATTGAAAATGACGATAGCGCTAACTTGGCTATTACTGCAGAAACTGATCGTAAGAAGGATGATAAATTGAAAATTGAAAAATCCCCAAGAGACTGGAAAGCTTCAAGGATTTGGAATGCTCCAAGTGTAAAGAAATCTGTGAGAGAAGATGGGCCGCAAAGTGGAAAATTATTTCGAAGAATGGGTGAGAAACCTAACTCGTTTTACACGAAGAAAGATAGTGCTGACGATTCTGAAAATGTAAAAAGATCCAAGTCAGCAAATGACATGCGCAAAAATAATGTTAGTCATGAAGATTTAACTGTTAAAGTCAAAAATAAAGGAAAAGATCATTCATTGACTAAGCCAAAAAAATAATACATTTTATTTAGCTGATGAATTGATTGAGTTCATCATGATAAGAATATATGATTTATTATCATCAAGGAGGAATAGTGATGAATTTGTTATTCGCTTATATGTCGTTATTGATTGCCTTTATCGCATTACAATCCTGCGCGAGCACAACTGCAAATCCTGGCGTATATAATCAGCCCTACACCACGCCGACAATTCAAAAACAAAGTTATATATTCCGCAGCCCGCCGCCGGTTGCGATTCAAGCTAGAGCATTAGCCAGATAACGTGGTCATATATGTTCATGAAGGCGCCATCAGTAAATAAGCATCGTCTGCTTATAAATATTCTGGGAAGTGTCGGACTGGCTGTTGACAGCGGCTACTGCTATGGATATTCGATGATGGCCGCGCAAGCTGTCTTACTGCGTGATACGCCGGCATTTGACAGGCGAATGAGTGTATTACTATCTCTTCCAGATGAAGAATTAAAGAAGGCTATGAGTGAGGCATTCTCCCGGCCTGCTGTTGACAATGGAAATAAAGCACGACAACAATTTTATATTGATATGCAGGCATTTTTATCGGGAATTTCTTTGTATCAAAATATCAGTCGCTACGCTTTTCTCTTTAACAAAAGTAAAGTGCCTTTAAAGCAAGATTACAGACTTACAAGCAGTGTTATCTTGCCGCAGCAGCTTGTTGATGAAGGCGGTTTAACGAGCTCACGTGCATTTTATGGTATTTATCAGCAGTATGATATTTTTAATATGCTTCAGTCACTGCGCATGCAGCTGCGTAATAGTAAAATCAATTTCCCTGCAGCATTCTTTATTAACAGCTCAAATCATGTTTTAACACTCGGCTTTGACCCTGAATATAACGGCTGGTTGTATATGGAAGTACACTCTGGTGTCACGCAGGTTCTTGGTGACATGGATGCTGCAAGAAAGATTCATGAAATCTTTACTGATAACAATCATGCAGTGCTTTCTGCAAATGTATTTACAACCGCGAGACACGTTAATGAATTGAACGAAGCTATAAACCAATGGCGATTAAGCGATGAGTTTCGTGAGGCACACGCTATGTCTATGAGGCGTATTCAGGCAGAAGATTCGTATCACACTAATTTGCTTTATGTGATTATTGAAAATAATGATGTCCACCGATTAACAAATATTCTGAAGTCATCACATGTAAATATAAATTTATTAACAAAAGATGGATTATCACCGCTTCAGTTTGCGTGCCTGCTGGGTCATGTAGACTGTGTCAGGCTGCTATTGCGTGATATTCGTACTGACGTAAATATACAGACGGTGAATGATGGCATGACGCCGCTGCAAATTGCGTTATCGCAGCAAAAAATCGAAGTGATAAAGGAGTTGTTGCGGCATCCCAGAATCAACGTAAACCTCCAGCGCAAAGATGGATTTACTCCGTTGCATCTGGCGACATATCTTCATTATACAGATATCGTCAAGCTCCTTCTTTCTCATAAGAATATTGATGTCAATCTGAAGTATCATGACGATCTTACAGCGCTGCATTTGGCAACCATGAGTAATAATTTAGAGGGTGCAATTGCTCTTTTGAATCATCCCGGACTAGATGTTGAAGCGCTTACCAAAAAGGGCGCCACGGCTTTGATGTTGGCAGCGGCACAAAATAATTTGCGGATTGCCAAACATATAACGGTGAAATTTCCAGATACTATTGATACGGCTATAGATGGATTAGATGCAATACAGGTTGCTAACTATAACAAGCATTGGAAAATGGTGTCATTATTAAATAGCTGCAAGTCATCAATTCACGCGGCACATCCCGTCAGATGACCATGCTTCACTGCCAACACAATGATGACAGTAAAATAAACCTTCAGGGTCGTATTTCTTTTTAATTTCCATTAATTTCTTGTAATTATCACCCCAGAATGCCTGCTGCCAGTTTTCCTGTGAATAATCCGCTTCATTAACATATGTTCCGGCATCAGGAGCGAGAGCCTTGAAATAATTGATGGCGCGATTTACGTTATGAATTTCATTTTTTGCATTTTCGATATCTGGTTCTTTGCCTTTTACACCCGGATAAACTTTATTACTGCCGGCACCGATAATGATGAGCGCGGCTGCATCAAGGACAGCAGGGTTAGTCGCTGTTTCACGCACAGCTTTAACGGCACTTTCCGATGCGCCGGATAAACCTTTATTAATGTGTAATGTTGTTGATGCCTGTCTCGAAGCATCAAAAATAGTGTCAGCAAGCTTGCCTGCGTTAGCTGTATCAAATAAATTTGCAGGCAGCCACCATGATTGATAGGCATACCAGTATTTGGAAACTTCGGCTGTATTCGGAGTCCACCAGAATTGATTTTTTGGCGCTCCTTTTTCATTATTCAATGTTACAAAACCAGGCATATTTTTACTGAGATAATCGTAATTCCACATTTTATTTGCTGGGATAACGAAGTATTTTTCTTCGAAGGTATATTCATCTTTATGATCATTCATCCATGTACGGAATGGAGAGAATGTATATCTAGCCATGACTTCAGGTAAATCCTGAAACATCAAGGTTAATGAAATTGTATTGTCAGGATTAAACTTGATTTGTTCACCCCAGTGATCGTTATTCAAATTATCGCGATAAAAAGCGATAAATTCACGAATTAATTTTTTGTATGCAGCATCACTTGTGGCGTTAATTTTGCCGCTAAGCACACCAAATGTTGCAGGCAGTGAGTATGTTTTTAATGTCATTTTGGTCACAACACCAAACGTGCCGGCGCCGCCGCCGCGTACCGCCCAGAATAAATCTTTGTTTTGACATTGATTGGCGATGAATATCTTGCCGTCAGCAGTCACAATTTCAACTTGTAAAATACCTGCTGCACCTGTACCGTATTTTTTGGAAAACGAACCAAAGCCGCCGCCTTGGGTAAATCCACCGGCAGCGCCGACTGTCGTACATCCTCCACCTTGAACGTAACGATTATGCTGATTGGTTGCCATATCATATGCCTCCAGCCATCGCGTACCTGCACCCACTGTGATTGCAGGTACTGCCTTTACCTTATCTTCACAGCCTTCCGGTTTAAATTTATCTTCATATGTTACTGTACGCATATTATGCGTCCAGATGAGTAAAGAATCGGGTGCATTTGAACGTCCTAGATAATCATGTCCAGTTCCTTTGATGACGACACGAAGATTATGTTCACGCGCAAAATTAATTGCGGCAGCGACATCATTTGCATTTACAGCTGCAACAGTATAAATACTCGGGCTGCTGCTCCACTTATCCATCCAGCCCTGGCTTTGCGTGCTGCCGGAAATATTTTCCAGATGAAAAGGATTATGAATTGTCTTTAAAACTTTACTGCAATCTTTGCTATTAATATTGTTTCTGCATGCATCCAGTTCAACAATTGGCTGTAATAAGTTGCCTGACAATTGTAGACGTAATGTTTTCCATGCGTTTTTATCAGGCCAGCATGATTGGGATGGTGTGCATCGGCATGAGGGAGATTCAGCGTGAGAGGATTGCATGTAGAAAATAATCATGCTGAAAATGAATAGTAAGAGAAACTGCCTTGTCATAACAACTCCGTGTCTGTGTGTTTTTAGTTATAATCTTGCAGCTTGTTCTCGCATGACTTCACTTGCATGCGGATAAGCTAAAGCAAAACCGCGGAACATGGCTACACTTAATTTTAATGTGACGACTTCAGTTGTTGCTTTTACAGTCGCAGTACGCAAGCCTGTAATTGAATAAAATCCACGGTCATTTAAACCAATTGATTTACCGTCAGTGAGAGTAAAAACTTTTTCAGTGACGCTCTGATTGTTTTCGCGTTTGGTTACGAGGACATCGGCTGATCCGCTGACAATGATATAAACACTGTCAACGCGGTCGCCTTGTTTAACAATAATGTCACCTGGCGCGAATCTTTTTTCAACTAACAGCGTAACTAATACATCAATTTCACTGTCATTCAGACTGGAAAATGCGCCTTGCTTTTTTATTAACTCTTTTTTATTTTCAATGCTGATTTCGTCAGTCATGGTGCCATCCTGAATTGTTAAATTTATGTACATATCAGTTATTGGCTATTCTTTATTATAGCTTATTTTGGGGTGGGATTTGGGTGGTTTTAGGGCAGGGAAAGAGGAGCTAAAAATAAATGTTTCATATAATCATGTAGATGTACGCGTGGGAGTATGTGTCGTCATTCCCGCGAACGCGGGAATCTCCCTCCGTTTATTTGCACAGTTACATCAGGAGGTCCCCGCTTTCGCGGGGATGACAACCTTTCGCGGGGATCGCGATTAACTACCCCCCCCCTGAGCCAGCATCCAGCGGGTCAGGTCGACCATTACCATCGTGTCTTTTTCGCAATAGGCGAGCAGGGCTTCGGTGAGAGCAGCATGGCGGCCAGGGTCAATTCCCGGGGTAATCATTTCTTCAAAAGCACGCTGGGCATCACCGCCATTGGCGACCGCCATTCCCTCATAACTTTGTTCTGCACCCAAAAGCGCAGGGGCAACATATTTGAGACTGAAACTGCCGCAAAATTTATTATCGTAAACGGCGGCGCGGAAGATTGGCAGCGGATCAACAATGCGTTCACATAATGCGAGCAATGCTTCGCTGTCAGCGGGAGAAAATTCAGCGAGTTCTTTAATGCGCGATGCTTCAAATTTACCGTAATAAGCAACAATAGAACCTTCCGTTCCACAAGCATTTAATAATGCGGGAATGATAGTCGGACGCGGATCAGAAGCGCTAGTAAATAAAAATTCATGATGAATTAATTCGGCATCTGGTGCAGTGAGAATATGTGCGCTGAATTGAAACGGTACTTGTTGATATGGTCCACAACCGTCATAACGCGGGATTCCTGGATTGATAGTTTCAAAATCGAGGAATATCAGCGGATATTGCCACTGTGAAATTTCGGCATGAATCGATTCATGATCTACATAACGTTCGCCGGATTGATAAACATCTACCATACGCTGCTGAATTTCAGTTAAATCCGTCAATCGTGGATCATCAAGAGAGATAATTCCCTGATGATACAATTCCCATTTACGGTCTTTGATTCCCGGTAAATTAAATATGCTGGGTTCAGGGATATTTTTCCAGCAATGTCCCGTGAAAGGGCATTCATTTGGATCATGGCAATATGGTCCGATATCAATATCAGGCACTTTATCGCGATTAATCGTATCAATGATTTCTTTTACACGCGGCATAACACGCGTGTAGTTGTCGCGCATATGTTGGGTTACATCTTCAATCACAAATAAATTAGATAAATCAGGATAACGACATTCTTTATTCAAATGCATGACATGAATTTTTTCGATTGGCAAACCACTTTTTGCCATGATCCACGTTTGCAGGCCAACATCATCAATATGTTCATCTTTCACGCTTAGGGTGGATTTAACTTCATATATATTCCAGCGTTTAGTATCATGTGAATATTGAATGATATCTGCGCGCGCATAACATCCTGCAAATTCAAATGCAGCTTCATAGATAATCGGTGTGCCATCAGCAATGAGATCACGAGTCATCGCAAGTGCATCGCCAAATTCCCACGGCGCGCAATTTACAAGTGTACCGCCTGGAATATATTGACGCGCAAGTTCACCAACTTCATTACCCGCATCAAACTTGGCTTGTAATTCTGGCGTTACCGGCGGTTCCAGCTCAGGATGGTGAATGGTGAGATAAATACATTTCAGGCAGCGATAACCGCGCATGAGTTTTGTTTTGCTGATAAGTTTGGGAATACGTTTCATGTCGATATATTAGCTTACTCAATTGATTGACGTCCATGATGAAATTACATATTGTAACCCGGATTAGCGCGCCCTGTGCGCGTAATCCGGGAACATTGTACGGGAAAAAATATATGCAAGGACAAAACAAAATTATACTCCAATCCGCCGCACGCGGATTTTTAGCTCGCAAAAAATATGCAATCAACGACATTCCCAAAAAACCTGCAGTTGATTACGAAGCTTTTTTAGTTGGCAATGATCCAACCATGCCGGAGTTATCACAATATACAATCAAAGAAAATTTTGCACTCATTGCAACATCTTGTTTTCGCGCTGTTGGTATCGCATGCAAACTCGCAGCTGATTCCACAGTCATTCCTAAAATCATTATTATCGATACCAGCAGACAAGTGATAGAGATGTGGAAAAACGTGCAGCAATGTTTTCAATCTTGTGCAACACAGGAAGAATTTCAATCCAGTTTCCCTGATTTATTATATGAAACCACCTATTTATGTCGTGTAATAAATTCGATGTTTTCACCGCATCCGGCGATTAGATACCCTAATCAGGATACGAGGAGATATTTTCAATCTCTGATTACCCAGTTTGGTTATGACCGTATACAAAGCCTCGTCTTAAACACAGTTGTATTACAACATGACTGGCGGAATAAAGAATTATTCACGAAATTAAAAAATATTCTGGATTGCATTGGTATCAATAAAATTGTTGCATATCCATCAAATATCGTGACTTCATACATGCCGCATAAAGAGATGGATACGATTCAGAATATACTTGGAAACATCAATATTCTGTGTCCTTCCTTAACCATTCATACCGATCTCTGCCCGCGCCACTTTAAACCGGAAAAGGCATATTATTTTACTGACAGTCATCCTGAATTCATGCGGGAACAGTTGTTTCCAGGGGGAGAGAGATTGAAGTGTTGGGCGCGGCAGTTAAAATAAAAAATGCAGGCAAGGGCTAAGGCAAGGACAAGGGCAAGTTTATTAGCAACATTGTACCCAATATAAAAATCAACGTATAATGTCTCAATCCTAGTATGGAGCGAAACAAAATGAACCGAATTTTTTTAAATGCAGTTTACCTGGCAGCGGCCAGTTTGTTCGTCACCGGTTGTATTATGGATACCTCTGATGTAGGTACATCCAGCAAGGCACAGACCGCAATGACTGAAACCTCAGATCCTAACAAGGCATCTGAACCAGTCAGAGTAGCTGGCGGCGGTCCTTTAGGCGGTTATCTTGAACAGTTCATGGATTCAAATGACAAATCCAAGATGGTGCGTGCTCTGGACGGCGGTCTTGGCAAGGCTAACCGCTGGAAAAACCCGGTTAGTGGCGCTGAATTCTCTGTCACCCCGCTCAGCAAGGCAGGCGGTCAGGGCGGCGGCATTTGCCGTAACTACAGCATCAGCATGGTTAAGTCAGGCATCTCAGACAGTGTTAACGGTACTGCATGTATCGGTGATGACGGCGTCTGGCATGCTGCGTAAAAACTACTAGAATAAAAAACCCCGCAGCTGCGGGGTTTTTTATTTGAATAAATGCTTCTTGACGGTATTGATAATATCTTCCACTTGCGCCATGGCACCCATGCCAATATCATTACAAGCCAGCTTTTTTTCAATCGGTGCAATGATTTCAGCACCGCGGGCTTTCATTTGCGAGAGTTGATCGGCAGTCGGGGGATTTTCCCACATAAACGTATTCATGGCAGGGCAAAGCAATAACGGACGCTGCCAGTCCCAGGCGCGTATGACGCTGGTGAGCAGGTTATCGCAAAAGCCATGAGTGATTTTAGCGAGCGTGTTGGCATCAAGCGGTGCAGTTAACATGCAGTCTGCCCAGCGCCGTAACTCAATATGCACGATAGGATCACCAACCTGATATGATCCTAATAACGGCGGCCACTCATAGCTGTCACGTAATACTGGAATATTCAGATCAGCAAATCTTTGGAGCTCAGAATGGAAGAAATATTCGGCATGCTGAGTCGTAACGATTTTTACATTAGCAAACTCACATAATGCCTCAGCAAGAACTCTGGTTTTAATCGCTGCAACGCTTGCCGTTACACCTAAAATCAGATTTTTCTTCATGATCGAATTCCCTGTAGACATTTGGCGATGATTTCCGCTGCTAAATTGTGATTATATGATTGCACACTGCCATCACGGTTGACGATAAAAATTTTATGTGTGCCGCTTTGAATGGAAACCAGATCATTCGCAACACATAAATCCAGATGATGTTGGGCGATACTGTTTTTTGCCGTATCAATTAATTCGGTTTCGCTGACATTCACCATTAATTTGAAGCCGACAATAAAACTTTCCGGCGACCACTCGCGAATAGAGTGTATGAGTTTGGGCGCGGGTTCAAGATCCACATGCAGCGCCATGTTAGACCGCACTTTGTTATGAGAGTAATTCGCGACAAGATAATCGCTGACGGCTGCTGCCAGTAAAATGATTTCAGGTTTTTTCTTTGTGACTAATAACTTTAAATCAGAAGCGTATTCATTATATGTTTGATAACGATGTTCGTGATACTGAGGACGATATTTATCGGCAAAGTCATGTAACTCTTTTAATTTATCCTCAGTCTCATGCCAGTCTTGCTGCTGGTTGAAATCAACCCGCTGTGAAAACGGCGATTGCCCGTGGCGTGAGGTCAGATAACTGACTTCCATGCCGGCTTTTAATGCTTCCGCAGCGATTGCGGAACCAAAGCTGCCGGTGCTGTTATTACTGATATTGCGTACCGGGTCAATCGGGACGAGAGTGCCGCCGCTGGTTATCAAGATGTGTGTCATATCGGTGCCCGCATATCGAATGGTTTGTCAATAGGTTACACAAATTTCACAGGCATGGAAATTGCTATATTCGGAGTGCGCTCTTGTGTGTTCAGCCAACTTTCTCTATATTGCCTCCACTATGATTACTCTCAAAAACCTCACAATCCGCCGCGGACCTAATGTATTGCTGGAAAACGTCAATTGGACGATTTTCGCCAGGCAGCGCATCGGGTTGATTGGCGCCAATGGCAGCGGTAAATCCACGCTTTTTAGTCTAATGCTTGGTCAATATCATGCGGATGCTGGCGATCTTGATATACCGCGTCAGCTGCGCCTTGCACATGTGTCACAGGAAACACCGGCTATCCAAAAAACGGCGCTGGATTTTGTGCTGGACGGTGATGTTGAGCTGCGCAAGCTGGAAGCGGAATTACAAAAAGCCGAAGATGCCGATGATGGCATGCGTATTGCCGAGCTGCATGAAAAAATGGGGCTGCTGGATGCATATACGGCGCCGGCACGGGCAGGACAATTACTAAGCGGATTAGGTTTTAACACGGACGAACAGAAAAAACTGGTTTCTGATTTTTCCGGCGGCTGGCGTGTGCGCCTGAATCTGGCAAAGGCATTAATGATGCCATCAGACATGCTGCTGCTTGATGAGCCTACTAACCACTTGGATCTTGACGCCATTCTGTGGCTGGAAGAGTGGCTGAAGAAATATCCGGGCACGCTGCTGATTATTTCGCATGACAGAGATTTTCTCGATAACATTGTCGATCATATCGCCAAGATTGATCATCGCAATTTGAAAATGTATACCGGTAATTATTCGTCATTTGAAACCCTGCGTGCTTCGGAATTAATGTTGCAACAAGCGCATTATGAAAAGCAGCAAAAGAAAATTGCGCATATGCGTGATTTTGTCGAGCGCTTCCGTTACAAGGCAACGAAAGCACGTCAGGCACAAAGCCGTCTGAAAGCAATTGAACGCATTGAATTGGTTAGTGCAGTGCAGTCGGAAACGCCGTTTTCATTTGGTTTTCCTGATCCCGGTAATATTCCCAATCCATTGTTAACGCTGAATCATGCAGATGTAGGTTACGGCGAGCGCGTGATTATCAAAAATTTGAATTTCTCGATAACGCCGAAAGATCGCATCGCGATACTTGGCCCGAATGGCGCGGGTAAATCAACGCTGATAAAAATGCTGGCGCAGGAAATGGCGCCGCTCGACGGTGAATGTATTACAGCATCTGGCACACGTATTGGTTATTTTGCCCAGCATCAAGTAGAGCATCTGGATTTACAGGCATCGCCGCTGACACATTTGCGCAGAATTTCCGAGCGTGCAACGGAACTTGAATTGCGAACATTTCTCGGCAGTTTTGGTTTCCCCGGCGACACTGTGCTCGCACCAGTCGGTACATTTTCTGGTGGTGAAAAATCCCGGCTGGCTCTGGCATTAATCGTGTGGAAAAAACCGAATTTATTGCTGCTGGATGAGCCGACTAACCATCTTGATCTGGAAATGCGTAATGCACTTAGTCTGGCGCTGACTGAATATGCCGGCGCCATGATTTTAATTTCACATGACCGCTTTTTAGTGCGCAGTACCACGGATCAGTTGTTATTGTGTGCTGATGGAAAACTGCAGGATTTTGACGGTGATTTAAATGATTATCAGAAATGGTTATTTGATTACTGCAAGGCAAAAAATGCTGAATCTGCGCCATCAGTTAATATCAAAAAAGAACAACGCCGCCAGTCGGCGCAAGAACGCGAAACGATGAAGCCGGTGAGCGATAAAATCAAACGGCTGGAAAAAGAAATGGAAAAACTGCAAAAAGAAGCTGCGCGTCTTGAAGCTGTTTTGACGGATCAGTCGCTTTATGAAGACAGTCAAAAAGATAAATTGAAAGAACATTTGCTGTCACTCAGTCAAACCAAAGCTAGTCTGGAAAAAGTGGAGCTGGAGTGGCTGGAGGCGAGTGAGGGGGGTTAGTGTCATCCCCGCGAAATGCTGTCATCCCCGCGCAAGCGGGGATCTCCTTCCTTTTGTTTTCACGGTTGAATTAAGGAGGTTCCCGCTTGCGCGGGAATGACAACCTTTCGTGGGAATGACGTTATTTCTTCTTCCTCTGCGGCTTCTTAAAACTCGCGTGATGTCCCAGCTGGCGCTGCGGTGCTGCAACCGTGTAATCAAAATCTTCAATCGTGCGCTGCGGGATTTGTTTACCCAGCGTTTTTTCAATCGCACGCACTTCAGCATGATCTTCAGTGGTAATAAAAGTATATGCTTCGCCTTCTTTCGCTGCGCGTCCGGTACGGCCGATGCGATGAATGTACGCTTCAACCGTCGCGGGAATATCATAATTAATTACATGCGAAATGCTGGAAACATCAATACCGCGAGAAGCAATGTCAGTTGCCACGAGAATTTGCAGCGAACCGTCGCGGAAACCTTTCATTGCCGTCTGGCGTTTGCTTTGTGACAAATTACCTTGCAATGATGTGGCGCTGAAACCCGCATCTTCCAATTTCTGCGCGACTTTTTTCGCAGTATGTTTGGTACGCGTAAACACGAGCACAGATTCTTTCGGTGTTTTATGCAAGATATGTATCAACAGTGCAGTTTTTAAATGTTTGGCAATCGGATATAGCGCTTGACTGACAGATGTTGCCGGTTTGCTATGTTCGACTTCCACTTTTACCGGATTTTTCAATACTTCCTGCGCGAGATGATGAATTTCATCCGGCATCGTCGCAGAAAATAATAATGTCTGCCGTGCTTTTGGAATGAAGCGTATGAGTTTGCGAATATCAGGCAAGAATCCCATATCAAACATTTGATCGGCTTCATCCAGCACTAATACTTCAACATGAGATAAATTAATGGTGCGTTGCTGAATATGATCCAGCAAGCGGCCTGGACATGCCACCACAATTTCCACGCCATGTTTCAGTGCATTGATTTGCGGGTTAATGTTTACGCCGCCGTAAAGGGTGATGCTGCGGAGGCGCGTGCCTTGCGCGTATTCACAAATGGCTTCATGAATTTGCTGTGCCAGTTCACGCGTTGGCGCGATGATGACAGCCCGCACTGCATTGCGCGGACCTTTCAGTAAACGTTGAATGATAGGCAGGGCAAAGGCCGCCGTTTTGCCGGTACCAGTTTGAGCGAGCCCCATGACATCTTTGC
Source organism: Gammaproteobacteria bacterium (assembly GCA_035495675.1). GTDB lineage: Bacteria > Pseudomonadota > Gammaproteobacteria > DSM-16500 > DSM-16500 > Aquicella. The sequence goes on from DATJFK010000017.1 coordinate 21,808, forward strand.
CTTCCAGTACGGACGGCATCGCAAGTTTCTGGATAGGGGTGGGGGTTTCATAACCCATTGCTTCAACATTGGCTAAAACGGTGGGATTAAGATGGAACGATTTAAAATTCACTAGCTGACCTGTCATATGTTTAATTTGGAGCGGCATCATAGCACATGATGATTCTCGCGTCATTGTCCATAAACACACAAAAAATGATGCTTAAGGCAGCATTAAACAGCTTAACTAGCTGATTAATAATATATATTTATTGAGCGAAACATTTGCAATCCGCCCGCTATTTTTTGTATAATAATTGATCAAAACGGGGGCTATATAAATGAAAACGAGATTGTTTGAAAAACTTCCATTAGATGTTAACGCGATAATTACGATGACGTTGGGCAGAGTATCTGACTCAATTATCCGTGATTTAATTCACGTTCGTGGAGTAAATCAAGGTGCGTGTAACATGATAGATAATTTCTTGCGTACTCAGGGTCTTAAAATAATTGCCTCCATGCCGCGGGCGCAAATCGCAGCGTTTTTACAACAATTTTATGCCCCGGATTCTCGTCCGTTTGCAGAGTTAAAAGCAGCTGGTTCTAATCATGCAACGTATGCGTTATATGCGTTAGTTGCTGATGTTAATGAGTTGGATGCAGCTAAGCTATTGGCAGCGATTGATAACTTGAGTACAACGGATTGCCCGCAGCGCATTCTTGCCAGCCTTCAAATCATTCATCATTACATTACCCACGGTACTGATTTCGATGTTGATTTAGTGAATTTATTGAGATCAGAAGACATCGCCTATATCAATTTGCGCGGTGCGAATCTGGTGGCAAATTTTACCGGATGCAATCTTTCCTATGCTGATTTGCGTAATACAAATTTCTTTTGCTGTGTTACCAGCGCAAATCTCGAAGGAGCGAATTTATGCAATGCTGTAGTGAGCGATAAAACAATTTTTAATGAGACCACCACTACAAATCTAAAGTGCGAAGGTTTGATTAATAAGGGAATGATACTTGAACAAGAAGAAGACCAGCAGACTGGAAAACTGATACCTGTGGTACCAGAATTCGCTTGTTTGTATGCTGTGAAAGATGAACCGAAGCGCAAGTCTGGCTTTTGTAATATTCTTTAATGCATGATATAAAGCAGGCATTAAAAAGAGAAGGCCAACATGCCCCAGGCAGACGATCAATTACCAGATCATGAGAGTAAATCCCAGCGCAAGCGCGACATGCTTGCGCTGCAGGAATTAGGTAGAATACTCACTACTTTTTCTGAAATCCAGCTCGATAAAGTGCCAATTTCTGATGCATTCAAGGAAATTATCCGCACCTACCGCACGCTGAAAACACATGAATCCAAACGCCGGCACATGCAATATATCGGCAAAAAAATACGTGCTGAAGATACGGATGCGATCAAAAAAGCCATCGAAAATATACAAATGGATAACGCCCTGCAAGTAAATAAATTCCATGATATTGAACAATGGCGCGATAAATTAATTGCCGAAGGCGATGA
>DATJFK010000018.1:0-120361 GCA_035495675.1 Gammaproteobacteria bacterium
TCTTGAGTCTTGCAGGTTTTTGCTATTTCTTTTGCCAATTCATCAATATTATTTGCCATAGTTTTATCTTCTTATATAACGCTCGTTTTGACCGAGCAGATTATACACTATGGCTAATTACACAAGATTATTTACAGAGCCGAATATCAGGCGACTAAGTCTAAACAGGTTCGCTGTCGATAATCTTAAGCTGTTCCTGCAGCATCATGCGACGAAGTTCTTTATAGCGAGGACTCGCCTCAAATTCTTTTGCATAACGAATAATATCCAGCACTTGCTTTTCAATCTCTTTATTAAATATATCTGGGTATGATTTTTTTAAATTGATGAGCGTTGTCAAATCACCATTACGCATGGCGTTTAGCTTCTCATAATATAATTCAATAGCCTGCTCAATTGGTATATCAGCGAATTTTACCATACACTCCTCCATCTGATGCGTATGCTACACTCATACATGGCTGCGCCCTTTTTGGTTTCACCTGATTACAGTAAGACGTAATCTCTAATGATTTCACTTTAGGTATAACAATTCCATTGCTGATATTGAGTTCGGATTTTATTTCAATTCGCATTACTGGCGGCTGAGATGAAGAGTGATCAGTTGTTCGTTTATAGACTAGATTATTGCTTCTAATATCTCTGAAACCTTTTAAATTTGAATTTTCAATTATGAGGCCTGTCATATAATAAACGCTTGTGAATTCAATATTCCCTTCCAGATTAATTCGCCATTCAATACATGCGGGATTAAATTTGGTGATGATTGATGGTGTACTCATTGATTTAGGAGCAACAGCAGAAATTTCTTTTGCGATTAACAGTTTCACCATTGAGAAATGTAATGACTCACCATTACATAATATCCAGCTGGCTAACTTCTGTTTATCATCATCAGATGCCTTATTCAACTGATCCGTCAGAGAATAAACCGCGCTTTTAATGTCATTGTTACTTGCGCTGTGATCAAGATGAGCGGCTAACACCCTGCACTTGCTATTACGAAAATTCTCATAATGAATATTCGAGTGTAAATTCGAAGACGCTGCCTCCAGTTGCCACTCTTTAAAGAATTCGCCGTCAATTATACCTTCATCAGATACATTATATTTATAAGAAGCGACAGGGTTATAGTATTGCAAGACACGTTTAAACGAATCATAAAGCTTGCCAAATATGCCTTCAATTGAACTTTTAGAATAACCAATATTCGAAATATATCCTTTGAAATTAACATTATATTTTCTCAAAGCAAAACTTAAACTTTCATTTCTATTCACCAACGGTAATGGCTCATAGTTATCATTCAACTCTCTCATAGAAAGAACTTCACTGTCAGAAAAGAAGCCTCCGTTAAAATGCCAGTTAATTTTATCCAGATACTGTGCTGCTAAGGCAACAGGCTCAAGATTTTCCCCATTAATGCTCTGCGATAACAAATATCTCAAGTCAGTTAAAACCTGCTGAATTACCTGACAATCTTTAAAATGCCGCATGGCAGCATCTAATAAAATATTTATCTGAGCAAAATCGTCCTGGCGAATATCATCACTATTAATAAAATTCAACGGATGCATTTGGACTGCATCATTAAACCCCTCTACATTTATATCTGCTACGACTGGTATAACCACACCGTTATTCATTTCCAGTCGGATAGTAAAATTAATTCGCATCAGAGGATTTAATCCATTCTTTCTTTTTTGATGCAAAACTTCAGATTCTTGTGAATAAGATTCAAGGCCGTCATAGTTATCGCTGATAAAAGTCTTAATTTCTTTTGTGACTGGATTCAAATATTCGATAGATAAAATATCTGTTGTATATCGTAAAACAATCTTACCCTGCAGGTTAATTTTCCAATCTGCCCGCACAAAATGCTGATAGTTTGATGAAAGGCACTGTCTGGATGAATCAAGAAAATGATTTGAAGCGATTAAATCTTGAATCAGAAAATTGTGATCTTGTCCGCCGCGTGTAGTCAGATATTTCTTCAGTGCATCACGTTGAGTAACCTGATATGCGAACGCCTTATCTACAAAATTTGAAATATCATTTAAAACGACATCCTGCTCTGTGTCTGGATGATAAAATTTTCCGTTTAATTGATAATTCCTTTTCAAATCGACTATCATTTTATTTTCATTTGTAAATGCGAGATTAACTATACCGCTTTGAAATCTGCTGACAGCATTGTTCCGAACCTCACCATCGATTTGAGGATATTGATAGCGCCACCTGATTTCATATGGTTTTGACGGCGGGTTCAAAACATCTAGTATTACCTTCCCTACGGAAAACATTTGTTTATCCTTTTACATCGTAATTTGCCGCCAATATATCACTGAAATATTAAATAATCATCTGCGCCATGAGTCAGTATTGTAAACAATTTATTCATTTAATCTGGCTATAAAAGGTAGCCGTTCAAAAAAGATTTAATTTCCTGGATGCCTGGATTCGTTGATTTATAATTAACATATCCATCCGGCCTGATAATGATGACTGATGGTTTTTTAATTTGATACACTTGATGTATTGCATTGTTTTCATCATGAATTTGATCAATCGGTTCATCAATTACATGTGGAGTTACCAGATGTAGTTTGATTATATCTTTATAAGGTCCTAACAATTCAAAGCGGATTTGCTTGCAAAAATCTGCCATTTTGAATATGTCACGCTCACCAGTAAAACACATAATATGATGATAAGTATCATTTAGATAATCGTAAAAATGAGAATCATTACTCATCATTACGTCTGGCGCCCTCTCTCCAGCGTTGTCACTCATCGACATATTTGACTGATAACGTATGCTGAGCTGTGTCATGCGTCTGGTGACATAGTTATTAATTGATGGTATTGCCAGCATGAGTTTAATCAATTGTTTGCGGAGGAATAGGATGAATGGATTAGACATCAGCAAAAGTCGGGTAAATCTGTCTGTTGTCTCTACCACTTCTTTAATCACAGGCTTGCGTTCTATTTGATAGCTGTCAAGCAGCGTATCATTTGCTCTATCTTGAATAACTAACGCAAGTTTCCAAGCGAGATTATGCACATCCTGCAAGCCGGTATTCATACCCTGCCCGCCAACCGGAGAGTGTATGTGTGCTGCGTCACCCAGCAAAAAAACATTACCACGCCGCATGGTTTCAGACATTTTGCTATGAATCCAGAATGGTGAGATGCTTGTTACATCTCGTACACTTAAAAGATTTGATGATCGGGTTGAAACTAATTCACGAATTTCATTAGCGGTATAATCTTTTCTGGAATAACCTAACTGCATATTTGCACCCAGACGAAAAAGATTACTGCCAAGCGGAAACGTCCCCAGCATATATCCCTTGGCACTGAAAATATGAATTTTGTCGTGAGGCAAAAACGAATCGAGTGCCGCATCAGCAACTACAAATTGTTCTGATAAATCATCGCCAGGAAAATGGAACTCGCATTTTTCCCTGACGGTACTATGCGCTCCATCGCAGCCTAAAAGCCATTGGCAGCGTATCGTTTCCTGCACGCCATCTTCGTGCTGAACAACTGCTTCGATATCAGTTAAATTAATTCTCACGTCGATGAGTGTGCGAGACCGCTCGATGTGATGCTGTAATTCAGATAGTTTAGTATCCAGAATTTTTTCTGTTGCCGCCTGCGGCAAAGCAAGTATAAATTGATAAACACTGTTTAAATGCGTAAAACTCGCCTGCGCATATTCCTTGCCGTTATCATAAAAACAGATTGCATTGCATTGCTGCCCGACACGCAAGAAATCATCTGCCAGACCAATTTGTTTGAATATTTCCAATGTTCTCGTTTGCATGGCAACAGCATTCGCAGAATGTGTCGGCTCGGATTTTTTATCGATAATCCGGTAAGAGATACCATGCCTGGCCAGCTCATATGCCATCAATAAACCGGTCGGACCTGCACCCACAATCAGTACTGGAATATTACTCATTATTCAAATCCTTCAGTCAGGCATTCTCCCATTTTTTAAATTTGTCAGTTTTATCACCGCGGGATTGCTGCTGTAATATGAATTGTTGATACAATTCCTGTATACCCTGTGTTTTGGCGTAATGAATTGGGCCGCCGCGGAAAGGTGCAAAACCGGTACCGTATACCATTCCGGCATCAAGTAAATCTCCGTTGGCAACAACACCCTCACCAAGACAAGCAAATGCTTCGTTCAACATGCGCAGTACCAGCCTGTCAGAAATTGCCTGAAGAGGTTTGTCATAAGGTGGATAATCCATCTTTTCCTGTTTGCCATTCTTATCATACTTATAAAAGCCCTGACCGGTTTTGCGCCCCAGTTTCTTTTGCGCGACCAGCTGTTTAAGCTTGTCGGGAATTGGTGTATTGAAATACTGGCTGAGATATGTTGCAACAGAAAGACAGACGTCCAATCCAACAGTGTCAGCAAGAGTAATCGGCCCCATCGGCATACCAAAGTCCGTCATTGCTTTATCGATTACCGGCCCTGGTACTCCTTCATTTAGCAGATCAACACTTTCTAATAAATATGGCATTAATATTCGATTAACCAAAAAGCCCGGGCTGCTTTTTACTGGCAGTGGTAATCGGTCGAGCTTGCGCACAAAGCTCAGTGCTTTTTCAGCGATTTCATCAGAGGTTTTAGCACCATGTACAACTTCAACTAGCTGCATTTTAGCGACGGGGTTAAAGAAATGAATACCTACCAGACGCTGCGGCATTTCTAGGACGGTATTAATTTCATCTAACGGAATACTCGAAGTATTTGTAGCAAGAATCGCGGTTGGCTTGGCTTTTGATTCTATCATACTAAAGATTTTGCGTTTGACTGCAAGATCTTCCACTACAGCTTCAATTACAACGTCTGCCTTTGATATACCATAACCGTTAATGTCCGGAATCAGTCTATCCATTGCATGTTGAACCAGATTATTTTCCTTTAACTTTTCAACAAAAAGTTTATTGGCGCGCTTGATAGCAGGAGCGATATATTTAGGCTCCATGTCCTGAAGCGTAACATTGAAACCACGCAAAGCACACCACGCGGCAATATCTCCTCCCATCGTGCCGGCTCCAATGACATGCACATGTTTGGGTGCGAAGCCGGAATCTTTAGCCAGTCCTTTTAATTGTTCCTGCAGGAAAAAAACGCGCACAAGATTCTGGCATGTATCACTAAAAAATAATTTCCCACAGCTTTTTGCTTCGCGTTCGTAAGCTTCATTCCCTTCAACACCGACTAGCTCCCAATTATCTAAAACGTGAAATGGAGCTGGATAATGTGAAGGATTTACTTTAGCCCGTAATTTCTTGCGCATGAAATGTCCGAGAATCTGGCGCACAAATTTCTGGTTACTGAGTGACTGTAGTGTTGTTGGTTTGTGGCGCGGCAGATGATTTTCAATGTAATATACCGCTGCATGCACTAACTGGCGTTTCGGTACGGCTGCATCAATTAATCCTAATTTTGCAGCTGCCTTACCGCTGACTGTATGACCGGACATGACCATATTCATGCCCTGCATAGCGCCGATTAATTTTGGCAATCGAACCGACCCTCCCCAGCCTGGATGTATACCAAGTTTAACTTCAGGTAGACCAAGACGTGTTTTCGGACCGTCTTCTGCAACTCGATAATGACATGCTAGCGCAAGCTCCAGGCCACCACCGAGGCAGAATCCATCTATCATCGCAACACACGGGATTTTTAGTGCTTCTAATTTAGCGAGAATAGTTTGTCCCAGTTTTAATATGCCAACTGCATCATCAATGTCTTTAAATTTAGTGAATTGTGAAATATCTGCTCCGGCAATAAATCCAGTCTTCTTTCCAGATGCAATGATGACACCTTTGGTAGCTTTATCTGCACTGAGTAAATCAATAATTTTAGAGAACTCATCCATGACGTTATAATCAAGCGTGTTGACTGAACTGTTTTCCTTGTCGAGATAAAGCCACAAAATCTGTTTGTCATCCGTTTCCAGCCGCCAGTTTTTATAATGTTGCATCATATTCATAATTACACTCCGGATACATTTTCAATTAACATTGCCCCGCCCTGACCGCCTCCGATACAAATTGTGGCGATACCTGTTTTTGCATTTTCTCTACGTAAAATTTCTGCGAGATGCAGTACGATGCGCGCTCCGCTTGCGCCTACAGGATGCCCGAGTGCGATGGCGCCGCCATCAACATTCAAACGTGATGTTTCTATCGCACCAAGCTTTTTATCGAATCCCAGATTTTTTTTGCAGTAATCATCACTGTCCCAGGCAGACTGACAAGCAATAACTTGTGCAGCAAACGCTTCGTTGATTTCCCAAAAATCAATGCTGTCCATACTGCGTCGCTGATTTTTAAGTAATTTAGCTGTTGCATACACGGGCCCCAATCCCATTTCAGCAGGATCAACTCCAGCCCATTGTGTATCAATAATTTTTGCGAGAACTGGTAATCGATATTTTTGAACTGCATCCTTGCTGGCAAGAATCAGCATGGCGGCACCATCAGATATCTGCGAACTATTTCCCGCAGTCACACTGCCAAACTTTTTATCGAAAAATGGTTTTAATGCGGCTAATTTTTCCATGGTGGTATCGGCGCGTACGCCATCATCTTTTGCAAAGAAACTGCCGTTATTTGCATAAACCGTTTCAACTTCTTTGAGGTAATCATCATCTTGTGCCTTGATGACACGCTGATGACTGGTAAGAGCGAATTCATCCATTTCATGACGGGAAATATGGAAACGATATGCCAGATTTTCTGCAGTTTGTCCCATGTTGAGATTGACATAAGGATCATGTAAGCCGCATAGCAATGAAATAACCGGTTTTAAAAATGATGGTCGAAACTGGATGTATTCTTTCAATTTCATCTTCCAGTTTTTTGCGCTCATGATACCGGCAAACCACATGGTCATTTCATCATTAAATAACAAGGGTGCGCGGCTCATGGCTTCAGTGCCGCCTGCTAGTATAAGGTTCGCGCGTCCGCTAGCGATATCCTTACATGCACTGTCAAGTGACTGCATCCCTGATGCGCAGTTGCGCTGCACTGTAAACGCAGGCATTGCATTGCCGCACTCAAGACGTAATGCAATGAGTCGTGCGATATTCGCTTCATTCGCACTGGGAGCGACACACCCGACTATCACTTCATCAAAATCAGTCGGATTAAATGATTGTCTCGCCAATAATTCTTTTCCAGCTTTGACAGCAAGATCTGATGCGCTAAAAGGTCCTGGTTTACCTTTAGCTTTCAAAAATGGAGTGCGCGCTCCATCTACAATGTACACATCACGCATATATGTTTGTGCGAATTCTGTCATAAGGGTTCCTTTAACATTAAGCAATTACTTTTTCCAAATCGAAAGTAAATTCATTTACCTTGATAATTTCTTCGCGCAACGACTCAAATTCAATCATGTCGCTCGCTTCTTCTGTTGTCAGCATGCCAGCTTCGACAGCGGCTTTCACTCGTTCTGCAATGGTGTAAAACTCCGGGATGGTACCACTTTTGACAGCTTGCTGCAGTTTTTTGCACAGTGTGTCATTCTTACTTGCGCGCGACAATGCTGAATCAAGCATGCTGGTTAATTCAGAATTGTTGTTGCTGGCAAAACAATATTGAGTCAATTTGTCCCGCATCTGCGTGGAATCAGTCATCGGTATAACAAGTTTTTTATGCAGACAATCTTTCGGCCGGTGATAAGCTTGGCCAAATGGAAAAATGGACCAGTTCAATAACATTCCCAACCAGCGGTTTGGCATATTATGAAATAACTCGTTAAACGCAAGCTGAATTTCATATAAACATTGTTCTACTGCCCAGCTGACATAATCAATATCTGCTTCAGACTGAGTATGGTCATGAAAAAATTTTAATGCAGCAGATGCAAGATAAAGTTGACTTAAAATATCACCCAGACGCGCGGAAATTCGTTCACGGCGTTTCAAACTGCCTCCCAACACCATCAGACAGGTATCTGCAGTTAATGCCAGAGCAGCACTCATGCGCGTCAGTTGTTGTTCGTATTTTCTAATTACCTTATTGGCATTCTTTGCATATATTAATCTGCCGCCAGTAAAGCTATATGCTAATGTGCGAATGAAATTACTCGCATAAAAACCGATATGCGACATCAGAATGCTATCCAGAGCTTTCACATCCATTTGCGGTGCACTCATTAACTCAATTTCTTTAAGCAAATATGGATGACAACGTATTGCGCCCTGCCCGAAAATAATTAGATTGCGAGTAAGAATATTTGCGCCTTCTACGGTAATACTGATTGGAGATGAAAAATATAAATGAGCCAGAATATTGCGTGGACCGTTTTGTATCATGTGACCAGCGTGCACATCCATCGCATTAATGATGGAAACTCTGGACATTTCAGTCATATGATATTTCGCAATTGCAGATGCAATCGCGGGATTAATACCTTCATCAATAGCACCAGCAGTCATAATGCGCGTAGCTTCTGATAAATAAGTGTATCCTGCAATCGTTCCCAATGCTTCTTCAATGCCCTCAAAAGAAGAAATTGATGTGTTAAATTGCCGGCGCAACCGCGCATAAGCGCCTGTATATCGGTAGGCAACTTTGCTAGTTGCAGTAGCGAGTGCTGGTAATGAAATACTGCGTCCAATAGACAAGCACTCCATCAGCATATGCCAGCCGCAGCCCGCCTGTTCAGGACCACCGATGATCCATTCCATAGGAATGAAAACATCTTTCCCGCGTGTTGGGCCATTCATGAAAGCCATGTGCATGGGAATGTGGCGTGATCCTATTTCCACACCGGGATGATTTGTTGGAATCAGGCAAAGTGTAATGCCGATATCTTCCTTTTCACCTAGTAAGTGATCGGGATCATAAAGATGCACCGCCAGCCCCAACACAGTAGCAATCGGCGCCAGTGTAATATAACGCTTGTCCCAGGTTAAACGGATGCCGGTAACTTCTCTGCCATTGTATTGGCCTTTACAAATGATGCCGGTGTCTGGAATGTTACTGGCATCACTCCCGGCATTCGGTGCTGTGAGTGCAAAACATGGAATTTCTTCACCCACAGCAAGTCGCGGCAGATAATAATTCTTTTGCTCATCAGTGCCGTAACGCTGCAATAATTCTGCGGGGCCCAGCGAATTTGGTACCATGATATCTACAGCCGCACTCGCGCTGCGTGTGGCAATTTTAGAGATGATGGTTGAATGAGCAAGCGCAGAGAAATCAAGGCCGCCGTATTGTTTGGGAATAACCAAACCGAAAAATTTTTCTTTCTTAATATAATTCCAGACCTCTGGCGGCAAATCAGCCTTCTCATAAACGATTTGCCAGTCATTTAGCATCTGGCATAATGTTTCAACCTGATGATCCACGAAAGACTGTTCTTCGTCAGTTAACGTTGGCGCAGGAATTTTAAATAATTTTTTCCAGTCAGGATCGCCGCAGAATAATTCTTTTTCCCACCAGGTATTACCGGCGGCAATAGCTTCACGTTCTGTTTCACTAATAGTTGGTAATTGCTTTTTAACCCTCTTCAACATCGGTCCGGTGATGTAGCGGATTCTTAAATCACGTAAATTGGCAAATCCTGCCGCGGCAATAAAACACAACCATAAAAAGATGATGCCTCTTATTGGCAGAGTTCCAACATATGTCACACCTGCAAGTGCAATGCCAACAATGGTGGTCCAGATAACTGCTGACAGACGGTAAAATGCGGTGACAAAAATGAGAGCCATTAATAAGGCAATGCTGACAAGAGTAGCGATTTCCATATGCTGATACTCCCTTAAGTTGGTCAAAATTATATAGATTTCTCAGTAACTGCGGTAGTTATTTTTCCACTATTGTCGATCAATTAAGGGTGCCATAACAATCATTGGGTAAAATATAGTCAGCATATATAGGGGAGCTATAAGACATGTGCTCATCGACAAAGGTTTTGGATTGGGATTAATCGATGATTTTAGTGCAGTTGGCGCATTTCGCCCAGTAGATCAGATTGATCAAACAGCGAAAGGTGAAATTCCTTATGCTGTTAATTTAACCCATCCTGGTTTTAAAAATCCGTCCAGACAATTATTGGTAGATGGACCTGGATTTTTTGCTGTGCCCGGCAAACCACAGAAAACTGAGGTTGTTGCTTATTATACTGATCGAAATAAGTATGAATTTGATTTTGGCAAAGGATCAGTGAAGCGAGTCACTTCATTGCCTGCTATGATTAGCCGCAAGCATACTGAAACACGCGGTGGTGTGTTTTTATCAGGTACGCACTTTTATGCGAGCGTTGAAGGCAGCAAACTGCTTGGCGCGTTTGAAACAAAATCCAAAGATGTGACAGCCTTGCCAGAAGATGATTATAGACAACTTAATGATCTCGATGAGCGCGAGAACACCAGGGTGACTGTTGAAATTTTGCTGCGAAGAACCTTGAAATAAACGTATCGTGAACAACCGATTACATATCCACAAAAACTGTGGATAACTCTGTGAGTAACCTATCGGTAAGTACTGTACAAGCGCGTAAATTAGGGATTCCCCTAGGAAGCACATAAAATAGACATAAGTAAATTATCGCTATTAAACAATGTGTTACAAACGCAGTTATCGCATTGTTTGAGTGTTGGGGTACTTATGTCTAGTTATGCACCATAAACATAGTTAATTCTGATACTTGTGAACAAATACTAGACCTAACGTTGCATTTATGACGTGATTTTGGGTATATCTTTGATATCTATGTTCAAATCATTTCCATAAAATTTCTCCAAAGCTGACAGCATCTGCTCTGCTGGTGAATCTTTGGCAAACTTAGATTGCAGATCATTTGTCCATTGACCATTTTCAAGGTTCACCAGAATGGATGTATAAGAATTGTCGGCTTGAGGATAAAGCGCGAGCATCCAGGCGCCATATATATCAGCAAATTGTTTGCTGCGTATAATCATTGCACCCATCTTTTCCTTTACCGTGAGACGCGTGGTGGCGGGATTGATTTGAAATAGCTGGATACCTTCAAGTAATACTTTACGGGTTTCTGGATAAACAGTACGAATCGCCTCAGGCGAGTAGTCGCTTTCTATAAAGATGTGCCGCAATGGAATGGTTTCATTCTTGCCATTAACTTTTGCAGCGATTAACGAGGGCTCCCTGCTGATCCCGGTCATCGCTAGCAGCGCAGGCTTCAAATCGGTCAGACTGACAACTCCGTTAATATCACCGGTTTTCTGGTGACCCATCCCAAACAGTTTAACTGCAAGCAACGTGTGATATTGCGTCAAACCCAGCACATCCGTGCCATGTCCTGCGGATTGATTAATCGCTTCATCATCCAGACTAGGCGGATAAAATCGGGGCGGCTCACCTGCTTTATTCAACTTACCAAGAAACATTTCTTGCTGTGTCACTCTGTCACCGGAAATTTCCAGCGCTTCACCATGATCTGACAATAAGACAACGATTGCATGATTCAATAACCCAGAAGCTTGTAATAAAGCGAAAAATGATTTGATTTGGCTGTCAACACGAAAAATACTTTCACGATAACGTTCTCTGGGTGTGAATTGATAACCATTCAGACCCGCCCATAAATAAGGGTAATGCGGCAGGCAAAAATGTACGCTGAGAAAAACTGGTTTGTCATGAGAGCGTAATAACCTGGAGCGCAGCATTTCGATAAAGCTGTTCGGGTTATAAGTGACATACGCAGGCCTGTTAGCATAACTATACGGAAATAATACTTTGCCCAAGGCGGAATTGATGATCAGATTTGAGATGGGAAAATCATTAAATGTTCCGAGAAGAAAATCATTTAACCCAATAGGAGGCGTGATTACTTCATTAAAACCGAATTTCTGATCAATATTGCTAAAGCGTGTTTCATCCGTTGCATATATGGTTTCATAGCCTGATTTCCTGAAAATTGCAGGCATGGCAGCAGTGAGATCGATATTGGAAATATCCGCAAGATTAAAACGAATCCCGCTGCTGCGAGGATGCTCACCTAGCAAAATAGCGGACCACGATGGGAATGTTCTGGCAAGCGGTGTAACTGCTTCGGTAAATACGGTCGATTGTTGCAATACAGAATTGAGAAAAGGAGTTGGTCCTTCTGCCCCAAAATAGCCGAGAAAATCCGGCCGCAATGAATCAATTCCTATTAGAATAACGTTTGGATATTTATTCATTATGGAAGATTTGGGATGAGGTGATAACCCACTAATAACCGCCCATGATGCCAACGCAAGAATCAACATGAAAAATAACGTGTAATTGAATGATTTTTTTGTCATACAGACAAAGAATCCGATTACCGCTGCCGTAATCGCACACACACAAATGACTGCTAATGGAATCAAAATAACGAGTGTAAACTCGCGGTTAACGAGAAAAATTGAAGTTAATTCTGTAAATTTAGAGTTTGGAAAAAAATATTGATTTGCCGCCAGAATTGTCGCGATACCGATGAACCAGAGCGCAATGCCGAAATTAAAGTATGACTTTATGTTAAAAAGATATGCCGAATAGACTGCAGTAAACCAGACCAGCAAACAAAAACCAAAGTGCACCACCAGCTGTGATGCGAGGAAATAGCCAATATCAGGAATGATACTATACGGTATACTTAGTTGGCCTGACACAAAAGTGAAGTCAGAAAGATAAGCTTTATTACATTGAATAAAAAAGCTTAACTCAAGCAGAATATAAAAAGTTGTCAGCAGCAACAAATATAAAAAAATGCTTTGCTGTTTCTTACTCTGACTGCTGTGCATAATGATTTTTATTTATCTCACCTGTAGATAAACGAGCAAGTTCATCAGGAGCAAAATCATCAACCGCAATCACTTTTCTGCGCGCAGCATCTGCCTGCATACAAATATCGTATTGATCAACGGTAATCAATTTTGTTTCCACGGCATGTTGTAATTTTTCCTGGGGTGTATACCCCGCAACATCGCCATCTTGTGTTGCTGTGCGTATCATTTTTTCAATTGGTTCTGCCATAATGGATTTTACAAGTGCATCCTGAATGTCAGCAAGCGGGTTATTTCCGTTATCAGATAAATAAGCACCTGTACACAAACGCTGTCGAGTGGAAGTCGGTGATGTCAATAATTGAGATATCTTTCGGTTATATCGATCTTTCGGTCTCGCAAAACGCATGCCAAGCGGAAAAATAATTGGGCGCAAAATAAATGCAGCTATCCGGCTGGGGAAATTTCGTAAAATCTCATCGAACCTTTGCTGAATTTCAAAAAAACAATGCTCACATGAATATCTGACTAACGGTAAGTCATCTACATTACGACCTTGATCATGATAATGTTTGAGAACAGCCGAAACCAGATACAAATAACTAAGTATATCGCCAAGTCTTGCGGAAATACTTTCCTTTCGTTTTAAGCTGCCACCCATGACAATCATGGCAGCATCAGAAAGCAATGCAAAAGCCGCGCTAAATCGCGATGCGTATTGAAAATAGCGCGATGTTTTTCCTCTGGGTACAAGCACGATTCGCGCACCAGTCAATCCTAATGTAAATGTACGTACAATGTTACTGATTCCGTATCCAAAATGTTTAAATATAAGTTGATCAAATTTGATCATGCGTTCTTTTTCATTACTGAGTTGTGCAGCTTTGAGTTCATTAAAGATATATGGATGACAGCGCATCGCTCCCTGACCAAAAATAATGAGATTACGCGTCAGTATATTTGCGCCTTCTACAGTGATACCTATTGGAGTAGATTCATAACCGCGGCCTAGATAATTATTAGGGCCAAGACAAATGGCTTTGCCACCGTGAATATCCATCGCATCACGCGTCACGATTCTACCAAGTTCTGTGACATGATATTTAACAATTCCGGAAGCAACTGCTGGCTTTTCGCCAAGGTTGATACTGCTGGTAACGAATGAGCGCGCTGCATCACAAATGTAAGTGAAAGTACCAATTCGCGCCAATGGTTCTTCAATTCCCTCGAAATTACCGATTGGTACATGAAATTGCCTGCGAATACGTGCATATGCTCCGGTTGCATAAGCTAGCACTTTCGTCCCGCCAACTGCAGTAGAAGGAAGCGTGATTGCTCTGCCTCCAGCTAATGATTCCATCAGCATTCTCCAGCCATTGCCGGCTTGCTCCTTACCCCCAATTATCCAGTCAAGTGGAATGAATACATCTTTTCCTTGTGTCGGTCCATTTTGAAATGGTGTGTTGAGCGGGAAATGACGGCGTCCGATTTTAACTCCTGCAGTATTGCGCGGAATGAGTGAGCAAGTGATGCCGACGTCTGTTTTATCACCCAGCAAATGATCTGGATCATATAACTTGAAAGCAAGACCAATAACTGTCGCAATTGGTGCTAGAGTAATGTATCGCTTATTCCAGTTAAGCCGAATTCCAAGAATTTTTGCACCTTGATATTCACCCCAGCATACGATGCCATAATCTGTCATGGAACTGGCATCAGAACCCGCATCTGGAGATGTCAACGCAAAACAGGGAACTTCTTCACCGCTTGCAAGACGAGGTAAATAATAATTTTTTTGTTCTTCTGTGCCGTATTCAAGTAATAATTCAGCCGGCCCTAACGAATTGGGAACAGCAACAGTTGAAGAAACAGTGATGCTGCGGCCGCTGATTTTGGTAATAACTTGTGAATGTGCATAGGCTGAAAATTCTTTTCCACCATATCGCTTGGGAATAATTAACCCGAAAAATCCCTGTTCCTTTAAAAATGCCCACATTTCTGGCGGCAAATCAGCGCGATTGTGTGTGATATCCCAGTCATTAATCATGCCGCACAATGTTTCAACTGGACCATCCATAAATGCCAGCTCTTCTTCTGTTAGCTTTGCAGCTGGCAGATTCATCATTTTTTTCCAATCCGGGTTGCCGCGAAATAAATCACCTTCCCATGTTACCGTTCCTGCGGAAATTGCTTCTCGCTCTGTTTTTGACATCATCGGCATGTCACTGCGAAAGATTTTAAGTATGTGCGACGTGATCAATCGACGGCGCCAGGGTAAGTAATTTAATATAAGTGTCACAGATGCAAACAGAATCCAGGAAATAATAACGCCAGCAGTCAACCCATGCATTCGAGTAATGATAATTAAAAGAAGTGTCAGCGCAATTGTCCAGATTATCAGCTTTGCACGATGATATGCCAATATGCCTGCTGCAAGAATGAAAAGTAATGATGCTGTGAGTGCTGTCATATTCTATCCCTGAATAAAATGTTGCATCGACTATTGAGATCTTATGCCATAAATCATGTAACACATCGAAATTACAAAATAAACCAGTAATTCATATGGGTATGTAATGGAAAATAAATCAAGTACAGTTGAAATCACGATTGCGGGTGTAATTGCAACCATCGTGATTTGCATAATAGCACCAAAATTCACATTCGTATTACTTACAGCACAATACAATTTACCTATTAATCCATAAATCACCACTTGAAAGATGCGATAAAAATAAGAAACTAAAAAGAATAAGGGAAATATAAGAGCCCAGGCAAAACTAACAATGCGCTTAAGAACGACATTCATCTTGGCGGGGTCAATTGTTCCACTATATGATTCAGGTATCTGATAGACTCTGGTTTCATTTTCATCTTTTTTATATATGATATTTTTTTCATTGATATATACAGTAACGTCGACTTGTTGCGCCGGAACTGTGGTGCTAGTTGCATCAATAACAGCAAATGTTTTATTGGAACCTGGCTCCTTGATGAAATAAGGTCTCATTTCAGGCGTAGAGATTTTGCCTTTCTGAATTTTAATTATTGGTATTTCTGCAATAAATGCATCAGATGAAGCGCCGTATATGCGATTTAACGTTGCCTGTGCTTTTATCGTGAAGCCGACCCAGGAGAGCGCAATCAATATCGCCAGATAAAAAAATGTTTTTCCACCCCAGTTTTTTCCAACATCCTGATAAAGGCTGCGCGAATAAAACGACATGTAAATCGCCTGAAAAACATTATACTGACTCATCCGGCACTTTCCTTTTCATTAGTTATGCGTTATTTACTGCATAGATTCCCGGAGCGTTACGAAGGTATTCTTCATAATCAAGTCCGAAACCGAACAGGTACTTATCTGGCGTTGTTAGCCCCACGAAATCGGGTTCAAAATTCACACCGGGTTCACGTGTTCTGCGTTTATCTACCAATACTGCAGTATAAACATCTTTTGCATTCGCCTGTTTGCAATAGTCGATGATGGATGCAAGTGTTAACCCACCGTCCATGATGTCATCGACAATCACTATCGTTCTGCCTTTTAAATCAATGCGTGGCTCAACCAGCCAGTGCAAGTCGCCGCCACGGGTTGTGCCGCGATAGCGAGTAGCATGGATATAATCCATTTCAAGCGGAAATTGCAGGCGCACTGCAAGATGACCGGCAACAATCATAGCACCCGTCATGACACTTAATACGACGGGATTCGATCGAGATAGTTTAGCAGTGATTTTTTCTGCCATTTGATCAATCGCAGCCAAAACCTGATCTCTGTTATAAAGGCACTCAGCATTTTCAAGTATTTCTTGATATTTATCTTCAATATTTTCCATCATTTTATTACCTGTATTTTTACCTGTTATGTATTCGTTAATGATTCATTACGCAAAGTATTAACATGCTCACGTAAAAAATTCTTTGCTAATTCTTTCCTATCCTCTGTGTTTTGCAAGCGTGAAAAATCAGCGTTCAATATACACCATTTTTCTGCGTTAACCTGATGTTTGTTATGCGGCAACTGATCAATCACCTGTATAACACCCGTGCGGTTATTGCAAACCAGCGCAAAGTCACAGCCAGCATCAAGCGCTGCAGTAACTCTGTCTGCATAGTCATTTGAAATGTCGGCTCCGCGCATGTTCAAATCGTCGGATAAAATGACGCCTTCAAACCCTAACTGCTTGCGCAATATATCTTGCAGCCACACACGAGAAAAACTTACTTGCTGCCTGTCAATTCGGGGAAATATAATATGTGCCGCAAGCACTGATTGCACCCCTTCCCTAATTAATTGCAAAAAAGGCTGCATATCAGATTCAAGTAAAACTTTAAGTTCACGCTGATCGACAGGAATGTCATGATGTGAATCTTCAGGAATTGAACCATGACCCGGAAAATGCTTGATGACAGAAGTCATACCTGCTTCCCTCATCCCTTGAATATATGAGCGTGCAAGCTGATAAACCACATCTGGATCTGAGTGAAAAGCACGATCACCGATTGCCTTGCTGCCCTGCTTCAAATCAACAACTGGCGCGATACTGAAATCTATCCCCGCAGAAGCGACTTCAGCAGCCATGAGCCACCCTGCTGAATTGGCAAGCTCTAAAGCAAGCGTGGGATTTTTATCATACCAGTCGCCAAAAAAGGAGAGACAAGGAAGTTCGTAGAATTGTTTGCGGAACCGCTGAACACGGCCACCCTCTTGATCAACCATTATAAGGAGAGGTGTTTGTCTGGATGCCCTGATTTCCCGGCAGAGACCTTGCAGCTGGGTGATAGAATCATAATTTCTGCTAAATAAAATGACACCGCCCACGATAGGGTGAGCAAGCAGCTCTTTTTCTTCCGCAGTCAGCTGAAATCCTTGCAAATCAATCACTAAGGCACCGATTTTCTGATTCATGACTAATCGCAGTTCTCTACATAAGTTATTAAATTAAATACGATTATAATGTTGTTTTGCTCATACAGCCAGTTTGATATGATATGAGGATAATATATTTTAAATAAGAAATAACATGAGCACTCTTTCTGAACTCCAGACCATTCGCGACTTTTTACGCTATGCCGCTACCCGATTCAATCAGGCAGGGCTTTATTTTGGACATGGCACGGATAATGCATGGGACGAGGCAGCAGCACTCATCCTCCATACCCTGCATCTGCCCCACGATGTCAGCCATCAAGTACTAGATGCGCGGCTGGTTAGCGAAGAAAAATCACAATTAATCGACCTCATCAGCAGACGCGTGGAAAAGCGCATTCCTCTCGCCTACTTCATTAAAGAAGCCTGGTTTTCGGGAATATCATTTTACGTTGATGAAAGAGTATTAATCCCACGGTCACCGATTGCAGAATTGATTGAACAGCATTTTCAACCTTGGGTTAAACCGGAAAAAATTCATCATATTCTTGATTTGTGCACTGGCAGTGGATGCATTGCTGTGGCATTGGCTCATGCTTTTCCTGAAGCACAGGTTGACGCAAGTGATATCTCCGATGATGCCCTTGCTGTAGCGAAAATTAATATCTTACGTCATAACTCAGAAGATCAGGTTCATTTATATAAAGCGGACTTGTTTACCGGATTACCTGAAAAGAAATACGACTTGATAGTCAGCAATCCACCTTATGTCAGCAGCGAAGAAATGAATGAATTACCGCAAGAATATCGTCATGAACCAGTTCTTGGTCTCGCCGCAGGCACCCATGGTCTAGACATTGTAAAAAGAATTCTTTTTGATGCAGCTAACTATATTGCACCTCGCGGTACACTGATTGTAGAAGTTGGCAACAGCGAATATGCGTTGATGGATGCATACCCTGATACTCCGTTTACATGGCTTGAATTTGAGCGCGGAGGGGGCGGTGTGTTTCTGCTGACGGCAGAACAGCTGAAAGAACATTGTGAACGTGAGCGCGCAGCCGCAACCACACGCTCACGCTCAAATTTCACATCGTGAAATTCAGAAAATAATTATTTGAACCATATGGGTGATCCATACCGACAAAGGAAATTCGGCTGCCAGCTCCTCCGCAATGCGCTTCAACGACTGACGGGTTCATTTGATATGGACCGTCTTTAATTTTCAATGTGCATTTTATCGATTGCGACATACCGATATCAACAGTTGCAACCCCGCCGCTAAATACTCTCACATCTTTGCAAGACAGCCTGAAATAATAAGGACTCATGAGTGTGAAATTTAAATTTCCTTCAATATCTGCACGCATCGCCTGCAATGGAAGTGGTGCTTTAATAAAAAAATGATCGGTAAACGGACATACCATGGTGGCATGTGCTGACATTGCAGCGCAAGCTGATATTGCGGCAAGAGCGAGTTTTAGTTTCATGGTTTGATTCCTCTTTGATTTTGGATTTCAATTTTATTTCTTTCATTTTTATCGATGATATCGATAATTTCTTTATGTCGGAATAATTCGGCAATCTTGCGGGCGTTTATTCCGGCTAAATCTTTTTTATTTAAATCAGCTCCAGCATCAAGCAATGCAGTAAATGAATCACTATCTCCCTTCTTGGCAGCGAGCATTAATGGTGTATAACCTTTCAAATTCTGCAAATCAATTTGTATGCCGGGAGTTGCAAGTAATTGTGGGACATAATTACATCTTGGCGATTTATGTTTTACAGCATAATGCAGGGCTGAGTATTTGGATTTATTAACTGCATTAATATTAAGATCTGAGATTTTTAATATGATGGGTACCATGCTTGGGCAAATCAATAGTGCCAAAGTTAAAGCATTTTCACCAGTCTCATTTGTAAGATTTGGATTGAGTTTACCTGACTCTGCCAACGCTTCAACAATCTTCATATTCTTGTGCGTAATTGCTGAAAGTAACGGCGTATTCATGTTTAGATACGGCGACTGATTATTGACATTAACGCCGGCGATTTTCAGAAGAGCGCTTACGATGGGAATATGTCCATTTGCAGCAGCAATATCCAATGCAGTAACGCCGTTACATTTGTCATGGAACATAAACAAACTTTCTGATTTATAATTTACTACATCAAGATCATTGTGGCAGGCATTTAATATATTAATGAGAGACTGCAATTCCCCTTTACGCGCAGCTCTAATTAACGCTCTGCCCTGTTTGACTTTTAAATTTCGAGAAAGTTTTTCTTCCTGTGCCTTACGAAGCTTCCTTAACATTTAGTCTATCTCCTTGTGGTATGACACAAACCGAGATAGAGTTTATATAATTTTTATTTTCAATGCATGTATTTCGTGAGGAATGAGATCCTGAAATTGAACATATATGGCGCGATGAGCTTCAACCCGACTCATATCTTTGAAATAATCAGACGAAATGATAATTGAGAAGTGACGTCCGCCGCCACCATGACCCGCATGACCAACGTGTTGATCACTATCATCATTAACAATTAGATAAGTTGGTTTAAATGCAGATGTTAATCTGTCTTGTAATAGTTTTACTTTTTCTTCCGCTTTCATATTCCTGGATCTTTAGTTTCGAGATAGCGCGATAAATATAATGCCTGAAAAACACTAAAAACTAATAATGCGGATGTAATTCCATAAAATTTGAAATTAACCCAGGCATCATTGCTAAGATAATAAGCAACATAAAGATTTACCCCGCCCAATAATACAAAAAATAAAGCCCATATCATATTGAGTAATCGCCAGACTTTCTGTGGAATGATGGCTGACTCTTGCAGCGCGCTTTCCATCATACGCTGCATTAATGGTTTGCGTGTAAAAATTTGTGTGATCACGATAGCAACTGAAAATATCCAGAATACTATCGTTGGTTTCCATTTAACAAATATGGGGTCATGAAAATATAAAGTCATCCCGCCAAACAAAAGAAATACACACATGGTAATAACCTGTTTTCTATCCCAGGTGCCAGTGACAGCGCGAGTAGCAATTACCTGTATCATTGTTGCCGCGATGCCAACAACTGTTGCGACGTAAATGTCATAAAATTTGAATGCAAGAAAAAATAGAAATACGGGTAAAATTTCATAAAACAGTTGCATGAGTCTCACCTTCATCACTTGGTTGAGTTGATACGCGCTTAAATGGCGCGAGATAAGTATACATGACTGGAATGACAATTAATGAAAAAAATGTTCCGAAAAGCAATCCGCCGGTGATCACTAATCCCACTTGCTGCCTGCTTTCTGCGCCAGGACCATATGCCAATGCAAGCGGTAGCGCACCAAGTACCATAGCGGCAGTTGTCATTAAAATCGGTCTTAAACGCAGCATGGCGGCATTTATAACGGCAGTTTCAATATCCATGCCCTCTTCCCGCATACGATTGGCAAACTCAGTAATGAGAATCCCGTGCTTTGCAATTAAGCCAATCAGCGTGATCAATCCGATATTGCTGTATATATTCAATGTCCCACTGAATAAACTTAATGTAAGCAATGATCCAATGACTGCAAATGGGACGGTGAAAAGTATGATAAGAGGGTCGACAAAGCTTTCAAATTGCGCCACAAGCACCAGATAAATAAATAATAATGCTAGCCCGAATGTAAGAGCAGCAGCTCCGCTAGATTCGATAAAACTCTTTGCTTCACCGGTAAATTCAAAGCGTGCATCATCAGGCAATGTATCCTTGGCTGCTTTAGTTAATAGAGCAACTGCATCAGCCAGCTTTACTCCTGGAGCAAGTGAAATATAAATTGTGTCTGACCGCAACCGCATATCACGATGAAAGACTTCAGGTGCAGAAATCGTATTAACGGATGAAAACTGTGAAAGCGGAATAATTTCACCAACCAGATTACGCACGTAAAGCTGAGAAAAAATATTCGGGTTTTCTAGGCTTGATTGCTTCATTTGCACCATGATGTTGGCGTCATTTGCTTTGCCAATTGTACGGCTGGCCAGAAGAGTTGAAATTGTTCCTGCAACCGATGATATCGGTACTTGTAAATCCGCAGCCTTGTTTCTATCGATATTAATCTCAAATTCTTCACTATCCCATTTCAGTTTGTTATCGACGCGGGAGAATTGCGGCATATTTTTTAGCACATCAACCAGCCCCTGCGATGCTTGCTGTAAATGCAAATAATCACCTGTCGTCATGATTGTGAGGCCGATATTGTCGCCATTATCACTGCCGGCGAATTCAGCCAGAGCAGGCCATGGCGGCATCACATTCACCATCACCCCAGGGAACGAATTTACTTGTGCACTGATCGCACCAATCATGGCCATTGTTGATTCCTTGCGCTGACTTTTGGGTTTCAACTGAATTGCCTGAAATGCATGCGAAGCTGAATACATCCCTGATACTGAAAAATAAGAATCGATAGCAGGCATCTTGTCATACATCTTTTCAAGTTCCCTAACATAACTATCCGTGTATGCAAAACTGGAGCTTCGAGGCGCGCTAACGCTGACATAAATTTCACCTCTATCTTCGATTGGTGAAAGCTCTGACGGCAAATAATGATATAACGCAACACCTGCAATACCGATCAGAACCAGCACTCTCAGCATCCATTTACGCTTGCTTAGAACAAAACGGAGAATTTGTTGATATTTATTTTGCAGCCTATGCATCTGTTTACCAAACCAGATTGCGTATCTGCTCTCATCGTGACTGTCGTTTAGTAAACGTGCGCTCATCATGGGTGATAATGTAAGCGCAACAATACCTGAAATAATAACTGCTCCTGCAAGAGTGAATGTAAACTCTCTGAATATGACACCCAGCAATCCAGGCGTAAATGCAATCGGAGCATATACTGCTGCCAGCGTTAGCGTCATCGCGATGACCGGAAATACCATTTCCTTACTGCCTTTTAGTGCGGCTTGAAAAGGTGTCATACCGTTTTCAATGTGGCGGCTGATGTTCTCAAGCATGACGATCGCATCGTCTACAACAAGACCGATAGCCAGCACAAATGCCATCAATGTAATTGTGTTAATAGTAAAACCAAAATATGCGAGAATTGCGAAGCTGCTCATCAGGCACACAGGAATGGTGATAACAGGTATCAGTGTAGCTCTAAAACTGCAAAGGAAAACCAGAATCACCAGCCACACAAATAATACTGCTTCAAAGAATGATTCATATACACTGCTGATAGATGCGCGAATATAGTCTGCCTGATTGTACGCAATATCAGCTTTCATGCCGGCTGGCAGAGATTTGACAATGCCCTCAAATGCTTTACGAACATTTTTTTCAACGTCTAATGGATTGGCGGTTGATTGTGGAATGATGCCAAGTGCAATTGCGGGATGACCTTTCACGCGAAATGCATCATCGACACTTTCAGGATCGAGCTTTGCCTCACCGACATCTTTTAATCTTACCAGTTGAGTTTGCCCGCCCCTGAGGATCAGGTTATTGAAATCGTTTGTATCTTTAAGCTCGGTACTTGTCGTAACATTATAAAAACGATCATGACTGCGAATCTGACCGCTTGGAATAGATGTATTCTGCTCTCTTAATGTATCGACTACATCATTAACAGTAATGCGTGACGCCGCCATTTTTGCTGGATCAAGCCATATGCGCATCGCGGTAACACGCTTACCGAAGACTTCTACTGAACCAATTCCATCCATGGTTTCAAAAACCGGAACAATGAATTTATCGATGTAATCGCTGATTTCATTTTCACTGCGATTAGGGTCATAGAATGACAAATACATTAATGCATTTGTGTTGGGATCAGCTTTTATGACAACAGGACTTCCTGCATCTTTTGGCAGACTATCGCGAATGCGCTCAATGTTACTACGGACATCTTCAGTCGCAGCATCCATATTACGTCCAAGTTTAAATTTAATATAAACTCTGCTGTAACCTTGATGAGTAGTCGACGACATTGACTCGACACCGCTCACACCCGACATCGCTTCCTCTATAACTTTCGTAATATCCTTTTCAATGATGCGTGCGTTTGCGCCATTATAAGATGTTGAAATAGTAATTTCCGGTTTGCTGACATTTGGAATCCAGCGCAGCGGCAAGTTTACAAAACTGAGAACACCAATAATGATCATCACCAGACTGATGACTATCGTGAATGCCGGCCGGCGTATGCAAAATGAAGTGATATTCAATGTCTTCTCTCTATGATTGCACTTTGACTGGAGTACCGTTTTTTACTTTCAGTTGACCGTCAGTAATTACGGTATCATGCTTTGATAAACCTTGTGTAATCTGAACTGTGTCAGCGGTACGCTGACCAATCATCACATTTACAGAAAATGCTTTACCATCAACAATTTTATAAACTTGCGCACCTTCCAGTACCGGCATGATGCTACGCGAAGGGATCATCAAGGCATGCTCCATACTGCCGAGCATTTGCTGCGCCTCAACAAACATGCCTGCAGCCAGTAAGTTATCTGGATTATCAATTTCCGCATACAATGCTATGGATCGATTGTCTGTATTAATTGTCGGCGAGATAAATGATAATACTCCAGTGAAAGTTTTTCCTGGGAAGGCCGCAGCGGTGACTGAAATCTTTTGGCCGATTTTCACATGCGGAAGATATTTTTCAGGAACGGAATATTCAATACGCAAATGTCTGGTATCAGTCAATGCAACGATGTTCTGACCGATAGTCACATAATCACCGGGATTAACGCGGCTGCTGCCGACAACACCATCGAATGGCGCGGTCAATTTCATTTTGTTTAACATAACTTCCGCTTCTTGCATATCAGCTCTTCGTTCCTTCAGGTCAGAATCAGCCTGATCGATTGCCTGCTGAGCAATAATACCCTTTTTTCCAAGCAGCGCCATTCGACGATAGTTATTGTCACTATAGTTGAATTTGGCTTTCGCAGATTCGAATTTTGCTTTATATACCGCATCATCAAGCTGTACAAGCACATCGCCTTTCGATACAAATGCACCGTCCTTAAAAAGGATTGCATTAACATGTCCAGGCATTTCTGGAGTGATTTGTACGCTTCTTGCTGCAAGCGTACCGATTACATGAATTTCCTGTGGTAACTCGGTTTCCTGAACCTGGCTGGCTTTTACAAGAACGGAATTCATTTCCCCAACTGCATTTCGATGAAAGATTTTGTATGCAGATAAAGCTGCAAAAGATGCGCCTAACACAAACAGAATCAGAATTTTCTTTCTCATCATCTACCCCGCTAAATTTAATGGACCGATGTACCATCCGGTGCATTACCGTGATTTTTGAAAATTTGCTCTACATCAATACGGTCGAATATGTATTCTTTGTTGCAAAAATCGCAAGTCACTATAATTGACTGCTTTCCTTTTAATTCATCTTCCGCTTCCTCGCGGCCCAATAAAGCAATTGCTTGTTCACCACGTTTGCGCGTGCAGCCGCAATAAAATTCAATTGCAGAAGGCTCGAATATGCGTATGGAATCTTCCGGATAAAGCCTGGTTAGAAACTCTGGATACGCTGTGTCTTTTAACATACTCAAATTCGATAATTCAGTATCACGAATAATTCGCTGCCAGCTCGGAATTATTACTTCTTTTTCAATACCGCTTGATCCATTATCCGACATTGGAATTACCTGAAGTAAATATCCAAACGCTGTTTTGTCATTACTTTCCAGCCAGATTCTGGTTGCAAGCTGTTCTGAATGACGGAAATAACCTTCGAGTGATTCAGCAAGTGAATTACCCTGCCACTCTACCACACCTTGATAACGCTGACCTTTTAATCCTGGATCGATTGTAATCATGAGAATTCCATCAGAGAAGGATGACATTAATTCTTCATATGATAAATCACCATCGTATTTTGCCAATCCGCGTAAATGATATTGATCATCGCATTGCGCCAGCAATAATTTCAATTTCCCTTTACCACGAAACTGGACAGTCAATTTACCCTCAAATTTAATGATTGCACTTAACAGCGCAGCTGCACACAACCCTTCACCCAGTAACTTTTGTACTGCCTCAGGATAATCATGCTGATCCAGAATAGACTGGAAACTGTTTTCAAGTTTTATATACTCTCCGCGAACCGGCTCATTTTCAAAAATGAAGCGCTGTAATAAATCTTTTGTCATAACCCGCCTATCTTAAACTGATTTTTTATCCGAAAATTATATCTTACTTTGCAAATCCTGTATAATAATTGATCTTAATTTGGTCACAAATTTGGGACATCATGCCTAAAAAAACGAAAATATCTCAAGAAGATCTGAACGCATTTTATAAGGCAGTTCAAGGTACCAAGCCTTTGCTGCAGCGTAAAGTTCAGATTGATAAACCCAAGCCAAAAACCATGAGAAAATCTCCCAAATTTAATGACGAAATCTCTTTTTTCGATGGCGGCGAACCACGTGAAACCGTCCAAGCTAATGATTATATTCAATTTAAATCTTCTGGCGTTGCTGAGAAAATACTTCGCAAATTAAGGAAAGGCCAATATACTATTGAGGCTGTACTGGACCTGCATCGCAAGACAGTAGAAGAAGCAAGATCAGAGGTCAACCGCTTCCTCACTGAATGCATAAACCACGGTATTAAATGTGTCTTGATGATACACGGCAAAGGTAAACCCGGGGCAGCACCGGCACTTAAAAACCAGTTGAATTACTGGCTTCGCCAGGCACATCCGGTTCTTGCTTTCTGCTCATCCGCCCCAAAACATGGGGGAAATGGTGCCATATACGTACTGCTAAAAAGTTTCAATGAGGAGAATAAGCTTGAAAGATAAAAAAGTGATAATCATCGGTATTGCCGGCGCCTCTGCCTCAGGTAAAAGCCTGCTTGCCAATACCATCGTGAATGAACTTGGTACGGATCAGGTTGTGGTCATTTCCGAAGATTCTTACTACAAGGATCACAGCGATATTCCCTTCGAAGAGCGCACAAAAATTAACTATGACCACCCGAATTCAATGGATCATGATCTTCTCCACGCTCACCTGTTGAAATTACAGGAAGGCAATAGTGTCGACATTCCTATTTACAACCACTCTCTCCATATTCGAGATGAAAAAACCCGAAGAATTGGCGAACATGTCATCATTGTACTGGAAGGAATTTTGCTTTTTGTGGACCCCAAGCTGCGCGAAATGATGGATATACGAATCTTTATGGAAACTTCTCTTGATATCTGCCTAATGAGGCGATTAAAGCGCGATATCAAAGAACGCGGCCGCACACTTGATAGTGTACTCAAGCAGTATGAAGAAACCGTTAGACCGATGTACCTTCAATTTATCGAACCATCAAAGCGTTACGCTGACCTTATTGTTCCACGCGGGGGCGGTAACCGAATCGCAATTGACATGATTCAAGCAAAAATGCGGGAATTGCTCAAAACTTTGCAATCGCATTGATTTAGAACGAATATTCTCCAGCGCTCTTACTTCAAGAAAAGTACAATATTTGATATATTATTATAATGAGCGCTGGAGACGTAACTTCATGAAGCTGCGTAACAAAGTGTTAATCGTTATTAGCATTGCATGGATCGTATTTTTAGGACTCACTTACCTCGGGTCAAAATACTTCCTCATCCGCAGCTTTCTTGCTCTTGAAAAAGACCGCGCCGATCGCGACCTTGCCCGTATTGACCAGGCCCTGGATCAAATCAATTATTCTCTGTATACCTTTACTTCTGACTGGTCTCACTGGAATGACTTGTATGATTATGTACAGGGAAAAAATCCATCTTTTGTGCCAAATAACTTGAATATGTCGGCATTCGTTAACTCCAACATTAATTTGATGACATTTTGGGATTTTAACAATCACGTACTCGTTGGATCAGCGATCGATACAGATCACCAAAAAATTATTGCTTACCCTCATGGACTTCAAAATTATATCTTTGCAGGAAGTACTATATTCGATAGGAAAGATGTGAATAAAGATTTGCGAGGATACGTATTAACTGAAAAAGGAATCATGCTCATTGCCGCTTGCGCCATCACTGACGGCGACAAACTACAACCCCCGCTTGGTGTCGCAATTTTCGGAAGAAATCTAAATAAAGCATTGCTGGATAAAATCATCGAAACAACCAAGACAAATGTTGAATTACTACTTCCATCTCAAATCAACCGCGATCCTGCTTTAAAAGATATTTTTTCTTCCTTGAAAAAAGATTCAAACGGCCACTTTAGCATTGCAATATCCAAAGACACGTTAAAAGGCTATACCGTTATCAAAGATATTTTCGACAATCCTATCGGCATGTTTCGCATGACAACACCCCGCGCCATATATCAGACTGGCGAGCATTCTGTTACCTATTACCTCATGTCCTTCATCGTTCTGGGTGTAATGTTTTCTATACTGATGTTATGGGTATTACGCGTATTAATCATCAAACGTCTTGAAAGGCTTGATAAGGAAGTCGCGTATATCGGTGAGAAACATGCAATCAAGAAACGCGTTGACGCCAGCGGCAACGACGAGTTGACATCCGTATCTACCGAAATTAATCACATGCTCGATATTATTCAGGCATCGCAAGAGCTGCTTGAAAACCGAGTTGAAGAAAGAACGGTTGAATTACAAAAAACGAATGTTCAATTACAGGAAGAAATTACTGAGCGCAAATCAGTTGAACGTGAGTTAACTGTTCACAAAGAGCATTTAACACGTCTTGCTCATTATGACAGCCTCACTTCGCTGCCTAATCGCGTATTCTTTAATGAAATTCTCAATAAAGCCATTTCATACTCAAAGCGTCAGAATACCAAATTCGCAATTTTATTTATTGATCTTGATAGATTTAAAAACATCAATGACGCATTGGGACATACCGCCGGTGACCAGGTATTAAAAGAAATGAGTAATCGGTTCTCTGGTATTTTACGCGCGATTGATGTGTTGGCACGTTTAGGCGGTGATGAATTCATCGTATTGCTAAACAATCTTCCTGATCAGGCGTATGTTCTCAAAATTACGGAAAAGATTCTCGCTGCCGCAGCAAAACCAGTTACCGTAGAGGGACACGAATTTTTTATTGGCGCCAGTATTGGTATCAGTATCTATCCTAATGATGGCGCTTCAATGGAAATTCTGCAGAAAAATGCCGATATGGCAATGTATAAAGCAAAGCATGCAGGCGGCGGCATATCAGTGTTCTACACCCATGAAATGAATACTGCAGCAAACGAACACATAAAAATGGAAGCTGCATTACGACGCGCAATTCAGAACAAGGAATTTGTACTTTACTTCCAGCCACAATTGAGTTTGAAAGACGGCAAAATCAAACGCGTTGAAGCATTAATACGCTGGGAAGATCCAGAATTAGGGTTAATCAGTCCAGGCGCTTTTATACCTCTTGCAGAAGAAACCGGCTTAATTATGCCGATTGGTGAATGGGCGCTTCACGAAGCTTGCCGCATCAATAAAAAATGGCAAGATGAAGGTTACGACCCTATTTCAATTGCAGTTAATATTTCACCCAAGCAGTTCCGACATCAAGATGTTGCTCAAATTGTCAAAGACGCATTAGCGGCCAGCAAACTAAGTCCTAAATATCTTGAAGTTGAAATCACTGAAACAGCCGTGATGGAAAATGTTGATGATGCCATAGCGAAGCTGAAGAGCATCAAGGAGATGGGCGTTCATATTTCAGTTGATGATTTTGGTACTGGTTATACATCAATTAACTATCTGAGGCAGTACCCGATCAGTGTCCTTAAAATCGATCAGACGTTTATAAAAGGACTTCCAAACAATCAAAATGACATTGCCATTACAAGTGCAGTCATTAATCTTGGCCATAATCTTGGACTTGAAATAGTTGCAGAAGGCGTGGAAACCATAGAACAACTGCAATATCTATCTGAACATGATTGTGATCTAATACAAGGATATTTTATTAGTCGACCTCTGCCGGCAAACAAGATCATTCAAGAGTTAACCAAGCAAGGTGTTTCTTGCAATGATGATTCAAAGGTTCAATAATTTCGTCAAGATACAAAGGAGCTGTTAAATGAAAAAAGCGTTAGCATTGTTGTCTGTCTGCACTATGTTTACACCATCCGTTTTTGCTGACTCCGGATCAGAACCTGTTAAAAAAGATCCGAGCCAGACAGCGAATGCAGCCGCATCACATTCAAGCGCTTCTGCCACAGACAGCAGCTTAACCAATGACGATGCAAAATATCCATGGCTGAAAAACCTAAGCGGCAATCTTACATTTGTAACAAATTATGTTTTCCGCGGTATTTCACAATCTAGTAATTTACCGGCGACGCAAGGCAGCCTAACCTACACATTTCCCATTAATATATATTTAAATATATGGGGTTCTAACGTTAAATTTCTTGATAGTCACGGCAAAAATGCAACCGTTGAACTCGATACGATCATTGGCTATCACAACACATACGGTGATAACTTCTCTTATGATTTGAGTTTTGCCCGGTACAATTATTCAGGTGCCAGATTTGCCAACTATAATGAATTTAATGCCGTAGCCAGCTACTACTTTATACAATTAACCCTGGGTTATTCTGCTGATGTTTTCAATACTCATCAAACAGGCACCTATTATAACGGTGGTATTAATTACGATATTCCATCAACATGGATTTATGGTGTTTGTGATGTGAATTTTCTTGCTACACTCGGTCACTATAGCTTACCGGTAGCGGCTGGAAACAGTTACAATGATTATAATATTCAAGTTACCAAAGGATTTAAAAATTATAAAGTCGCCGCACAATGGACGAGCACAAATGGCAGACAGCATAATTCACCATTAGATGGTAGCCAGCTCATTGCTCAATTGGGTGTAGATTTCTAATCTTATTTTATTCGAGTGAAGGACTTCTTCTATGCAAAAAGATGAAGGACTGAGCACGAAGATATGGCTGGAAGAACGGGAGAATCAACAGAAAGATTCTCCCGATGAAATTCATGCGCATACATATAAGTTTTCCCTCAAAAAATCGCAAAGCGCTGACATCTGCGCATTCATCAAGAATAATAAAACCTCTTGGGATACTTTAGTTTATGCCGCTTGGGCATTAACATTAAGCAGGCTCGCATCATCAGACATCATCACATTTGGTATTTCATCAGTATGCAACAAATCCAAATCCCCAACATTGACAACCAAAATTAACAATGTCTCCGTCAAAATTACCGAATCACTAACAGTCAAAAATTTTCTTACGGAAATAGCGGCACAAGTAAATACAAAATCAGATAAGAAAAAAATGGCTGACAATATTGATATTCAATATTTATGCCTCTCGGAAACGAGCACAAAACCCAAACATCCTAGCCATATTGATATAGAAAGATATACATTATCGCTTATATACAATAAAAAAGATCATAATAAATTCACCTTCGCATTTCACCCTGACTATTATAAAAAATCTGTTATTCAAAAAATTTCGGCATATTTCACCAACATATTACTAG
Source organism: Gammaproteobacteria bacterium (assembly GCA_035495675.1). GTDB lineage: Bacteria > Pseudomonadota > Gammaproteobacteria > DSM-16500 > DSM-16500 > Aquicella. Next base: position 31,176 of record DATJFK010000018.1, read on the forward strand.
GATTATGCATAAATACTGACACGAATGTCGTCAAGATAGAGATGATGCCCGAAGATGAAAAGCATAAAATTATGACAGAATGGGCCACACCTAAATATCCATTCAAAACTGAAAAAATCAGTAAATGCGCTCATGAGTTAATATCAGAATTTGCTGATAAATATCCAGATCAGATCGCAATATCTCACAATAATACTAACGTTACCTTTGCAGAAATGGACTCCAAAGCAACTCAACTTGCGACATATTTGATTGAAAAAGGGTTTCAACCACATGATACGATCGCAGTATTAATGGAACGAACACCCGCACTAATCATCGTCATGCTCGCGATATTCAAGATTGGTGCAGTTTTTCTGCCAATTAATCCAAAGTATCCAAATGAACGTATTGAGTTTGTAATTGAAGACAGTAATGCGGCTTTTGTGCTGGTGAATAATATTAGCCGCCTGCAGGATACCCTCAAAAATAAAGTGATTTTGTTATCACAAGATTGGCGCGTATTACCGGGTTTATCTTCATCTAAAAAAACTGATAATCTTGCACACGAAAATATCGCATATATTATCTATACTTCTGGAACAACTGGAAAACCTAAAGGTGTAATGATTAATCACGGCAGTCTTGCCAATTTAGCCGCGTGGTATCGCAGCTGTTTTAATATAAATATGAATGATCGAGCATCGCAATTTGCATCCCAGGGATTCGACACATTTATGTGTGAAACCGTGCCAATTCTCGCTTCAGGTGCAAGCGTACATATTGTCGATGACCAGATTAAGTTAACTCCTAATTTATTTTTTGACTGGCTGCGACAAAATAATATTACAATTCTTGACTTGCCGACAGCATATATTCAGGTTTTATTCACTTTAAACTGGCCGCAAGATTTATCTATCAGAATAATGAAAATTGGCGGCGAAACATGTACTAGATATCCCACAAAACCTTACCCTTTTGATATCTGGAATATTTACGGTCCTACTGAATCAACAATAGAAGCAACATATTTTAAAATGCATGAATCCAATCAGGATCCAGCAACTCACCCCAAACACACGCAGCCTTCAATCGGGAAAATATTGGCAAATGGCGAAATGTACATAGTAGATAAATATATGCAACCCGTTGCACCTGGTGTCGCAGGTGAATTATTGATAGGCGGTGTATGCGTATCACCGGGATATTTGAATCGTGAAGATTTAACAAATGAAAAATTCATTGATAATCCATTTTCATCAAAACCACATTCCAGACTTTACCGAACCGGCGACTTGGTATCTTGGATGCCGGACGGAAATTTAACATTCATAGGCCGACGAGACAACCAGGTTAAAATTCGTGGTTATCGCATAGAATTAGGCGCTATTGAAAATGTTATAAGCCAATACCCCGATGTCCGCGAAGTTGCAGTCATTGCTAAAGAATCACAGAACGGTGAAAAATCCATTATTGCCTATATTTCTCCAAATCTTGATCGAGAGCGTTTCCTATTTCAGGAACGCTGCCTGTTATCTAGTGATGATTCAAGTTTTTATGAAACGATTTCAGAAGATATATCGAGATACGGTATAGCGCTATCAGGGTTAACATCTAATATTCCAACCGGTAAAAAAGTTAAACTTCACATTAAACTACCGGGTTTAAACACCAGTAAAGACATTACTGCCCGCATGATCTGGCAAATCGATAACAGATGCGGATTAATATTCGATGTTTCTGAACAAGAACAAGAAATTATTAACAAATCATTAGATTTTTTCATCTCATCCCACAATATCATGGACTTAGTCTTGAGTGCCTCAGCAAAACGCAGCATACGCCGAGCACTAAAGAGTAAGCTGCCTGAATATATGGTTCCAACATCATTTGTTACATTATTAGAATTCCCATTGACATTCAGCGGTAAAGTTGATGTCAAAGCACTCCCGCCACCTGATGAATATGAACAAATATTAAAAAAGCAATTCATTGCACCACAATCTGAAACAGAAAAACAAATCACAAATATATGGTCGTCCATACTTGACCGCGACCATATCAGTATGGAGGATAATTTTTTTGATATTGGCGGCAATTCAATAAAAGCTGCCGAATTATCAGTTAATATCATGCATGATTTCAATATATCTATACCTGCAAATGTTTTATTTGATCTCCCGTACATACCTATACTTGCACAGTATATCGACTCGAAAGGCAGCAGTTATAATTCACAAACTGCAATTCAAGATGATATTGAGCGTGATAAAATTCTTCCGGAAAATATTGAACCATCGGGCAAACTCAGCACCAAACTCAGCAATCCTGAAAATGTTTTATTGACGGGTGCCGGCGGCTTTCTCGGCATTTTTCTTCTCAGCGAGCTACTGACAACAACAAATGCGAAGATACATTGTCTAGTTAGAAAAGGAGAATTTGAATCTGCTGCCAGACGCTTAGATGCGACGATTAAAAAATTTAAATTATCAGATCGCATTTCATTATCCAATCGCAGAATCATTGCAATTCCATCTGATCTAGGCCTCGATAAGTTTGGACTGCCCATGGATCAATATAAAAATATGGCAGAGAAGGTAGATATAATATATCACTGCGGTGCACAGGTTAATACGATGGCTTCATATAATAACCTGCGTGGAAGCAATGTACTTGGAACGCATGAAGTGATTAAATTTGCTACTCACTTACAAGATAAGCCTATACATTACATCTCGACACTCTCTTCCGCATATTTAACAGATGAAAATGGTGCGTTTACTGAAGAATTTCCAACTGACACTTGCGGAAATCTGTTCGGCGGATATGCAATCAGCAAATGGGTATCCGAGCGCTTGCTGACAGAATTAAAAGATAGAGGCATGCCTGTAACCATATATCGTTCTGGATATATTTCTGGCGATTCTGAAACTGGTATTACCAGTTTAAATGATTCTCTTCTCATGTTAATCAAAGGCTGCGTCACGCTTGGATATGCACCGGATATGAATGAAAAAATCACTATATTACCTGTCGATTTTGTCAGTAAAGCAATCGTCAAGCTCTCTCTTGCTTCGGGCGATAAGTCTGCCGTCTATCACATGGATCACCCAACTGGAATCATGTGGTCAGATTTGGTTTTATGGCTGAATGAATATGGGTATAACATAAAAATTGTGCCAATGTCGGAATGGAAGAAAATGCTTCACACAATAAAACAAGACAATTCACTCTATCCATTTTTACCCTATTATCTTGCGCTACCTGATGACTATAATTGCCCTGACGTCAGAATAGAAAAAGCAGCCAGAGCCCTTAAACGCGTAGGATTATTTTACCCCGAAATTAATGATGACCTATTAAATATTTATCTGGATTATCTATGTAATGAAGGTTTTTTAATGAGACCTACTCGAAAAAAGACAACATCCGGCACATAAAAATAACTAGCAGTTAAAGCTCTCGCCCCAACTTGCATTAACTCAATAATTTCAAAAATTCAGATTCAGTTAAAGTTTTTACGCCAAATTCCTTTGCTTTCTCCAGTTTAGACCCTGCACCTTCACCAACAATCACATAATTAGTCTTTGGCGATACGCTTCCCGAAACCTTAGCGCCAAGATCTTCGAGTTTTTGTTTGGCCTCATCTCGAGTCATTGATGATAGGGTACCTGTTAACACAAATGTTTTACTTGAGAAAATATTGCTTTCCGGCTGCTGTACCTTTTCCCAGTGAACACCTGCTTTTAATAGTTTTTCAAGAATTCCCTGATTATGCTTTTCATGGAAAAAATTATATATATGATGGGCAACGATTGGGCCAATGTCTTGTACTTCCTGCAATTTATCAATTGAAGCGCCTCTAAGCGCATCCAGTGTTTTGAAATGAATGGCAAGCTGTCTTGCAGTTGCTTCACCGACCTCACGAATTCCAAGAGCATAGAGAAATTTTGGCAGCGTCGTGAGTTTGCTTTTTTCAATTTGATCCAGTAAGTTCTGCGCTGATTTTGATCCCATACGTTCAAGTGATTCTAGCTGATGATGTGATAAATCATAAATATCTGCGACATTTCGGATCTGTTTTTTATCTATCATTTGCTCGGCGAGTTTATCTCCCAAACCTTCAATATCCATCGCTTTTCTGGATGCAAAATGTTTAATTGCTTCTTTCTGCTGAGCTGGACAATATAATCCGCCAGTACACCTCGCAGCAGCCTCACCCTCAATATGCTCAATTTCAGACTGGCATACTGGGCAGCGTCTTGGCATAACTATTTTCATTACATCTCGTGTCCGCCTGTCGTGCACAACTCCGGCAACTTCGGGGATAACATCGCCCGCCCTTCTGACAATTACCGTATCACCAATATGAATATCTTTACGCTTGATTTCATCCATATTATGCAGCGTTGCGTTACTGACCGTGACTCCTCTGACATGTACTGGCTTAAGTCGTGCAACAGGTGTAACGACACCCGTTCGCCCTACTTGAAACTCAACCGCTTCAATGACACTGTAAGCTTCTTCTGCCGGAAATTTATGCGCCAGCGCCCATCTAGGAGCGCGTGTAACAAACCCCAGTTTGTGCTGCTCCGCAATCGAATTCACTTTATAAACCACACCATCAATTTCGTACGGGAGGGAATCGCGTTTCGCAGATATCTTCTCGAAATACTTGAGACAGCCGCTTGCATCTTTTTTAATTTCAATTAGTGGATTAACCCTGATACCCCATTCCATTAATTTTTTTAATATTTCGCTATGTTCATTTGGAAGTTTTTCACCCTGTACTGCGCCAACACCATAACAATAAAATTCTAATGGACGCTGCGCTGTGATCGATGGATCTAATTGACGGAGGCTTCCAGCTGCAGCATTACGTGGATTTGCAAAAGTCTTTTCGCCTGCATCCACGGCATATTCATTCAATTTTTCAAAGCCCGCTTTAGACATGAAAACCTCTCCGCGCACGTCTAACAGGCTGGGAATATGATCACCACGAAGTTTAAGCGGTACCATCTGAATTGTTTTGATATTAGACGTAATATCCTCACCAGACTCACCGTCCCCACGTGTGGATGCCTGTGTAAGACATCCATTTTTATAACGAATATTCACTGCAAGACCATCCATTTTTGGTTCACAGCAATATTCTATATGCCCGTTAGTATGAAGCCTTTCTTTGATACGCTGATCAAAGTCTTCAACATCTTCATCAGTAAATCCGTTTTCAAGTGAAAGCATCATGACATCATGCTTTAACAGCTTGAATGATTTGGATGGAGCAGCACCCACGCGCTGCGTGGGTGAGTCGACGGTAATGTACTTAGGATGTAATGATTCAAGTTCCCGAAGACGTTTGAACAAAGAGTCATATTCAGCGTCAGAGACAATCGGATCATCTAGAACATAATAGCGGTAATTATGCTCTTCTATCAGGCTGCGTAAGCGCTTAATTTCACTGACCGTATGATCATCTTTTCCGTGATGATGATGTTTTGACATGTATCCATCAAACTCCCGCCAGGTTTATTGCTTTCTCAATATCAACACTGACAAGTCTTGATACACCAGGTTCATTCATCGTAACGCCGATCAAATGTTCGCCCATTTCAATAGCGATTTTATTATGACTGATAAAAATGAACTGGGTCCTTTCTTTCATTGCCTTCACCAAACGTGTATAGCGAATTACGTTCGCATCATCAAGTGCGGCATCGACTTCATCGAGCATACAGAAAGGTGCAGGGTTTAAATTGAATATAGAGAATATTAACGCAATAGCAGTTAATGATTTCTCACCACCGGATAACAAATGAATTGAACTGTTACGCTTGCCAGGAGGGCACGCCATCATCGTGACACCAGCTTCAAGCAAATCTTCGCCGTTCAATTCAAGGTATGCTTTTCCACCACCGAATACTGTCGGGAATAACTCCTGAAACCGCTGGTTAACAAGATCAAATGTTTCCTTGAATTTTTGCTTTGTTTCCTTGTCAATTTTGGAAATCGCATCTTCGAGTGTTGCCAGTCCTGACATCAGGTCTTCTACCTGTTTATCAAGATATGTTTTTCGTTCCTGACATGTTGCAAATTCATCGATTGCCATTAAATTAATCGGACCCAGACGATTGATACGTTTGACTATCTGTTCCAGATTTGCCTGCCACTGATCAGCCTCGGCATCTTGCGGCAAGTCTTTAAGAACATCCTCGAGAACATATTCAGTTTCTTTAATCTGTTCTCGAATCGTATCCGCCTTGACTTTCCAGCCTTGCGATTCAAGACGCAATGATTCCAGAATGCTGCGGATTTTATTAATATCACGCTCAACAATCTGGCGTTTTTCTTCGAGATTATGAAATTCCTGATCGAGCGCTTCCATAGATGCTCGGGCAGTATTTAATTCAACCTCAATATTTACGTGCTTATCCAGTGCTCGAGATAATGATTTTTTAATCGTTTCCAGTGGCGGCATGGATGATAATTCACTCTGCAGCGTAATCTTGCGCTCATTCAAAGTGGCAAGTTGTTCCTGCATGCGTGAAATTGAATGCTGCAATGAACCCTTCTGCGATTTGGCTGTTTGCAACTTGATTTCAAGTTCATGCACAGACTCTTTCGCTGCATTCTGTTTTTCGCGTGTTGATTGCAAATGCAGGCGCGCATTGTCGCGTTCTGCAAGCAGCGTTTCACGTGATTTTTCGTGAGTTTCCTGTTCTGCCGAAGCATCACGCCAGACAGTCCGTGATTTGGAGTGTTCGAGGTTTGCTTCATTCAATTGCACAGTGCATTCGTCAAGATCTCTATCAAGGCGTTCAGATTGAGCTTTCAATTCTGTCACTCTTTCCTGCATCATTTTGTGCTGTGCAGTGATCTGGGCGGATTGGCCTTGCTGCTGATTATATGCCTGTTGTAATTGATCACGCTGCTGCTCGAGTGTACGCAATTTTTCAGAACGATGATTGATATTCGATTCCATATCATCACGCGTTTCTTGCAGCTTGGTAATACGTACAGATAAATCTTTTAATTCCTGTTCGCGCTGGAATACGCCAGCAGCAGGATCATCTTCACGCAGAATCTTGAGCCAGGAGCGGTTCATCCAGACACCGTCGCGAGTAACGACAGACTCATCAGCTCCTAACGACTCACATAGTTTCAGGGCCTGCTCCATGTTTTCTGCAACGTAGATACCAGAAACCAGTGAATCAACAGGCCAGCGTGATTTGATTTTCGAAAGCAGCAGTTCGCCTTTTCTTGCAGATGATGCCGGATTCTCTGAATTATCGGCATTAAATACACACAGATTACCGGATTTCAAATCTTCAATATGCGGGAGTACATCACTTAGTTTATCGACACATATTGCCTGCAGACAAAAACCAAGAACTTTTTCTACCGCAAATTCCCAGCCGCTATCAACTTCAATATTTTGCGCGAGACGCGGTTTGGAACTTAAATCGTGACGAGATGCCCATGACGCAGAAGGATTATCGCGCTGACCAAGAGCGGTCTGCTGCAATGCTTCGAGTGATGCCTGTTGACCAAGCAATTTTTGTAACTCACCGCGAAGTTGATCCAGAGTTGAATTTGATTCCTTGAGGCTGCTTTGTAATGTCCCGATTTCCTGACGGATATCTGCCAGCTGACGTCCTTGCAGTTCCAGTTTGTCTGCAGCTTCAAAGGATTTCTTGGAAGCATCTTCAATTTCCCGATTAATGTCATGGAAATTAACTTTGCCTTTATCTATTTGCAGTTGATCACGTCGTTTTGTCAGGAATTCAATACGCTGTTCTAAATGTTCAATTCTAGCTTTTTCCACATTAACGGTTTGGCCGGTTTTCGCAGCTTGCTGATTAAATTCATCCCAGCGTGACTGCAATTCCTGGACTGCAATATCAGCGTCACGTAATTCATTTTCAACTTTTTGCGAATGAGATTTTGCAGAGGCCAGCTCTGGTTCGTGACGTTGAATTTCATAATCAAGATCACGCAAATTCTCTTCTGACTCTTCCATTTGATTATGCAAGGCCTGCCAGTCAGCTCCTGACTGCTTAAGATCATTCTCCCATTGCTGCTGACGCTCCTGGTGATGCAGGACATCTTGCTCAATACGAGTAATTTCATTACCGACAGCATAATATCTGCGCTGAACTTCCTGGAATGCATCTTGCGCGGTGCGTTGCTCATGGCGCATTAATTCCATATCACGGTCAACACCCGTTAGTTCACTATGACGCGATTCAAGCGCTGTTTCTTCGCGCTGAATCTGCAGAGTATGGTCAACCATGCGGCTGTCCAGCTGACGCCACTGTATAGCGTACAATTGCGCTTTAACAATACGTTCCTGCTCTTTCAGGATTTTAAATTTCTCCGCAACATTTGCCTGATTGCGTAAATTATTGAGCTGCTTTTCAAGCTCGGCACGCAGATCATTGACCCTTGAAAGATTTTCTTTGGTGTGATTGATACGAAGCTCGGTTTCATGCCGTCTTTCTTTGTATTTGGAAATCCCTGCTGCTTCCTCAAGATATGTTCGCAATTCATCGGGTTTAGCTTCAACCACTCTGCTAATCATGTTCTGACCGATAATGGAGTAACTGCGCGGCCCGAGGCCGGTACCTAAAAAGATATCAACGATATCGCGCTTACGGCAGCGAACGCCATTCAGCATATATGTCGAATCTGACTCGCGGTTAATGACACGCTTAACTGAAATTTCTGCGAATTTGGCATATTCACCGCCAATTGTACCGTCAGTATTATCAAACACTAGTTCGACGGAAGCCTGCCCGATTGGCTTGCGGGAGCTGGATCCATTGAAAATGACATCTGTGAGTGATTCGCCGCGAAGATATTTGGGGGAGCTTTCGCCCATTACCCAGGTAACCGCATCGATGATGTTGGACTTACCGCAGCCATTAGGACCGACAACAGCGACCAACTTGCTGGGGAGGTTGATGGTTGTTGGGTCTACGAATGATTTAAAGCCGGCGATCTTAATCTTAGAAAGTTGCATGTTTCCATCCCTAATCAGATATTTGGCTGCCCAGAGAAATTCTCAGGAAAACCCTTGGCGTTTATTATGCCAAATCCATGTACATAAATTCCACATTTCTAGTGTAAAATTAATATGAAATATAGCATTTATAATGCTTTAGTGTAAAAAAATCATGTATGCCACAGATTTCTGTGTAACACTATAGGAAATGAGCCTTCGAGCAGGGAAATATGTCAAATTCAACTGTCAATGACGACGGGGTTAATGAGCCTAATTTGGGTCAAATATTGAACACTCCCAAATGGGTCAGGATCACCTGGCTGCCATATCTGGTCGTTGTTTTAGGGTTTATGGTATCGCTATCAGCCTGCTATATCCTCTATCTTGATATCTGGGCTAATTTTGAATTTATCAATGACCTGCAAAAGCCGCTCCCCTGGCTCACGCTTGTTTTCGGCACTGGCATATCATTTATGATGGCCGCCCTCATCCACTCCCTGCAACTGACCCGGATTCAATCTGTCCACTTAATCAAGGTCAATGAAGAACTCAAATCTGCAAATGCAGAAGGCACGAGGATTATGGAGTCAAAACAGAAACTGGAATATGCCTTGATGCAGGGACAAAAGCTGCAGGCGATGGGCACGCTGGCCGGGGGCATTGCCCATGACTTCAATAACATCCTCTATGCAATCATTGGCTACACTGAAATGGCCAGAGAAGATGTCGATAAAAACAGCCAGCTTTTCCAGAATTTAGGAAAAGTTTTAGAAGCCTGTCATCGCGGCCAGGAGCTGGTTTCAAGAATTTTGACATTCAGCCGCCGCCAGCATCATCAGCTGGATACCCTCAGGTTAAAGCCTACCATTGAAGCCGTATTGGAATTGTTAGCACAAACCGTTCCCGCCAGTGTCATCATCAACTTCAACATGCAGGAAGATATGGCTATTTATGGCAATAAAACACTTATGCACCAGATTCTTGTTAATCTAATCAATAATTCAGTTGATGCGATGGATGGCGAGGGCACCGTACATATTACTGCATCACGATTAAGAGCTGGTGACCCTTATTTAAATCAATTTCCTGAAGCAAATGCACAGAATTATTGTAAAATTGAAATCAGTGATACTGGGCATGGAATGGATAAGGCAACCATTGAGCGTATATTCGAACCCTTCTTCACCACGAAAGAAGTTAGCAAAGGAACGGGTCTCGGATTATCAATCGTACATTCCATCATCAAAGAACACAAAGGTGAAATCGCCGTTACTAGCCAGCTTGGTAAAGGCACAACATTCACAATATTGCTGCCTGAATATGTGCAGCAGTAACAACGGAGAGTAATGAGTATGGCAAAAATTTTATTAGTCGAAGATGATAATCTGGTTCGTGATATGTTAACTCAAGTGTTGCAGCGCGCTAATCATCACGTGGTATGTGCTACGAACGGTGATGAAGCTACGGAATACTTGAAAAAAGAACAACCGGACATCATGGTCACTGATATAATCATGCCGAAAAAAAGCGGTATTACTCTCATTTCAGAAGTTAAAAACCGTCACCCGAATCTGGAAATCATTGCCATTTCCGGAGGCGGACGACTGGACCCTACCGGATATCTTGATTTATCAGAATCATTAGGTGCATCGGTCTCATTCGAAAAACCGATAGATAACACAGCGCTTCTCATGGCGATTGATTTACTGCTTCATGGTAATAGCGAGCAAATATCCAAAATTTAACTGACGACATCATGCCAGTAATGCAGATATTCATATCGATACATCTTTGGAAACACAATTGATTTAGATTTTTCTAATTTAAATGTCAGCGCCCCAGTTTCCATCGTATTATACGATACACTACCAATTTCAGAATAATGCTGGATCACTGTCGGATGCGGAAAATGATAACGGTTTTTATAACCTGTTGCGAAGATAACCGCATTCGGCCTCACCGCTGCAAGAAATTTTTTCTGGCTGGATGTTTTACTTCCGTGGTGCGGAGCTGCAATAATATTTGCATTCAGTGAAATATTCCTGTTTTGCAGTAATTGATTTTCTGCGAATTTCTCAATGTCACCAGTCAACAATATGCGATGCCTTCCATTATCAATGCGTAATACGCAAGAACTATCATTACCAATCTGTATCATACCTGTGAATGGATAGAGTATTTGAAATGTAACACCATCCCACTCCCACTTAGTTCCAAATGCACAGTGCATAGCAGAATGTCTGGAAAATTTCTCTACTGCACTAGTTAATATTGATTTTACTTTCATGTTACGCTGTACGTATTCCGCTCCTCCTATATGATCATTATCGCCGTGACTTATAACCATCATATCAAGTGATTTTATTCCCTGATAATTAAGATACGGAATGACTACGCTTTCACCTGCATCAAAACTGCCGAGTTTCGGTCCGGCATCAAAAAGAAGTGTATGATGCTGTGTCTGCACGACGACAGCTAATCCCTGTCCCACATCAAGTATTGTCAGCCAGTAATCGTTTTTATACGGCACCGGGTGTTGATATAACATAAGTGGCAGTAACCATATCAAACCTATACTTTTTCCGGGCGCTCCCGATGGCAGCAGCAGAATGACACATCCAAATATTGTCGACATCAATAACCATAAATTTGGAATTGACTGTGAATAAACGGCAAAATCAATATGCGCAAACCATGACAGCATAATCCACAATGCAGCCAGACTTTTATCCGCAATCCATAAAAATAATATAGCGATGTCTGGTGAAATCAATAAAAAAACATCTGCTAATAAACAAAATGGAAGAATGGTGAAACCTAGCCATGGAATTGCAATGCTATTTGCGGCGACTGATACCATCGATGCCTGTTGAAAAAAAAATAATGATAATGGAATTAAACCAAATCCGATCACCCATTGCACTCTACCCCATTTCCACCATAGACCCCCTGGTGACAGACGGCCGCACATTCCAAAAATAATAAGAGCGATTGTTCCAAATGATAACCAGAAACTTTCAGATAAAACTGACAACGGATTAATGATGATGACAACAATTAATGCTGAACCCCAGGCATGCCATGACGGCAATTTCCGCTTCATCAATAAAGCTGCAATAATAAATGTTACCATCAGGCATGCGCGTTCAGTAGGAATGGAAAATCCAGCGATACCGCTATACAACCAAGCTGCTGATATCGCAGCTGATGCTGCTGCGAGCTGCGCAGGATAAATTCCTGTTAAGCGCACACTTTTCCGCCACAGAAAATTCACCATTAGATGAATAAACCCGGAAATCAATCCAATATGCAGCCCTGCAATTGCCATCAAGTGATTTGTCCCAGTTGCCCGCAGGATTTGCCAGTGTGATTGTGGCGCAAGACTGCGCTCACCAATCATTAATGCTAGCAGCCATGGTGATGTATCTGACGTTGGCAAATGCTCAAGAATACGAGTTTGTAATACTTGCCTGATTTGGTTAACCGGCATATACAAAAAATCATGCCCCAGATATTTTACCGGCATTTTAGCTATCACGCTGCCAGATGCTCTTATATGATTCATGTTTGCATAAGCTTCATAGTCAAAACCACCGGGATTTCTGAGCCCATGAATTCTCTTTAAGCGAGCATGAAATTGATATTCGTCTCCCACTTTAATACGGTTGCCATCCTGCCAGGATAAACGTATTCGTGCTGATTTATTTAATGTAATCTCATTAACCTTGAGTTTTTCAACTTCAAAATCAAAGCTGGCGCCAAATGTATTTATGATTGGCAGTGAACGAACAAAACCTGTTACAAGCACAGGTTTACCCTCCCACTCGCGATTAAGATTCCATTCCTCATCACTCAAAGCACAATACGCTGTCCACGCAAATCCAAGTAATAATCCGGTTAATGCCAGATAACCCTTATTACCAGCAAAACAAAGGCAAACAGTTCCCGCAGCCGCAGTGAGATAAATCACAAATGTAACTGGATATGAAGATTGTAATTGCAGGAGAATATCTCCCAGCAAAAATGAGAGCGCAAAGATAAGCATAAGTACTCGATTTAAATGAGAGGAAAGATGGAGATATAATTGACTGGAGAAGCGAAGCCGCTGTGCGGCTTCTATATAAGTTAACTTACAGTTTCAAGACCGCCATTAATAATTTTAAATACACGATCTGCACGTCGCGCAATTCCAGGATCATGCGTCACCATGACTACGCTGGTGTTTTGCTTTTTTTGCAAATCAAAAAATAATTCCAGCACCTTTTCTGCATTCTGCGGATCAAGATTTCCCGTAGGTTCATCAGCGAGAATGCACGCGGGATTCGTCGCCAACGCTCGTGCAATTGCCACACGCTGACGTTCTCCGCCAGATAACTCTCCAAGCCTGTGCTGCATCCTGTCTTTCAATCCAACAAGCTCCAATAATTCACTGGCTCGGTTTAAAATGACCTGCGGTTCTTCGCCTCGAATCAGCAGAGGCATACCAACATTTTCCAATGCAGAAAATTCAGGAAGCAAATGGTGGAATTGATAAATGAAGCCTAAATAGTGATTTCTGATCCAGCATTTTTCTTCTTCTGGCAGCTCATGCAAACATTTTTCTTTCAAAAAAACTTTTCCAGTAGTCGGCTTATCCAAACCGGCAAGCAGATGCAGTAATGTACTTTTACCTGATCCAGAGCTGCCAACGACAGCAACCATTTGACCTGAAGAAACTTCAAGATTGATGCTGCGAAGCACTTGAATACAAGCCTTTCCCTCATCATATGACTTGGCAAGATTAACACAAGACAGCACTGGTTTATTCATATCTTAATGCCTCCACTGGATCAAGTTTGGCAGCTCGCCATGCTGGATAAATTGTCGCAGCAAGACTTAAAACCAAAGATGCGAGGCTGATTTTAACCACATCTGACCATTCAATTTTTGACGGCAGATAATTTACGAAGTATACATTCGATGAAAGAAATTGAACATGAAATACATCTTGAATCCAGTTGACGATTGCTGTTGCATTTGATGCCAGAATTACTCCGCAAATCACACCCATCAGGGTTCCAAACACACCAATTAAACCGCCTTGTATAATGAAGATTCGCATGATCATTCCAGGTGTTGCACCATATGTTCGGAGTATTGCAATATCCGCGTTTTTCTCATTTACGACCATCACTAATGTAGATACAAGATTAAATGCTGCAACTGCAACAATCAAAAGGAGGATTAAAAACATCATGGTTTTCTCAAGCTGGACGGCCCGAAAAAATTCGCCAAATTGATCCGCCCAGGTTGATACCGATGCCATTGATGATAATCTCCCTGCGATTTGTCTCGCCAGAATTGGCGAGCCATATACATCATCTACTGCGACATGCAATCCAGTAACATTCGTACCGAGGCCAAGTAATTTTTGCGCATCAGTCAGGTTGATGAACCCCATGCTGCGATCAAAACCAAATCCGCTGCCTGCACGGAAAATTCCAACAACAGTAAACCGTTTAAATCTGGGAATGACACCTGCAGGAGACATACTGACTTGTGGTGTAACCACAGTAACTTTATCACCCAAAGTTACGCGTAAGACTTCCGCAAGATTTTCACCTATCACTATCCCGAATTTGCCTGCCTGCAAATCAGACAGCTTCCCATCAATCATTTTATCGCCAAGCTCTGTAATGTGTTTTTCTTCATCGGGAATAATCCCATTTACTAAAGCCGCCTGAACTGATCCGCCATAACTCAAAAGCACTTCACCTGTGGCAAATGGTGCAGATGCCGTGACACCAGAATTTTTGCTCACATCTTTTTGCAGCTTTTGCCAGTCTGAAACATAACCCGTGCCACTACTGATAGTAATCGCAGGCACCATACTGAATACACGATCACGAATTTCATCATCAAAACCATTCATGACTGAAAGAACGGTAATAAGAACAGCAACACCAAGTGCAATTCCAATCATGGAAAACATTGCGATAAATGAAATAAAATGATTGCGGCGCTTGGCGCGTGTATATCGCAATCCTATAAATAAAGCTGCTGGCCTAAACATATACCTGCTTGGCTCCTTTGAATAAGGTAAAGAAGTTGTTTGTTGTCTGTTCTGCTGCTGCATCTAGTGATATTCCTCGCAAGCTTGCAATAAACTCAGCGGTATGCCGCAAATATGACGGTTCATTTTTCTTACCGCGCATTGGCACAGGCGCAAGATATGGTGCATCTGTTTCAATCAAGATGCGATCTAACGGAATTTTCTTTGCAGCATCTTGTATTGCGGCGGCATTTTTAAATGTCACAATACCTGAAAATGAAATATAAAAACCGAGATCCAGCGCCATTTTGGCAGTATGCCAATCTTCTGTAAAGCAATGCATCACACCGCCCGTATCACGCGCAGACTCTTCTTTCATGATAGTGAAAGTATCATTGGTTGCATCACGCATATGGATGATCACTGGCTTATGCAGCTGTCTGGCAGCGCGGATATGGCATCGAAATCGTTCACGCTGCCAATCAAGCTCTCCAGACGATCGGAAGTAATCCAGCCCTGTTTCGCCGATTGCCACCACGCGGTCATGGCTGGCCGCCTTAACCAGCTGTTCCTCATCTACATTTTCTTCGTCATCATTTGGATGTAGACCAACCGAAGCAAATACGAATGGATAAATTTCCGCGGGACGCAGCACATACTCAAATCGAGAATATTTAACACAGACATTGAGGAAGTAGCCTATACCCTGTTGCCGCGCTCGCTCAATAATAGCGGGTATTTGATCTTCTGCAGACTCTTCCTGCAGCAATTCAAAATGCGTATGTGAGTCAACCAATATCATGATGCATTCCCGGCCCAGCGTATTAATACACTTTCGAGTAATAATTGCTTGTTAAAGTTGATGCCTGCCTGCATTTGTCTCTGCGCACCAAGCACATCTTCCAGTAAACGCAAATTGCATTTGACAGGCATGCGTTTGGCGCATGAGTTTAACATCCCCTCATAATCCTGATTGGTCAACTGCGTTGTTTTCGCGCCAAATTGCAGGCGCACGAGATCAGCTGCCCAAGCAGATATCATATCCATCCATTTGACGGGATCCAGTTTTTGCCATTTTGCTGCGAGCGTCAATGGATCAATGCGTTTTTCCGCAAGCTTGAGTAAAGATTGAAAAATATCATCGCGGAGCGGCATGATATCATCCTGAATCAATGATAATGCTGCAAGCGGCGCACCATGCGCCAGACGAAGTAATTTTTCCGGCTGCATTTGATCTGTTGTCTGCTGTGATCGCAGCCATTTTAATGCTATCTGTTGATCTGGACGCTGAAATAGAATGCGTTGGCAGCGGCTGCGAATGGTTGCAGGCAAATGACTAATCTGATCTGAAATTAAAATGATAACTGCTCCAGATGCAGGTTCTTCCAGCGTTTTAAGCAGTGCATTCGCAGCATTCATATTCATGCTGTGTGCTGGGTTGATAATAACGAAACGATGCGCGCCTTTTAGAGAAGACTGTTGTACAAATTCACTTAGCTCGCGAATCTGATCAACCTTGATAGCATGTCCATCTTTTTCTGGCGACACATAATAGATATTAGGGTGCGCCTGGGTAATGACCAGACGGCAGTGATGACATGATCCACATACATCACCTGCATTAGAAACATTCTGACATAACAATGCCTGCGCAGCATGAATAGCAAATGCAGATTTTCCAGTCCCTGCCATACCTGACAATAACAATGCATGTGGTAAACGTCCACCTTGTACTGACTGCCAAAGTTGCTGCCATTGCTTTTCCTGCCAGGGATATATCATGCTTTTACTCTTTCCAGAAAGCTGTTTAGAATCAAATCCACCTGATGCTCAACTTCATGCAGTGGCTTTGATGCATCAATAATTTTGATGCGTTCACTGTCATTTTTCGCACGCTCCAAATAAACCTGGCGCACACGATTGAAAAATTCAATTTTTTCACGCTCAATACGATCTTTGCCATTGGCTCGATTTGCTGTACGCTCAAATCCCAACTCTGGGGCAATATCCAGCAAAAGCGTTATATCGGGATACACACTGCCGACAATATGCTTATCAAGATCTGATATAAACTTCATATCAATATTTCTACCTCCGCCCTGATAGGCATAACTCGCATCCACATAACGATCTGACACAACCCACTTCCCACTATTTAACCAGGGCAGAATACGACGTTTAATATGCTGCTCTCTACCCGCAAACATTAATAGTAACTCAGTGTTCGGTTCAATCACTTCATCTGAATCAGGATGCAGTAAAATATCTCTGAATTTTTCTGCTAGAACGGTACCGCCAGGTTCCCGTGTAAATTCAACTTGAATGCTGATACGCTCCAGATGAGATTTTATAAATTGAAGAATAGTGCTCTTGCCTGCACCTTCAACGCCTTCTAAAGTAATAAATTTACCTGACCGCATGTGAATCTCCTGATGCGGATACCGAGTTTTCTGCCTGTTTTGCATGCAGCTCAGCTGCATTCTTTACAGCAGATTCATGCGCTTTTAAGTTGGAAGTAAATTCATGGCTGCCGTCACCTTTAGCCACGAAGTAATAATATTGATTCACTTCTGGATGCAAAGCTGCAACAACTGCTGTCCATCCCGGCATGGCAATTGGAGTCGGTGTTAAACCTTTATGAATGTATGTGTTATATGGTGTATCAGTTGTTAAATCTGTTTTATGAATTTTTCCCTGATAAGAATCACCCATACCGTAAATCACTGTAGGATCAAATTGCAGCAACATGTCTTTGCGCAGCCTGTTTACTAACACTCCGCCAATGACAGGCTGCTCTTTCGGCAAGAACGCTTCTTTTTCAATTAGAGACGCCGCAATTAATACCTGATACGGTGTTTGATAAGGTAAATCAGCAGCACGCGTCTGCCATGCCTCATTCAATTTAGTCATCATCAAATCATACGCACGTTTCAAGATGGAGAGATCCGAATCACCGCGTGAATAATAATAAGTTTCCGGCAAAAACATACCTTCTGGTTTATGTTCACTGTCACCTAATACCATCATCAGATTTTCATCTGTCATCGCTGGCACAACATGTTTCATGGTATTGGTATTCAGCATGGCAGTTTTAACTTGTTTAAACGTCCAGCCCGGAATGATTGTAAATGAACGGTAATATCGCCCGGTTCCTCTGGTGAATTGCCGCCAGATGCTTAAAGGACTGGAACCTTTCTGAATCTGATATTCACCTGAACGCGGAGTTGCACCGCGCATGTGCGTATACCAGCCAAATATCGGTGACAGGCGTATCAAGTGATTTTGAGATAATTCAGCAACAAGATTTTCTCGCGATATTCCTGGACGCACATAAAATATGGTGCCTTCTTTTGGTAATGGTATGGGGGCATAAAGTGTGTAGGCAAAAATCCCTGCCAGCACAAAGAACACTGTAAAAAGTGTTTTGAATAATAATGATAGTATGCGCAAAGGGTTCATCCGTTGAGTATTTGATTATGAAGAATATTAACACACAGGCAGGAAAATTGTAGCCCGGGTTAGCGCGCTTTTTGCGTGTAACCCGGGAACATATTTTACAATTTTTTAAATATCAACGTGCCGTTCGTGCCGCCGAAGCCGAAGGAGTTGGAAAGAGCCGCGTCAATTTTAAGCTGTTGCGCTTTATGTGGAACAAAGTTTAAATCGCACCCTTCACTTGGGTTATCCAGATTGATAGTCGGCGGTGCAATCTGATCACGTAAAGCAAGAATACTGAATATCGCTTCCACCGATCCCGCAGCACCCAGTAAATGTCCGGTCATTGATTTTGTAGAGCTTACAGCTAGCTTGTTTGCATGATCTTTAAAAGTACGCTTGATACCCAGCACCTCGAGTTCATCACCAGCCGGCGTTGAGGTACCATGTGCGTTTACATATTGAATATCTTGCGGACTCATTCCAGCATCAGCCAATGCTGCATCCATGGATGATGCCGCGCCAAGACCATCTGGATGAGGTGTTGTCATGTGATGCGCATCCGCACTCATGCCAAAACCAACCAGTTCAGCATAAATATGTGCACCACGTGCTTTTGCATGTTCATAACTTTCAAGCACAATCACACCCGCACCGTCACCCAAAACAAAACCGTCACGGTCTTTGTCCCAGGGTCTGCTGGCCTTTTCCGGTTCGTCATTTCGTGTAGACAGCGCACGCATGGCAGCAAAACCACCGATACCCAGCTTGGTTGATGCCATTTCCGCAGCACCTGCTACCATGACATCAGCATCACCATACGCAATAGTGCGTGCAGCAACGCCGATATTATGTGTTCCCGTGGTACAGGCTGAAACAAGTGCGATATTAGGACCTTTCATGCCGTATTGAATCGACAGATGTCCGGCAATCATGTTGATCAACGCGCTAGGTATGAAAAACGGTGACAACCGACGCGGACCAGATTCCAGCAGTACTTCATGATTTTTTTCAATGCTGGGCAATCCGCCGATTCCAGAACCAATCGCAAGACCAATACGATGCGCATTGGCTTCTGTGACCTGCAGTCCTGAATCTTCAATCGCCTGCACTGCTGCTGCCATTCCATATTGAATGAAATAATCTCGTCTACGAATTTCTTTTTCGGGCATGTATTTGGCAGCATCGAAATTTCTAACGAAACCACAAATACGTACAGTGAGATCTGATGCATCAAAATGTTCGATCAATCCGATTCCACTGCGGCCCGCAAGGATAGACTGCCATGTAGACCCCACATCATTTCCGAGTGGAGTCACCATCCCCATACCGGTGACGACAACACGACGTTTACTCACGCAAACACCCTCATATCATTCATATACAGAAATACCCGGCAAAAGTTATGCTTTTGCTTCTTTACCCATACGATTCACGATGTATGATACTGCATCTTTGATTGTGATAATTTTTTCTGCGTCTTCATCTGGAATTTCAGTTTCAAATTCTTCTTCGAGCGCCATCACTAATTCAACTGTATCAAGTGAGTCTGCGCCAAGATCATCAACGAAAGAAGCGTCTGCTGTAATTTCATCTTCTTTAACGCCTAACTGCTCGACGACGATTTTTTTTACGCGAGCTTCGATTTCATTTGGTTTGGTCGTCATGGTTCTTATATCCTCTCTAATAGAAACAATAAAATAGGTTCGTGCTAGTTTATTCAAAATCGAACAAGTTGCAAGACCAGCCTGCATCTTTTTAGTTCATGTACATACCGCCATTTATGTGCAATGTTTGACCAGTCACATAGCCGGCGCCATCCGATGCCAGAAAAATAACAGCAGATCCAATATCTTCCACGGTTCCAAGCTTTTGCATGGGTATACGCTGGAAGATTGTTTCACGCTGTTCGTCCGTTAAAGCCCTGGTCATATCCGTTTCGATAAAGCCCGGCGCCACGGTATTAACCGTGATATCCCGTGACCCTACTTCAAGCGCCAGCGACTTGCTAAAGCCGATGACCCCTGCCTTTGCAGCGGCATAATTAACCTGCCCCGGATTGCCGGTTGAACCGACTACGGAACCGATTGTTATGATTCTGCCCCAGCGAGCTTTTAACATGTCGCGAAGACATGCTTTTGATAGACGATAAATAGAATTCAGATTTGTATCCATCACCTGAAACCATTCATCATCCTTCATTCGTAAAAATATATTATCTTTGGTGATGGCTGCATTATTCACCAGAATATTAATCGGGCCAAATTGCTCACGCACTGCAATAATCAACGCATCAATTGATTCTTGAGCGGTAACGTTTAATACCATTCCGCAGCCTTTGATATTTTCATTTTTGAGTAATTCGGTAATCCGGTTCGCACCTTCCTGTGAAGTTGCGGTACCGATCACAACAGCGCCTGCGCGTCCCATACATAAAGCAATGCCTTGTCCAATGCCGCGGCTTGCACCTGTTATCAGTACAATTTTATTATGCAGCAAACCCGAGTGTGTCATGTTGCATTCCTCTCATTCGCGGAATTTAAAATGCTTTCAATATTTGCAAGATCACTTGCAGATTGTAATTGCAGTGATTTATCAATTCTCTTGTTTAAACCAGTCAAAACTTTTCCTGGTCCGCATTCAATAATATTATTCACATTCATTTTGATGAATGACTGGATGGTCTCCACCCAGCGTACCGGCATATATAATTGTCTTGTTAACCCGGCGCGGATTTCATCAGCATTTTCATAAATTTTCACATCAGCATTACAAATAACAGGAATAACCGGATGCCTGATGTCAATTGATCTTAGCATGTCTGCAAGACGCTCTGCTGCCGGACGCATTAATTCACAATGTGACGGCACGCTTACCGGAATCAACACAGCCATTCTTGCACCACGCTCTTTAGCGAGTGCCACCGCACGATTGACAGCATCTGCATGACCTGCAATAACGATTTGCCCAATGCTGTTGTAATTCGCCGGCGATAATACTTCATTTTCACCGCGCACATCGTTACATAATGCTGTAACAGCAGCATCATCCATACCGATAATCGCTGCCATGGCACCTGCGCCTGCAGAAACAGCATCTTGCATAAACTGTCCGCGCGCAGCAACGAGCTTGACTGCTTCACGGAAATTTAAAGCATTAGCACACACAAGCGCTGTGTATTCGCCGAGACTGTGACCAGCCAGCACCGCTGGCTGCAATGATTTTTGTTCGGAAAGAATTTGCCAGACAGCGTAAGATGCCGCGAGTAATGCCGGCTGTGTATGAACCGTCTGATTTAAATCTTCTGCCGGGCCGTGAAAAGCGAGCTGCTGCAAATCATATCCTAATGCATCTGATGCTTCAGAAAATACAGCGCTGATTTGCGGAAAGCGCGCAGCCGCATCTGCAAGCATGCCTACACTTTGTGAACCTTGTCCGGGAAATACAAATGCGAATTGATGATTGTTCATGAAGTGATACCAGAATTTATTAGTAGCGCACTAGCGCTGAGCCCCAGGCCAAACCGCCGCCGAAACCTTCCATCATGAGCAAGTCTCCGCGTTTGACACGGCCGTCACGAACAGCCATATCAAGCGCAAGCGGAATGGATGCACTGGAAGTATTACCTTGTGTATCGAGTGTAATCGCAACTCTATCCATTGGCATATCCAGTTTTTTAGCCATTGCCTGAATAATTCGGATATTAGCCTGATGCGGGATCAGCCAGTCGATGTCTGTCTTTTTAATGTTGTTTGCAGCAATAGTTTCATCAAACAAACCACCTAGAATGTTCACCGCCAATTTAAATAATGCATTGCCATTCATCTGGATTGAATCAAGAGATGGATTTACACCTTGGCTATGCTTCATCGGCATGTATAAAACATCATAGTGCATACCATTAGCGTGTATGTGAGTAGACATGATACCAGGTTCATCACTTGGACCAAGTACAACTGCGCCAGCACCATCACCAAACAATACGCATGTTGAGCGGTCATTCCAGTCAATAATACGTGACATTAATTCACTGCCGATTACTAACGCGTGCTTGATTGTACCTGTCTTAATATATTGATCAGCAATACTGAGCCCATACATGAAACCCGCACAAGCTGATGAATTCAAATCAAACGCTGCACACCCGGAAATACCAAATTTTTCTTGCAGCAATACTGCTGTGCCAGGGAACATCATTGACGGGGTCGTAGAAGAAACAATGATTAAATCAATATCAGCAGGTGTCAATCCTGCGGTTTCCAGTGCACGCCTTGCGGCCTGTTCAGCGAAAGTGACTGCGTTTTCATGCGCAGCGGCAATGTGACGCTCTTTGATACCAGTGCGCTCAACAATCCACGCATCTGTTGTATCTACCAATTTTTCCATATCAGCATTCGTCAGAATTTTTTCTGGAAGATAACTACCCGTTGCCAATATTTTTGAATATTTCATTATTTTATTCATCTGCAGCTGGTTTTAAATTTTTTAACAATTTTTCTACTTCATCACGAATACGCACAGGAATGTTGCACTGTGCCCCCATCATGGCTTCTTTTATTGCATTGGTAAATGCCGACGCATTTGCACTGCCATGGCTTTTTATGACGGTTCCTTGCAGGCCAATCAATGTTGCGCCATTGTAATGTCCAGGATCAATTCGGTGTGCGAATGATTTCATTACCGGCTTGACCATCAAGCCCAGCAGCTTGTTCATCCAGCTGCGCATGAAAGCTTCTTTCATAATCGTTTTAATTAGGACAGCAACTCCTTCTGTATTTTTCAATACAATGTTACCGATAAAACCATCGCAGACGATGACATCTGCTTCGCCCTGATACATTTTGTCGCCTTCAATGTAGCCGGCATACCTTACAATCTGATTATCTGTCAGTAACTGCGCTGTCTGCTTTACCTGCTCATTACCTTTAATTTCTTCTTCGCCAATATTCAGTAAATATACTTTTGGCTGTTGTATATTGCCGACGACTGAAGCAAGCACAGAACCCATCACAGCAAATTGAACCAGATTTTCCGCACTGGATTCGACATTTGCGCCAAGATCCAGAATGCGTACTACTTTGTCAGTGCGGTAAGTCGGCAAAGCAGAAATAATTGCCGGGCGATCTATTCCCGGTAATGTTTTTAATACAAATCGCGCTGTCATCATAAGTGCACCGGTATTACCGGCACTCACACAGGCATCTGCCCTGCCTTCTTTAACAAGGTCAATTGCAACGCGCATGGATGAATCTTTTTTCGTGCGCAACGCCTGTGAAGGTAATTCATCCATTGCCACGGTCTGACTGGCATGCTGGATAGTCAAACGAGCTGCGTCAAATTGATATTGGCGCAACTCGTTTTTAAGTGTGTCAGCATCACCAACCATGATGAGGCGCAGGTCAGCAAATCTGCTCAGTGCATCAACAGCGGCTGGAATCGTTACGGGAGGCCCGTAATCGCCCCCCATGGCATCAATCGCAATCGTGACTGCTGTCAAATGATTTACTCTTCGTCGCTGGTATCTTCAACCTTGACGGACTTGTCGATTACCTGGCGGCCTTTGTAATAACCATCCGGGCTGACATGGTGACGACGGTGTGTTTCACCCGTTGCCGCGTCAATGGATAAAGTTGGTTTGGTTAAACCATCGTGCGAACGGCGCATGCCGCGTCTGGAACGTGTTACTCTACTTTTTTGTACTGCCATCTTCAAAACTCCTCATCACTACAATAATGTTCCCGGGTTACGCGCAAAAAGCGCGCTAACCCGGGCTACATGTTTTACGTTTCTTGGTACATCTTTCCCCGGGTTACGCGCAAAAGACGCGCTAACCCGGGCTACATTATTTCTCTTTATGCTTCAGCGATTGCAAGACCTTAAACGGACTTTCACTTTCATCCTGCTTCCATCCAGCATCCGCTTGCGGCAGCTTCACCTTGCAAACTTCCGGCTCATGGCGCGGGATAATAGGCAAATTCAGAATCAGTTCGTCTTCAATCAATTCACGGAGCGCCAATTGGCCGTCCTGAACCATTGCCGGCTCATACTGTTCGGGCAGTGCCTTTTCCTCTTCGTATGATTTCACAATACCCAAGGCAAAGTCGGATATTATTTCATAATTCATCCGCTCTAGACAACGCTGGCATTGCAATCCCAGGTTAGCCTGCAAATGACCATTAATGTATGGCAGCTTTTGCTCATCCATCCCAAACTGCAGGCTGACAGTTACAGTATCATTATCGCCAGGATTCAATAAACTGCTTCTAAGTCGTTGCATATCAACAAGTTTTACCAACCCGTCAAGACACAGGTTCTGTTCCGCCAGGCGGAAGGGATCAACATATTCTGGTATCAATTTTTCCATGATGCGGGCATTTTATGGGCGTGATGCCGGTATGTCAAATGAATATGGGGTAATTAATTGAAAAATTGCCAGATAGTACTTATGTGCTCTATCTGGACACCCGTCTTTCCGCGCGACCTGGATTTAGAAAATTTTCCCTCTGGTGTAGTCAATATCTCACACGGCGCCTCTCTTATTCTTCACTTGCGCTCGTAATCGAGATACATTATCTTGGTATCTTGAAGCAGAAAAACAACTACATATTGTGGTTTTCAGGATCAACGACCACAAGTCTGCCAAACACCGAATTAAGTATTTGATAAATTTACACCGTGGAGAAACACTAACATGGACACCCCAATTCATACTTCATCGTCAGTTGCCTATACCCCGCATTTCGATATCGCACAAACAGCGCCCGGTTTAATCAAAGTTATCCGCCGTAATGGCACTGTAACCCCTTTCGACGCCAACAAGATCGCCGTTGCCATGACGAAGGCCTTTCTGGCAGTCGAGGGGGATACGGCGGCAGGATCAAGCCGTATCCATGAAAAAGTGTCACTGATGACGAAAAAAATCGTAGATACTTTTGAAAGACGCCTGCACGCAGGCGGCACAATCAACATAGAAGAAATTCAGGATCAGGTAGAACTCGAGCTGATGCGGGCAGGAGAATACAAGGTCGCAAAATCCTATGTGTTATATCGTGAAGAACGCCGACGCGCCCGTGAACAGGCACAAAAGGAAAAAGAAACCGTCAGCAGCAAAGATGCCGCCGTACTACACGTCACGCTCGCAGACGGTACTGTTGCACCGCTGGATATGACCACGCTGCGCAAACAAGTCGAATTCGCGTGCAGCAATCTGGATGATGTATCAGCTGACATCATCATTGAAGATGCACGCCGCAATCTGTTTGACAAGGTGCCCGTACGTGAAGTTAACAAAGTTCTGGTAATGTCCGCACGCATACTCATTGAAAAAGAACCGAATTACACTTATGTTGCCGCGCGTCTCCTGTCAGACGATTTACGTCAGGAAGCATTAACCTTTTTAGGTTTGCAGGACGACATTGCCGATTCCAGCAAAGTGTATCGCAATTACATGAAAGCATATCTGGAACGCGGCATTAAACACGAGCTGCTTGATCCGCGCCTGTTGTCAGAATTTGATGTTAAAAAGATTTCGGATGCAATGAAGCCGGAACGCGATCTGCAATTCACTTATCTCGGACTGCAGACGCTTTACGACCGATATTTCATACATTATGACGGTACACGTTTTGAATTGCCGCAGGCATTCTTCATGCGCGTCGCCATGGGTCTTGCTATCGAAGAAAAAGACAAGGAAGCACGCGCAATTGAATTTTACAATCTGTTGTCATCATTTGACTTCATGAGTTCGACGCCGACACTCTTTAACTCCGGGACGCTGCGTCCACAATTATCAAGCTGCTATCTGACAACCGTACCCGATGACCTTGATGGTATTTACGGTGCAATTAAAGACAATGCATTGTTATCCAAATATGCCGGCGGTCTCGGCAATGACTGGACCAATGTACGCGCTATGGGTGCACGCATCAAAGGCACAAATGGTAAATCACAAGGCGTGGTACCTTTCCTGAATGTAGCTAATGCAACAGCTGTGGCAGTTAATCAGGGCGGTAAACGTAAGGGTGCTGTTTGTGCTTACCTTGAAACATGGCACAAAGATATTGAAGAATTTCTCGACCTGCGTAAAAACACTGGTGACGAACGCCGCCGCACTCACGACATGAATACCGCCAACTGGGTGCCGGATTTATTCATGCAGCGTATTGCCGAAAACAAAGACTGGACTCTGTTTTCACCAAATGATGTTCCAGATCTACATGACAAATTCGGTAAGGAATTTGAAAAAGCATACACCGCATATGAAGCCAAAGCAGCCGCAGGTGAAATCAAAAATGCCAAGACAATGCCTGCAGTTTCATTGTGGCGCAAAATGCTCACCATGTTATTTGAAACCGGACATCCATGGATCACATTCAAAGATCCCTGCAATCTGCGTTCACCGCAGCAGCATGTTGGTGTTGTACATAGCTCCAACCTTTGCACCGAGATCACACTCAATACATCACGCGATGAAATTGCAGTGTGCAACCTCGGCAGTATCAATCTGATCGCACACATGACTGATAAAGGTCTCGATCAGGAAATGCTGCGCAAAACAATCAAAACCGCTCTGCGCATGCTGGATAATGTGATCGATATTAACTATTACTCCGTACCACAGGCACGCAACTCTAACCTCAAGCACCGTCCAGTCGGCATGGGCCTGATGGGATTTCAGGATGCATTATATAAGCTGCGCATACCTTATGCTTCGAAAGAAGCTGTTGAATTCGCAGACCGTTCCATGGAATTAATCAGTTACTTTGCAATTGAAGCATCTGCTGATCTTGCAGAAGAACGCGGCACCTACTCCACTTATGAAGGTTCATTGTGGAGCAAAGGTATATTACCTATCGATTCCATTGCGATTCTGGAACAAAACCGAAATGGTTATCTGGAGCAAGACAAGTCGCAAACACTGGATTGGAATAAATTGCGCGAACGCGTCAAGAAAGTTGGTATGCGCAACTCTAATGTCATGGCAATTGCACCAACTGCAACCATTTCCAACATCTGCGGCGTGTCACAATCCATTGAACCGACATACCAGAACCTGTTCGTGAAATCTAACCTTTCTGGTGAATTTACTGTTATCAACCCTTACCTGGTTGCTGACTTGAAAGCAGTCGGCTTATGGGATGAAGTGATGGTAAATGATTTAAAATACTATAACGGTAGTGTGAGTAAAATCAGCCGCATGCCAGAAACTCTTAAACAAATTTATGCAACCGCGTTTGAGGTTGACCCCGTCTGGCTGGTGGATGCAGGTGCACGCCGTCAGAAATGGATTGATCAATCTCAATCACTCAATCTTTACATGGCGCAGCCTTCTGGCAAAAAGCTAGATCAGCTATACCGCCATGGTTGGATACGCGGTTTAAAAACAACTTATTACCTGAGAAGCATGGGCGCCACCAACACGGAAAAAGCGACAATCGATGACCGCGCATTAAATGCAGTGGCCGTTAATCCCGCACCTTCCGAACCGAAAGCGTGCCTGATTACCGATCCAACATGTGAAGCTTGTCAGTAATTGCAGAGAGCCTAAAGGAGAAAAACGACATGACTGCAGCAGTAGAATTTGGTGGCATTACCGGTCTGGAAAAGCTGGAGATGGGTGCAGCGCGCATTCAAGTGGATGACAAGCGCATCATCAATTGCCGCGCCGATCTCAACCAATTAGTACCATTTAAATACAAATGGGCATGGCAGAAATACCTGGATGCCTGCGCCAATCACTGGATGCCAAATGAAATTAATATGTCGGCAGACGTGGCGCTCTGGAAAGATCCAGAAGGCCTGACAGAAGACGAACGACTGATTATTAAACGTAATCTCGGCTTTTTCTCAACTGCAGACTCACTGGTTGCAAATAATCTGGTGCTAGCAGTTTACCGCCACATCACGAATCCCGAATGCCGCCAATATCTGCTGCGTCAGGCTTTCGAAGAAGCGCTGCACACTCACGCCTATCAATATGTCATTGAAAGTCTCGGCATGGATGAAGCGGAAGTGTTTAACATGTACCGCGAAGTTCCATCTGTCGCCACAAAAGCAGCCTGGTCACTCAAGTACACACAAAGTCTTGGCGATCCCAATTTCCATACTGGAACGGTTGAGAATGACCAGCGCTTACTGCGTGACTTGATTGCATTCTATGTTGTGTTTGAAGGCATCTTCTTTTATGTGGGCTTCACGCAAGTTTTATCGATGGGACGCCGCAATAAAATGACAGGCACTGCAGAACAATTTCAATACATTTTGCGCGATGAATCCATGCATCTTAATTTTGGTATTGACGTCATCAACCAGATCAAGATTGAAAATCCGCATTTATGGACGGAAGAATTCAAGCAGGAAGCTATCGACATGATACGCGAAGGCGTTGAGATGGAATATCAATACGCCATCGACACCATGCCGCGCGGCATTCTTGGATTAAATGCAGAAATGTTTCGCGAATATCTGCAATTTATTGCTAACCGCCGCTGCGCGCAAATTGGTTTAACGCAACAATATCCAGGTGCAGCTAACCCATTCCCATGGATGAGTGAAATCATGGATCTCAAAAAAGAGAAAAACTTTTTTGAAACACGCGTGATTGAATATCAGACTGGCGGTGCGTTGAGCTGGGATGAATAACGTAATGTAGCCTGGGTTAGCGCGCCTTTTGCGCGTAACCCGGGAACAAATTTCCTTTCTTTTGCTGCTTCTTCACGAAATTGCGCAAGTTCTTCGTGCGCCCGTGGAATATCGCTATTACCTTCTGCTACTATCGTTTTTTCAACCGTCACTGTGTTTCTAAGCATGATAAATACCTCCATCCAAAAGGTTGCACGGCATCAAAAGTGGGAATGGTCTGCAACCATGTCAGGAATATTTTCACCCTAAATAGTGAGTCTTTTTGTAATTTAAAATATATTACTTTGATGCCGCTGCACTGAATTCAACGATATTCGTATCTTTATACTCCGCTCTCAGCTGACGCGAACGGAAAACACGAATGATTCCAATGACACTAAAAGTAATCCACACCACTTCAATCATCACGGATGACAAATTAAAGTTGAAGCATAATGATATCAACAGCAATATTGAACCAATCAAATTCATGAGCTGATAGACATACGAATCAGATGACATTTTATTAAGATTCAAGAGCCCATAAGCGGATAACACTAACGTGACACCCGACATGCCGATGATATCGGGAATTGTAATTATCATTGCTTATCCTTATCTTCATCAGGATCAACCCAGTGATTTGATGGAATTCCTTTTGGTTTTGGTGCCATTTGCAACGGGCTGGGTCTAAATGTCGCTCCGCTTTTCTGACCCTGTCCAGCACCAGAATCATCAGAAGTAGTCTGCAGATTTTTAACAGAATTGCTGTCATGCGTCTCAAGTAAATCATCAAAATCATAGATACGGTATGTTGACTGCACTCCAGCATTATTTTGCAGGCTTTCCATTATGAATGCTCTGGCCTCATCCAGTGATTTGAATGGTCTATTTACAGGCTGTTCTCTACCGCCTGCAGCGTATTGCAAGGTGATTTTAATCATTTATATCTCGTAATTATCTGATTAATCTAAAGTTATCTTCCAGGCTCGTGACGGTTATTACGAAATCATCGTCCGCGCCATTATTTTTTGGAGCCTGCTCATGCTTGGGCTGTGAGCTATTCTTGGCGGGAATTATATCACCATTAAATAACTTATGTTGATAATTAAGCAATGATAATAATCCCCCGCGTGATGAGGCTTCCTGAGCGGCTGAGATGAGACTCTGGGCACGGTCACAATGCTGATAGAATGAATAATAATTACGGTTAATATATTTCGACAATTCTGATTCTACATATGATTTTGCAATTCTGAGTTTATACTTTTCAATCAAGTCACAGAGATCATCCACTGGCATTAATACAGCATCCGCAAGTGTGGAATTGACGTAGACAGCAATAGCATTTGCATTAACATTAAACGCCGTCAATGAAAGCAATGTTCGCAACTCATTTGATGCAAGGAATGCTTCCGCCTGATCATAGTTAAAAGCATATTTATGCATCAACTGATGAATCTTAGATGCACTACGCTGAGATTCCTTGAATACAGCGAAACACTGGTTTTCAAATCGTGATGTCCAGCCTTGTGTTTGTGAACGCAGCGATGATAACGCAACTGGATCTGATGCAATCTCAATTGCAGCGTGAGTTAATGCATCAAGAAATTTTTGATCTTTTATAAATGACAAAGCATATGTTAATAATTTCTGATTATGTAATAAACCGCTGCTATCCATTGCCATCACAACATTATGCAGTGGAATTTTATGCCGCAAATAAATATTTTCCAACAACTTTAAATCACCTCTCCCAGCGGCAAGAATGGCAAGGTCATTGTAGCTTTTTACATACGCACTGATTGATATGCGCGGCTTGAGAAAGCAGGTTTTATCAATCTGAATTATGTCTGCAAAATAACGACGGACATCATTGTAGTGGCCATAAATAATAGCAGCCTTAACAACATCAATTACAGCATCAGTTTTTAATTTCACCTGCGGTACGTGATTATTTCTGTAAGCTTCGTCAGTACGCAATAACAGTTCTCGTGAAAATAATATGTGCCCACCTTTCGCTGCACTTTTTGCAGCAAGCTGATAATAATATCGCAGCAAATCAGGATCGTTACCTTTACTAACGATCACGCTTTCAAGAAATTCCTCGTTTCCACAGCGCGCGGCAGCTTTAATGGCTACACGCAGCAAAAGATCTGATTTGGTATTTTTTACCTGTTCGAGATAGACTCTGGCTTCCGCACAATGGCCGCCCAATACCAGCCCCTTCATCCTTGCACATAAAGCTTGTTCCTGTATCTTGCGCTGCACAGCAGATTTAGCGCCATTCTGTTTATCCCTGGCCTTAAACTCCGATAATAATGAGATTAAATAAGTCATGCGACCGGCATAAGCTGCCCCAAAAATCAGCCACTCTGCGTTAAGATCAAATTTCAGGCGTAACTGGTTGGCATATGATGATGATTCCGCCATAGCTGCGCCCACAGCGAGATATTTAATATTAATACCGTACTCTTTTCGCAATTTTTCAGCAGCATTGACATTGCCAGCCCTGGCATAGCCCATGGCTGCAAAATCTTTACTGGCTTGACGTGAGAGTAACAATTCCACTGCTTCGTGATTTCCCTCAGCAGCAAGTCGTGCAGTTGGTGTAAACAACCCGGTATTGTCGCGTACATCAATATTAATGCCGCCATTGATAAGTCCGTCAAGCGCAGCCGCATTATCTTCACTGGCTGCATTATAGATAAGTGAGAAATCGGAAGATAATTTAGGTTGCGAATTGATACGAGTATACATATTTTACGTCCTGTAAATCTGTCGATTCAAATTAATTTGATACTATCTCACCCTAATCGACAGATGACAATGCCTCTCTTATTACATTAACGTCAGCATTTTTTTTATACGCATTTTGACTTAAATATCGCCGCCATGAGGCTGCGCCGGGCATATTTTGAAACAATCCGAGAATGTGACGAGTGATAGAAGTTAGCCTGACACCGGAAATTAACTGTCGCTCTACATAAGGAATAAATTGATCGATGATTTGTCTGCGAGATGGAATGCTGCTTGCCGTAAAAATATCACGCTGAATCTCCGCTAACAGATATGGATTTGAATATGCTGCGCGACCTATCATCACCCCGTCTGCCCACTGCAAATGATTTTTTATTTCTGACACGCTGGTAATGCCGCCATTCAGCATAATTTTGAGATGAGGAAAATCCTGCTTGATTTGCCTGACAACATCATAGCGCAACGGTGGAATTTGACGGTTTTGTTTTGGGCTTAACCCTTTAAGCCACGCCTTGCGTGCATGAACGATGAATGTATCACAACCAGCAGTCGCAACAGTGGAAATAAAACAGCATAAATGATCATAACTATCTTGATCATCCACACCAATCCGGCATTTCACTGTCACAGGAATATTTACTTTATCGCGCATTGCCGCAACACATTCAGCAACCAGCTCGGGTTCATACATCAGACATGCACCAAACCTGCCTGAACTTACGCGCGGACTCGGACAACCGCAATTTAAATTAATTTCATCGTAGCCAAAGTCTTCGCCTATCGCCGCACTTTCCGCCAGCATACGCGGATCACTGCCGCCTAACTGTAATGCAACGGGATGCTCAGCATTGTCATAACCAAGAAGATAATTCTTGTCTCCATGCATGATAGCCGCAGCTGTAATCATTTCCGTATACAACAGCACGTCCGGCGCAATCAAGCGCAGGAAATAGCGGTCATGCCGGTCGGTGCAATCCATCATTGGTGCGACAGAGATTTTCAATTGATCGTCATTCCCGCGAAAGCGGGAACCCCCCCCCTTGTATGCCTAATGTCATTCCCGCGAAAGCGGGAATCCCCTTCGTTCATTTGTACGGTAACATTAGGAGATCCCCGCTTACGCGGGGATGACGATATTCTTATGCCAACCCGTCTTCCAGGTTATAAATTGGCACCATTGTACTCCATTCCCTGCATCCTGGGCACTGCCAGTGCAGAGTTTTACCGGGGAAGCCGCATGAATTACATTTATATTCGGGCTTATTGGCAAGGATTTTCTTCATAAGATTTTGTAAAATATGCATATCTTCTTTAGCGCGACCTTCCGCGTTTGAGATATAAATATTGATGAATAATGCTATGCCCTTGAGGGATGGATAACGTCTAACATAGTCTGCAACAAACCCAGCTGCAGTCTTATCACCCTTCCATTTGCGAATACGCTCTGCAAGTATCAGCACCACTGGGACACGGGGATATTCATCAATCAAGTTTTTAAAGTAGGTAATGAGCTGATCTTCACAATGCAGGCGCTCATAACAAGTTGCAATCATTTCAATTGATTCAGCCAGATAATCTGGATTTTGATCTTTCACATTTTTAAGGTAACGCAGCGCAGTTTTATTATCACCTTCAGCCATTAATACTTTCGCATGCAGCAGACTCGCGCGTGCGCAGCGTGAATCTTCGTATGCAGCTTTATCAAGATAACCGCTGGCTTCACGATACATTTTCTTGTTGATCGCAATTTCTGCCAACTCACAATAAAAATGCGCGATCTCAGGACCAAGTGACTTTTTTGTTACAGATTGATATTGCTGCGCCATATCTATCGCACGCGGCCAGTCTTTCCCTTGCTGATAAATCTCAATTAATGTTTCAAGTGCATCAGACGCATAATCTTTTTCATTCACTAATTCGAGAAAATATTTTTCAGCACGGTCAATCATTCCGGCGCTGAGATAATCCTGTCCCAATTCAAACAATGATTGTTCACGATAAATTTTTTCCAGCTGCGGGCGAGCAATGAGATTTTGATGTATACGGATAGCCCTGTCTACTTCTCCGCGTTTACGGAATAATTTGCCAACAGCAAGATGTGTTTCAACCGTATCACTGTCAACTTCCAGCATTTTGATAAATACATCTACTGCTTTATCTGTTTCTTCATTCAATAAAAAGTTAAGACCGACAAGATAATCGCGGTGAAAGTCCAGTTTACGCGGTGAATCATCTTCCGGCCGCATACGAAAACCGGCATACCAGGCGCCGGCAAGTGCGGTCAGAGCTAACATCACCCAGATAACAACCATTAGGCAGGATCCTGAAGAGGTATGGCGCGCAGATTTTCAATTTCCTTTTCGGCGACTGAAAGTTTTTGCCGCATACGATAATTCTGTACTTTTGCTTTCAATAGCAGCCAGAACCCAACCACCATCCCAATTAGACACCCGAGAGCAAATACAATCACCAGTAACAGAGATAAAGGCAGCGTACTCTGGTTAAAGTAATAATTGACGGTGACAGATTCAGAATTCAGTATCGCGAAAATCATACCGAAAATGACAATTGCCAGGAGGAAGAAATAACTAATGATGCGCACGAATTTTTCTCCAATGTTGTTCCCGGATTACGCGAACATCGCGTTTGTTGTTGGGTTACGCGCGAAAAACGCGCTAACCCAACCTACGCCCGGGCTTCAATTACTCAATAACTTCCAAGCCACCCATATATGATTGCAGTGCTTTTGGAATATGTATACGACCCAACTCATCCTGATAATTTTCTACAACTGCTATTAAAGTACGGCCGATCGCAAGGCCTGATCCATTCAGCGTATGCACCAGATCAATTTTGCCTGATTCGTCGCGGTAGCGTGATTTCATACGTCGTGCCTGAAACGCTTCCATATTACTGCATGATGAAATCTCACGGTAGGCATCTTGCCCTGGCAGCCATACTTCAAGATCATAAGTCTTGGCGGCGCCGAAGCCAATATCTGCTGTACATAAAGTTACAACGCGATAAGGTAGTTCGAGTTTTTGTAATACAGTTTCCGCGTGTCTGACCAATTCTTCTAACGCCTCATAAGATTTTTCCGGTTTGACTATATGCACCAGTTCAACTTTTTCAAACTGATGCAGGCGCAGCATACCACGGATATCTTTTCCGTATGACCCGGCTTCACTGCGGAAGCAGGCACTGTAACAGGCATACTTGACAGGCAAGTCACTGGCATTAACGATTGAATCACGAACCGTATTGGTAACGGGAATTTCTGACGTTGAAATCAGAAAGCTGTCATGATCACCCTGACATTTCAATGAAAAAGCATCTTCACGAAACTTGGGCAGCTGACCTGTTCCATAAAGACATTCTTCACTGACAATATATGGAACTGAAATTTCCTGATATCCGTGTTCAGTCGTATGCAAATCAAGCATGAATTGTGCGAGCGCACGCGACAATCGCGCCATCGGTCCACGGAGAACCACAAATCTGGAACCAGATAATTTTGCCGCCGTTTCGAAATCAATACGACCTTCGGCAGCACCCAGCTCAACATGATCTTTGGGCTTGAAGGTAAATTTCTTTGGCTCACCCCAGGTGCGCACAACGACATTATCTTTTTCACTTTTACCTTCAGGAACGGAATCATTCACAATATTCGGAAAATAAGAAAGAAATGTATCAATCTCAGATTGAGCAACATTACATTCATCTTCGACAACTTTTAATGAATCGCTTAATTCTTTCAGACTTGCCAGAACATCATCAACATTTTTTCCTGATGCTTTCGCCATGCCAACTTCTTTTGAGCGCACATTACGTTCATTTTGCAAATCCTGCATTTTGATTTGCAAATTTTTGCGGCGTTCTTCCAGTTCATTATATTTTGCTACATCGACAACAAAACCGCGCTTTTTTAATTGCGCGGCTACTGTGTCTATCGAGTTACGTACTAATTTTGGATCGAGCATGATTATGTAGAAACCTTTTCTAATATTTTTGCAGCCATGGCACCCATTTCAGCTGGTGAGCGCACTGTGTGTACTCCGGCAGCTTCTAATGCTTTAAATTTTTCTGCAGCCGTACCTTTACCGCCAGCGATAATCGCACCGGCATGCCCCATACGTTTGCCTGCTGGAGCAGTCACACCAGCAATATAGGCAACAACTGGTTTGGTGACATTACTTTTGATGAATTCAGCAGCCTCTTCTTCTGCACTGCCGCCAATTTCTCCAACCATGACAATTAATTTTGTCTTTGGATCTTCCTGGAATAAGCGCAGTACATCAATAAAATTGGTGCCCGGAATAGGGTCACCGCCAATACCGACGCAAGTCGTTTGACCTAAAGCCAGATCGGATGTCTGCTTAACAGCTTCGTACGTCAGCGTACCAGAGCGGGAAACAATACCAACTACACCCGGCTTATGGATATAGCCAGGCATAATACCAATTTTGCATTCACCCGGTGTAATAATACCCGGGCAGTTTGGACCAATCATGCGTACATCAGGATGCTGATCCAGGCACGCTTTTACTTCCAGCATATCAAGTACAGGTATACCTTCTGTAATACAGACGATGAGTTTGATGCCTGCATCTACAGCTTCAAGAATAGAGTCTTTACAAAACGGAGCCGGTACATAAATCACGGAAGCATCAGCACCAGTTTCACGGTATGCATCGCTCACCGTATTAAAGACTGGCAATTCAAGATGGGTTTGTCCGCCTTTACCAGGAGTGACACCGCCAACCATTTTGGTTCCATATGCAATTGCCTGTTCTGAATGAAATGTTCCCTGTTTGCCGGTAAATCCCTGACAAATTACTTTTGTGTTTTTATTTACTAAGATACTCATAGGATTACACCTTCGCTTTTGCAGCAGCTTCAACTACTTTCTTCGCTGCATCTGTAAAACTGTTGGAAGCAATAATATTCAAACCACTGTCTCTTAAAATATTCGAGCCTAATTCCGCATTGTTACCTTCAAGACGAACAACGACAGGTAATGTTGTACCGACTTCAGCAACCGCAGCAATAATGCCTTCTGCAATTAAATCGCAGCGCACAATACCGCCGAAAATATTAATGAGAATTGCTTTCACATTTTTATCGGAAAGAATAATTTTGAATGCTTCAGTTACGCGTTCTTTTGTTGCGCCGCCGCCGACATCCAGAAAGTTTGCCGGGTTGCCGCCTTGCAGCTTGATCATGTCCATGGTTGCCATGGCAAGACCTGCACCGTTAACCATGCAGCCAACATCACCATCTAAAGCTATATAATTCAAATCCCATTCACGCGCACGGTTTTCACGCTCATCTTCCTGCGATGCATCACGCATTTCGCGTAGTTTTGGCTGGCGGTAAAGCGCATTGTCATCGATATTGATTTTCGCATCCAGACACAGTAAATCACCTTGTTTGGTGACAACCAATGGATTGATTTCAAGCATACTTAAATCACATTCAATAAACATCTTGCCGAAATTTACCAGCATATTAGTAAATTGCTTGACTTGACTATCATTCAAACCCAAAGCAAATGCTAGATCACGTCCCTGATACGGCATCACACCAACCATAGGATCAACTATAATCGTCAGAATTTTTTCCGGATTTTTTTCGGCAACTTTTTCAATTTCCACGCCGCCTTCGGTCGAAGCCATAAATACTATGCGCTGCTTGGAACGATCTATCACCGCACCAAGATATAATTCACGCTCAATATCACACGGCTCTTCTACTAAAATTTTATTTACAGGCTGACCAGCAGCAGTCGTTTGATAGGTAACAAGGTTTGTATGCAGTAATGAACGTGCCACTTCAGCTGCTTCTTGCTTTGTAGAGACAAGCTTTACCCCGCCAGCCTTACCACGGCCGCCTGCATGTACCTGTGCTTTTACAACATAACGCGGTGTTGTCATACGTCCAGCGATTGTCATTACTTCTTCTACACTTGCTGCCACTTCTCCTTTTGAAACCGGCAAGCCGTATTCTGAGCATAATTTCTTGGCTTGATATTCATGTAAATTCATTTCTTTTTATACCTCTAATAATAAACGTGTTGGATCTTCAAGTAACTCTTTAACTGCCACCAGAAATGTTACGGATTCCTTGCCGTCAATTAAACGGTGGTCATATGACAATGCCACATACATCATTGGTCTTATGACAATCTGTCCATTTTCAACAACTGGACGTTCCTGAATTTTATGCATGCCCAATATCGCGCACTGAGGGGAATTCAACAATGGTGTTGCCATTAATGAACCGAATACACCACCATTTGTAATCGTAAAGGTGCCGCCAGACATATCTTCAAGTGATAATTTACCATTGCGTGCTTTTTCAGCCGATTCTGCAATGCTTGATTCAATCTGCGCCATGCTGAGTTGATCGGCATTGCGAATTACCGGCACAACCAATCCACGGTCTGTTGATACTGCTACACCAACATCATAGTAACCGTGATAAACAATATCATTGCCGTCAATAGACGCATTTACGATTGGTGAACGTTTCAATGCTTCAACGCATGCACGCACGAAGAATGACATAAATCCAAGACGTACATTATATTTCTTTTCAAATTGTTCGCGGTATTTTTTGCGAATTTCCATCACTGGCGCCATGTTGATTTCATTGAATGTCGTCAACATTGCAGTATTTTGTGTTACTTCTAGCAGACGTTCAGCAATTTTAGCACGAATACGTGTCATTGGTACGCGCTGCTCTGTTCTCTCACCCGCACTGAATTGCGGCATTGCTGGAGCAGTTTTTACCGGAGCTGTTTGACCGCTGGCTGCATTCACCACGTTTTCACGTGTGACTCTGCCACCCTTGCCGGTACCCTCAACTTGCGCAACATCAACATTCATTTCCGCTGCTGCTCTTCTAGCAGAAGGTCCGGCAGTTTGTGCTGATGCAGAGGGGGAGGAAGCAGCAGGAGCTTGAGTTTGTGCAGGAACCGCTGTGGCTTTTTCTGCTTTTGGTGCAGCAGGCTGCGCACCTGCAGCTGCAGCTTCAATCACCGCGATCACATCATTCGCTGATACTGTGCTGCCTGTCTGTTTGATAATTTCTTTAATCACGCCGTCTGCCGGTGCCGGCACTTCCAGCATGACTTTGTCTGTTTCCAGATCCACAATATTTTCATCACGCTTGACGGTATCGCCAGCTTTTTTATGCCAGGTTGATACAGTTGCATCCGAAACGGATTCTGGTAAAAGAGGAACTTTAACTTCAATAGCCATTGCTGTTTCCTTTATCTTGTTAATGCCTGAGCCACTACTTCTTTCTGTTCTTTTTCATGTACCGCGTGATAACCAACTGCGGGAGCTGCAGCTGCTTTTCTACCTGAGTAACGCATCACCTGGCCTTTCCCCAGCAAGCTGGATAAATAAGGCATGATACTTGGCCATGCGCCCTGATTTTCCGGTTCTTCCTGACACCATACAATGTCAGTTGCCGAAGGATATGAAGCAAATATTTCTTTGCAAGCTTTTTCCGGGAATGGATATAACTGTTCGATACGGATAATTGCTGCATCAGTAAGTTTTTGCTCGCGTCTTTGTTCCAGCAAATCATAATAGATTTTACCGGTACAGAAGATAATGGTTTTAACTTTTTTGTTATCCATTTTGTCAACTTCCGGTATCACCAGCTGAAATCTGCCATCTGCCAGATCATTCAATGTCGAAACTGCAAGCGGATGGCGCAGTGTACTCTTGGGTGACATGATAATCAGCGGTTTACGCGCTGGCTGTAGCATTTGTCTTCTCAATAAATGGAATATCTGCGCAGGTGTTGTTGGTGAACATACCTGCATATTGTCTTGTGAGCATAATTGCAAATATCGCTCAAGACGTGCAGATGAGTGTTCAGGACCCATACCTTCATAACCATGCGGCAGCAGCATCACAAGACCGCATAAACGCTGCCATTTTTGTTCGCCGGAACTAATGAACTGGTCTATTACCACTTGTGCACCATTGGCGAAATCACCAAACTGCGCTTCCCATAAAACCAGGAAATTCGGTTCTGCTGTCGAGTAACCGTATTCAAATGCAAGTACCGCTTCTTCTGACAACAGTGAATCAACGATATTAATCTGTGCCTGATCAGAAGAAACATGGCTGAGAGGAATGTAGGTTTGATCAGTGTTTTGATCATGTAATACCGCATGTCGATGCGCGAAGGTTCCGCGACCGGCATCTTGTCCGCAAAGTCTGATTGGAAATTTTTCAACGAGCAATGTTGCAAATGCCAGCGCCTCAGCATAACCCCAGTTAATTGAAGTTTCACCTTCCGTCATTTTCTGCCGCGCTTCCATCATTTTTTTCACTTGTGGCTGCAAAGTAAAACCTTGAGGCAATTCTTCAAGACGCTTTGCAATGTCTACCAGTTTCTTCATCGGTATACTGGTATCAACGCCGCCGTTTATATCCTGCTTCTCGTAAGGTTCCCAGTTTACTGAGAATTCATAAGCTTTATCTTCATTAACTTTTACAACACGCTGTCCTGAATCCAATGCATTGCGATATGCATCAACTGCATCTTGTGCTGTATTTGGCGCAATCAATCCCTGATCGAGGAGTTTCTTTTCGTAAATTTTATAAGGAACATCCATAGATTTGATTTTTTTATACATGACTGGTTGCGTTGCAGATGGTTCATCTGCTTCGTTGTGGCCATGCCTGCGATAACAAACGAGATCAATCACAACATCGCGCTTAAATTTATTACGATAATCAATCGCAAATAAAGCCGCAAAATAAGCAGCTTCAGGATCATTGGCATTAACATGCAAAATTGGCGCTTCCACCATTTTGGCAATATCAGTTGGATAGATCGTTGAACGCGCATCTTTAGGATTGCTAATCGTAAATCCAATCTGGTTGTTTATGACGATATGTACCGAGCCGCCTACGGTAAACCAGCGCGCCTGTGACATGTTGAATGTTTCCATCACAACACCCTGTCCCGCAAATGCAGCATCACCATGCAGTTGAATCGGAACAACCTGACGCTGATCTGTATCACGGCGGCGGCGTTGTCGCGCGCGCACAGAACCCTGTACTACTGGTGAAACAATTTCAAGATGTGACGGGTTGAATGCAAGTGCAATATGCACGTTACCATATTTTGTTACTACATTTGATGAACATCCCAGGTGATATTTCACGTCACCCGAATGAGTTGTGCTGATACCAGTACCTTCAAATGCAGAGAAAATATTTTTAGGATCTTTACCAACGATATTTGCCAGAACATTGAGACGGCCGCGATGTGCCATGCCAATAATAATTTCTTTTACGCCTTGCTCAACACTTCGATTAACAATTGCATCCATCATTGGAATCAAACTGTCGCCGCCTTCAAGTGAAAAGCGCTTTTGACCGACATATTTAAAACCCAGATATTTTTCCAGACCATCTGCAACGACCAGACGATCAAGGATATGTCTCTTTTCTTCTGCCGACGGCTGGAAGATCGCCCAGCCCCGCTCGATGCGGTCACGTATCCATTCTACCTCTTCAGAACGATTGATATGCATGTATTCAAATCCAATCGTACCACAATATACATTACGCAAGCTGTCATAAATTTCACCCAGTGTCGCTGACGGCTTGCCTAGAGACGTGAATGATGCAGTATTAAATTCCTTTTTAAGATCCTGATCGTTAAAACCGTAATAAGCGAGTTCTAAGGTAGGACTGTAGATTGGCTCCCGCATTTCAAGCGGATCTATCTGCGCCTGTAAGTGGCCAAGACGGCGGTATGCTGTAATTAACTCTATGACACGTTCTTGTCGCTGATCATACACTGTTTCCATCGCGCGTGCTGCCGCACCGCCGCCGCGGACAGGATTTCGCGCCATTTGCAAAAACTGTTCGCGTACAGCAGCGTGTGATACGTCAGGCTTTTGACGCTGCATGGTTTGCGTCAATGAATTAAAATACTCTCGCCATTCCGGGGTAACAGTTTGTGGATCTTGCAGGTATTGCTCGTATAATTCTTCTAAATATTCCTCACTTCCTGAGGTCAGATATGAATCCTGCCATAACTCCTGCATGGATTTAGTTCGGGTAGCCATTGCTGTT
Source organism: Gammaproteobacteria bacterium (assembly GCA_035495675.1). Classification (GTDB taxonomy): domain Bacteria; phylum Pseudomonadota; class Gammaproteobacteria; order DSM-16500; family DSM-16500; genus Aquicella. Next base: position 73,117 of record DATJFK010000018.1, read on the forward strand.
TGTGCTCTTTATGTTAATTGTTTCAAATTATTATACTGATTCTTCCAACATTTCATCTTTAATGTGGTTGATCGCTTCCAGCGGATTCAAGTCTTTTGGACATGCGTCAACGCAATTCATAATTCCTCGGCAACGGAATAAGCTGAATGGATCTGCAAGATCTGCAAGTCGTTCAGATGTGTGTGTATCTCGGCTGTCAGCGATAAATCGGTATGACTGAAGTAAAGCTGCCGGTCCCATATATTTGTCGGGATTCCACCAGAAAGACGGACAGGAAGTTGAGCAGCATGCGCATAAAATACATTCATACAGACCATCAAGCTTGGCGCGTTCTTCCGGTGATTGTAAGCGTTCTGTTGCCGGAGCAGGATCATCATTTTGCAAAAATGGTTTTGCTTTTTCATATTGCGCGTAAAACTGTGACATATCGACAACAAGGTCGCGTACAACCGGTAATCCGGGCAGCGGCCTGATCACAACAGGCTCGGTTAACGTTGATAAACGCGTGATACAGGCAAGGCGGTTTTTGCCATTCACATTCATCCCGTCTGATCCGCACACGCCTTCGCGGCATGAACGTCTAAGAGTCAGCGTTTCATCAAATTTATTTTTAATTGTCAGCAAAACATCTAGCAGCATAACGCAATTATGTTCTTTAATGTCGACATCAAAATCCTGCATGCTTGGCTTTTCATCACTCTCCGGATTGTAGCGGTAGATTGAAAAACGCATGATAATATCCTCTTGGTTCGTTAGCGTTAGTGAACTTCTTCACGACTGGTTAAATGAATAGGCTCTATGCCGCGCGGCTTCATGTTCACTGCGCGGAAAGAAATCCTGCCGTCTCCAAAATACAATGTGTGCTTGAGCCAATGCTCGTCATCACGTTCCGGATAATCATAGCGGGCATGCGCACCGCGGCTTTCTGTACGCACTTCTGCGCTGTGTGCAGTTGCTAATGCACTCGCCATCAGATTATCAAGTTCAAGCGCCTCAATACGCGCCGTGTTGAAAGTGTTACTTTTATCCGTGATCACTGCATAATTGAGACGATCTTTCAATTCATCCAGCTTCTGGAATCCAGATTGCATATGTTCTTCAGTTCGGAATACACCAAAATCATCCTGCATGATTTTTTGTAACTCTGAACGAATGTGCTCAACGCTTTCGCCTTTCGTGTTGCCATTCCAGCGATACACACGACCCAATGCTTCTTCGACATCATCATTGGACGGAACGTTAAATTCCAATCCTTTCTCGATACTTTCTTTTGCATGCAACCCTGCTGCACGTCCGAAGATAACGAGATCAAGCAGTGAGTTAGCGCCCAGACGGTTGGAGCCGTGCACAGAAACGCAAGCAGCTTCGCCCGCTGCATATAATCCGTGAACAATGCGATCTTCAAAACCGGCATCCTGCGTAATGACTTGTGCGTGGAAGTTTGTTGGAATGCCCCCCATCATGTAATGACATGTTGGCACGACAGGAATTGGATCCTTAACTGGATCTACGCCGGCAAATGTAATTGCCAGTTCACGAATTCCAGGCAATCTGGTGCGTATGATTTCTTCGCCAAGATGATCTGCTTTCAGCAGAACGTAGTCACCTTTCGGGCCGCAGCCGCGCCCTTCACGAATTTCAATTGCAGATGAACGGGAAACAATGTCGCGACATGATAAATCTTTAAGATGCGGCGCATAGCGTTCCATATAACGCTCACCGTTTTTATTAATCAGGTAGCCGCCTTCACCGCGTACACTTTCACTGATTAACGATCCGGATCCGTAAATTCCTGTTGGATGGAATTGTACGAATTCCATATCTTGCAGAGGAATGCCTGCGCGCAGCGCCATGCCTAAACCATCACCGGTGTTAATGTGGGCATTGGTGGTTGATTGAAATATTCTGCCGGCACCGCCAGTTGCGAGAATGGTTGCGCGGGCATGTATAAATACGATTTCACCCGTTTCTATGCAGATCGCAGTTACACCTGCAATACCGTTATGCGTACGTACCAGATCAATCGCAAACCATTCATTAAAGAAATTCGCTTTATGCTGTAAATTTTTCTGATAAAGCGTGTGCAGCATGGCATGGCCGGTACGGTCAGCCGCACAGCATGTGCGGTGAGCCTGTTCTTTGCCGTATTCACGTGTCGCACCGCCGAATGCACGCTGATAAATTTTTCCATTATCCAGACGCGAGAATGGCAGCCCCATGTGTTCCAACTCATAAATTGCCTGCGGTGCATTTTCACACATGTATTCGATAGCATCCTGATCGCCAAGAAAATCAGAGCCGACAACGGTATCGTACATGTGCCACTTCCAGTCATCCGGTTCAATGTTACCAATAGCTGCGTTAATACCGCCTTGCGCAGAAACAGTGTGTGAACGCGTTGGGAAAACTTTTGATAATACCGCTACTTTCAAGCCTGACTGAGATAACTCAAGCGCTGAACGCAATCCTGCGCCGCCGCCGCCGACAATTACCGCATCAAATGTGTGGGTTGCCACTTTCATTGCTTACACACTCCATAAAATCATTAATGCCCAGAGGAAACAGGCGGTTAACATGAGAATGGCAGCAACGTTTAAAACCGCGCGCACCATATAATTTTTCACGTAATCAGTGAATATCGTCCAGACACCAATCCATGCATGAAATGCAAGCGAAACCACGAATAACAATGTCGCAATCTTCATCCAGGTCATTTCAAACAACCCATGCCACTCAGAATACGTAAGTTCTGGTGACGTCAGGATATAAAACACAAGGCCAATTGAATAAACAGCCATAATAATTGCTGACACGCGCTGAACCATCCAGTCGCGCAACCCTTCATGGGCAACACTTAATACTGATTTCACCATAACCAGATCCCTGCCAATATGATCAATATAATTGAAATTATGAATGTGAGTTGTGCTGAAAGGCGGCCGCCGCGCAGCGTTGAACCGATGTGAATATCTGACAACAAATGTCTGATTCCTGCTGTTAAATGATAGAGAAATGCAGCAAGCACACCCCATATCACCAGCTTGAGGAACACGCTGCTGCTCCAGTCATGCAGGGCATCAAATCCATCCTGTGTGAGCGATAAATCTAACGTCCATATAATAACGGGAATGAATAGAAACAGAATTGCACCAGATATTCGGTGCAAAATTGATACAATAGCAGGTATGGGGAAGCGAATTGTCATCAAATTCAGGTTGACTGGTCTAGCACGGTTCACGTTTCTCGTATCCTTTTTTCAGAAAAAGTACAATTTTCATACGCGTAGAGATTATATTATTGACATGTAGCTAAAGCAAACTATCACGCACTATTTTAGTCGTATTTCTCACATTAACTTATTCGTATTGAGCACAAATCACTGTTATACTCCGCGCGTTGCAAAATCAATGATTAAATCATATACTTTGAGAAATTTTTGACCAAGGAGATGACCCCGGAATGGCTGAAAGAAAAGCAAAATTAATCATAGACGACAAAACCATGGAGTTTGATATTCTTTCAGGGACGCTAGGCACTGATGTTATTGATATCAATACTCTGTTTAAAAATGGTTACTTCACCTATGATCAGGGTTTCAATTCAACCGCCTCCTGTGAATCAAAAATAACTTTTATCGATGGCGAAAAAGGCATACTCCTCTATCGCGGCTACCCAATTGAGCAATTAGCAAGCAAATCTGATTTTCTTGAAGTTGCTTATCTGCTGTTAAACGGCGAACTGCCCAGCAAACAGCAATACGACACCTTCGTGCATGACATCAATCAACACACCATGGTGCATGAACAAATTCGTAACTTTTTCAATGGCTTTCGCCGCGATGCTCATCCAATGGCTGTCATGGTGGGCGTGGTCGGCGCACTGTCAGCGTTTTACCATGATACGCTGGATATCAAAAATCCGGAACACCGTGCCATATCTGCACTGCGACTCATTGCGAAAATGCCGACAATTGCTGCCATGTGCTACAAATATTCTATCGGCCAGCCATTCATGTCGCCGCAAAACAAGCTTTCCTATGCCGGTAATTTCCTGCATATGATGTTCGGCACACCCTGCGAAGAAACCGTTCCTAATCCTGTGCTGACCAAAGCCTTAGATAGAATATTCATCTTGCATGCTGATCACGAACAAAATGCATCAACATCAACCGTGCGCCTGGCAGGATCAACTGGAGCCAATCCATTTGCATGCATTGCATCTGGTATTGCAGCACTCTGGGGGCCCGCTCATGGTGGCGCGAATGAAGCGGTATTAAATATGCTGCATGAAATTGGCGATGTTTCGAATATTGAAAAATTTATCACAAAAGCCAAAGACCCAAAAGATAATTTCCGCTTAATGGGTTTTGGTCACCGCGTTTATAAAAATTATGATCCACGTGCAAAAGTCATGCGTGAAACTTGTTATGAAGTATTGAAGGTAGTCGGCAAGCAAGATGATCCCTTGTTTAAACTTGCGATGGAACTTGAACGTATAGCATTGCAAGACAAATACTTTATCGACAAAAAATTATATCCGAATGTGGATTTCTATTCCGGTATCACATTAAGCGCACTTGGCATTCCAACCAATATGTTCACCGTAATCTTTGCACTCGCCCGCACCGTCGGCTGGGTTGCACAGTGGAATGAAATGATCAGCAATCCTTATCGATTGGGAAGACCGAGACAGTTGTATACGGGTTACGCTGAAAGGGATTTTGTAGAGATGGGGAAGAGGTAAATATCGTCATCCCCGCGCAAGGTTGTCATTCCCGCGAAAGCGGGAACCTCCTGAATGTAACCGTGCAAGTAAACGGAGGGAGATTCCCGCTTTCGCGGGAATGACAGCAAGCGCACACAGGGAGATTCCCGCTTGCTCGGGGATGACAACTTTACACAGCAATAAGATACGTCAACCCGCCGCTAACAAACACATCATTCTTGCCACCGACAAAAGTATATAAATCTCTCGCTTCAAATCTGAAAGCAATATTGTCATTAATAAAAAGCTGTGCGCCGGCTGCGGCATTGATGTTCCCTTCATTATTTGCATCGGTACCATTTGGATTTAAACCCATGACACCAGGGCCTGCCAATAAATAAGGCTGGATAAATTGATATGGTGTGAAATGATAAACCGCATTCACTGCAAACATCGTCCCGCTGACATCTTTGTTATATGTCACAGGATAATGTGATCTGGTGTGGAAAAAACCTAGTAACCCTTCCACTCCCCAGTTATCAGTTAAGTTGTAACCGATGATTCCGAATGGGATGCCGGAATTTTCTATCCGGCGCTTGTCAGAAAAATAATCATAGCCGGCACCTATATTTAATGAAACATTTCCAGCTTTGTTAAAAGCAATTGCAGGCTGGTTTACTAAAACCAGAAATGATAATCCACTTAATGCTGCACATAATGATTTTTTCATGACATCCTGCTCAATCCAATATTTTATTGATGCAACATGTTGGCAGAAATTATAGGTTATTTCAATTGTTGGCGGCGGTGATTCTGAGGAGCAGCCGCTCGAAGCTCACCAATTCTTTCAGAGATCTTCGTTTTTAAAGCGATAATCGATTTAGACTCTTCATTTGATCGAAACGTCATGTAATCAAACACCGGGTGGCGCTTGCCATGTATTCTTGCAAGGAAGCGATACTTTTGCATATCCGGCCGATTAAATGCCTCTTTAGGTTCAGACAGCAATCTATGTAGCTTTTCTAACACACTTACGTTAGTTGTGTATTGAATTCTGATCGACATATCATCTACAAATGCCTTTTTAATTTCCTTCAATTTGATATCAGCACCAGACTCATCAGTTACACGCTCCTCAGCCAGCATAAATAACTCATCATATGCTTTATTATTAGTATGACTCTCCATGATTTTCGAATCAAACCTTGGCTTGACAGAGTTCGCAGCCAGCATTCGCTGCTGAGTGGAGATTACAGACATATTGATTTCAGTATAATTCAATTTATAATTCAAACGGTAATTTGAAAGATATAATTCAAAGAAATCAGCAAACTTATTCTTATCAAGAACAAACAATCCAAAATTAGGATCGAAAAATTCAATAAAATACGTACCAGGAATTAATCGGATACCTAGCGCATGGCCCCTATTTTTCTGATAAATACCAACTCTATAAATATAATCAAACTGCATAGAATTAATGATTCGTTCAGCTATTATATGTGCCGAAGGAATTGGCTCCATACTCATATAGATTTGATTCTTTTGCATCTCATCAGCATATCGATTTAATAGATTAATGTATTTAGCTTCACCATTAATCTTGATTTGACGCGCCCATGAAATGACATGTCCATAGCATTGTCCAAGATCAACATCAAATTTATCATTTTCTGAGTATTTTGAACCAACCAATGGATCAGTAGATTGAAATGCGGGATAAAAACTGCCTCCGGTCGCAACAGCGAAATCATATAAAATAGCATTAGATTTACAATTTGTTTTAATTACATCGTAATAGCTGCCAATTGCTTTTTCATCCTCTGGATGTGTTGCAGACCAATTAAAATGCGTGAATTCATTATTCATTATCCCAAGACAGCAGTTACGCAATTCAATTAGTAATTGCATATATTGATTTTCAGAGTCAGAAGCAGAATTGGCATGATAACCGCATAATTCAGCGTCAATCATTTTTAATATTTCTAGAGCATATTCAAACGCAACATAATGTGCATTCTGATATCGTTGAGCAGTTTCAGTGATGTCTATTTCAGATAATGAGCTGGTGAATCGTTTTCTGATTACCAATAATTCCCTTACTGCTGCATGCGCATTCATTAATTCTTTTTTGATATTATCGATAAATTCACGTTTCTTATCATGCTCATCTCCCTCAGGCACCAGAAAATACTCGAGCGCACGTGATGCGGTAACAAAGTTCCACATTTTATATTGGGTATGTATTACTCTTGATGTTCGCATCATTTAATTTGGGCCAAACCTATGAATAACTGGCCAAAATTATACCACCTTCATCTTAACAAAAAATGATGCGCTGATAGACTGTAACTTATTGTATATATTGAATATATTTGTTTAACGGCGCAGCTAAGTGCGATTTTTTGCTTTCATACCTATAAAATCATACTCAAACCAACCGTGAAATTATTAGCATCAGCAGAGTTACCTGATGCCAGAAGCAAGTTTTTATATGCCCCGTAATATTGATCAACTTCATATTCCACAAAAATACTGAGCCCAGGCATCAGGCGGTAAAAGGGGCGAATTGAATATTGCATCTGGTTTAAGCCGCTGCCCAGGATTGCTGACGGTACAGTTTTGGTTGCCATGATGCCGCGCACATCAAGTCCAATGAAAAAGTTGTTGGTAATCTGCGTATCACGCGATAATTCAATATCCAGTTTCGCACTGCCGCTATATAAATAACCGCGCGCATCAATCTCGATAAAATAAGGAAATAACCCTTCAACTCCAATTCCTGGCTGCCAGAATGGTTTTGCTGCCGGGCGATAAAAATAGTTAAGGCCACCTTTTACATTCCAGAATTGCCATAAACTATGCCAATAAAAAATATCAATATCTGCATTACCAATCGAGCCATTTTCAATTTCAGCTTCATTTACAAATAAATCCAGCTTATTGAAGTCAGTACCGTACAATCCGCGGTAAGTTATTTTTTGTAAATTTTTTACGGGATCAACAGCCGCATCAATAAATGATGCCAGCCAAAACCCCTCCAGATGCGGCATAGGGTGATGAATTAATTTTTTATTCAGTGGACGCACCTCATCCACCCGGACAATTGGACGATTGATATATGCGGTATTTCTGATTTCATTTTCAGGTTTGATTTGATTATCCATTAATTCGATCAGAGTGGAATATTGAAAGATGCGCGTCATACCAGAAAACATATGATAGAGAAAATGACAGTGAAAAATCCATTGTCCGCTCGCATCGGTATCAACGTCTGCTGTAATGGTCGCACCTGGTGGAACATCAATGGTATGCAGCAATGGATCATATGCGCCATTACCTTTACGCAAGATAAACCAGTGACCGTGAATATGCATGGGGTGATGCATCATGGATGTATTGGTAAATACAAATCGGTATCGTTTACCCGGATGCAAAATAATAGGCTTGGCGTTATATTCCGGCACACCATTAATGAACCATACATATTTATCCATATATCCAAACAATTCCATATTGATGACACCATCAACTGGTTTATGCGGATCGTTTGTCGGCACAGCTGCCTTGAAATTTTTATATTTAATATCTGTAGATGTTGTGAAAGTATTTGTGGTTGGTTTTGTAATTTTATCGCCAAAGATTGTTGATTCGACGGGCATATCCATCATCATTGGACCATGCTCAGAATTGCCGTGATCCATTTTCATATCATCACCCATATCCATGTGTTCCATGCCGGCATGAACTGAAGCACCATGACTCATATTCATATTATGCCCCATGCCCATATCATGGTTACTGTGCGTTTCGGCACCCGCATCATCACCTTGCTCAAATTTGTCACCCATCATCGCTTCCATCATGGTACGCGTAACAGGCAACGGTGTTGGAAAAGGTTTAACTGCTTTGTAATTTACAGTTTGATTTGGTGATGTAATCAGTGCGCCGTATGCAGCACCCGATGTATCTTGCGATTCAGCGTAAATAATAGCTGGATTATTTTTCTGTACAGTAACAAGAACATCATAAGTTTCACCCGGTGCAATCGTGAAATCATTCATGTTTACTGGTTTGATGTCATTACCTTGTACATGCACCATGCGCATGACATATCCTGGAATTTTGACATGAAAAATCGTACTGGTGCCCGCACCAATAAACCGCAGCCGCACCACATCTCCCGGCTTAACCAACTCTTGCCACGGTGATGCATTATTTCGTCCATTCAGTAAAAATGCATTGTAGGCAACATCACTAAAATCATATATACCCATACGCATTTGCTGCATCATTTTGTAATCGTCCAGCAAATATTCGCGTTCAATGGGAGTCGATTTACGATAATCATGGATAAATCTTGCCAGCGATGACTGTAAAGGAAAGCGCGGAGAATAATATTCACCACTTTTCTTCAAGTTTCGTAATACTTGATCTGGATTGGTATTAATCCAGTCAGATAGAACCACTACAAAATCTTTATTATAATGATATGAAGGCTTTTTTAACGGATCAATCACAAACGCACCATATAACCCCTGCTGCTCTTGTAATCCCGCGTGTGCGTGATACCAATAAGTACCTGACTGTTCTATTTTGAATTTATACTTGAATGTTTCGCCGTGCTTAATTCCATTCTGATTCACCCCTTTTACGCCATCCATTTGCCATGGCACCAACACACCATGCCAGTGCAGTGCAGTTTCCTTCTCCATTAAATTGGTGACATTAATCGTAACAGTGTCACCTTGCTTAAAATGTAGTGTAGGACCAGGGACTTGTTGATTGATTGAAATCGCAGGGCGAGGGAGCCCGCCGAAGCAAACATTCTTGTAACCTATCGTCAGGTTTACCGTGCGCTCAGCACCAGCAGCCGCACCAGATATAAAAATGGCAATGAAAATTAATATCCATTTCTTCACAATTATATCCTTTTGATTCGTACCTGACAGTTTGGCTATTCTATGGTGTTAACAATAATCGATCAATACTATATTAATCATTAAACACCAGGTATATAATTGAGCGATCTTATGTGGAGAACGTAAATGAAACGGATTTGGTTATTAGTACTCTTACAAGCTTTCATCGCAGGTGCATACGCAGATGACAGCAGCAATGTTCAGCAAGGAGCTGCTGACTATAATTGGGATACATGTGTCGGCAATAAAACGAATGACTGCATTAATTCATGTGTAAATTCTGAAGACATCAATTGCCAAAGCACTTGCACGCAATTGGCAAGAGATAAATGCCAGAATGAAGGATTATCTGCGCCTCAATCCAATCCAAATAATGATGTGACAGACTCAGGCCCAGATCCAAATTAATTTCTCTGCAGAATTATTTACATTGACATACGCGGACGATTCGATGCTTCTTCAGCATCAACTGACTGGCTGCCAGCCATGCGGCCTTCGTTACGAAGGCGAAATGCCTCATCAGAGCTCATACCATCAATTTCTGCTAACGCCATCGCAACCGACAATCCATGGTCTTTAACCAAATCAACTAATAAATAACAATGATCGACATCAAATCTATGACCACCTTCATTACGCCCAAGCAACATTTCAGCAGTAAGTCCGTATGGTCTTAATCTTTCTAAAGCCGAGATATGCCAGTAATTTGATAAATGAATAACATCTTCACGGCACAAACCCTCTTGAATTCCGCCAGCCTGAGAGCCATTTAAGCCATCGATTTCAGACAATGCAGCTGCCACTGAAAATTTGCGATTGTTAATCAGATTTCTCAACGCAAAACAATGATTCTCATTAAATTCATAATCACCATCATTACGCATAATCAACATCTCAGCAGTCAAGCCATGTCGTTTTAAAATTCTCAACGCAGCTATATGCCAAAAATTAGATAAATGAATAACATCTTCACGGAGCAAATCCTCTCTAATACCACCAGCCTGAGCGGAGCTTAATCCTTCTAGCACAGATAAAGCATCAGATATACAGATTCCGCGTTCAGTAACCAGGTGCTTCAAAGCGAAATAATGATCATCGTCAAATTTATATCCACCACTATTTCGATTAACCAGCATTGATTGAGTTAAGCCCTTTGCACCCAATTTCTCAAGTGCAGTTTGTTCCCAATAATTAAAAAACCGAACTGATGACATAATTCTCCCGCATATTATTATTTTAAGATTACTGGAGACGATGGGAGTCGAACCCACGACCTTCTGATTGCGAACCAGACGCTCTCCCAACTGAGCGTACGTCCCCGCTGTTATGCAGAAATTCTATTATGAATTTTTCAGGAATGCCAGTTCAGCATCGGTGGATTGACGACCCAACGCATGATTACGCTGCGGAAAACGTCCAAATTCTTTTATGACACGAAAATGTGCGTAAGCATAAGCCAGAAACAATTGATATATTTGTGTAGTTTCCGTCATGGAAAGCGTGACTAAATCTTGATACAAACGAATTGACTGCTCTTGCTCCTGTGAATTTTCGGCGTGGACGAGAGGCATATAAAAAAATACACGTTCAATTAATGTTAAAGATTGATCCATTTTGCTGCGCAATCCTTCAACGCACAATTCTTGCGCTCTTTCATCAAAACGAAATGCCTGGGATGAACCACGGTGAAGATAACGCGGAAATTGATCAAGCAATAAAATTAATGCCAGCCTTCCTCGCGGCGTTGACTCCCATTCATGTAACCCAGTACCTGTTGTTGCATCTTTATATTCACTTTCGAATGCACGCACCAGATGCCGTTTCACAGAATCATTTTCACCAAACCATAGATTCGTGCGATCGCTGGTTGGGAGATCAGCGGACCCCAGATTACCGAACCAATAATTTAATAATTCATGGACCCGGTCTGGCATGGCGTTCCTCTATCTTATTCTTCTTATATAGTCAGGATAACATAAAAACTCACCATTAAATTATGTTTATAAGCCATTGTTTTTATACGCGATAACAGCAACGTGATAACAATCATTTACATAGACCGACAGTATATCTTGTTGATCTTTCGTAAAAAGCATAAATCAAGGTATTTCTTAAGCGAATTCAAAGGAATATCACCTATACTCAGCATATGAACGGGGGGTATCTATAATATATGCCTCATACTAAAGATTATTATGATTTTAATTGTGGAAATGACTTAAAACTCGTAAAAGTGTCCGTGCAAAATGATAATTTCCACACGATTACAGTACATGCAAGTGTCGCAATTACTATTGATTTTTCAGGCGGCACACGCAGAGTTGAAACTATTCGTCTGCAAAAATGCCACAAAGCGGTTCACATCATTTGGCCGGAGCGCACCGGATATATACGAAGATTATACATACATCACGCAGATATATTAACCAAGCTGGATATCAGCGAACTTACCAGTCTTGAAGAATTGTCAATAATGAATTGCCGCTCATTAGAAGAAATTGTTGGGATTTCAGATACTTTAAAAGAAATTAACATCCATGGCGCAAACATTAATAAACTTGATTTATCGAAAGCAGTTGAATTGCAAAAAATAAATATCGCGACACGTGATGATCATATCAGGCTGGATTTATCAAATCATGAGAACCTGCAAACAGCATATATTATTACTCATAGACATGCTATCAATGATAACAATACATCATCTCTAAATTTTACAGACTGTGGTAATTTGCATACGATATATCTAGACACGGGAGCCAATCCAGTTGATATCGATGTTTCGGGCTGCCACAACTTGCATGAATTCGCAGCAGCATGCGGAAAAGGTTCACATGAATCAGGTCTGCATGATAGTAAGAAGATGACGTTTTATATCGCATCGAAAGAGTTGGAATTAGATCCAAAATCAAAGACTGTTACAGATAAAGTTAAAAAGCAGCACGCCGAAACTCATGCATACAAACATCCCGGCAGCAAATTAAAATCATATCAACATTCAAGCCAGGAATTTTATCCTCTTACGCAGCACAGCAAGGCTGGGATTCATGATAGAGAAACCAACATAGAGCAAAGCGGTTCTATTATTGAGGTTGATAGAGGACGTGGAGCAAAAATCACTCTCCTTGCTGCTCCAATCGACATTCAAAAACTGTCTTTGACAAATGAATTCTACAGATTGGTTCGGAAATTCATGACAGACAATCAATATTTTGAACCCGGATTGATTTCATCACTTTATTACTTGCCTGAATTACCTGACAGCAAGGTTCCAGAATCATCTACTCATGGCATAAGAATACTTGGGAAGCAAAACCAGAGTAGATTGCTGGCTGAATGGATTAGCAACGCAGAAAAATATTCACCCAATATATTATTCATTCCACAGGATAGCATAACATCTCCAATCGTAACTAATTTCCTGAAGTCAGTTATTAAAAAACCAAATGAAACGACTATCAACAATGAAGCATATAGACTCAATCCATATGACAAAATCATATTAACAGGCGAGTGGTATTATTTAACAAATTATTTACCTGGCCTCGCATCGCTTGCGACTGTGATACCACTTGCAGCATTTGCAGCTGGTGCAGCAGGTCCGATGTTTGCTCGCTCAAATCAATCAGAATATCAAAACGCACTCCTTGAAACATCAAAATTACTAAACGAACGCGCAATGCGTTCCGATAATACACTTAGTCGACGTCTTCAAGTCATGCAAGTTGTCAAAGAAGACAAACAATTAAAAAAACTCACTAGTGAATTTTTTCATGAGTTATCACGATATGAATCATCCGAGAATCCATTATATGCACCTGAAGAAACGCCTGAATCACAAAGAGGCTCCATTATAAAAAACGGCGACGATAGTCCACAACATGAAATTTATGGGCGGAGTCATTTACCGCCTGAACAATCTTCAATTGATGCAGACAAAGATTATGACATACCCCCAAGCATGCGAGGAAAAAAAGCTCTGCAAGAACCGTTGAATACACCACCGCAAGACATGCATGGCAAAATTGCACTGCAATATCCACTGAATACGCCACCGCAAGATATGCGCGGAAAAAAAGCGTTGCAACGCCCTATTGATACACCACCGAATTTATTTAGCAGGAATGCAAAACAAATACCAATCAGAATATCCGCCGCACAGAAAGGATTAGATGAAATCCCGCCATTGACACCCAACCCGCATGAGCAACAATTTATTTTTAACGCGAAGCGTCTTGCAGACGAGGTATTACCATTACAAAACATACCGCAATTAAATCCTGATGAAAGCCCACAAAAATTGTTATCCGTCGCCCGCAATCTTGCAAATGCAGTCGCAGTAATGCTTGATAATGTTGAAGGTATTCCTGAACAAATTCTAATTGATACTGAATCGAGGAATCATGATACTCATTCTAATTTGAGCAACCTATATGATGAAGCTTATAAACTGGCTAAGTCTGTTGAAAAAATGACGCGTAACATTGGGGCATTACCGGAACAAATTCTCATTGATAAAACAAGTATCAGTGATGATGAACCTGAAGACATGCAGCCTAAAGTTGCATTGCAAGTTCCAATCGACATATCACATTCTAATACAAACCAGGAGAGTGCACCGGAACTAAAAGCAGTAGACAGCCGGCAAAAAATTCTCGCTGTGGCAAAACAACTTGCTGATAACGTGGCAAATATGCTGAAGGAAGCTGAAGGTGCACCAGAACAGATATTAATCGAAGTAGAAAAAAATCATATTGAATCTTCTCGGCAAACATCACATCCAGACGCCATCAATCAACAATTTTACATTGAAGCAGATGCGGTCTGGCATGAGTCAAATGCACTTCTCAATGCAGCATCTGCTCTTGCAGACGCAATGAAAAAAATGGCGGATTCAACACTTGCAATTGAAACAAAATCACCTCCGCATTCAGCGGTTGCGGCTTCGACATTAATTAATACCTCCATCAATCAGCTGAAACATAACACGAGCTCATCATCATTAGTTGATTCTGCACGCGGGTTGATTTTCGCAATGAAATTACTCAATAACGCAGTTAAAGTTGAATTAAACCTTGGCGCCGAAGAAAACCTGAAATTAAATGATGACGTACGCGTCAATATGATTATGCTGCTAGAAAATGCTAACAGACTCTACACTAAAGATCATGATTTAAAAAACACGAATACTAATTTATTTGGACGAATACCAGGAAAGCCAGAAATGTGTTCCGCAATCTTGTTGAAATTCATACATGCTCTTAAAAAGAGTGAAACGCTGACAGCTGACAGTGTCAACAATGATTGCACAAAGCTGATGCATGATCGAGATTTGAAATACGTGATTGGCGGCATTGAAACAGAATTAAAAAAATATCTAACTGGAAAATCTCATTTGAAAAAAAGAATCAAACCTGCGGCAAAAGATGAAAAATAGCGGTTATCAACGGATATTAACAACTGTACCAGCCGGCACCAAATTAAATAATTCGATGATTTCACTGTTACGCATACGAATACAGCCTTTAGATCCAGGCACACCCATTTGTACATCATCCGGCGCTCCATGAATGTAGATATATCTGCGCATGGTATCAACATCGCCTAATCGATTCTTGCCAGGCTCAAGACCGCTCAACCAGAATATACGGGTTAATATCCAGTCTCGGTCAGGAAATTGTACACGCATATCAGGGTTATAAATTTCACCTGTTTGACGTCTTGCCACAAACACAGCATTCTCTGGCGCGGATGTTCCTATCTTCGCCCGAATTACATGACGGCCTCGAGGCGTTTTGCCCGTATCTCTAAGCTCACCTGCCCCGTTTTTTCCCGTTGAAATTGAATATATTTTGATAACTTCGCCGTCAGCAAACACTCTCATTTCCTGTGCAGTAATATCAATTTCAAGAGAATACATATTAAAACCCTTCTATGTTCATGTTATTGCAATGACATACTCCTCGCAATAACGTGAATTATTTAGTAATGCCATTTATAATACCAACAAATAAATAAAAGGAACACATAATGAATCAGCAACAAAATCTCGAATACATCAATAAAATGTGGGATGACAGCATCATTCCCGCGTTGCAGAAATACATTCAAATACCCAATAAATCACCACATTTCGATCATGACTGGAAAAAAAATGGGTATATGGATCAAGCAGTGGAACTGATCGCAAACTGGTGCCATGATAATGCTATACCAGGCATGAAGCTGGATGTTGTGCAGCTGGAAAACCGCACGCCGGTTATTTTTATGGAACTGCCAGGCGACAGCGATGAAACCATCCTGTTATACGGCCACCTTGATAAACAACCGGAAATGGCCGGCTGGGATCCTGACTTACATCCATGGAAACCAGTGTTACGCGGTGACAAATTATACGGCCGCGGCGCCGCCGATGACGGCTATGCTGCTTTCGCATCTCTTACCGCCATCAAATCCCTGCATGAACAAAACATCAAACGTGCACGCTGCGTCATCTTGATTGAGGCTTGTGAAGAAAGTGGAAGCTATGATTTACCCTTCTATATCGATGCACTTAAAGAACGTATCGGCAGCCCAAGTCTGGTTATTTGCCTTGATTCCGGATGCGGTAATTACGATCAACTATGGATGACAACTTCTCTGCGCGGACTTGCCGGCGGTGTACTGACAATTGAAGTCTTAAAACAGGGAATTCATTCTGGATCTGGCAGCGGCATCGCGCCTTCTTGTTTCAGAATCTTGCGGCAATTATTAAACCGCATTGAAAATGAATTAACTGGCGATATCATTTTAACTGATCTGCATACGAACATACCCGAACAACGCATACAACAGGCGAAGCAGGCTGCCTCGGTACTGGATAAATCCGTTTATGATGATTTACCATTTGTTGATTACGTACAGCCAGAATCTACTTCCATATCTGAATTAATCTTACGCCGCACATGGAAACCAGCATTATCTGTTATTGGAATTGACGGCATGCCTTCAATCGAAAATGCCGGCAACGTGACACTCCCGAAATTATCTGTAAAACTTTCCATGCGCTTGCCGCCATCCTGCGATGCAGAAGCTGCGAACAAAAAGCTTCATGACACTCTCGTATCCAATCCACCTCATGATGCAAAAATCACGTTTACTTCCGGTGATACCGGCTCAGGATGGAATGCTCCTGAACTGGAAATGTGGCTGTCAGAATCTGCGAGCAAAGCTTCGCAGCGTTATTTTGGCAAAGATGCTGTTTACATGGGTGAAGGCGGATCCATTCCATTCATGGGAATGCTTGGCAAGAAATTTCCGAAAGCGCAATTTGTCATTACCGGTGTGTTAGGTCCAGCCTCAAATGCTCACGGACCAAATGAATTTTTGCATATACCAATGGGTAAAAAACTCACTGCATGTGTAGCGGAAATTATTGCGGATCATTTTAATAGATAAATGTCATTCCCGCCCATGCGGGAACCTCCTTGATTTAACCGTGCAAGCAAACGGAAGGAGATTCCCGCTTCCGCGGGAATGACGAATACACCACGAAGGAGATCCCCACTTACGTGGGGATGACATTACGTGTCACTTCCGGTTCCGGCTCAATATCAGGTTCAACATCAACTTCAATTTGATACGATTGATTGACCAGCCAGACACCTGTAATCGCAACAACAGCACCCATGAAAGATATGACTGTCGGCACTTCATTCAGCCACAACCATCCCATAAACGCAGAGACAAACGGGATCACATACATATAACTCACAGTTTGTGATACAGACATATTCTGCAGCGCGTAACTCCAGGCAAAATATGCAAGCGCCGCTGGAAATATTCCAAGATACACAATAATTAATGTAGACGACAATGATGCAGACATCACATCATGTTGCATTTTGGTAATGTATGTAGTTAAAAATAAGGTGCCACCCCAGATCACATATGCCGTTGCATCAACCGCATTATATTTTTTCAGAAATGGTTTATGCAAAATAGAATATGTTCCACATGCCAGCAAAGCAGTCGCAAGATAAAGCAGGCTTTTTGTTAGAGTGAAGCTGCCAATTTCACCATAGGCAATTAATGTCACACCAATCATGCTGACAACAAAACCCAGCCCGCGTTTTAACGTCAGTTTTTCACCGAAGAAAATGATTGCAAGCATGGTACTTAGTACAGGAGACTGACTGATGATGAAACTTGCCACGCCCGATGATATAGCCACCTCACCATAATTTAACGTGACACTATAAACACCGATGCCGAATGCACCGATCAATAATAATTTAATTTTATCTGCCAGATTAATTTGACTATGAACCGGCTGACGATAATAAACAAATACCATAATAAAGGACGCGATGAGGTACCGGAGAAGCGCCATACCCTCCGGGGAGTATTCTTGCAGCCCTGCTCTTATCGCTACATAAGCAGATGCCCATAATATGATTGCTGCGGCCAAAGCCGCTTTGATTTTAGCTGACATAAAGCACCAGAAAAACGGACCTGTTAAAAATTCGTTCAAGATTATAGCAGAAAGATATGGTCAAAAAAAACCCGGCAGCAGCCGGGTTTTATAATATTTTTGAAAATTAATAATCGTCGTCACCTTGAGCAGGCTGATCGCTGGTAGCGCCGCTTGTATTTGCAGAACTGCTGGAACTGTCAGAGCTGCTAGATGAGCTGCTATTGCTGCTGTTATCAGTCGCACCTGAACTGGAATCTGAGGTACTGCTGTCTGATGAGCCAGTATCGTCTGCCATCGCGAGCTGCATGGGAGCGGCACCATCAATATCATCCGCTAAATCATCGGCAAAAGCCGGAACCACATATGCGAGGGAGGCAGCCATCAAACCTGAAGCAGCCATCACCGCAAAAGTCTTCATATTCATTTTCTTCTCCTGTTAAGAAAGCCTATCCATAAAAAACACAAATTATAATTTAATCCGAAATTTTGCGATTTGCACTTCTTTTTTTAATTCCAATAACATAGCAGATAACTGTATATTTAATATACATAAATGGATTGACTTTAATAGTAGCTGTTGTTATAAAAGTCACCCACAACATCAAGCATCAGGAACCTAGCCATGATCAGCCAGCAGCGCGCGAGCGTCTCACCGATGTATTCTATTTATCCCTGGCTCATCGTGTCATGCGGCATGTTATTTTATTGCTTCAATTACTTCCTGCGCTCTTCTCCAGCAGTTTTGCAAGATCAACTAAGTACAGCTTTCCATATAAACGCTACTGCATTTGGAACCTTGGCAGGGTTTTATTACTGGGCTTATACGCCCATGCAAATGCCTGCCGGCATGATTTATGACCGTTTTGGCGTACGTTCTGTCATCTCACTTGCAATCCTGACTGCGGCATCCGGATTATGGGTTTTTATCAGTACCGATCATTATTACATCGCCATGATTGGACGCTTCATGATTGGCGCGGGCTGTGCGTTTGCATATATCGGCACATTAAAACTGGCAGCCATGTGGCTGCCAGCAAACCGTTTTGCCTTCGTTGCAGGTCTGACTACTGCAGTCGGAATGACAGCAGGTGCCGGTTTTCAACAATTACTCACCAGCATGAGCAAAACACTCAATTATCAAGACGCTCTATTTCCGGTTTTAATCTTGGGTGTTGTACTGAGTGTCATGTTTATCTTTGTTGTCAGAAACCGCGAAGATGCAACAGACAACTCTCTTACACAAGCACGTACAGCACTTTCAGTAAAAGAATTATTAAGTGAATTAAAACTCATGCTGAGCAGTAGACAAATGCTGTTAATTGGCATCATTGGCTGCCTTGTCTATTTACCCTCTTCCGTATTTCTTGATACCTGGGGTGTTCCATACTTGCAAACCGTTTACGGCCTGGATAAATCAGCTGCGGTAAAAGCGATGGTTTGTACATCATACGGCTGGATCATCGCCGGCCCGTTAATGGGTGCAATTTCTGATAAATTAAAAATGCGCAAGCTGCCGCTTGCTTTAACCGGAATGTTCGCCGCAATCTTTTTATGCCTAATTTTTTACGGGCCGCAGTTAAGTGTGACTTCGTTAAAGATCATATTCTTTCTGGTAGGTTTTTGCTGCGGCGCTCACTCTATCGTATTCGCGCTAGGCAAAGAAAATAACCCCCTGCATTTATCTGCAACTGCCGTTGCTGTCACCAACATGATGATCATGGCCGGCGGCATGATTTGCCAACCATTAGCTGGAATATTACTGGACCTGCATGCATCAGGCGCAATCGGCGAAAACGGTCTGCGAATTTACACCGCTTCTGATTTCACATTCGCGCTAAGTATCATTCCGTTCGGTGTTGCACTCGGAATTTTCCTGTGTATTTATCTGAAGGAAACACATGGCGAATATACGCCAGACACCACCATCAAGCCCGATGATCAATCTGACGTTGCTGCTGAAAATGAACCGGAATTGGAGCCGGTTAATTAGCGGGAGATTGACGTCTCACTTCACTACCCTCATCCAATTCTTGTCGTTCGAAGACTTCTTCTGCGACAACGCCAACCCTCTCCCTCTCAAGTTCATCTGGAGAATATACGATTTCACTCTTCTGTGCAGGGACAATCTTATACCTTTCCCCATCTCTATCTAATTCACGCATGATCGCAACAGTTGAATCCTGTCTTACAGGAGCATTCGGCACAGGTTCATATTCCGGCTCTGCACGAGGTGTACATGCATCTTTAATTTTCCCAGCAATCGCGCCGAACAATGCACCAACTGCCGCTGCAGCAACACCCAAAGCGGTCACACCTATTGCTGTTGCAGCAGCCGCACTAAGCACTGTTCCAGTTAATGCAAATGCAGCGGTAACACCTGCAGCAATTGCCGGCACCGCACCAAACGTAAATACACCCGCCACAACAACAGCAGCAACCAGCACTGCGCCCACCAATATCTTGCCCCAATGACGTTTTAAAAATCCTTCTTTATTTGTATCAGGATGATAATGATGAGTATGTTGAATTTGATCTTTATTAAACTTCCCGACTGAATATGAACTGAAGTATTTTACGAAATCACTTAATTCAACCCGGAATTCAGCGCCGTCTTTTTCTTCAGAAATAAATTTATGCTCTTTTCCTGCAGCACGTTGATTCATGTTATATCTACGGCCAGTGTGACCCCATGGATTTCGCACAACAATATATTTACCATCTGCATCTTTCTCAGTTCTTACAACCGAATACACATGGCGGTTACGCAATCCCGGCACCTTTAATTCGAATTTAGGCTGTGTCACCGCTGATATCGCGTAAGACTCATTCGAATCATTCAGTTTATGTTTGATGTCTTTATAAATTTGCAGTGACTTGATGGAATATTGATTAACACCAATTGGTGCATCAAGCCTGTTCTCTTTTTTAAATGCATATTCACTAACGCGACTTAACAGTTCCGGCGGAAATAAAATGGGTTCAGCCGCTAAAAAATGAAAATATTGCAACAGATCCTGCTGATTCGTTACAGCACCATCGTAAGCAAATATTTTCCCAATATCACCGCCATGATCTCTCATTTTCGAAAATATATATTCACCCAGAGCAACATACTCATGCATACTCTGCAATGATTTCTCAATGACTGATTCGCCATGAAGCTTAAGATTGATGAATTTGCCGATATAACCAATCAGCTCGAATATATATTCTCGCGGCACGTCATCATCTGATTCACTAACAGATCGAAGTACGTCACATATCAATTCATGGCAATCGTGGACAGGTTTAATCTTCTCGATATCACTAATGATGTCAGCAACCGGCTTGTCCTGCTTCAATAACACTAGAATATCTGCGAGTACATTTACATTTTCATTTACAAGAATGCTATGAATTTTTTCCATCGAATCATTTAAGCCGCCGAACATTGCATTAATGCGCTGCCAGCTGAAGTAGGATGCCAGCATCACCAGTAACTGATCAGTAGTGAAGGGATAATCTTTCGCCTGATTGATTTTATGAGAAACTGCGCGCTCACCAGTTAAAATTGTCATCGCAACAGCAGTGCTGCCGCCGTCACCATACATTTCACGAAATGCAGGAAACGTCGTTTTATATGAATCGCCGACAGGTTTGAATGCGAATGCAGTGTATGCCTTTTCAAGAATATGAACCCATGGTGCATCATGAAGGACTTTATTTTTGCCGTCGTGATGATAATACGAATTCTTTACCCGGATATAACATGGTTTCAACGTATCCGGATTAAATAATTTTACGATTGTGTAATCACCATCTGGAATCATCAGGCTTTTAATATAATCACTGCCATCCTCGCGATGTAAAATAGCCAGCGCACTTGATAATAAAAAGCAGTCACCCAGATTATTTTGTTTTACATCTTCTGCCAGATCTTTATTTGGAAACAACACGCCATCAAAATTTTTAAATTTAATTTTTTCATGTTTAGCCGGCTTTAACTGACTCTTAAGTACATATCCTTTCTGGGTAATTTCAATCGCATCACCGGTTTCCGGCATATCGTCTTCTTTATTATTCTTTGCATTAAATACAGCAACCTCCAAAATATCGGGATGATTTGGTAATGCACGTGCGAGAATCATGTCCTGATCATTTAACACCCGGAAAACGCCAATCGTTTTAGTGTTATTTCCATAATTCAATATTGCTGGAAATTGTTCATTACCTAATGGTAATAATCTATTCCCAAAGTGATCTAATTTATTAATTGAATCAGGCGGCGAGGTATAGAGATAACATGGGAGGTTGTTGTTGCTAAACTTGCCCACTTTAAACGCTGGTTTCTTTAGAGTGTGAACGGCTCCAAACTCACCATCTTCGACGGTAAGTACGTCAATCACTTCACCATTAACTAGTCTGCTCTCAGACATATTTCTACCCCTGATAACATCTATATATAAATAGATTATGCTTAATTAATATACAGCATTACCAAGGGTTATTAGTTAACGCATTCTTAATAGGATGTCATTGTAACTGCTTGTATTTAATATATATATTATATGTAGCCCGGATTAGCGTGCTTTTTACGCGTAATCCGGGATCATTCACGCGCAGAAGCACGAAGTGCGAAGGCGCGACATAATCCGGGGACATCACCCCGGGTTACGCATAAAAAGCACGCTAACCCGGGCTACATTTAAACCCATTCATTAGGCATCAAATACTTATTATACAAATCTGCTTCTGGCGTACCGGCTTCAGGTTTAAAACCATAATGCCACTCCACCACTGGCGGCAGCGACATGAGGATGGATTCCGTACGTCCGTTTGATTGCAGACCAAATAAGGTTCCGCGGTCATACAATAAATTAAATTCGACGTAACGCCCGCGGCGATATAATTGAAAATTACGTTCACGCTCACCGAATGTCATCATTTTACGTTTAGCAACAATTGGCTGATATGCTTTAATGTAATGTGTGCCAACACTTTTCATGAATTCAAAGCAGCGGTCAAATTCCCAGCGATTCAAATCATCAAAAAATATTCCGCCTATGCCGCGCTGTTCAGAACGGTGTTTTAAATAAAAATAATCATCCGCCCATTTTTTAAATTCAGGATACACTGAGTCGCCGAATGGTTCACAAGCAGCTTTTGCAGTTTGATGCCAATGCGCACAGTCTTCGTCAAATCCATAATATGGCGTTAAATCAAAACCGCCGCCAAACCACCAGATGGTGTCTTTGCCCGGCACTTCTGCCGCGATACATCGCACATTAAAATGCGATGTTGGAACGTATGGATTTTTAGGATGTATGACAACTGAAACACCCATGGCCTGACAAACAGCATCCGTCATTTCCGGACGTTTGTGAGTAGCTGCCGGCGGCAAACGAAACCCATGAACATGTGAAAAATTCACTCCGGCTTTTTCAATCACATCACCATTCGCCAGTACGCGAGTTAATCCACCGCCGCCGTCTTTATGCGGCCATGCGTCTTCTAAAAATTTCGCGCGGCCGTCTTCAGATTCAACGAAAGAGCAAATGTCATTTTGGAGTTGTAATAGATATTCTTTGACTGGTGTGAACATTTCAAGTTCCTCGTTATTATTTTATTATGTCATTCCCGCGAAAGCGGGAATCTCCCTCCGTTTATGTACATGGTCAAATTAAGGAGGTCCCCGCTTTCGCGGGGATGACAGTTAATATTTAAAAATGATCTTCTTTACCCTCATTATCCATCTCCAACCACAACGCATTAAACACAGTAAAACTACAGGCAAATGCGGTGCCGAGTATCCACGAAAAATACCACATAAAACCTCCTAATATGCTGTCAGCTTATCTTCATCAATTAACTTTTTCGTAACTTTGCCACGCAAAACTCGGTATACCCATGCTGTATATATCAGCACGATTGGCATGAATATCACGACGGCAAACAACATGATTAATAATGTCAGGTGACTGGATGACGAATCCCAGACTAACAAACTCGATGCAAGATTGTTTGATGATGGCAAGATGAATGGAAATAAGCTTGCACCAAATGTGCCAATGATTCCAGCCAGCCCAATCGCACTGCAAACAAATGCCAATTTTCCACTTCCTTTATTTCCCATCCACCATGCACCTATTGTGCCAGCAAAACCAAGCACAGGAAGTAATATCATTGCAGGGAAAACACTGTAATTATGCAGCCAGGCACCAATTTGCGGAATAACCTGTTTATGCAGCGGATTAGAATAACCGTAAACATTGATCTCTGAAATTATGTTGTAACCTGAAATCACAAAAGCAATCAGCAATCCGCCGCCAGCAAATAAGATTGCTGAACAGATTGCAGCGATGCGTGAATAATAGATCGCGCGCTTGCGAATCTGACCGTCTGTTTTTACTGCTAGATACATGCCGCCATGCATTACCAGCATCATCAAACTTAATACGCCGCAATATAATGCGAACGGATTAAATAACTGGATTAATGATCCGGTATAAAAAACTCGCAGGTCACTATCAAAATAAAACGGCAACCCTTGAATGATATTCCCGACCAAAATACCAAATATAACTGCAGGTAAAAATCCGCCGACAAAGACGACCCAATCCCAAAACCGGCGCCAAAATTTATTTGGCAATTTGCTGCGATATTTGAAACTGACGGGACGTGAAATACCCATGGTTAACAAGAGCAGCAGTACGGCAAGATACGCACCGGAAAATGCTACCGCATAAACAAACGGCCATGCTGCGAATACAGCTCCGGCTCCAAGTATGATCCACACCTGGTTTCCTTCCCAAACTGGCCCAATAGAATTTAGCACGATACGCCGTTCAGATTCTTCTTTTGCTACAAACGGTAATAATGCTGCAGCACCCAGATCAAATCCATCCATGATGGCAAAGCCGGTGAATAAAACACCGAGCAACACCCACCAAATCACGCGCAAGACTGCGATATCAAGCATGAGACTCTCCTTTGTTTGGCAGAATACTGAAATCATTTTTCGCAAATAAATTTTCAGGACCAAGTTTGATGTATTTGATCATCAGGAAAAGTTCTACAACCGCGAGAACTGAATAAAAGAAAACAAAACCGATGAGCGATACCCAAACATTGCCTGCTGATACTGATGACACACCCAGGAATGTTGGCAGCATGCCTTCCACTACCCAGGGTTGACGACCGTACTCAGCAACAAGCCAACCAGCTTCTGCGGCAATCCATGGCAGCGGTAGACTGAATAATGCCAGCCATAAAAACCAGCGGTGATCCGCAATTGTTCGTCTCTGGCATAAATAATATGCAGAGGCAAATATAAATAACAGCATGAATGCACATCCAACCATCACGCGGAATGTCCAGAATAAAACTGGTACGTCTGGAACAGTATCCCACGCCGCCAGGTTAACTAAATCATCGGATGCATTCACTACATCGTCAGTATATTTCTTCAGGAGCAATCCATATCCCATATTATTCTGATTATTATCCAGCACGTTTTGCGCATGCATATCATTCGGATCAGACTGCAGCACAGTAAGCGCACTGTACGCGAGCATACCGCTTCTGATTCTATCGCGTGCTTCATCAACAAGATCATAAATACCATAAATTGGTGTATGCAAAGATCTAGTCGCGATTATCCCAAGCAAATATGGAATTTTGACAACGCTGGTAGTTTGTTTCGTTTGTTGATTGGGAAAGCCGATAATTGTTAGTGGCGCAGGTGCCGGCTCGGTCTGCCACATGCCTTCTATTGCCGCAACTTTCATGCGCTGGTTATGGTCGGCAATATAGCCGCTTTCATCACCAAGCACAATGACGCATAAAGATGAGGCCAGACCAAATGCAGCAGCAACCATCATGGAACGTTTTGCAAATGCAATATTGCGACCGTTCAATAAAAAATATGCGCTTAATGATAACACAAACATTGAGCCTGTTACATATCCTGCTGCAATTGTATGTACGAATTTCGCCTGCGCAACTTCATTGAAAATCACGCTGTAAAAATCATACATTTCCATACGCATGGAATTGAAATTGAAGTATGCACCTACCGGTTTCTGCATCCAGCCGTTTGCAATCAGAATCCATAACGCAGAGAAACTGGTGCCAGCTGCCAGCAGCCAGGTCACAATCAGATGCGCGCCTTTAGACAGGCGGTCCCATCCAAAAAAGAAGAGTCCGACGAAAGTTGCCTCAAGGAAGAATGCCATCAACCCTTCAATGGCAAGCGGAGCGCCGAATACATCGCCCACATAATGTGAGTAATATGCCCAATTGGTACCAAACTGGAATTCCATGGTAATACCTGTTGCCACACCCATGGCCACATTTATTCCAAATAGAACCCCCCAATATTTGGTCATGGTACGCCAAATTGGTCGATTGGTTATGAAATATACACTCTCCATGATGCCGAGTATAGTAGATAAACCTAAAGTAAGAGGCACGAACAAAAAGTGATATAACGCGGTCATGCCAAACTGAATACGGGAGAGCATCACAACATCTGGTGCAGGAAGCATAAATGACCCCTTATTAAAGGATGTAACGACAATAAATCGCGTATATAATACGCTTAAATTTTTATTTGTGTAATGTTAATTTGGAGCAGCAAAAATGACTTCTCTCGATTCTTTCAAAACGAAACGTCAGCTAAATGTAAATGGGACTCAATACGATTATTTCAGTCTGCCTGCGCTTGAAGAAGCGGGAATGAAAGGAATTTCCAGCCTGCCATTTTCCTTGAAGATTTTGCTGGAAAACTTGCTGCGTCATGAAGACAAACTCAGCGTTGACCGTGATGACATTCAGGCAGTTGGTGACTGGTTAAAAACAAAAACATCTGCACGTGAAATCGCTTACCGTCCTGCACGTGTATTAATGCAAGACTTTACTGGCGTTCCTGCAGTTGTGGATCTTGGTGCAATGCGCGATGCCATCAAAAAAATGGGCGGTGATCCCGAAAAAATTAATCCGCTTTCTCCAGTTGATCTCGTCATTGATCACTCAATTCAAGTTGACGCTTACGCAGTTCCTGATGCGATGCAAATTAATTCCGACATGGAAATGCAGCGTAATAACGAACGTTATTTTTTCCTGCGCTGGGGTCAAAAAGCGTTTGATAATTTTCGCGTCGTACCACCTGATACTGGTATCTGTCATCAGGTAAATCTCGAATATCTTGGCAAAACAGTCTGGCACAATGACAAGAACGGTTCCAAGGTTGCTTATCCGGATACACTCGTAGGCACCGACAGCCACACCACCATGATTAATGGTCTTGGTATTTTAGGCTGGGGTGTCGGCGGCATTGAAGCAGAAGCTGCCATGCTGGGACAACCAATTTCCATGCTGATTCCTGAAGTCATCGGCGTAAAATTATCTGGAAAATTACTAGAAGGTATCACCGCAACTGATCTGGTATTGACGATTACTGAAATGCTCCGTAAACGCGGGGTAGTCGGGAAATTCGTTGAATTTTTTGGACCAGGACTTGCAGAACTCACAGTTGCTGACCGCGCCACTATTGCCAACATGTCGCCTGAATATGGTGCAACCTGCGGATTTTTCCCGGTTGACAAAGCCACACTTGATTATTTACGCCTGACCGGTCGCGATGATGAAACGATTGCTCTCGTTGAAGCATATGCCAAAGCACAGGGATTATGGTATGACGAAAATAATCATGAACCAGTTTTCACTGACGTTCTTGATTTGGATTTGGCGCATGTCGTTCCCAGCATGGCAGGTCCCAAGCGTCCACAAGACCGCGTTGAACTCGCCGGATTAAAACATGCGTTTGAAAAATTAATGATTGATGCCAATCGGCAAAATGAAAAAGAAAAATCTTACAAAACCAGTGAAGATTTTGAATTGCATCATGGCGATGTTGTGATTGCGGCAATCACAAGCTGCACCAATACTTCAAATCCAAGTGTATTAATGGCTGCAGGTCTTGTTGCCAAAAAAGCGCTTGAAAATGGTTTACAAACCAAACCATGGGTAAAAACATCTCTCGCACCTGGCTCGCAAGTTGTAACACAATATCTGAAAGCATCCGGTTTGCAAAAGTATCTGGATGATCTCGGCTTTGGTCTGGTTGGTTATGGATGCACGACCTGCATTGGTAACTCAGGTCCACTCACCAATCCAATTACTAACACGATTAATGAAAACGACTTGATCGTTTCAGCCGTATTATCTGGCAACCGAAATTTTGAGGGACGTATTCACCCGCAGGTAAAAGCAAACTGGCTGGCATCGCCGCCACTGGTTGTCATATTTGCATTAACTGGCACCACTCTCACAGATATTACTAAAGACCCAATCGGTACCGATAAAGATGGTAAGCCGGTCTATCTCAGTGATATTTGGCCAACCAACATGGAAGTTGCGCAAGAAACTGCAAAAGTCACCAGCAAAATGTTCAAGGAACGATATGCTGACGTATTTACTGGCAATAAAGAATGGCAGGGAATGAATGTACCTGAAAGTGAAACTTACACCTGGCAGGCAGATTCAACATACATTCAAAATCCGCCATTTTTCTCTAATATGAGTAAAACACCGGGACATATTACTGATATCAATAATGCTCGCATACTCGCATTATTAGGTGACAGTATTACCACCGATCACATTTCTCCGGCAGGCTCAATCAAAGCAGACAGCCCCGCAGGTAAATATTTGCAGTCAAAAGGCGTGGCTGTAAAAGACTTTAACTCTTACGGTTCGCGTCGTGGCAATCATGAAGTAATGATGCGCGGTACCTTTGCCAATATCCGTATACGTAATGAAATGGTACCGGGTGTGGAAGGAGGTTTCACGAAACATTATCCTGACGGCGAAGTTATGAGTATTTATGATGCCGCAATGAAATATCAGGAAGAGAAAATCCCGCTAGTAGTTATCGCCGGGAAAGAATACGGCACCGGTTCTTCTCGCGACTGGGCGGCGAAAGGCCCGAAACTTCAGGGTGTATATGCAGTTATTGCGGAAAGTTTCGAACGTATACATCGCTCCAACCTCATCGGAATGGGTATTTTACCGCTGCAATTTAAAAACGGCATAAATAGAAAATCGCTGAAACTTGACGGCACAGAAATCGTCAGCATCGTTGGCCTGAATGACGAAATGAAACCGGGACAAGATGTGAAGGCAATTATCCAGCGCAGTGATGGTAGTAAAACAGATGTTATCCTGCAAAGCCGGATTGATACGGTAAATGAGATTGAATATTACCGTAACGGCGGTATCTTGCAGTATGTCTTGAGGAATATATTGAAATAAATTGTCATTCCCGCGAAAGGGGGAATCTCCTTCTTGTTCCTATTGTCATTCCCGCGAAAGCGGGAATCTCCCTTCGTTTGTTTGCACGGTGACATCAGGAGGTCCCCGCTTACGCGGGGATGACGATGTTTTGACGCGGGGATGACGATGTTTTTATTCAGGGGATGATATCTAGCCCCCCGCCGTTTTCAGTCTCAAACTCGCAGCTTTCATTTGCTCATGAGTATGCGCCACATCAAGCTGATATTTACGGTCAGCTTCCATCATCGTCTGTACAGCATTAATTGTCCGTGCAAACTTGCCTGCTTCAAAAAATTTTCCACCGTATGTTTCACCCTGCTGCATGCGTTGATCAGTAAGCTCTATCTTCGCGAGCTCACGTAAACACTCATCAAAACCAAGACCACCTTTTTGAGTGATTAAATCCATTAATTGTTCCATTGCAATCACGCGCCAATACGCATGCCTGGCATTTTGTGATTTACTTAAAGACCAATTAAGTGTTTTGTCTTCGTTGGTTTTATATAATTCCATTGATTGAATATATTCGTTGATTTCTGCTGCCATCTTTTTTCGTATTTTTTCAGATACTTTAACGGGCATTTCTTTCGCACGTTTACAAACATTATCAAATCGATCATTAATATCTTTAAGGATTGTTGAATGCGCGGCAATGACTGGTGTCTTTTTAATGGTAGTAAATGATTTTATATATTCCATATGTTCGGATAAATCATTTTTAGCATCATCACTTTGCAAATATTTGCAGAATGATTCGCTTTTAATTGCCGACTTCAAAACATCGTCACGACGTAAAGATAATTCTTGAATTATTTCATTTGCAAGACGATTCACACCTGGAAAATAAGAATAAACAAATTTCAACAGCAGATCATCCGGCAAAACAATAATTTTCATTAACGCACGATTCACTTCACGACGAAAACTGGAATTATTTAATAATTCATCATTAACAATCGCTGCCTCTTTATCATTAATTCTCCCATAAATTATCAGGTCCAGCCAATTATACGCAAATTTACCGCTTAAATATGGAAGCTGGCTAAATGATATTTGTGATAAATCATACTCATCGCGAGTCCCTTTCAATTTTTGCAAAGCTGCAAAACATCTTTCACCATCAATTTTGATGAAATTACCTTGTCCATCAAGTCCTAATGTATCAGGCTTCAGATCAATTTCATCCAGCCAGATTGAAATAACCAATATTTCACCCAGTCCTTTATATTCCCCGGCAGCAATACTATCTTTAAGACTCACAAAATCAAATAAATGAATGTCCTTAAATCCATCAACCTGGCGTGAAGTCACATATGACTGATCATCTCCCGTATCAACAAGTCTGGCTTTGGGATGAGTTGAAAGTAATAATCTAAATAGCTCTTGCGCGATAACTTCCAGCGCAGCTGTTTTAAAATCATTGCCGTGTTTTTTCAGATACCACAAATTTTGATATTTTTTTTGAATGTCTCCATGCTGCAACACATCTTCCGGCGGCTTTTTTTTCACGAGATAATTATCGTGAACATCCTTAAACAAAGCCGTTACATTAGAACGCTTGAGCTTATCTATCTCTGAAAAACCATTTCTATTTCGCTTGGTCATGTTATGATTTTCCACGGACTATTCTTATTCGTTATAAATATAAGTATAGTCTATGTGACCATATTTTGTGCTGTATAAGTTATTGTTAATATTGATTGTTTTATGAGTTCACTTGCTTTACGTCGTGCCGGCAGGAGAAGACAACTGATTATTAACCGCAGCAGTGACCGTCCCCGTTTCGGGTGCATCAGAGGAAAAAAATGTGTATTGATTATTGATAAATTGCGTTGAATTTTTAACTTTAATTACAGACAAATTACGAGTTATTTCCATCATTAAATCAAAACATGACTGTACTTCTGGATCATTTTTATCGTACGCAAACAGCTTGCACATCTTGTTTAATGTGACAAAAAATTTCAACGCGTCATCGCTGTCAGGACGATTATTCGGATTCACTTCCTGCATGAATGTAAGGAATGTTACAATCAGAGTTTTAATATCAAACGGATATTCCGGCACATCAAGCTTACTGAATATTCCCGTAAAATCATACGGTGTTTTATAATATTCGCGATCAAAATATCGCAACTGCGTACGCATGGAAAATGGATTTTCTGCTCCTAATATTGATGCAAAGATTGGTGTTAATGCATATATATCACTCTTGATACCGCGAACTTCATGCTCAACAACCTCATTCGGCATAAACAACGGCGTACCCGTCATATCTGTTGCCTGCATTTTTTTGGGGTCATCCTCGATTACTTGTGCCAAACCAAAATCAACTATATAAACATCAACTTTATTTGTATCTGGATCAATGTGAACTTTAATATTCGATCCATTAATATCACCATGAACCAGTGCCTCTCCTGTATTTGGAGTTCTATGATGAATAATATTAATCGCCATCATAATATTACAGATCACATCAATACGCAGATTAAATTGTAATTTGGAAATTTCAACATTCAACCAGGATTTTTTATTATTAATTTCGTCCATTATATTTTCGCCCGGAAGATATGTCATTACCATATACATATCTTCGCCGTCTTTCATCAAATCACAACCACCATAATATGATCCAAAAAATCTTGCCTCTTGCGGATTCAAATCATGTGAACCTTTATATATCTTAATCGCAAGAACTTTATTTTTTATTAATTGCCCGCTGAGAGCATTAACCGGATAACCTTTATATACATTGCCATATGAACCACGTCCAATAATATCATTGTGATTGATTGCGATGACTGGATAAATCGGATTAGAATTATTTTCATTTCTGAAATCAACGATCTCATAACCTTCCTGCCTGAGTGACTCCAATGATTCATTAGAAGAATTTATCATGACTTCAGCACTCCATTGTTAGCATGTATATTCAACATCATTCATAATTTTGTATTATTCTACCACAATTCGTGGCGATACATATTGCTATGATTTTTATTGAATGTTAACCTCGCCCTGACTTCAAATAAAAAATTATCACGGGATTAAGCAATGTCGTATTTACCAATTTTCCCAATGAAATTGAACACTATTTCGTTGCTAAGTATCGCCTTACTGCTTGGCCTGATCGGCGGCGAACTCGCCAAACGCACACCTTTTTTGCCAAAAATTTCTGGGTATATATTAATTGGCTTCATACTCGGCCCCGATGTATTGAATTTAGTGGTACATCCTGTTTTATCAACTGCGCGTGTATTTGTTGATATATCGCTTGGGTTGATTTTGTTTGATCTTGGCCGTCATCTTGATTTTAACTGGATACGCAGCGATAAAGGCTTGCTGCCAGCTGCGCTTACAGAATCCGGCTTAACATTCACTTTCATCTTTTTGTTTTCACATTATTATGTTGCATTTGGCTGGCTACCCTCTGCACTCGCCGGGGCGTTTGCAATGGCAACATCACCTGCAGTTGTTCTCATGGTTGCGAGTGATTTGCATGCAGAAGGTCCTGTTACTCGCAGAACCATTATCATGACCAGCTTAAACAATTTATTTGCACTTGCTCTCTTCACACTTCTGCTGCCATTAACTAAATACTATTCACTGACATCTGATCAATACTGGAAGCATGCGGGGTATTTAGTTGCAGGCTCTCTCATTTCCGCCATGATTATTTATATGATCACCAGCTTCATGGCGAAACTAATAGGCAAACAAAAACAGGCGCAATTTGTCTTATTCATCGCGATTTTATTGTTTTCCATCGGCGTTTCACAAATGCTGAGAATTCCTACCGCCATGACATTATTCATTCTAGGTATCGCCACGCGCAACCTGGATCACAAGCATGCTTTAATGGAAATTGATTTCGAATCATCGGCACAATTATTCTTTATCGTTTTGTTTGTTGTGACCGGCACTTATCTCAGGATCGAAGGCTTAAAGGTGGCAGTCATTCCTGTACTCGCATTCATTGTTCTGCGATCTGCAGCAAAAACAATTGGCATATCGCTATTTTCATCTGTCAGCCGCCTTACCAGACAACAAGTACTCGCAATCAGCCTGGCATTGACACCCATGGCGGGTCTCGCCATCAGCATGTCAAACGTACTTGAGGATTTTAATCCTGATATCAACAGACAAATCTCAACAATCATTGCAGCTGTTGTTGCCATTCTTGAAATATTAGGCCCGATCGGTACACAATTTGCATTGATCAAATCAAAAGAAACCATTTCTGAATAACGCTAGCGAGCGATCATGAGTCAATTACCAAATTTCAAGCAAAACAACACCATGACTATGGGAATCGAGCTGGAATTACAGCTTGTAAATCTGCATCATTTTAACCTGGCCATGGAGGCGCAAGACTTTCTCAGACGTTTATCGGAAATGAAACTGCCAATTGAAATCAAACCTGAAATTACGCAATCAATGATTGAAATCAATTCATCTCCGCATTCATCATATAATTCGTTGCTGACTGAAATAAAACAAATACGTGATATTCTGGTAGATGAGGCAAGCAAAACATTTATCGGCATTTGCGGCGGCGGCATTCATCCCTTTCAACGCTGGTATGAGCAGCGTATCTACCAGACAGAACGTTTTGCAAAATTATCGGAACAATACGGATACCTCGCAAAACAATTTACTGTTTTTGGACAGCATATTCATGTTGCATGCCCAAATGGCGATGACGCATTGTACTTATGTCATGCCATTGCAAGATTTATACCTCACTTTATTGCACTGTCAGCGGCATCACCTTACACGCAGGGAATTGATACATCATTTGACTGCTCTCGTCTCGCTGTCATCAGTGCATTTCCATTAAGCGGCACCCCGCCATGGCTTCATCAATGGACTGAATTTGAAGATTATTATCAACGCATGGCGGCATTAGGTATTATTTCAAGCATGAAAGATTTTTATTGGGACATCAGACCAAAACCAGAATTCGGCACTGTAGAACTTCGTGTCTGCGATACACCATTAACTGTAGAAACCGCATGTCACCTTGCTGCTTATATGCATTTATTATGCGAATGGCTGCTGGCAAAACGTCCACCGCTTTCACGAGATATTTACATTACTTATCTTATCAATCGCTTTCGCGCATCGCGTTATGGGCTTGATGCCGTCATCGTTGATCCTGTTGCCAACAAACAAATTCCATTAGCAGAAGATATATTGAAAACGTGTTTGGAATTGGAATACCACGCTTCATCCAGTGATAGTAGTCTTGCATTATCACACATAAAAGCAGCTGCTCTGCATCATACAAACGGCAGCAAATGGCTAAGAAAAATGTATAAGCAACATGACTCGCTGAATGACGTTGTTAGAGAACAAGTCGTATTATGGAAGATATAATCAAACCGGAATTCCATATACCACTGAAAACATCAACACAATAAACATAATCAGAAATAACACTGTCCGCGAAATTGATACCGCATTTCTTCTCTGCTTATAAGAAATCATCGCGGCCTCGAAGGCTTGAATCGCATAATATAATGCAAATGCACGCGATGCAATTGTGACAATCTGAAAAACATTTGACATCCAGATCAAGATGATCGCCATTAACGCAAATATCAAATAAACATTATTTGGCTTGGTGCGTAAATGCAGTGCTTCAAGCGTTAAACCACCCGCACCAATCATGTCAGCAATAGCGGCACTAAACTGGCTGAAAACCGCAGCGATAATCAGCATACTCGGCAAAATAATTGAACTCAGGCTGATTACGTCGATAATTGTTGTTTCATCATAATGAGTAATCACATTAAACATCACCATCGCAAGAGTGATAAAAGCGACATAAATAATTCCCGAAATAATTTGAGCTATGCGCATTGTTTTGATGCGCATAGCCGGGCTATATTGAGCAGTTAAATATCGTGAAGTTTCAAAACCCTGGACAATAATAATAACACCAAGCAACTCTCTCACAGTGGTCAAATCAATCGGCGGAGTAGTAAGTAATAAATGCCATTTTCCAGCGTTATAGAGATTTATATTATATATTGCGAGACCTGCGAGCATAGCAGCAATAATCGCCAGCTTGATATTGACTGAATACTCTTCCAATGATTCCAGATGTTTAAATCCACGTAATTTACCTATGACACCCAGGCTACCAAGTATGACAGTTGTAATCAGATTCGCGTAAAATGGGTCGATTGAATTTACCGCTTTCAGTAAAAAATATGATAGTAATTTGATATAAAATGCGATTGAAATTAAGTATGAAATACTGAGTGTCAGATACGAAAGACGCTCCAGCTCTTTTATATATTGCGGCGTATGCGATGAATCAAGTTGACCGGAAAAATGTGATATATTAAAGCGAAGCACGCTGCCAATTACATACGCAAAAATGACAATTCCTGTAATGGCGAGCGGTGCATATTTGCCGCAAATCATTAACATCAGCGGAGTCACTACTAAAAATCCACTGCCAATAATTGACGCCAGCGGTGTCACCGTCGCTTTCCATTCAACTGACTGCAGTCTTGTTTTCGAAAACAGGAATAGCAGCATTGCGAAGCAGACTGGTACGATTGCAAGATCATTCAATAATGGTGATATGACACGACTCCCTTCTTTAATCTGTCCTTGAAATTGCGCTTATTATAACGAATTATCCTGCAGCACGGAACTTCAGAAAGGTCTTTTTTGGTCACTATTCATGGTTCGGCCTATTTAAATTTTTTTCTTACGTCAGTCGAACAAGCAGACCTGTGACTCCGATGTTTTCGTGGACCACACCTACGATAGACAGGTATGGCATCAAGCTGAAGCATACAGTTTCCATAACCTAACTCGTGCCTTCGTTAACCTGATACAAAAGGTGCCGTAAAAAAAAATTTAAATAGGCCGAACCATGAATAGTGGTGCAGAACCCACACTACTTGCTATCATCAAGCGCGTAACGCCACGACGTTGTACCGTCGGGATGATCTTCGAGCGCGACAGACATTAACTTTAGATCTGCACGGATTTTATCAGCAGCTGCCCAATCCTTGTTTTTCTTGGCAGTAATTCTATTATTAATATGATGTTGTATGAATGCGTCGACTTTATCTTCTTCTCTTTGTGAATCAACCTTGAATTCATCAGGAATATGGTTGACAACAATCTTATACACCGGCTTCTTCAAAAACACTTCCGGATCAGCATTCAATATTCCAAACACATCTGAACCCAGCGCTTTCAATAATGCACCAAGATCTGCAGCTTCATTGATTTTCGACTTGCGGATGCGTTGAATTTCATGTGCGAGATCAAACAAAACGGATAAGGCGACAGGCGAGTTAAAGTCATCATTCATCGCCTCAATAAAGCGTTTTTCATATTCTGAATTTTCCGGTTTTTTGCCTTCAGGAAGTTTATACAAAGCATTATAAAGGCGCATCAAGCCGCCCATGGATTGCCCAATAACTTCATCAGTATAAACCAGCGGACTGCGATAATGTGATGCCAGTAAAAAGTATCGCACTACTTCCGGTTCATGTTCGGTAATCGCTTCACGAATCGTGACAAAATTCCCGAGTGATTTTGACATTTTTTCTTTGCCGATTTGCAAAAAGCCGGTGTGCATCCAATAATTGACAAATTGCTCACGCGTTGCAGCTTCCGATTGCGCAATTTCATTTTCATGATGAGGAAAAATCAGATCACGCCCGCCAGCATGAATATCAAAATGCTTACCCAATAACTTCATTGACATTGCCGAGCATTCAAGATGCCAGCCCGGTCTGCCTTCTCCCCACGGCGACTGCCACGTTGGCTCACCAGGTTTTGCAATTTTCCATAATACAAAATCAAGAGGATCACGTTTCACTTCTGCCACTTCCACGCGTGCGCCGCTTTCCAATTCATCCAGATTATGATGCGAGAGACAGCCGTAACTTTTAAAGCTGCGCACATCAAAATAAACATCACCGTTATCTGCAACATATGCGTGTTTATTTGCAATCATTTCATTAATGAGCGCAATCATTTCCTGGATATATTCCGTTGCACGTGGTTCATGATCAGGACGCACGAATCCAAGCTCGTCAAAATCTTTATGCATTTCATCAGTAAAACGTTTTGTTAACTCGCTATAGTCTTCTTTATTTTCATTTGCACGTTTGATAATCTTGTCGTCAATATCCGTTATATTTCTGACATAATTTACTTCATATCCACGCCAGCGCAGGTAACGGACAATCACATCAACGGCGGTATAAGTGCGCGCGTGTCCAATGTGACAATGGTCGTAAACAGTCACACCACAGACATAGAAATTAATCTTGCCGCTTTGTATGGGTTTGAACTCATCTTTTTGACGTGTTAATGTGTTGTGAATTTGTAACATGTTTTTTCACCCGTCATTCCCGCGAAAGCGGGAATCTCCTTAAATTCTTCATGTCATTCCCGCGAAAGCGGGAATCTCCCTCATTGCTACGTTTACTTTCTCAGGAAACCGAAGGAGATCCCCGCTTTCGCGGGGATGACAACCTTTTCGCGAGGTTAACAACCTTACGCCGCCACCACCTTGAACGCCCTGCTCAATCGATGCTGCATTTTTTCCTGACCAAGTATTTCTGCGATATTAGCCATTTCCGGGCCGTCAATACGGCCGGTTAACGCCGCTCGCAGCGGCATAAATAATTTCTTTCCAGACAATCCCAGCGTCGTTTTCATTTCTTCAAGTACTGCTTTAATATTCGTTCCATTTCTTGTAACTGCATTTTCTGCTTCTACAAAAAACTGTTCGCCTGCATCACGAATCGCAGCTGCACTTGCCTCATCAAAATCAATTTTGTCATGGAAAAATATTTTAGCCCACTTCAACGCATCTTCAGGAAATTCAATATTTCCCTTCACTACTTTAATAAATAAATCCTGCATATTCAAAGGCACTTGCCCGCTGACACTCTCACCCAGCCAGCGCCACATGTTTTCTGCATCAAGCCCCTGCACTGCAGTTTTCTGCCAATACATTAATTGCGTCGTATCAAATCGTGCCGGAGATCGGCTCAATTTTTCCAGAACAAATTGTTCCGCAAGATGATTAAAATCCAGCAATTCCTGCGACTCGCATACATGACCTAATCGTGCCAGATAATTCATGATGGCTTGCGGTAAAAAACCTGCTTCACGAATATCCTTAACACTGGAACTACCGTGACGTTTGGATAACGGTGCACCGTCATCACCGACAATCAATGACAAATGACCATACTGCGGCAACGATAAATCCATCGCTTGCAACAATAATATTTGCCGTGGCGTGTTGGCAATGTGATCTTCGCCACGCAACACATGTGTAACTTTCATTGTCGCATCATCAACTGCATTGCAAAATAAAAATGGTGCGGTGCCATCTGCGCGTCTGATGATGAAATCACCGATATCCTGCGTAGCAAAATGCTGCGGCCCCTTGACGATATCAGTAAATTCCACTATTTCATTCTCAGGCACCATAAAACGCCATGCCGGTTGTCTGCCTTCATCCAGTTTCTTTTGAATATCTTCAGCAGTCAGTTTTTTGCATGTACCTAGATATCGCGGCGGCAATCCACGAGACAATTGTCTTTTTCGCGCTAGCAGTAATTCCTGATCAGTACAAAAACATGGGTAAATTAATTTTTTCTTTTCTAAAACTGTATAATAAATATTATACGTTTCCTGACGCAGTGACTGACGATATGGCCCAAATTTACCATCGACACCAGGACCTTCCTGCCAATCGATACCAAGCCAATGTAAATCATCTTGCAGCCCTTCAATATATTTTTCTTCTGAGCGTTCAGCATCAGTATCTTCAATTCTAAGTATGAAAACTCCATCATGTTTCGCTGCGTATAACGCGCTAAAAATTGCTGCACGCGCATTACCGAGATGAATATTTCCGGTTGGGCTTGGAGAAAATCTTGTTCTGACTGTCATATTGCTTTCCTCGCTGCCAGCATTAATTCTTTCATTTCGCGTACCGCCGCTTCAAAACCAATAAAAATCGCTCGTGCCACAATACTGTGACCAATATTCAATTCATTCATTTCAGGTATACATGCAATTGCTTGCACATTATCAACATTCAATCCATGACCCGCATTCACAATCAAGCCAGCTTTACTTGCATATTGCGCCGAGCGAATAATTCGCTGTAATTCGTCTTCCACATCTTTCGCACTTACAGCATCTGCAAATGCGCCGGTGTGAATTTCAATGACAGGTGCACCTGAACGCACAGAAGCGTCAATCTGACGCTCGTCAGGATCAATAAACAATGATACTTCCATCCCTTTATCTGCCAGTCTCTTTACTGCATCCGTGATGCGTTTTTCATTACCTGCAACATCGAGCCCGCCTTCTGTCGTTAATTCCTGACGCTTTTCCGGCACGAGACAAATATGCTGCGGCATGTGCTTTTCTGCAAAGGCAATCATTTCATCTGTTACTGCCATTTCCAGATTCATGCGTGTCAGCATTATTTTTTGTATTGCTTCAATATCATGTTCCTGAATGTGACGCCTGTCTTCACGCAAATGCACTGTAATCCCATCAGCTCCTGCTTTTTCCGCGGCAATTACTGCTTCAACCGTATCCGGATATATTGTATGGCGCTGCTGGCGCAGTGTCGCTACATGGTCGATGTTCACACCAAGTAATATATTATTATTCTTCATGTTTTATCTCCTCGGGCTGTAAAAACAACCTGCGGCTGTGTATCGGTTTACCGGCCAGAAGCGGCGCCAAAACAAAGCGGGTTAATCTCTTTGCATCTCTCATGCAGTCTTCATCACTCCAGTCATCATTGGCAATCGCAAGCAGGCTTTTACCGGAAAACAGGGTCGATTTTGCTTTAGCATCTTCGCCTAACTCACTGATCACAAAGCCTTGATCCGGAACAAAGCGATAATATTTTTCAGGTTGAAGCCATGCATCGCCGTCTTTTTGCAGCAGGCCGTACCCCAATTCTTCCAGCAATAATTTTTCAAACACTCTCAAGACTTGTTCATTCAATGGCGCCGCTTCTAATGCAGTCAGCGTCTGATCGTATACTTTAAAAAGAGTTGGGTGCGGATCCCATTTTTGCAGCAGTGCAGTCAATAATTCATTGAGATAAAATCCAGCAAACAGCGACTCGCCCCGCAACTGCCTGACCGGCCCATTCGCATCCACCTGCGTCAGCGTCATTAACTCACCCTTTCCAGCCCATGACACAGTAAGCGGTGTAAACGGCTGCAGCAATCCTTGTGATGGTGACTTTGCCTGTCGCGCACCTTTTGCGGTGACAGTGACACGTCCATATTCAGGCGTCAATAATTCGACTAAAAAACTGGTTTCACGGTACGACCGTCTATGTAAAACGAAAGCGGGTTGAATAGATACGCGCTTCATTCGTAACCCAGACTCCTTAACGCTCTATCATCGTCTGTCCAGTTTTCCTTGATCTTCACCCATAAACGCAAAAAAACTTTATTTCCTGTAACTTTTTCAATATCGCGGCGGGCTTGAATGCCGACTTTTTTCAGACGCGCGCCTTTTTTACCAATAATAATAATTTTTTGCCCCTGACGCTCCACCCAGATAACAGCACTGATTTCCGTTAATTCTTCAGTCTGTTTGTATTCTTCAATTTCTACTGAAACTGCGTATGGCAATTCTTCTTCAGTATTCTGAATCAGTTTCTCACGAATAATTTCTGCAACCTGAAAACGCTCGCTTTTATCGGTGATCTGGTCTTCAGGAAATAACATTGGTCCCGGCGGCATGAATTTCACAATTGCAGATTCAAGTGCAGCGAGATTATCATCATCAAGTGCGGAAATCGGGACAATATGTTTGAATTCATATTTCTCTTGCAGGCGCTCTATCAACGGAAGTAATTCACCCTTGTCTTTCACTAAATCGATTTTGTTAATTGCAAGAATAACCGGCTTGTCAGTATGTTTTAATTTTTCCAGCACGAGATCGTCTTCACCGCGCCAGCTGACAGCGTCAATCATAAATACAATAACATCGGCGTCTTTCAATACTGAACTTGCGATTTTATTCAGATAACGGTTCATGGCGCGTTTTTGTTCGCGATTAATTCCCGGCGTATCCACGAAAATAATCTGCGTATCATCAACAATCTTGACACCAAGAATCTGCCAGCGCGTGGTCTGCGGCTTTGGCGAAGTAATACTGACTTTTTCACCAAGAATTGCATTCATCAGAGTAGACTTGCCGACATTCGGGCGTCCGATAATTGCCGCATAACCAGATTTGGTAACCGTCATTTTGTCAGCACCTCAAGCATGGCTTGTGCAGAATCCTGTTCTGCTCGGCGCCGGCTGGTTCCGCGACCGACAGTTTTTCCCGACACTCCATCCACCTGACAACTGACAATAAATAACTGTTGATGCGCTTCACCTTCCACAGATTCAACGGTATAAACCGGCAGCTGCATTTTTTGGCTCTGTAAATATTCCTGCAGCAATGTTTTTGGGTCTTTATGACTGGAAGCAGACGACAATGAATTGATTAAATCATCAAAACAACCGGCAATACATTTATTTACCGCATCAAAACCGCCGTCGATATATACCGCACCAATCAACGCTTCTATTGCACAAGATAAAATGGATAAACGCTCATTGCCGCCGCTTCTTACTTCACCAGGACCAAGCAGTAAATGCGCACCAAGATCATATTTTTTAGCGAGCTGCGCCAGCACTTCGCGGTTGACAAGCGACGCACGCCAGCGGCTCAATTCACCTTCAGTTGCTTTTGGAAAACGATGGTAAAGTATTTCTGCAATAACAAAATTAACCACAGCATCTCCAAGAAATTCCAGGCGCTCATTGTGATCACCGCCATAACTGCGATGCGTCATTGCAATTTGCAATAATTCTTGATTTTTGAATTCGTACGAAATTTTTTTTGAAAGTTCACTAAACATGTCTTATCCAATTAATGTATCGGTGTGCCCAGTCTATTCCAGCGCACGTTTGTATTTGCCTTATCCCAACTCATCCAGATCAATACAGCTTTACCGACAATATCTTTGTTGGAAACAAATCCCCAATAGCGGCTGTCTGCGCTGTCATCACGGTTATCACCCATGACAAAATACATTCCCTGTGGGACAACGATATCTTTGTAATCACGACTCTTCTTTGCCGGATCTAAATAAATTCGATGCTTAATGCCGAATAAATCTTCCAGCTTTTCCTGTGCTTGAAATGGTTCGCCGCCATCATCTGTCACAGCTGTTTGCCGCAAAAAGTTTTGCGGAATCTTGTTGCCATTTACATATAATTCTTTATTGATATAACTGATTTTATCTCCGGGAACACCAATCACACGCTTGATGAAATCATAAGAAGGATTAGGCGGCCAGCGGAAAACGATAATATCTCCGCGCCGTGGTTCAGCACCCGGCTTGACTATATTATGTATGACCGGAAGACGCACACCATAATCATATTTGTTTACCAGAATAAAATCACCCATCAGCAATGTCGGCTCAAGTGAACCGGATGGAATGCGGAATGGTTCGAATAAAAATGAGCGCAGCAAAAACACAATGAGCAGCACCGGAAAAAATGAACGGGAATAATCAACCAGCAGCGGCAACCTGGTTTCACCGGCAACCTGACGGCGCAGCTTGCGGCGCTTTGCGAGAAAGATTATATCAAACAGACAAATCAAGCCGGTAACTAATGTCGCATAAAATAAAATTAATTCGAAATTGAAATTCATGTTCAAGTTCTCTATTTCTTATCATCCAGTTTAAGTACGGCGAGAAACGCTTCTTGTGGGACTTCAACCGAGCCCAATTGCTTCATGCGTTTTTTACCTTCTTTTTGCTTTTCAAGCAGTTTGCGTTTACGCGTGATGTCACCGCCGTAACATTTTGCGGTTACATTTTTACGCAGCGCTTTTACCGTGGTGCGCGCGATAATATGGCCGCCGATTGCAGCCTGCAAAGCCACGTCAAACATTTGACGCGGTATTAATTCACGCAGTTTTTCCGTTACCAGTCTGCCGCGTGATACTGATGTTTCACGGTGAACGATTGATGCCAGCGAATCAATTTTATCGCCATTAATAAGAATATCGAGCTTAACAAGATCCGCAGCTTCGAAACGTGAAAAACTGTAATCAAGCGATGCGTAGCCGCGGCTGACAGATTTCAACCTGTCAAAGAAGTCCAGCACGATTTCCGCCATCGGTAATTCATAAACCAGCGCGACCTGATTACCGTGAAACAACATACTTTTTTGTGCGCCGCGGCGCTCAACGCACAATGTAATCACATTACCCAAATGCTCTTGCGGAACGAGTATATTTGCTACGGCAATCGGTTCACGAATTTCTTCAATATAATTTGGTGCAGGTAACTTTGCCGGATTATCAACGTAAATTGTTTCGCCTTTTGTGGTGACTACTTCATAGATAACAGTCGGCGCAGTGGAAATTAATTCAAGATCATATTCACGCTCAAGTCGTTCCTGCACAATTTCCATGTGCAGCATACCGAGAAATCCGCAGCGAAAACCAAAACCCAGTGCTTCAGATGATTCAGGTTCATAAAACAGTGCAGCATCGTTCAAACGCAACTT
Organism: Gammaproteobacteria bacterium; assembly: GCA_035495675.1. Lineage (GTDB taxonomy): Bacteria > Pseudomonadota > Gammaproteobacteria > DSM-16500 > DSM-16500 > Aquicella. The sequence goes on from DATJFK010000018.1 coordinate 117,132, forward strand.
ACCCAGCGCTTCACGCAACGCAGGAAAGTCATCGGAGTGAATTGGAAATAAACCAGCGTAAACTTGCGGCTTAACTTTTTTGAACCCAGGCAGCATTTCTGTTGCCGGTCTGTGGGCATGTGTCAGCGTATCACCAACTGGAGCACCGTTAATATCTTTGATACCGGCAACCACATAACCTACTTCACCGGCTTTTAGCACATTTGTCGGCAGACGTTTCGGTGTGAATACGCCAATTCCTGATACTTCGTACGCGCGTCCTGTCGACATCACCATCATTTTTTCGCCTGAACGCAGCACGCCATTTTTCACACGCACGAGCGATACCACACCAAGATATGTATCAAACCAGGAGTCTATGATTAATGCCTGCAGCGGCGCATCTGCATCACCCTCGGGCGCAGGAATGTTATGTACCAGACTTTCAAGTAAATCTTCAATACCAATGCCATTCTTTGCAGAAATGCGTACAGCATTTTGGGCTTCAAGACCAATAATGTCTTCGATTTCTTTTATAACGCGATCAGAATCAGCCTGTGGTAAATCAATTTTGTTTAACACTGGCAACACAGTCAAACCTTGTTCGAGCGCCGTGTAACAGACTGCAACAGTTTGCGCTTCAACGCCCTGTCCCGCATCAACGACAAGCAGTGCGCCTTCGCATGCAGCGAGTGAACGTGAAACTTCATAAGAAAAATCGACGTGACCAGGTGTATCAATAAAATTTAATTGATAAGTTTCACCGTTACGCGCTTTGTAATTTAATGTAACGCTTTGCGCTTTGATGGTAATGCCGCGCTCGCGTTCGATATCCATGGAATCGAGTACCTGCGCCTGCATTTCGCGTACACTTAGACCGCCGCATATCTGGATTAAGCGGTCAGCCAGGGTCGACTTACCGTGATCGATATGCGCTATAATTGAAAAGTTTCGAATATTCTTCATAAACAGTTAGATAGCAAGATAAGGGGCATGATATTAACGTATTTTGATGGAATATACCAATAGCGTATACGGTATAATATTAAAGTTGATGACAAACGAGGAACTGATCAATGTCTGACCAAGGAAAACCCCGCGGTAAACTGGCGCTGCAAACAGTCGCCATGCCAGCAGATACCAATGCCAACGGCGATATTTTTGGTGGTTGGCTGGTTTCGAATATGGATATGGCAACCGGCATCGTGGCTCGCCGGCGCGCCAAAAGCCGCGCCGTCACCCGCGCAATCGACAAACTGGAATTCCTGACACCTGTTAATGTAGGCGACACCATTTGCTGTTATGCAGAATTATTAAAAACCGGCCGTACTTCCATGCAGTTTCGCATCGAAGTCTGGAAAATTTCCTTTAATAAAAGTGAAGATGAAACACTTATAAAAGCAGCTGAAGGACTGTTCACATTTGTTGCAATTGATGAAAACAACAAACCACAGCCAATTGATAGATCCTAACCTGCCCGTATATTACTGATCAGCTGACGATATTTATCCGCTGTCATGGAATCCCTGAAAATGATACAAGGCAGCAAACGCTTGCCGCTCACATCTTCAAATCGCAAAACTGAAACAAATGCTGTCACCGTACTATCACCGCGCAAATTTGCATCAACTGCACCTGCCCGTGTTGTCAGCTGCCAGCGCTCTCTGTCCAGCCTACATAGTCGAATGATGGAATCTGATGCTCGCAATAGTACGTGACGATTAAATACCAATGCACCATAAACTATCAATGCTGACAAAATTAGTGTGCGCAGCCAAATTGCTAATGGCAGAGTCAGAACAATAATCGCACTACCCAGCAGCATCGCAACCAGAAATGAACCGTAAATACGTGAAGAATGAAGGTTAAATTCATGATTTTGCATGTTTACGTATGATCTCCGTGATACGTGCAAGTTGTTGATCCGTCGGGATAGCCTTACCCATCAACCAGGAAAAAATTTCAGGATCTGTATATTCTAACAACATGATAAATAATCTTTTATCATCATCGGTTAATTCAGGGTAGTGATTTTCCAAAAAATTTCCCAATAAAACATCCAGTTCCAGCATTCCTCTCCTGCAAGCCCATTTCAGGCGCGGAAGCTGATGAATCATATCCAGATTATTTTTTTCTTGCGTCACTTTAATGTTCTCTTTATTTTTGATTGATATACTGAAAGAATAGTAACACTAATGTAAAGAGCAATCGAATGCCAAAGCAACGTGAAGTGGATGTTGAATTTAAAGTAAACCTGATCAAGTTAATTCGCAGCTTGAAGGGTTTGCCTGCATCGCAACAAAAGCAGCTGGACAGAATTGTTGCACGCATGAAAGAGCCAGACATTACCATTACAAAAGATGACGTCAGAATGGTATCTGTCTTAATCGGCGCGCTATTTTGCGGCATTCATTTACCAAACTTTCCGATGACGAATGAAAATAAAAAATTAGTTGAATCTTATTCTGATAAACATTTAAAGGAACATAAGATCAAATCCACCCCAACAAAGTCACGCAAAAAATAAGCCAAAGTTAAGAAGTTATGCCCATACATACATTGAAATTACTCAAGAATGAAACTGTCGCCAATAACACCATCAAACTGACATTTGAAAAACCGCAAGGTATGAATTTTATTGCTGGCCAATATGGCGGCTTTACTCTCATCAAACCCTCGGTAACAGATGATCTCGGAATTAATCGACGCTTTTCCATTTTGAGCGCGCCGGATGACAAAGAATTACAAATTGTCACGCGCATACAAACATCTGCTTTCAAAAAGAATCTTCAAAAAATGGCTGTTGGCGATGAAATAAAATTCGCAGGCCCAAGCGGCAATTTTGTTTTACATGATGATCATCACATTCCGGCGGTCATGATTGCCGGTGGTATTGGCATCGCACCGTTTTACAGTATGATCAAACACGCACTTAACCATATTCCTGAACAGCAAATGACACTATTTTATGGCAATCAGACTTTGGCGGACAGTGCGTTTATGGAAGAGTTACATGAACTCGAAAATAATCATCCGCAATTTAAAATGATCGCTGCGCTCGCCAATCCAAATCCTGAGTGGAAGGGTTCAGTCGGATTTATCACTGATGAATTAATTGTAAAAAACGTGCCTGATCTCGATAAACCTGTTTTTTATGTCTGCGGCTCCCCTGCCATGGTTGCGGCATTGCATCAGGTATTGCGCGAACTGGACATACCAGAAGAACGCATCAAAGTTGAAGATTTTCCGGG
>DATJFK010000019.1:0-16363 GCA_035495675.1 Gammaproteobacteria bacterium
GGACCGGTAACAATCGTTGCCATCACTGGGCTGTCTGGGTAATCACTGTTAACAGCAGTATCAAGTACAGCAAATAATATCGTGCCACCTTTAATGACTGGTGCTCCGCCAACAATCGCGCCAGTTGATGCTGCACCTTTAGATTCGCCAGCACCTGTCCCGTTGCCATCTTTTGCAGTTCCGTCTTTAGACTTAGAAATACTCTCAGGCGCCCTTTCTTTATGCATCATTGATGGCGGCTGCCATGCAGCCAGAAGTTGGCTTGCCTGCCCCTGCATTGCTGTAACCAAATCACTGATACGCTGCTGCCTTTGTTGCTCGAGCTGTTCTTGCGTCTGAGCCTGAGCAGTTTCAAAAGTTTCAGTAGTAGCAACCGTTGTTGCAACTGGCACAGTCGTTGTTGAACTTTGCAAACGCTGTTGAAGCTGAGATAAAACTCCCGAAGTCTCACCAGATGGAATTGCGCCTGGCTGCAATTTTGCATTTTGACATTCTTTGAGGAGACGTGCTGCCTGCTCTGGAGTCAATGATCCTGCCTGAACTGCTTGTTTCAATACTTTTTCATTTTCAGTACAAGGAGCATTATTCGCCTGCAATTCATCAAGTTTGTTTTTTAGATCACGTAAATCTTTAATTTTTTTGTAATCAGCCAATTTCAATTTGGAAATTTCAGTCGTCATCTTGCCTTGTTGCACCATTTGAGCAATTTCAGCCTGGAATTGCTCAAATGAGACATTCTGTTGAATCATGTCTGTTATTTGATTTGCCGTGTCCTGACTAATTTTGCCGCTCTGAGTTAACTCACGCAATTCAGCAAATGCAGCTTCTTCAGCTTGCTTGATCAGACTATCGATTGAACTTAAGTTTCCAATTTCACGCTTTTGCTGTTTGAATTCATCTAATATTTTACTTGAGACAATTGGCGTAATCTTCCCTGCGTCAATGAAAGATTGTAATTTCGATTCGTATTCATTTACCGGAGCCATACGCTCTTCCATATCAACCAATGCTTTTTCAATGTCTGGCGTAATCTGTCCGCTGCGAGTCATTTGTTTAATTGAAGTTACACTTCTCGCAATAATTTCCTTGGCCCTGGCCTGCATGTACTGATTCAACAGCCGCTGCGCGGTTTCTGGATCAAGCCTGCCTGAAGCTACAAATTCCTGAAGTTTGACAGCATAATCTGCCGGCGAAACATTTCTCTTTTGCAGAGCAAGCAAATCATTCGCATCACCAAGTGACAACTTGCCCGCTTTAATTAATTCATCCATTGATTTCGCACTTGCGTCAAGCGTGCGATTGCCATGCTGTTTGCGGTATTCTTCCAGTAGCCTGCGTGCCTGCTCAGGTGTCAACTTGCCTTCCTTTACCAATCTGTCGAGTTCAGCAGCATACTCAGCTTCAGAAACATTCTTGGCAGCGAGATCCTGCAGAAATGCAGAAATATCAGCCGATATTTTGCCTTGCTTCACCCAATCATTCAGGTCATTTTTCACATCTGCCGATTCATCACCGCAAAGAACTGTGCAATTACCAGTTCCACCTCCTTGTTGAGAAGCATTTACTAGAGTAGGTACTGCGCTGCCGCCTGATATCTGTGCCTGCTGTGCCGCCTGAGTATTCGCCTGCATCAAAGCACGATAATATTCTGGCGTGAGTTGGCCGCCTGGGACAGATTTAAGTCCCTGCGGTGCATTTGCAACACTGGAAGGACCAACTGTCGCAGATCCGGCTGAAAGGTAAGATACAAGAACATAAATCAACACGCCTATAGCAACTATAGCGCCCAATAAAACTAACACTCTGGCACGCGCGTCCAGACGGCTGAAAAAATTCAGTTTGGAAAAATCGAATGCCATCAGAAACCCTCAATCTTGAGTTGTATCGGTTCTCCGTAACGCGATACGAGAACCGAAGATGTTTTCGGAAGCTCATAAGCTGTCATGCCATCAGGACTGACCATCTTCCCTACCCATCCCGGAGACAAAAGTGTCAATCGAGTGCGCAGATAAATTCTGTCACCCAAACCCCATGCCTGACTATTATTACTTGCACCAATAATATTTAATGATCTACTGCCCGGAGGCGCGATGCCGTCGAGCACACCCAGCAGCAATTGGTTGGCGCTGTTTGGCAAATCTGTGCCTATCGGCAATTCTTTCGTATTTGGCCCGATACCAGGCACATGAATATCAACCCTGTAATCCACAACACGCTGCCCAGAAACAAGCTCTAACGTAATTGGAGTTGCCAAACCAACCAGTCTCACTACGATATCACCGCTTGTATATGGAGCGACTGACTGAATTAACAAGATATTACTTTTTCCATCCCACTGCATGTTTACTGCTTTGGGATTCCCGACATCGAATGAAGCGATGGGCCACGGTGTACCGGTTGAATCCACGAAAACCATGGATGAAACATATCCCTGAGAAAGACGAATCGCCGGTGGTGTCGCACCCGGAGCCAGATTCATCATGATTGTTGATGACACTGATTTGGGTGGGATATTTGGAGTCACCGCACTCGCGCGTTGTGACAAATCAATTTGCTGATGCATTCTAACAACCTGTTGCGGACTCAAAGGCATATTCTGCTGCATCATTGCCTGAAATGCCGCATCAGAATCTTCTGGTTGAGGAAGTGAACTCGATGGCAGAGTCGCAATCATTGCCTGCTGGCCTTGCTCATAAGTTAAAGGGGGCGGTGCAGGCACCCTTGTCCTAAACGGCGGCGCATGCCTAGGAGCGAGAGCATGTCTGCGATTTGCCTTAATAGTTGCTAACCATTGACGAAACTGTGCAGGAGTCATATGCGGTTGCGATACCGGTGCATGCACTCCTGCCGGAGGTGTAATATTAAATGCTGCAGTTGAGTCAGGAGCAGGATTATATGCTTCCTGAGCTGCGAATGCCGATGATAAGCCGGCCAAAGCAAATAATGGAATAACTGTCCTTAAAAATTTAATCATCCGCCAGCAGTTCCTGTTAATGATTTCTCATTTCCCTTTTCTACAATCAAATTATCTATCAATATTCCAGTCAAGTTATCTGTCGTTTCCGTACGCACAACCAGAACCTGAAGTGTTAACGTATTATCAATCATATCCCTTGACCCAGCATAGCTGATCTTAACTGGGATTTGCACCCACCAGGCATATCTTCCAGATAATACTCCCTGATTCAAAATAGTTGGAGCACCACTTGGCTCCCCATGAACAAACATTTTGTATGTTCTTACCATATCCTTGTCGGCATAATTTTGCAGCTGGTTCAAATAAATTTGATAACCATTTTTAGTAAAATATTTTTTTGCATCCTCTAATTCACTATCCATATTTAGAAAGTCCAGATCAAATAACCCTGGAACCACCTCACTCACCCACTGCAGCAAATCCGGGCTGGATAAATAAGGCTGTTGAATCGGCACTGGCGCCATCACTCGCCATTCTTCTGCAACCCTGAAAGTCGTAGGAGGTGGCTTGTGTGTAAAAATATATATTGATATAGCCGCAAGGAACAAGATAGATACACTTAAGCATCCAATAATGAATATAACCTTACCGAAACTATCGCGGTAAAAATTATCCTGCAGCGTGACAACTGTAACTCCCTCTTCAGCCATATCCCTTCTCTCTATGATTCCTAATCCCACAGGCTAGTCAGTTGTTGCCACTATATACCATTTCGTTAAATTTTTCATCCAGATGGAGCGCTCGACATCTCTTGTCCCTGTTGCGTTGGCAGGGATGCTATTGACGCCACTAATTGCACGATTCCCACACCATCGTTACTTTGCAAAATTGGCATACGCTGCACGATCACAGTTACATTTAACGCGTTTATAAAATTTGAATCATTATCATATGGTGGAATCCAGTTCGTAACCAGAACAGGCATCTCAAACTTCCAGGCGTACGATCCAGCCAATATACCCTGAGCCAGCACTTTCGGTTCTCCAACAACATTGGCCTGAATTAGCATTTTTCTGCCTGTGAGAGCCACAAGGTTATTTGATGCCTTGAGTGCAGCCATGTATTTAGTCCAGCCATATTCAGTAAAATATTTCTGGGCATATTGCAGCTGGCGCCGGTAATTAATGTAATCATATGAATAAGCCTTTTCTACTGCATTGATCGCCCACTTCGTTGCATCATCAGTACTCATATTTGGCTGCGTAACAGGTACGACCTTGATTAAGCGTCCCACGTTATCCGTTGCAAAATATAAGGGCGCAGTTGGATTGCGTATTACATAAATTAATACAAATATTAAAACAAGAATAACCAGCAGACTCATACCAAAAGCACCCAGCGATAGAAAATACTGGCGGCGATAAAAATTATTACGTTCAAATATTTTGGTTATTGCGTCTTCAGTAGTCATTGTTATCTCATTACAAACTGGTCTATGCCTATACCCTGGGGATTAATCGATGTTGGCACACGCACAATAGTTAATATCACATAATATTTGCGTTGTGATTGCGTATTTGCGCTCTGATACGTTACCAGAAATGGAACTTGCACTCTCCATGTGTACCCAGTGTCAGGCAAAAGGCCTTGATTGGAGATAACAGGCGGACCCGATACGACGCCGCTGACAAACAATTGATTTTGCACTACTGTGCCAATTACATTGCTAATAGAGGCATTAAAATCACTCCACCCTGCCGATGTAAAAAATGGGCGCACCTCCGACAGCTCCTGATCATAATTCACAAAATCGAATGAATATGCAGTCACAGCCGCCTTACTCGCAAATCGTATAATCGTATCCGGCAACAGGTTCGGTTCATTAAAGCTGATCAACTCCATCGTCTTACCATCCGGTTGCTTCGCAGCAAACTCCGGGAGTGGTCGATTGGCAATTTGATACAAAACAAACATTACAGCTAACAACAGAAAAGCGAACATAGCTGTCATCAAATAAAAAAAATAATGGTAATAATCTCGGTAAAAATTATTTTCCTTGGGAATATATTTTTCTTTAGCAGCATCCAATGCCATGACTAAATCCCATCACAATGTGGAAGGCATATCAAGTATCCGTCCTTCCGCAGTATTTGCATAATAACTCTGGGACGGCTGAAATAATACGAAATAGATGATCATGAAAATCAAGATAAACATCAGAATGACTGAGCCGATTAGCCAGCGTACAACTTTGCGAAACTGATCGCGGTAAAAGTCACTTTGTAATCGTGCAATTTCGTTACGGCTGCCTATCATGAGCTCTCCTAAGTATCGAGCTTTTCCAAGGTGATTTCGAGACGGTAATTATCACTTTTACCCCAATCACGAGTATTTCTTATTACAAGATTCGTTGCCCCAAAACCCTCAGCATACAAGACTCTTGCATTCAGTCGGCTGGCCGCAAGATAACGCTCAACACTATGTGCCTGCTCTTTAGATAGAGCCAGATTCACATTTTTGTCGCCAATATCGTCGGTAAAGGCGGAAATTTTGACGAGCATTTTGGTATAACTGTCGATATATGCTGCCAGCAAGTTAAGAGTAGAATATGCCTGAGGCTTGATTTTTGGTGTCATCCCTTCAAAAATTCTTGCTGACGGCAACACAACCAGTAATTGATCGCCCAATTCCACAACCGTTGCGCCGCGATTGGTTAGTTGATCTGCCAGTGTTGCCTCGGAATCAAAATAGCTGCCATAACTTGCACCTAACACTGCACCTACGACAGCGCCCGGTAGCAACCCGACAGTTGTCGATGCATAACCAGCTGCTGCACCAACTGCACCCCCAAGGAGAGCGCCCTTCTTAGCTTGTGATGCATTCTGCCACGATTCAACAACATCACCGCTTGTCATATCACTGCCCAATTTATCAGCGTTATTCATCCCCATGTCCACTTTTGACGCCACATCTCGCGAAACATTTGAGGATGCACACCCAGATAGCATGGCGATAAGAAAAATTAACAGGGAAACAACAAGTGTTTTCAGGTTAATAAAAAGAAAGCCGACTCTTGAAGCGACTGCGTTATGCACTTGATTACAAACCCTCATCCTGAGATTTGCCCTTTAGAGAGGTTACATAATCACATAGCTCGTTGGCAAGTGCCGTAACTTGTTCGGCTGGTAAAAGTATACCTTCGGTTGCCGGTGGATAATCTGTAGCAAGGGCCATATCCTTTAAAATTTCTGATGTCATTGAACTTGACTGTGATCCGGGACGTCCCAGCAAACGTTCAATTAAACCAACCTTATCGCGCATCGCTGCTTTATTGATTAGCGGTTGACTGAAAATTTCCAGTTCATTTTTACCAAGCAGCGATTGTACAAAATCATCCAGATGAACAACACTGTAAATGTTTAGACGTCCGTCTTCTATGTTTGCATCCAGCTCTTCAGCCTCATCTTCCGGGGCAGCAGTACGATTATGAAATGACATTAATGCAGATAATGCCCTCTCAATAGGATTGGCTTCTTCGCCACTTGTAATTGCACCCGAAATAATCTGGATTTCTTCGCCTTCATCCGCTACACCCTCAAATATCTCGCCTTTTTGCTGCGCGACTTCCTGCATGCGATCGATGCGTTCATATAACTCTGACAAAAGTCGGTTTGGAGGCGGTTCGACTTTTAAAAATTGATTTAACCGCATTTCTGGCGGCGGCTTTGGATTGGCAAAAAACATGGTGGCACGGATAATTTTTGATTTAAAGAAAATATGTGCCTCACCTTCGCGCTGATCTTTCAAATCTTGCAAATCAATACGTTGTCGCTTTTCAGACGATGCACTGCGGCTGTCCATGTAATTATTGAGGAGACTGCCAGCATTTGTCTGGAAAGAATCTACTTTGGTTACATATGATTCGCCGGCAGTTTTTTGGAAAAACTCCCACGTTTCCATTGGATCTTCCAGCTTCATACATATTTTGATGTTCGTATTCGCGCCAATTGATGCAGCTTCTTCTTTGGATGCCTTCTGAAATGCCGGTAAATCCTGCCCGGCAAAAATTACTGAGAATCCAAGTGAACGCGCCTGCGCAGGCACAACTGCGAATCCCTTCACAGCGTAATATCCATATTCATCGAGAATACACATATAGGGAGTAGGAGAGTTCGTCGGTTTACGGGTAATAACTTCGCGGTATGTACCTTCAACCGCATCTCCAAGACCAGCTGCCATCATGGTTTTCAAAGATGAAATAACAACTTTACCCAAGTTGGATAATTCATCAGGAGATTTTTCCAAAGCCGGTAATAGCACAACCAGAATACGTCGATTCAATACCACGTCTTTTAAATCGATTTCAGCAAGATTGACGCGAATGATATGGCCATAAGTATCAGCGAGCGAACCGAATGTTTTGGTTAACTGCATTGTAATAAACCCGTGCTGCTCTAGTACCTGCGACCCCTGCTTGCCTTTTTTACCACGGTCATAGCCTGGCAAGTTGATGATGTAGTTTGTGATCGGCTCCAGAATAAGATCCGGGGCATCTGCAAGACTGACTGGTTCCTGTTTGTCGCGCGGAAACATCTTATCCATTGCAATCGCTTCCAGCCTCGGCAGTTCGAAGTAATTACGAATCGTATTTGCATCCAGCAGTACTTTGCCTTTGTCACGCATGTAGACCAGCACTTTCATCAGTGAGTCCACGAATACAATCGCACGACCTTTCCACATATCACCGTCCGAGCTTTGTGAACCTGAATCCATCAAGCTGACAACAAGCTGCGTCAACATACTTGATGAACCCTTGCAGAATGGATTCATGGTATTTGACATACGTTTTTCTTGCGCACCGATAATATCTCGCGCACCAGTCATGAAGTTCAACAGCAATAAGTCATCTTCACGGCCCATTGAGCGGCACATTGAAAATACTTTCGCGAAAAGTGAGTTATCACCTTTACCGTCTACATACAGAAAGCCGCTGCCTTGCACCAGAGCATTAAAGGAAAGTGATGCCAGCGCTTCTGTTTTACCACTTCCGGTAGAACCGAAAATCAGACAGTGAGTACGCATGTCATCATTGTTAAACCAAAGTTCGTCGCCGTTTAATTTTCGGTTGCCAAAAAATGCGATGCCGCGCGCTTTGCGAGGCTTCCCTGATCCAGGAAGAGGATCATTGTGATCATATGCCCTTGAGCGCAGTGGCAAACGAAACGGAAGAGTTGTTTTGCGGGTATAAGCATAGAAAAAAACCAGAACACCGATGACACCAATCACTTCCGTAATCGGTGTAAAGAAAAATGCAGCGCCTGCAAATGCAATGAGAGTAATCATGCTATTCACGGGGTCTTTGAAGAAATCAACAATCTTCATTCCCAGCGTGCGCGTATCTCGCAATAGCAGCTGAGGCGATAGCTCATGTTGTTCTTCTAATCCGCGTATCTTCATTACCTTCGCTCCTGATAAAAGTGTTTATCGCTTATTCTTCATCACGATGGTAAACAATTTCCTTCAAAGCAAGCTCAACAGCGTTAGTTGCTTCTTCAATCATGGGGACAACCAATTTTTTACCGGCTTCTTTCTCAGCAACCCAATGCGCGAAAATTCCGGCAACCTCAATAAACGGTGTTTGTCTGCCGACGGTATTCAAGGTATACCAAAGCCGCCTGTCTAGAGGTTTCAGCCAGAGAAAATCGGATGATGCCTGCACACCGTCGTCACGGGAACGTTCCAGCATAGCCGCCATCACTGTCAACATGTAAGCATGTGAATTAACAATTTTCTGAATTGTTTTTGTATTATAGTGTTTCTTCAATAATTCATCGGCGCCATTGAAATTCATTTTTGTTTTGCAGGTTGCGGCCAATTGCAGTAATAATTTAGTTCCATCCGCATCTGCATTAACTCTCGCGGCAAAAGCTGCAAATAACGCACGCGCATATGGTGGCAGCTTATCTACACCCTGCCACAATGGCCCAAGCTGCATAATGAACATTCTATTGATTTCACCACGCTTCAAAACCACATCAATTCTATCCCATTCCGAGCGACGCATTCCTTCTGTGCGCTGCGGGCGGACTTCCTGAAGCAGATTATAACGTTTGCAAAATTGCATTGGTGACATCGCCATCGCCCAAGGTCCGACATCAACTTTTTCCTTGAGAAGATCAAGACCCATTACTGGCGTAATCTGCGGCCAGTTAACAACTTCGAGCTCGGACAGTGTTTTCATTGAATATATTCTTTTGAATACTCGGGTTGTATTCGTAAACAAAACCACAACGCCAAGTATTATTAACAAAACTACAAATGGATAACGTGTGTAATCACCGACAGAAGCGCCAAGCGTAATGACATCATTGAACTTCAATGCCGATCCGCTTCTCATTGCTAACGAAATTGTGGATGCCAACTCCTGATACCGGCCATTCGTAATCGAGTTAAGAATACCGACTTCATAAAGTTTTAGAGAAAGGTAGCCATAGATGATTGCAGATTTGAAGACAAACCAGATTCCACCGGCGAAAAAAAACGCCGCTGCTATACCCCACAGTATCCCTGTGGAATTATCTCCCTGACCTTGTTGTGGAGGTGCGGCCATGCCTAATCCTCGTTATCTAACTATTACACCGAGTAATGCAAGACAAACCAGGGTGTCCTATGTTTAACACATAATTCCGCGGAGAAATCCCCGCGGAACTTGATTTAATACTCTTCTTCCTGCTTTTGCTGCTTTTCCTTAATCTCATCCAGTGTCTTGCAGTCGATACAAAGTGTGGCTGTAGGTCTTGCTTCAAGACGGCGCAAACCAATTTCTACGCCGCAAACTTCGCAATACCCATAATCTTTTTCACGAACAAGTTCGATGGATTCTTCAATCTTTTTTAATAACTTGCGTTCACGATCACGTGTGCGCAGCTCAAGGCGAAAGTCTTCTTCCTGACTGGCGCGGTCGTTTGGATCGGGATAGTTAATAGCATCTTCCTTCATGTGCGTAACGATCTTATCTCCACCTTCAAGAAGCCGCTGCCTCAAGGCCATAAGTATGTCTTTGAAATGTTCGGCCATCTTTGCACTCATATACTTTTCTGTCTTTTTGGGCTTATATGGTGCTATCCCCAACACTTCCAGACTAGGTTCTAAAATGTCTTTTTCTTTACTTGCCATAACGATATCTCCTGCCCTGAGATTAATTGTAGTCCAAGTTTGACAGCTATACCAAAAAACCACCCTGTTCAGCAAATAAAATTTACATAAAAATCAATGGCTCAAAATTTGAGCATAATATTTTTTGTCTATTTTTGCTTCCTGAGACAAAAATGCCTCATTATTCGTCCAGTTACTCTGTATAAAACTGCCCAACCGCCACTCGCTCCCGACCTGCCAAATCCAGGACGGTACGAACCTTAGAACATCCCGCTGCCTGTAACATCTCCCTTACCTGCATCCCCTGCTGAAAACCATGCTCCAGTATAATACTTCCTGCGCCTCGAATATATTTCCGGGCCGACTCGCAAATATGATGCAAATCCTCAAGTCCACTTTTTCCAGAAACGAGTGCGCCTCTCGGCTCAAACTGGAGACCAGAACTATATTGCGGCCACTCTTCATCTGACAAATACGGGGGATTACTCACTATCAAATCGAATTCATCGCAAGGCAGAGCCTCATACCAGCTGCCGCAATAAAAGGAGATATTATTCAGCCGCAGCCGCCGCGCATTTTCTCTGGCTGTATCAAGCGCTTTTTCATTCACATCTGTCGCGAAAATTTTCCATTGCGGCCTCTCACTGGCAAGTGCAAGTGCGATCGCACCACAGCCGGTACCAAGATCCAAAACCCGAATAGACTGCGTTTTATCCGGATACATTGCCAATGCTGTATCAACCAGAATTTCGGTATCAGGACGCGGGATTAATGTACTGTCATTCACAACAAAATCGAGAGACCAGAATTCTTTATGTCCCGTCAAGTAAGACACAGGCTCGCGCTGCAGCCTGCGCGCAATCAGATCGTTAAAAAATTGCGTCTGCACTGATGTCAGTAATTCTTGATCATGCGAACGAAGATACGATCGCGGCTTCCCCAAAACATAAGCCAATAAAATTTCCGCATCAAGCGAAGACGACTCAGATACCGCCTCGAGCTGACGTGCCGCTTCCTGAAGAGATTGATAAATCTTCACAGCAATATGCCTCAATCACCAAGTGATGCGATCAGATCAGCAGTGTATTCCTGCGTTAGCGCATCAATAATAGCGTCAATATCACCTTCCATAATCTGTGGCAGCTGATACAACGTCAGATTAATACGATGATCAGTCAACCTTCCCTGAGGATAATTATATGTGCGGATGCGCTCAGACCTATCGCCGGTACCTACCAGATTTCGCCTGGTTTCCGCTTGCTGTTTTTGCTGCTTTTCACGCTCAGCATTTAAAATTCTGGATTTCAGTAACGACATAGCACGCGCGCGGTTTTTATGCTGCGAACGCTCATCCTGACATTCTACAACCGTTCCGGTAGGAATATGTGTAATGCGGATTGCTGAATCTGTTTTCTGTACGTGCTGTCCGCCCGCGCCGGATGCGCGAAAGGTATCGATTCGAATATCTCCTGGATTAATTTCAATGCTGTCGATTTCTTCCAGCTCCGGTAATACCGCGATAGTACATGTTGAAGTATGAATACGTCCCTGAGCTTCTGTCGCCGGCACACGCTGCACACGATGCACACCAGATTCAAATTTAAAACGTGAATAAGCGCCATGACCAATAATACGCATGATAATCTCTTTATAACCGCCGTGCTCACCGTGACTTTCACCGATCACTTCAATCTTGAAACCCTTGTTTTCGGCGTAGCGTGTATACATGCGGCTCAAATCACCGGCAAAAATCGCAGCCTCATCGCCGCCGGCACCTGCACGTATTTCCAAAAAGATATTGTTTTCATCATGCGGATCTTTTGGCAGCAGCGTTAACAATAATTCATCTTCCAGTTTAACAATATTCTCTTCGAGATCTTTCATTTCTTGTCGTGCGAGCTGCTGCATTTCAACATCACCATCATCCATCAGCAATTTAACTTCTTCCAGATGCTTCAATGTTTCCAGATAACGGTTATACATTTCAACGACTGGCTCAAGCTGCGCGTATTCTTTGGATAAATCACGATAGCGGTTCATGTCATTCGTGACATCGGGATCTGATAAAAGTGATTTCAATTCTTCATGGCGCGCAGATATATTCTGCAGCTTTGTTTTCATTGATGGTTTCATGACAATTCCGTTTCAGGATCAGGAATGGAAAATAATTGTTTCGCGTATGTCAGCAGCTCAAAGCGGCCTTCCACACCAGCTTGTCGCATTTGCACGCTGGGAGAATGCAGTAATTTTTTCGTGTAAGCGCTTGCAAACATATCCAAAACATTTTCAGGATTTTCACCCTGCAGCAACAACTGCCGCGCTTTTGTTAACTCGATACGGCAAATATCTTCTACTTGCGATCGATATGTGCGTATCGCATGTGTGACTCTATCATGTGAATTCAAGCTTTGCATGAAATCCATGCTGCGCGCAGCAATCATTTCGAATGCCTTATCACCCGCATGCTCTCGTCCTTGACGATTCTTTTCAATGATAGCTTTCAAATCATCAATACAATAAAGTTGCACATTTTCAATTTCTGCAGCATCGGGCTCAATATCACGCGGAACAGCAACATCCACCATCATAATTGGCTTATATGGCCTTGCCTGCATGGATTCATGCAGCATTTTTTTCGTGATGATCGGCACTGCACTGCCTGTTGCTGTAAACACAATATCAGCGCGTGCAAGCACACATGGTAACCGGTCAAGACTGTAAGCGCTGCCGCCGAATTCATCGATTAAACTAGATGCCTTTTCGAGAGTTCGATTTACTAATGTAAGCGGTTTTAAAAGATACGGTTTGAGATAACGCATCATTAATTCAGTTGTATCACCCGCCCCAACCAGTACAACGTTTGCATTTGCAAAATCTTGAGATTTTTCTCTGACAAATCGAACTGCTGATGAAACTACGGAAACAGGACAGGCACCAACCGCAGTTGTGGTACGTATTTCTTTTGCCGCCTGAAATACTTGTTGAAACAAACGATGAAATAAAGCGCCCACAGCACCTGCCGTACAACTTTCCGAATAAGCCGCTTTCATTTGCCCCAGAATTTGAGGTTCGCCAATTATCATGGAATCAAGTCCGCAGGCAACTTTCATGATGTGCGATACCGCTTCTTCATCGCGATATATATAAAGTGCTGAATCAAGCTCTGCAATTAAATTTACATTTTGGGCACAAAACCAGCTGCGCACGGCACTAATGTCATTCGCATCACAATATAATTCCGAACGGTTACAGGTAGACAATAATACAGCTTCATGCGCCGCACCGCGGTGAATAATGTCTTGCAAATAAAGGGCCAACTTTTCCGTTTCAAAATAAACTTTCTCACGCAGCGTGACTGGCGCTGTCTTGTGATTAATTCCGATTACAAAAATGGACATGAGTGAGGTTGCCAAATTATAGTTTTGGGCATATTTTATTCGTAATGCCTCGTAAAACAAAGGATTATTGTGTGCATCTCACAAATAAATTTTTCAGTACCTCTATAGTTGTCTTGTTATTGACCGCACTAAGCAGCTGCGCAACAATTGCCCCGCCTGCTCCAAAAACTTCCGCCATGTCCTGGAGCACGCGCAAAGCACAATTAGCACAAATTCTAAACTGGCAGATTAATGGTAAAATTGCTGTCACCACATCACAAGATTCTGGCAGCGCCAACATTGACTGGTCACAACGTGCGCAGAATTACACGATTTCACTCTATGGTCCGCTGGGAGCCAACAATGTCACATTAAATGGTTCGGCAAATAAAGTAACCATGCAGACCAGCAATGGACAGACTGTATCTGCAGGATCAGCAGAACAACTGCTTGCCCAGCAATGGGGCTGGAAACTTCCCGTATCTTATTTGAAATACTGGATACGCGGTTTGCCTGTACCAAACATGCCGCAACAGTCCAGATATGATGATGCACAGCGCATCGCCACTCTCAATCAGGGCGGCTTCACTGTTCAGTATTCTGACTATACATCTAAAGGGTCTGTAGACTTGCCATCGCGCATGACAATTCAATCTGCCGCACTTAAAAGCAAAATAGTCATCTATAAGTGGAACATTAGCGATTGACATAACATGACTCTCTGGCAAAATACGCCCCTGCCTGAAACTGAAAGGCAAAGCAGTTGGGGTGTAGCCAAGCGGTAAGGCATCGGGTTTTGATCCCGACATTCCTAGGTTCGAATCCTAGCACCCCAGCCAAAAAAAATTTGGCTTACCAGATTTTTTTCACTGAATTTCTGTTATAAATATATACTAAATTTCAAACATCCGAATTTCAGATACCAAGGGACAACACTGTGCCAGAAATAATGATTTTTAGTGGTAACGCCTGCAAAGATCTTACTAAACAAGTTGCCCAGCATTTAAACCTCCCCATCGGCAAGGCTGATGTAGGCTGCTTCAGCGATGGTGAAACCATGGTAGAAATTCAGGATAACGTCCGTGGCCGCGACGTTTTCATCATTCAATCCACTTGCGCACCATCCAATGATAATTTGATGGAAGTCATTTTAATTGCCGACGCTCTGCGCCGCGCATCAGCCGCAAAAATTACAGCGGTCGTCCCTTACTTTGGTTACGCGCGTCAGGATAGACGCGTTCGTTCTGCCCGTGTACCAATTACAGCTAAAATCGTCGCTGACATGATGGCATCTGTCGGCATCAGTCGTCTGGTTACTGTTGATTTACATGCTGACCAGATTCAAGGTTTCTTTTATATGCCCGTGGACAACCTCTACAGCACACCCATCATGCTGGAAGATATCCAGACACGCGGTTACAAAAATATTATGATTGTTTCCCCCGACGTGGGCGGCGTGATCCGTGCACGCGCCATCGCTAAACGATTGAATGGCGCAGACCTCGCGATCATTGATAAACGCCGTCCGCGGCCGAATGAAACACAAGTGATGCATATCATTGGTGATGTCAAAGACCGCGACTGTATTATTGTTGATGATATCGTCGATACAGCCAGCACCTTGTGCCGTGCCGTTGAAGCACTAAAAGATCATGGCGCTTCCAAAGTAGCCGCTTATATTACCCACCCAGTTTTATCAGGCAATGCGATTGACAACATCAACAACTCCCTGCTGGATGAAATTGTCGTCAGCGACACTATTCCGCTTACAGAAGCCGCAAGGGAATGCTCACGCATACGCAGCATCAGCTTAAGCCACATGATAGCCGAAGCGATCCGCCGCATCAGCGGAGCCGGGTCATTGAGCCGAATGTTTATTGAGTAACAGCCGCCCGTAAACATCTGCGCCTGTGTCTACGTTACCGGTTTTTTTCGGCAGCCAGAACGCTTCCATCTCCCATAAATCCGTGTACAATATGCCGTCCTCATTCTGGTCGCGGAATGAGGGTTAACATTATCAAAAATCTAAATAAAGTGGAGTATAAACATATGGCTACGAAGCAATCATTTGAAGTCGAAGCTAGTGTTCGCCACGATTTGGGGAAAGGTGCGAGCCGCCGCCTGCGTCGCGAAAAAGTAGTTCCTGGCGTCGTCTATGGCGGAGACAAAGAAGCCGTTTCCCTGTCGTTTGAACATAACAAACTGGCAAAATCACTCGAAAATGAAGCATTTTATTCACATATTCTGACCCTGAAAACAGGTACAGACAGTGAGCGCGTCATTCTCAAAGCTGTACAACGTCATCCTTATAAACCGGTTCTGATGCACGTGGATTTCCAGCGCATCAACATGAACCAGAAATTACATATGCATATTCCCCTGCACTTTGTCGGCGCTGAAACTGCTCCGGGTGTAAAAGAAGGCGGTCTTGTTTCTCATATCATGAGTGACGTGGAAGTATCCTGTCTTCCAGGCGACCTGCCGGAATATATCGAAGTCGATATTTCTGAAATGGCAATGAACGACATCAAACACTTGTCAGACATCAAACTGCCAAAAGGTGTTGATATCGTTGCTTTGCTTCATGAAGATGACAAACCAGTCGTCTCTGTCCACATGCCGCGTATTGAAGAAGAACCGGTGGTGGAAGAAGCAGCTGAACCAGTTTCTGCAGAAGTTCCAGCAATGGCTCAAAAGAGCCCTGATGAAATTGCTGCTGAAGAAGCTGCTGCAAAAGCCAAGAAAGAGAAAGAAGACAAGAAAAAGTAATGTCATCTCGTTATCAGCGCGGTTCAATCCCGCGCTGATAATAATAGATAAACAGGGAATCAACGTTGCCTTCAGGAATCAAGCTCATAGTTGGTCTCGCCAATCCCGGCAAAGAATATCAAGACACACGGCATAATGCCGGTGA
>DATJFK010000020.1:0-31528 GCA_035495675.1 Gammaproteobacteria bacterium
AAACCGCTGTGTATCCGTCTGACAGCCTGACACGCAACATCCCAGCATCAGGCAAATCAATATCATTGAAAATAATCGCATCATTTTTACCTTTCAGTTAAACCGCCGCGCGCCATTTCATGGTCATTTTATTAGCGGGGAATGAGTTTTCAGCCGTACCAGCGCAACCGCGTGAGCCAGTAATGGTGGTAATGGCTTTTGCAGTGCCGGTTTCAATTTCAGCTTCATTGTTAGCGCCAAGCTTGATGATCATCGGCCAGTTATTTTCTTCAGTTGATTCGCAGTGCGAGTCAGATCCGGTGCCGGCTGCAATTTTGATGGAAATGGCTTTGCCCTTGATAACGGAGCCGGATATCTTGCCGATGAAAGTGGAATCATATGACTTCAACGCCAGCGGCTGTTTTACAAAATTACCTTTGCAAGTCACATCACTGCCATCAATGTAACAATCTTCGATATATCCAGCTGCTCCGCCAGTGTGCAGCACAAAATGCTTCATGCCTTTCAGGGAAGGTCCTTTTGCATCATCTGCAACTTCTTCTTGTACTGTTTCGCGACGGCTTAATGAGGCAGTCACTTTTTTGGATTTGGCTGCAGGCAGGGCTTCCTGTTCTGCGGGCTGTTCTGCAGCAGCAACTTTTTTGGCTTCAACTGCTGGCATGGTTTCCTGTTCTGCTGGTTGTTCTGCAGCGGCAGCAATTTTTTTGCCTTTAACCGCAGGTGTATTTTCCTGTTCTACGGATTCTTCAGCAGCTGCGGTTTGCTGTTTTGCCACTACTGGAAGTTGTTCATGTTCACCGACGCTTTGATGTAAGGCGGCAGTGATTTCATCTGCTTTAACATTCTGTTCTGGAGATTGGTGTTTGACGGGCTTATTTGCCGACTGTTCTGCAGAGGCCTGCTGCAAGGATTGATTTTCCTGCTCGTCAGCTGAAGCCTGTTGCATGGATTCATTTTCCTGCTGCTGCGCGGAGGCATGCTGGGCAGGGTTCTTATCTCCGGTGCAGATATGATATTGGTCCCAGCAGGATTTGGTGTGTTGGTCCAGGCTTGCTGCGGTCATACCTTGCATTTGATCGAGAATATCTTGCTGACAGGAAAGGCGCAGATCATCACAAGAGGATTCTTTATTTTTATGCGCATCCGCGGCATACGCAGTCTGCAGTGAGGCTAATAAAATGGTGGAAGCGGCGGTAAGAATTGTCTTCAACATGATGTCTCTCCTTGACTCTAATCGATGAATTATAATGGATTATTCCAGTTCACGCCATGTTCCCGCGATGGTAATTGGGGGTGATGAGCTGTAATCTACTTGCTGGCAGCCTTCTGGTCCGAATTTATTGATGCGCGATGAGACTTTACCAGTCTTGATAGTGGCAATGTGGTCAGAGCTAAGTGCGATGCTCTCTGTCCAGGAGCTGTAAATGTTTGCGGAACATTTGTCTTTCGTGTCTTCAAGTTTTGTCACCGACGTGGAAGTAGTCTTCATCATGTTTCCAGATATTTTTCCACTGGAAATGGATTGAAACGAGACTGTTTCCGGCGGCAATTTTTCCAGCTTGCCGTGACACGTGATGTTAGTGCCTACAACACGGCATTCTTTAACCTGGCTGAATTCATTATTAGAGCGGATTTCGAAATGCTTCGCCGGCGGAATCACTCCGATAGATTGCTGTTTAATGGGTGCAGCGGGCGATTGCATAACCTGCGGAGTGTTACTTGCTGTGCTGACGTCAGCTGCATAACTGTATCCATTCAATAGTATTACAGCAGCTGCGGCGACAGGTAAAAATGTTATCTTCATAAGTCATCCCTGAATAAGAAAATAATATTCGGAAAATCATATCATGAAATTAGATCAAGCATCATTACCGTTATTTTCGATGCGACCTGACAAATGAATCAAACACATCTTGTGCATTCTGCTCAGAGTTTGTTGCGCTGATTAATTGAGTACGCGCCAGATTGTGTCCTTTTGTATCGGCAGATGCAGTATAGAATTTATAACCCGTAAATTGACCTTTAGCCTTTTCAGTTGATTTAACGCCTCGATGCAGTGATGCTGGATGCACGATGACGCCATCACCACCAGAACGGGCTGATTTTTTGGCGACATACATATAGGATTTATATTTGGCAGGAATTTCATTATACGCTTTGGCGACATAGGCGTTCCAGCCGGTTGAACCGAGGCCGGACCATGACAAGCATGCTACTGAGGAGTTATATATATCATTAAATATTCCCGGGGCTTCAGAGGCGACCATTCCGGTTGCAGCCTGTGAGATGGATGCGAACGAACGGTCATTCCACAAATAAACCGGTTTACCAATTTTATGAAAATGATGTGCAACCATGGTAGCAACACCGCCGCCAAGTGAAGTGCCATCGAGCGTGATTTTTTCTGAATCGACGCCTTCGTCTAATAATCGCTGAACTTGCGCAATACCGTCAGTAACCAGATCATTAAATGTTGTTGGTGTTTGAGTGCTGGCACCAACGCCGCGATAGTCAAAAGCAATAATGTTGGTATCCAGACGGTTGGCAGTTTCAGCATGGATTGTTAACAAATCATTGTAATGCATGCCATTGCCATTGAATTTCACAATGTAATACTGTTCGTTGATTTGCTTTTCTGTTTCAAATTGGGAAAGTAATTCAAGAGTATCTAGTTCAGCACCGTCATGTGTTGCAACAATTCCTGGTGTGATGATCAAGTTATTTTCGCTGGCGAATAATTCCAGCGCATCATATGAAATAGTTTGATGTGGTCTTCTTTGCGCGGGCAGTATTATTTGTCCGATTCTTTTGCTGGTTGACAAAGAAAAAAACGAATATTGCGTAGGTTTTGGTGCTTCATATCTAAACATGACAGTTTCCTTGGTTATTATTGATGATGCATGATTGTATTATGCAGCTTCACCTTTTCAACTTCGCGTTCATCTGATGAGAGCAGTGGTTTCAGCGACTCAGCCAGAATGAACGCTAGTTTGTGCATATCAGACGGCGAATAAAATAAACCGTAAATTGAATTTGTGACTGTTCTTGCAACTGCTTTCAACCCGTTAAGCGGCTGTCCATAGTGATCGATAAAATGATTGATTTTTTCCTGACGGTGGTGATTGAAATGAAAGTTTGACAAGACATGATCCTGCTGCATTGCGCGCAGCAGTTGTAACATGTCTTTACATAATTTATTAATTTCTTCCCGCATTTCTGGATGATGAATATCTGCAGCTATACGGCGGCAAAGATTGTCCAGTGCGGCAAAGAATGGGTGTTTTGCGCTATGAGTAAGCTTTCGTTTCAAACGTGCAGATTCATATTTAATTTCGAATAATAAGTCATTTATAGTGAGTAACCGCTCCTGGATGAATTCGGAAATTACTACTGTTTTAAGAATATGTTCGGAGATACCTTTCAGTGGACGCGAGTGATTATTGCCATCTTCAGGATTAAATCCACATGCTCTAGCCATCATCTGGATATTATGAGCGTAATTGGAATCTTTCACGCCCGCACCATAAGTTTCTCTGAATGTAACTGTTTTATTTTCCATGTAATGAGGTACGAGTTCTCTGCCATTGTAGCGGTAAAATTGCAGTCTCACATTATCTGGAATAAGAGAGCTGTGGGTATTAGAAAAATGAGATAAGTGATGCAGGATGTCATCTTTGTCATCAAAGAAAAGTTGGGTAATGTCGGCATCACGATTTTCGGAAGCGATTTTATGCGTGTGTCCGTACAAAATAGAATATTTATACTCATCCCAGATATAATGTGAATATGCATATTCCTCACCGGCGACAGCCTTGCTGAAATTTTCTCCGGCGGGTTTGTTGCCGTAGGCGTCGGCTAATAGAAATCGATCGACTTTGCATGGAGTTTTGGTTCGTCGGTTGACTTCATCACAAATTTTTAACAAGGCAGTGTAGCTGGATTCACTTTTGCCGCGGAAGCAATTCAAGTCGTCAATCTCTTTTGCCTGCCTGTTTGAGCTTGTCAGAAAAATAACACGCTCAAATTCTTCCGCTTCAATCCTTTCGGTTAAATGTTTTATTAGTTTTTCATTACATTCAATGAGACGGTTTGGAGATGTGCTTCTTAAGTAGTCGACATTAAAAATGCACCCGTCAAAATCCAGGGATATGACTAAAATATGCGGGTTGCCTAATAAATTCTTTGTACGAAATGGAATCATGAAATGCCTGGCAATTAAGTAATTATTCTTATCTATACCTAATTATTTCTTCGGCTGCAATTGGTATGCTTTATCGAAATTTTCAATGCGGTGTTTATAATCATTGATGCGTTTAATTGTTTCATCTGTGCGCTCGTAATATTTTTTAGTATAAACAGTGAGAACAGAATAACCCAATGTGCTTGGACATTTTTCGGACGGCCAGTATTTTTTTTCATGCAAGGCAATCATTAATTTACGATAGTGAATAGCGAGTAAACGGGAGGGTTTGTCTGTCACATCAATCATGCCATCCGAGCCTAACTGCTTAAGAAGTTTGGATCGTTTTGTGTTAATTTCATACGCTTCCACAGCGGGAACAGATTCAATATCCTGACAAAGATCTACAACCCGCTCAATGATGGCTGCAGCTTTTTGAAATGATGGATCAGAATCTGCATCTGGGTATTTATCTCTGACTTCATTGACTGCCGCGCGCATGGCGAGATAGTAATCTTTCAAAGTTTCGGCTTCAGGATGGACTTCCAGTTCACTAAATAAGCTTAGCCTTAACATCGTGCTGTCCTTGCTGATATGAATAATTAATCTTAACAAACTTATCGGATGTTGTCGCTAGGGTCTCTTATCATCATAGTGTAACGTAAAATATCATGATAGATTACTCTGTCGTATTTCAAATAGTCTGAAATGGATATCATTCATGAATATTAATTCATTCGTACCCCAGGAACGATTACTGCATGGTCCCGGGCCGTCGGGTGTGCATCCGCGCACGCTGCAAGCAATGGCGAGACCGACCATAGGCCACCTTGATCCAGAGTTTGTTGGCTTTATGGAAGATGTTAAAGAAATGCTGCAAGCAATCCTGCATACAAAAAACAGATTAACTTTTCCTGTTTCCGGACCTGGTTCAGTGGGCATGGAAACTTGTTTTGTGAATCTGATTGAACCGGATGACAGGGCGGTAGTGTGCGTGAACGGTGTGTTCGGCCAACGGATGGTGGAAAATGTGAAGCGAGCAGGCGGGATACCGCTAGTGCTGGAATGCAAGTGGGGTGAGGCGGTGCAGCCAGAAAAACTCCATGAGTTTTTAAAAGAACAAAATCGTCACGGACGGGTGAAAGCAGCAGCGTTTGTGCATGCGGAAACATCTACCGGCGCTTTATCAGATGCCGCAGCATTATGTGAAATTATCCGCAGTTCCGATGCTCTTGTGATCATGGATGCCGTGACATCAGTCGGCGGTGTGCCTGTGAAAATGGATGAGTGGGGTGTGGATGCTCTTTATTCCGGAACGCAAAAATGTCTTTCCTGTCCGCCGGGATTATCGCCTGTTAGTTTTAGTGATCGCGCATTGAATAAAATCCTGAACCGAAAATCACCGGTTCAAAGCTGGTTTATGGATTTATCACTGGTACAGAAATACTGGGATGTGCAAGGTCAGGCGCGTACTTATCATCATACTGCACCCATCAATCTTTTGTATGCCTTGCATGAAGCATTAGTGTTGTTTTTTCAGGAAGGCGAAGCAGCAGTGTTCAAGCGTCACCAGGAAGTGGCAGCTGAATTAAAGACAGGATTGCTGGATTTGGGATTTAGTTACCTGGTTCATGAAACGGCGCAAATGCCGCAGCTGCATGTGGTGATTCCGCCGGCACAAATCCTGCCGCAGGAAGCGAAAGTGCGCGCTGCTTTACTGCAGAATGAATACATTGAAATTGGCGGAGGTTTAGGCGAGCTTGCCGGGAAAGTATGGCGTATTGGTTTGATGGGGCATTCCGCGCGCAGGGAAAATGTCGCGAAAATTCTGCAGTCGTTGAGGAAGATAATTCATGCTTGATCATCAAGAATCAATACAAACACCGCTTGCTCCTTCGTTGCCGCCATCCTGGTATTATTCTGAAGAACAATATAAAGCAGAAAAAGAAAATATCTTTAAAAAAGATTGGGTGTTTCTGTGTCATACCGGCCAGATACCTGAGCGTTTGAATTATATCACTTGCGATATCGCGGGAATTCCAGTTGCAGTACTGCGTGATGAACAAGATCAGATTCAGGTTTTACTGAATATTTGCCGCCATCGCGGGGCACTCTTGTTAACTGAAAAAAGCGGCAAGCTCGCGAAGCCAATGCTCATGTGTCAGTATCACGGCTGGTGTTATCACACGGACGGCGGTTTCAAGCAGGCACCATTTATGTCTGCCAATGCAGAGTTGTTATCACTCAAAAAGGTGAACTGGGTTGAAGTAAACGGCATGATATTTGTGAATTTTTCTGCAGAACCGCAATCATTTGCGGCACGCAAAATGCAGATGCTGCAGGAAATGGATGCGGGCGGCTTCAGGGCGGAGAAATATCAATATCACAGCCAGATTACACGCACAGGCTGGTTCAACTGGAAGACGTGGGTAGAAGGATTTCAGGAATGTTATCACTGCCCGACAATTCATACCGGATTCAATAAAGATTTTCATTTGAGTCAGTATAAAGTTCATAACAAAGATCATTTTTCCGTGCACACTTGCCCGCGCAAAGTGAAATCAGCAACCGGCAGTTTTGAAGGTTTGTGGATGTGGATTTTTCCAAATTGCGGTTTGCCATGTTATGAAAAAGTGTATTACAGCTTGCGTGTTAATCCGAAATCACCAACGCAGACTGAATTAATTTATACGTTTTTTACCAATGAATTATTCACGACAGAAGATGAAAATACATTTTTTGAATTCATACGCAAAATTACGGATGAAGATATTGCGATCTGCGAACAGGTGCAAAAAAATATTGAAGAAGGTACGGGTGCAGATTTGTATGAACATGGTTATCTGAACCTCGACCGCGAAAACGGTGTGCATTATTTTCATGAGTTGGTGAGAATGAAAAGCGCCTGTGTGTAGTTGATTAGTGCTTTTACCGCAGAAGCGGGGATTCTCCTCTTTATTCTTCCGGAAATAGCCCCGGCATCCATCGATTTGCAAACTTGGCCGGAAAAGCAAGCTTGATTGATGATTTAGCAGATTCCGAAGATAAAATACCAATTTCAATCAGGATAGAGGTTAACCTTCTGGCATGTCTTTCGGTGACATTTAATAATTCTGGTAACTCACCTCTTGAAATTTCGCCGCGATATAAAATTTTTTCGAGAATTAATATGGTCTGCGGAGGGATTTTTTTCATTTCAATTTCCTCCCTTGCCCAAAGTAATATTCTTGTTCGCAGCTGATCTGGCTGCATCAATCTTTCCATAAAAGTAACTTGATCAATACATGTTTCAAGAAAAAATTTTGTGAAAGCATAGAGAGATTCCTGGCTTAAATTTCCGCGACCATCTAAATCATTTCTGCGAGTTAAATCACAATTTGCCAGGTGCTGTTTGTACTCCCCATGTTTTCTTGCCAGACCTCTTGCAATTGACCAGATTCCACCAGTATTTAGTTTCTCAAGAGTAGTAATGTATGAAATAAACCGGGCTACTCTACCATTCCCGTCTAAAAATGGATGTATCCATAAAAATCGATGATGTGCGGCAGCTAATGCTAATATCGATTCCGATTTTCCTAATGACGAGTACACTTGTGCGTAGCGATCTAAAAAGCGTGGGATTGCATCTGGACTGACAGGAATGAGTCTACCAACCTGGACATCATCTTTTCTTATTTCTCCAGGGATGACCCTGATTTTTTTCGTTGTAGCTGGGGCTTCTGTCCACAGTAATTCTTCGGGCAGTTTTTCGTAGAATCTTTTATGAATTTCGCAAATTGCTGTCGATGAAAATACATTGCTTTTGAGGCCCCCTTTATCTATCCATTCCTGCACTTCAATATGTGCTTTTGCTTCAAGTTGAAGGTTTCGTTTTTTGGGGTCAGAGTCATAATTGCCATTTAGCGCTTGTTCAATAGCAATTGGGTGTGTGTTGTGGCCTTCAATAAGGTTGCTGTAGTAACAATTCATGGCTCTTACGGTTGTTGCAAATGAGCTTTGGATAGCTGAGGGTAGTGAGCTTTTGAAATTCGCTGATTTTTGAGTTAACTCAAGAACAAGATCCATTAGCGCTGCTCTATTGGCGGCGTTCTCGGGTAGTAGGAGGGGCTCCATCAGAGTTATATTTTCGTGTCGATCTGTCACAGAAAATGTCCTCTTAAATGTCCGCTTTATTCATCATTAACTATATGATTATAGCATATAAATAACTATTTATTCTTATTTTATTATCTAAAAATGTCCGGATAAATGTCCGGTGCGGGTTGATAAATCAACCCTTCTAATTAAGAAAATCTTAACCAAATTCTGGTAAATTATTAATCAGTTTTACGTTGAATCGCCATGATTTTAACGTAGCTATATAATTAATAACATAAATATTACGAGGTTTGACATGCTCCAGCGCCCAAAATATACGCCTAAACCCATGGGCCCGGACCTTAATCCATTCAATATTCCGCATACGGATATTCACCATTTTCCTCCCGAAAAAATTGATATTGATTGTCTGGATGACGAGTTATTTTTGCTGCCGAAAGACGTGCGCGAGCTAATCAAAAAGCATGTGTCTGATGAAGATAATGTACGCATACCGAGGAGAGATTTGCAGCGCATTACTCATGACTATACTTATGGCGTATTGGTGCATAAGGGTCGAAAATTCATCGTGTACGACGGGCAAAAATGGGGAAGAGAGGCAGGTACTGGCGGCTTTGGCGTGGTGAAATACCTTCAGGATCTTGAAAGCGGCGAGTGGTTTGTTATCAAAAATTATTCGCAATTGCACGATTTTTATAAGCCTAAATCCGAGATGCGCAGCGAAGCATATATTCATAAATATGCGCAGAAGGAATATGAAATTCTGGATCAAATTGGATGTGCAATTGGTGGATTGGGGAAGCGGACAGGCAAGAAAGGAACGCAGGAATATATTGTTATGAAAGCGTTTCATGGTGTCAATCTAGATGAGTATTTGAAAAAGAATATGGATAAAATGCATCCCATGCATGTGCTGGATATCATGAAGCAAATATGCAGAGCAGTACATGAGTTGCATCTGTCTGGATGGCTTCACCGCGATATCAAGTTAGACAACTTCTTATATCATCATGCGACAGGTGCAGTGACATTGATTGACTATAATCTTGCGGTTCGACAGCCGAGAATGTCAGATACTTATTTGGGGCATTCGGTAAGCGGAACAACTTTTTTAATCGCTCCTGAATCTTTTAAGTGCAAGTATTCTCCCAGATCTGATACATATTCTACGGGTATTGCGATCGGTGATATTTTTTCAATTATCAAATTTGAGAGGGACGCTGGCAAACATTGGCGGTGTCAAGGAGTGAAGCCGCTCTCTGATCCAGCATGTAATAGAAAAGCATTGAAAAATGAAGATGCGTTACAGAAAGTGTATCGTCTGGTTTGTGGAATGCTGAGTGAGAATGAGAACGACAGACCGTCGCTTACTGATGTAATCAGTGAAATTGCAGCAATCCAGCATACGTATCAAGGTGCCGATTTAACTGTTGGCGTAGTAGGTATCAGTGAATTTGATAAATTAAGTGAGCACGAAAAGGAAAATTATATAAGGAAGATTAAAGCAAGTTGTTATGAGGTTGTACTGACTGCGAGTGCGGGCGCTTCCCAGCTTCGTGAGGCAATGAAATTCATACGCGAATTACAAAGTCGCGGGCTGCGCGTATATGAAAAAATATTTCATAGTAATTCAGTTGAGGAAATTTCAGCTGAATTTAATCGATTACAGCCGTATGTGCGGAGAGTGGTGCGAGTCATCCCTGTTAAAGGAATGGTGTCAGATGAATATGATGAGTTGACGAATGTGCGGAATATCGTAAAAGGTAAAGTGCAGCATCTTCGTCAATTTTTTGATGGGCAGAAACAAAATAAAGACGCTAAGCGATCGACTAGTTATTTTGACGGCGCACTCTCATCACTATTTTGGAAAATGAATGAAAAATCGGATGTCGTTATACATTCATATGATGATGAGCTTGAAAGTAACAATCGTACACAATCTTATGACTAATTTAGCAGGTGAGCCATGTTTTCTCATGAAAATAAATTGTTAGTGTCAGATGCTTTATCAAAAGAAAAAAATCAGAAATTAGCTGATTATTTGAAAGGGCTGAAATTATATATTCATCCCTTGCACGTGCTGGATATGTTGCAACAAATCTGTCAGTTAATAGACGAAAGGCATATGAAAGGGTTATTGACTGAAGCAATCAAGCTGGAAAATTTCAACATCAATCCTGCTACTGGAAAAATTTCTTTGGATGTTGGTAATACACAAGGTTCAACGTCAAATACAAGATCATTCAGCCGTATAGCTGGTGTGGTGATGGGGGAATTGCTAGGAATTGTTGACGGTGCTAAAACGATTTTGATTCCGAAGGCTAAAATAAATCAATTTAATAATAGGCAAGCATCCGAACAGATATATCAATTGATTTCTGATATGCTTGATGAAAATAAAGAGAAAAATATTAACTCAACATTCGTTCTTTCAGCTTTGCTTAAGTTGGAACGACTATATTCTGCCAATCCTTTGCAAGTCTGTGTAATCGATCTTGTAGAATTTGATGCGAAGAAAGTAGATGATAAAGTTGCGTTATTCCAGGAAATCATCTCTCATAGTCATGAAGTAAAATTTCAGGCTCCTCACGAGTATGTTGCAACGAACGAGACACTGGAATTAATCTATCAATTGCAGGTTAAAGGAATACGAATTCATGAAAAAATATTACCTGATGAGCAAAATCTGCAAAACGGAATTCGTCGCTGATTATTTATTACCATATTCATGTTCCAGCGCAGCCGTTAACGTTGGATATTGAAATTTAAATCCAGCCTCAAGTAAACGTTCAGGATAAACTGCTTGTCCTGACAATAATAATTCTTCACCCATTTGACCAAATAATATTTTCACGATCGGTGCTGGCAGCCACAGTAATGCAGGGCGATGCAGGACGTGCGCCAATGTTTTGGTAAATATTCGCTGTGATACAAATTCAGGCGCGGTAAGATTGAAAACGCCAGTCAGCTGCGGGTGTGAAAGTAAAAAATAAATTGCACTGATAAGGTCGTCGGCATCTATCCATGTCAACGGCTGTTTTCCAGAACCTACAACCGCACCCATGCCCATTTTTGCCGGAAATTCCAGCTGCTTTAACATACCTTCACCGCGGCGCAAGACAACGCCAAAGCGCATGATGGTGACAGGAATTTCATTACTGTCTGCAGCGGTTTCCCACTCGTTGACTAAAATGCTGGAAAAGCTGGCATCGGGTTGTATGTTACTGCGCTCGGTGTATGCTGATTTTGCGTCAGGCGTGTCGGTTTGCAAGCCGTAATACCCAATAGCACTGGCATTATATAAATGCGGCTTGCGTACGCCGCCTTTTGCGCACCATGAAACAAAGGTTCTTGTTGATTCAACGCGGCTTGCCAGCAATTCATGTTTATAAGCTTCAGACCAGCGCTTGCTGGATATATTTGCCCCTGTCAGGTTGATGACAGCTCCGTATTCTATAGGGTTGAGGCTTATGAATTTGTCCCAATTGACGGCTGTCACCTTGTCACCAAAAATGGATTTAATTTTTTTGGTATCACGTCCAACAACTGTGATTTGATGGTCAGCTGTAAGAAGGGCTGGTATTAATGTTCGCCCGATGAATCCTGTGCCGCCTCCGATGATGATATTCATGAGGATACATACCTATGCGCGTGTAGGTGTTATTGATTTTGCATGCTGAAGCGGTACATCAGCATGATCATCAGGAAAAAGCTGCGCCAGACGGTCCATAAGCTGCGTTTTGGTATTATGCACATCATATTTTTCAGAAATTCGCAGCAGACTTTCACCTAATACATCTTCTTGCGGCATACCGAAGTAAAAGCAGCTTTGTTTAATATCATCGATAGACAAATCAACATGTTCGCGGTCTTTCATTGTCTGTTGTGCGAATGGGATTGCGTCGAGATGAAAAATGCCTTGTTTTAAATACTCAATGTATAGCGGATGTCTGCATTGTGTTTCAAAGTCATCCGCTCTGCTTTCGTCGTGAATACTTCTGATATAGTATGCATTTGCACGATAACATTTTGCAATATTGCGGTGGTCATCATTAGTCACGGCGGGCAGTAAATGTAATATTTCAATCGCTTTATGATTGAGTTTGATTAGGGATTCAATTTCTCTTTGATTGTAACTATCAGGATTTGCATTTTTGATGTAATCAAGTGCAGTTTGGCGGATTTCAGTTGGATGACGCTGGAACATATGACTATCCTTATCTATGCTTGGTCGCAATATAGCGAGATTAGAGTTGATAATCAAGTATGTTGGTAGGAAGGCTGCAATCGGTTATGATCTTAACTATTGTTTTTAAATTTGGCGTATGCAACCATGATTCGACATATATTCGCTGCAATATTTTTCGCCTCTTTATGCGGTTTGGCAGAGGGCAGAGTTATCTTTACCGGCAAAGATACTATCAGTGTGAAAAGCGATATCCCAAGCTGGGTAAGGTCAATCAAGCGTTCTGCACAAGAAGAGATTGCTAATTTTCATAATGAGGCAGACGGCTTTACTGAATGCCGTGAAACACTGGAGTTGCCGAATACATATTTGTGCGGAACTTATTTGCAGCGCGACATGAATTCACTACTGGGTCGTGCCACTATATTTTCTGATGGATTCAGGGAATATAACAAAGGCTCACTGGTTTCCCTGCAAGACAGACGTCTGCAGTCATTGAAAGATGTCATGACAGGCCATGATTTGCCAGGTAACGAATTATTTTCATTTTATCACGCGGCCAGAATGAAATGTGCTGCCGGTTTGTCAGCATTTTGTTTGAGTGATGCTGAAAATGAATTTTTTAAGCAGATGGTTATACCGGCAAGCCGTCGTAACAAACCGTTTGTCATCATTGCATTTTCCGTGCAATCAACAACTGTGCCGCAATTCACAATCAGCCATGAAATGCTCCATGCTCGATTTTTACTGGATGCCAAATATCACGATCAAGTGAAATCATTCTGGGACACAAAAATGTCTGCTGATGAGCATGATCAGATTGAGTCTGAGTTGAAAAGATTTGGTTATAATAACCAAGATAAAGATACAATGATGAATGAATTTCAAGCTTATATATTGCAAGATGGTGCAGATAATAATCGTCTTGCCCAATACATCGACCAATTCAGAATTCCCTTATATACACATCTGAATTGATCAGTATATGAGGTTGTGATACAACTTATTGATGGAATATTTATTAAAAAGGATTTTAATATGAAACGAATCTTGTCATTCTTATCGATTATACTTCTGGCACTTTCATTCAGTGTTTTTGCGCAGCAGTCAGGTGGTGGTGGCGATTCTGATTTAAAATCAGCTTGTGAAATTTCAGGCGGTTCCTGGACAGGGTCTGCAAGCGGAAATTGGGCTTGCTGTTGGGCTGACTGGGGTTGTTATGGTTGTGTAGACGGTAATTGTAAAATCAAATGTACTACCCAACGCTGCCGCAATGCGAATGGGCAGGCAAGTATAGGTTCTAAAAACCAGGCCGTGAAAGGATTGGCTCCCGCAGGACAAAAAGCTCCGGTTGCGCCAAAACCAAAATTGAATCCTAAAGCACCAGCTGCACCTGCTGCAATGAAGAGTGAATAATCAAGTATGATTTTTACGCTCAAAAGCAGTGCTTTTGCAGACGGCGGGATGATCCCATCAAAATATACTTGCGACGGCGATAATATTTCGCCGCCAGTTTCATGGATAAATCCGCCGTCTGGTACACACACTTATGCATTAATTGTCGATGATCCTGATGCGCCAGCTGGTGTTTGGGATCATTGGCTGCTATTCAATATTCCGGAGCGTACGCACGAGTTACCGGAAGATTTCATTGCTGGAGATATTATTCTGTGCGGACTAAACAGCTGGGGTGATTCCAGTTATGGCGGTCCATGTCCGCCGGATGGCGAGCACCGTTATTTTTTCAAATTATATGCACTCGACACAAAACTCGATTTGGTGAATCCAGATAAAGCTGCGTTGGAAGATGCCATGCGCGGCCATATTCTGGCATCAGCGACATTGATGGGAAAATATCGAAGAATAAAATAGCGTGCAGAATTACCTTCGGTTTCTGGCCACTAATGGTCCGTATTCTTCATCATCGCTATTCACGATGAGATGACCACCTTCATAACCTTTGATCTTGAATGATCGGCGCATGAATATTTCCGTTTCATACCAGAGTCGCGCTCCATTTTGTATATCGTATGCATCTTCTCTTGCCAGTGATACTTGTAAATCTCCGCTCCATTCCTTAAAGCTACTGTAACCGAAATATTCACCTCCGTTAATATTCGGTGAGGTGGATGCATATAAAATTGACCGGGCACCTTGTTCAGCTGTCTGTGCGAGGGTTTTATTGAGCGTAGAAAAAAAAGATCGTATGATTTTACCGTTTGTGGAGGCAAATCCTGGATGCGCAGCCACACTCATAACCGGCATTCTGGCGATTTTTAAACGTCTGCTTAATTCAATTGAAAAAATTAACAGCATTAATTTTGAATTATAATAAAGTTGTCTGCCGATATGCTTTTTTTTACCTTGAAGATCATCGTAATCAATAATCCCACTTTTATGATCTGTGCTGGACACGTTAACGATACGCGCAGCTTTTGCTGGATCTTTGTTTAAAAGAGGCAGGAGATATGATGTCAGATAAAAATGGCCGAGGTAGTTGGTTTTGAAAGTGATTTCAAGGTTATCTTTAGGATCAATTTTAAATGGAGCATCTAAAATTCCAGCATTGTTGATCAATAAAGAAATGAATGGAAATTCATCCGTGATGTTAATTTTAAATCGTTTAATCGAATCAAGATCGGCAATATTTAATTCGCGAACAATTAAATTATCATCTATTGCAAACTCATGTGCTAATGAGCTGATAATTTCGTGCTTCGCTGCATCAGCTTTATCAATATCACGGCAGGCCATGATAACTTTGCAGCCATGTTTTACTAATTCCTTAGTTACGACGTAACCAATGCCGCTGTTTGCACCAGTTACGACAGCAATTTTCCCGGTGAGATCTGGAATTTGATCCACTGTCCACGTGCTGATATTAGTGTGAGCTGATAATGCAGAAATATAATCCGTTTTATAACCCATGCGCTTCTCAAGATATGTAGAATTTTATAAATCAAGCCTGACGCAGTGTCAGGCTTGATTGGGGCGCACTATATTGCTGGACGAAGTTGAATGGAGTGATCGTAATCAGCAATTCGTGATTGCAGTGTTTCAATTTTTGACTCCATTTTTTCACATGAAGTTTCGAAGTTGGCGGCATATTCTGTCGCATATGATTTGCCGATATATGGTGGGAATTTAGGGCAATCTGCTGATGGCCAATATTTTTTATCTATTGAATCACGAAGAAGTTGAATATATTTTTCAGCAAGTAATTTTGACGCAGAACCTGTTACATCCATCAAACCGTCTTTTCCCATTGTGTATTGAAGCTTCCCGCGCTGTTTATTGATGTCGTTTGCTTCCATAGCAGATACCGATTCGATATCACGACATAACGAGGCTAATTCTGTAAGTACAGTTGCTGCCTGTTTGAAAGCTGGGTCGCTGTTTGCATCTGGGAATTGATCGTGAACTTGTGTCACGATGTCAGCGAGATCATCATAATATTCAGCCATTGTTTTTGCATCATCAGGGGTGTTGTCGCTTGAGAAGAAACTAAACATAACTATCCTTATCATGTAGTTAAAATAATCATGATAATCCTGTCGTATAAGATTGCAAGTTATTAATGTCGTCATGACGTTAAATGTATGGCACAATTTATTTATTTTAACAGAGAAATTTATGACAAGCTTAAAAGATAAATTTGTATTTATAACTGGTGCATCAAGCGGAATTGGCGCAGCTTGTGCTCGCCAGTTTGCGGCACAAGGTGCCAATTTGTTGTTATGTGCACGGCGTCTGGAAAAATTACAGAAACTGTCAGAAGAAATCGCATCTGAATATCATGTGAAAGTACATTGCTTTGAGCTTGATGTCAGGCATAAAAAATCAGTAACAAATGTCATTGATGCATTACCTGATGAATGGAAATTGGTAGATATTTTGATTAATAATGCAGGTCTTGCGGCTGGTTTTGATACCTTACAAGAAGGGAGTATACAAGACTGGGAAGACATGATTGATACAAATGTGAAAGGTTTATTATATATAACAAAAGCAATTCTTCCCGGCATGATCACGCGTAACAAAGGTCATGTTATTAATCTTGGCTCTGTTGCAGGGCATTATGTTTATCCTAAAGGCGCAGTATATTGCGCATCCAAGTTTGCGGTTAATGCCATATCAAACGGATTACGCATGGATTTACTCGGTACTAAAATTCGTGTTAGTACAGTTGATCCGGGCGCTGTCGAAACCAGCTTTAGTCTGGTGCGATTTAAAGGTGATGAAAAACGCGCTTCTGCTGTTTATGAAGGAATAGAACCATTAACTGCTGATGATGTGGCAAGCGCAATTTTGTATTGTGCATCATGTCCGCCGCATGTAAATATTTCCGAGATTATCATCATGCCGACTGATCAGGCGGCTGCGACAATGTTTGCGCGCAAAACATGACTTCTGAATTACTTTCATACTCTCTACTGGCGCAGCGGGTTGTGATTAATTAACATACCCGGGCTGATGTGCAGCCCGGGTGCGGCATATTATTATGCTTTAGCAGCTTCCGCATTGATGTTGATTTCAACTGTATCTGATAAGCCTGGCAAGAGTGTATTCATACCAAAATCAGAACGTTTAACTATTGTCTTAGCGGTAAATCCATAAGTTTCTTTGTCATTAATCGGGTTAGTTGCTACCTGATTCAGTGTGACATCAAGAGCAATCGGCCTGGACACGCCGTGTAATGTCAATGTTCCATATACTTTAGCAGTTTTTTTGCCGGTCATTTCAACTTTAGAACTTGTAAAAGTTGCTGTCGGAAACTGTGCTGTATCAAAAAACAATTTTCCAGACAAGTGCTTATCAAGCTCAGGAAGACCAGTAATCATGTTTGATACTTGTATCGTTGCATTAACTTTACTGTTTTCGGGCTTCTCCTTGTCTAACGTCAATGTTCCATTTGCATACCATTTTCCCGCCTGAGTGGAAAATCCGAAGTGATTGATTTGCCACAAAACATAAGTGTGGTTAGGGTCGAGTGTTAAGGTGTCAGCTGCGAATGCAGACATTGCGCCAATGATTGCTGTTGTTGTAATAGCGATCTTGCAGATTTTTTTAAACATAGTTCCTCCTGTTGTTTCAGGTTTTGCTGGTAGTTTTTGGTGTTAATGATCCACCAGAAATTTTTTCACATATACCTTTTGATACTAAGATGAATGAATCGGGCTGATTATCTTTTTTAGCAGACCCTGCGCAGGATTCAGTTGCTGTTGCGCAATCATTCATGCCTGCTTTAACAATACCATAACATTTTTCAGTATTGTCTTGTTTGGCTGCGGAACTTGCCGCAATTGCTGTGCCTGCTGTAAGCGCCAAGAATGCCGTAAATGCAGTCTTGATGATTTTATCCATATCTTTCATATAATTTCCCTATGTGATTAAGAGTTTATAAATACATGTGATAGGATACCTGATTCTATCCATCCTTTCAGTAATGATGCAGCATAATGTCCGGCTTCATCTTCATTTATCCACTGACACAATCCTTCGCATATATCTCCAAAGCTCATGTTTTGCAAAACACCATCTATTGCCCATGCATCCATCTCTGTCATTGAGTAAAACCTGTTTATCAACTCTCTGCGCCAGCATAACCACGGCACAGGGGTGTCATCTTGTACGGATTCAGGAAAGTTTTTATTTTCTTCGTTTACAGCTTGCCATATTTCATCAATATTCCATGTAAGGTTAATACGATGAA
Source organism: Gammaproteobacteria bacterium (assembly GCA_035495675.1). GTDB lineage: Bacteria > Pseudomonadota > Gammaproteobacteria > DSM-16500 > DSM-16500 > Aquicella. The sequence continues at coordinate 18,178 of DATJFK010000020.1, forward strand.
CTGTTGGGTGCACGCGAAACTTCATTGTTACCCATTGTTCTGGCTGTATTAGTTCCATGTCCTTAATTTTCAGGCAGGGAGCATCCGCACCGTCGAACACCAGGGTTTGTATCCATTCAAATTTTGCGAGTTCAGCTATGAACGGATATTGTGTGATAAAAGCATGCGTCTGTAAAAAATCAGAAAGTTGATTGCCAAACCATCTGACAGATTTATTTTGTGATGGATTGTCTGAGATGTAATCGATTGCAAGTGCCTGGAATGCTTCATCCCCCAGGTAACTTGATAGAACCGGATAATTACTTGCAAGCGCATCTATCAGTCGAGATTTGTAAGCAAAACGATAAATATCCAGACGTGCTTCAGCAGAAATATCAGCTGTGTTGAGAACATTTAAAGGAAATGAATTGTTACCTGTAAATAAAAATTGTTGAAAATCTTCCTGTAGTTTTTGCAGTTCACTCATGCGGCACTTTCCGTCAGCACTGTTGCAGCAATATTTCTCGCAAGCTGTAATTCACTTATTAATTTCTGTAATGAGGGAATGTTGTCATCCCGCTCTATCATGGTGGAGACAAATCCGAATCTTTGTAGTGCAGTTGAGTAAAGTTCCCAGACTGGATCAATAATGTCATCATCGTGTGTGTCAATGATATAATTTCCCATATCAGAATGGCCTGCTAAATGTATTTGCCAGACGCGTTCGCGTGGGACAGCATTTATATATTCAATAGGATCAAAGCGGTGATTAATGCTGCTTACATAAATATTATTAATATCGAGCAAAATTAAGCAGTCTGCCGATTCACTGATATTTTTTAAAAATTCCCACTCTGTCATTTGCGATTGATGATAAGTGATATAACTGGAAACATTTTCGATCAGGATGCGCTGTCCGAGAAAATCCTGTGCCTGTTGGATTTTATTTGCAAGGTGCATAACGCATTCATCTGTGTATGGTAATGGCAGTAAATCGTGAGTATTTTTGCCATGAATACCAGTAAAGCAAAGATGGTCTGATATCCATTCTGGTTTTATTTTTGCAGCTAGATTTTTTACTTGCTGCATATAAGTCATATCTAAGGGATCCGAGCTGCCAATTGACATGGAAACACCATGCATCACCATTGGGTAATGCTCGCGAATTGAATCCAGATAATAATGCGGTTTCCCGCCAGGAATAAGATAGTTTTCAGTGATGATTTCGAACCAGTCTACATCAGGGCGATTCGCAAGAATGTCCTGATAGTGTTCTGTTCTTAAACCCAGACCAAAGCCAAGATTCGGTCTGCTTATTGTTCTATTCATATGTAGTCTGTGATTGAAAAGGTGCGAGCTGTTTGCAGCGCACCTTTTGAAGAGTGTTAATTAGCTGTTGGTTCTTCTGTGGTGCCGCCTTTCTTCGTGCACTTGGCTTCGGTCATCATTTTCATACCCTGGCCTTTGCAGCTATTTTTGCCTTTGCACTCGTTTTTAGCTGTTTTGCATGCGCTTTTGCCTTTGCAGCTGTTTACGCCATAGCATTTAACTTTAGCGGCAGCGTGGCTGGCTGTTGCGATTGGAGCGGTAATGAAGGCAACTGCTGCTGCTGTTGCAATAATACCGGCAATTTTTTTCTTATCCATGAAAAATCTCCTTGAGTCCTGTTGATAAATGAAATTACCCGTCTATCTTAACAGTAGGGATAGTTGTTGAAAATGGGTTTTATATATATTTGTATTTGGAATAATCGCTCACTGATTCGCTTATATATATGAAACTAAAACTGTGATAAATAATTCATTGTTTACAAGGAAACTCTTACTGGAAATTCACATTTTTCATGTGAAGGATCTTCATTCGCAAGTACTTCTTGCTTTAATAGATCAAAGCTTCTGCTGATTTCTTCTGGGTTGATCGCCTCTTTTAATATTTGCATGGACTCATCATCGAAATCATGGCTGCGATCATCTAGGAACAGTTGGAAATGATCAAGCACTAATTCACGAATAAGGTCACTGTGTCTGCCGAGTATCATTTTCACGGGCTGTAATTCCATGATAAGTTTCAGCTTTGCATCCTGAGCGCGGTTTGCCATGGCCTCAACCCATTTCACTTGTAAGTCCTGACGGACATCAGTCTGACGAGAAGTTTTTGGTGTGATGGCGCTGCCGTCTTCGTTTAACATCGGCAAGTTATCAGTCATATGCAGTCTGGCACAGGCTTCATACATATGTTTATTCGTTAATGAAAAGATAATAAGCTGTAAGTATTTTTGGAAATTGAATACGGGGGATTTTTCAAGATCCTGATAGTTTTTGTTATCAGTTGGTGTGAAAAAATTTTGTGTTGCATCCGATACTCTATATAGAGCTGTATCAGCAGAAGCATTCAAAATACTGGATATCGTTGGCCAGTATCGGAAATTTGCTTTAGTGATAATCGGAAAATATGTGAAATCGACGGGATCCAATATATAGTCATCCGCGCCAGGTTTGTGCGACGGGTTTTTATAGCGGTAAGTCAAAGGATATACGGCAAGGTCGCCGTCAACGTTGCGGCCGTTACTGGCGAGATTTTTGCTGTGACCATCAGGATCTTGCATGAAATATCTTGATGTCAGGGCTATCGCAAGTCCGGTGTGGATGCGGAAACGGTATACGTCTTCTAAAGGTATATCGAGTGATGCTATCAGTCCTGCAGCTGCTGAAACCTGAATTTTGTTAAATTGGCTTTTGTGATGGAGTCTTTCGCTGTCAACATCAACCCATGCTGCCTGTAAATCTTTGCTGATGCGGTACATTTCTTTTATATAAAGTGCCGCATCATCTAATAGAATCAGGCTCAATTGTTCGATTGCCGCGTCAATGAGCGGCAATTCCTTGTTATGCTCTTGCTGGTCTGCAATTTTGCTGCTTTTGGCATTTTCAATATTGCTTCTGCGTTTAAGCAGTGTTTGCCTGATTTTTTCCAAGCTAGCAAAGGTTACAGTACTCTTATTTTTTCTAATGAAGCTTTCAAGTTCAGGTTTGGCATGAATTGCGAGGCCGGGATCATTCAATAAAGAGTTCGTTTTGTTTTTTACATACTTCCATGCGCTGGAAAACATGCCTTGATTTGGAGCGGCATCGCGATTTAATAATGGTATTAAATCCTGAATGATCTGGTAGATTTTATCGAGATTTTTAAGGTCTTCTTCATCACGCTTTTTAATCATGTTTTTGAGCGATGAAATTTCGAGGTCTTGTGCAAGTAAGGGTTTATCGCGGTTTGGTTTGAATCCTGGAAGTAATTTGGAAAGCACACCTACATATTGCCGTGAATTATTTTGAATTGCATAACAGGTTGGGAAATTGCGCGGACCCAATAATTGATATGCAGTACTGTTAGCTGCTTCAATTGGCCACATTGGCGAATCCAGATGGTCTTTCTTTTCGCGCTGATGCTTATAAAATCCCATTCCGTGTATGTGACCAGTGTGCGATGTGATTTGCTGTAATTCGTTTTCTTTCATGTTGCTTAACTGTAACAGGAATATGCCGGGCTCAATTGTATCAGGCATAGTGATGCCTAATTTTCTTATCAAATCATCAAATTCTCTATGATGAATTTTAACAGGCCATATTTTTTTTAAAATTTTATCGGCATAAAAAATTTGTTTGTTTGAAGTGAGGATATAGGCGGCAATACCGTCACCAGGAAGTTCTTGCAAATCTGAGTTGCTGGTAAGGGGAGCGGATAGAACCAGATCGCAGTAGCCGCTATGGAATTGTACGATTTCAACTGTGTGTGCAGATGATTTTACACCCAGAGTTGATTTATGCATGTCGCTGCCTTCACTGGAGCGGAGCAAATCTGATTCTTTTATAATAGCGGGCGGAGAAGCGGGTTGAGCAGTATTCTCATTACTGAATGTGTAGAATTCCTCTAATGGCTGCAGATTATTGTTGACTTTGGAGCTCTCATTTAGCGCTCGTTGAATGTTCCCAGTTGATGATCGTAACGATTCAGTACCGTCTATCGGGATTGAATTTTGTTTCGTTTCATTTTTAATATCTTGCCGTGATGAATTCATATTCTATCCTTTCTCGGCTATGCCCCTAAATTTGACCGTAACATGCGATTATTAAGGAAATATTAACGCATTACATTGATTGTATTGTGTAAATATTGATCTATCTCGTTATCGAAAAAGCTTTTGGCAGATGATGTCCAGTGGCTCCGGCAATGGCTGCAAACCTTGTTCATCTATTGATTCTTCTGTGCGGCTGGCGATGTAATTATCTAATTTGCCAAGCAGCTTATATTTTTTAAATAATGCAGAAGGATAGTAAGTTTTTCCATGATCGACTACTTTGAATGTCTCCAGATATTGTCGCAGGGTTAAATTTTTTTTCGTGCTGACAATAGTATCCAGGGCTTCATCAGAAAGGTTAATTTCATTTTGGGTTAATTTGATAATTTCTGGAAAAAGTTTTTCCGGTGGGAGAACAGCAGCGTCTAATTGACAATTATAATGTGTGCCAGCTTTTTTAATGTAAGGAAATATTTCAGTGCCATGTTTGCAAAAGTATTTGAGTGCATGAAAAGCGAATGTGAAGCAGCTATAAGTATCTTTTTGCAATAAGGTACTGCTAAGTGTGATTTCCAGATTACCATTCATGTATTCTTCATCAAAACTGACTTTAGCAGCTTCTATCAATTCAATTGGCCAATAAATTTGATTCGATTCTGGAATGGGAACTGTTACTTGTGAATCAATAATCAAAATTTTAATTTTGTCATCCATCTTTCTTACGTAAAGTGGGATGCCGTGAAGACTGCTTTGAAAAATAATTTTTGCATCCTGGCCATTTTGCAAACGCAAGCTGCGAAGATATTTGATTAAAGACCAATGATTATTGGAAATAAAAGCGATATTGCTTGTATTATATTTGCTAGTCTTGTCATCGAGAATCTGTGATTGTATCAGCAGCGCGATCCCTTCTGGTGTGATGAAATGTTCACCTAGCCTGGATCGAAAATATGTAGTGAAATAATCACCTTCTTCACGCAGCGGGTTGAGTGCGATGCGTGACAATAAAGCCATTGTTTGTGGTCTTGTTTGAAAAAATGCATCTCGCTTCTTGGTATTAATGGCTACAACAGAATGTCTCGTGCCAGCTGGTTGGATGTAATCAGTGTTGATGCCTGAGGTAACGCAAACATCTTCATTAGAAAAATTATTATGTTGACTCCTGGCACTGCTCATGTTTTCTCCGTTTATTTTTCTATTTAAAAGAAGCAAACATCGAACATATATCAGGAAAATTCGAATAGCAAGTGTATAAATGAGGCATTATTTCATTTCAGGAGATAATTTGAGAAATTTGCCGACAACAGCGAATACATCATTACCTGTATGGTAATTAGATAATCTTGATTCCTGAGCTGGAAACAATTAATAATTGGACAATTATCATTACAGGAGATCACAGGAATGTTTCGTAGTACACAAGTTGATAAAAAACCTTCCGGGAAATATTGGGGATTACAAGGACTGAATACGGATTTACAGGAATTTGAAAACTATGTCATGCATCCTGATGTGGTGAGGAATTTTTTTGCTGGTGATAAGCATTATGAAGCTGCTTTTGCGTATCCAAAAGCTGTAGAAGATGGTTTTGGTGAAAGCCCCATCTTTTCACAAGATGTTGCTACAGCAGAGGGAATGTTGCTGCAGGCAAAGATTCATTCAAACAGTCATCCGGCGAGCTGTCTCACCTTTTTTGCGAATCTTCTCTTGCCTAAATCATATACTGCAAAAGATGAAGTCAGATTTGTTACTGACGAGGCAAATGGATTTGGTGAGGGTACAGTTAGGATAACAACACGCGACTGTTTGCGTGACAACAATAAAGAGGCGTGGCTTGCCAGGCATCTCATTGCTGTAAGAAATAGACCGGGAGTATTTCTGCATGTCACTAACGATGCGGGAGAAGCTTACGATAACATCGCAATATTTTTCCCTGCACAGGCAACAGGATTGACACATTCGCCAGTAAAAAATGGTGAAGCATTCGTTCTGGTTCAGCAAGGTGCTGTTTTAACTGATGCAGTGATTAATGATATAAAAAATACATTTGATAAGTTAGTTAAAAAATCTTATGGCAATGATAACGGGTTATATTCTGTTAATAGTCATATGCCAGTTGAGCAATGTATTTCGTCATTTTATCCTTCAATTAAGCCATAATGATGATGCAGGATAGTTATCGACCTGATTTACCAAAAAAAAGCGCAGATGCACTTGATGAAATCGCGCCTTTAGTCGTCAACTCCATTAATCAACAGTTTTATCCTGGAGTTGTTATTTATGCATCACATCACGGGAAGGTGATTTATCGTGGAGTTTTTGGATCTCGCTCGATAGTTCCTGAAAAATTACCCATGACATTCGACACAATTTTTGATGCAGCGTCGCTGACAAAGGTGCTGGTGACAGCGCCTGCTGTTATGCAATTGGTTGAAAAGGGAAAATTGAACCTTGATGCAAAAGCAGCTGATTACTGGCCTGAATTTGCTGCGGCAGGAAAAAAAGATATAACGGTGAAAATGCTGCTGACGCATGTTTCAGGGCTGGCGCCTGTTATCCCTTCTCCTGAGTTGAATTCGATTCTTCCAGCAGAAAAGCGTACTCCAAATGCAATATCATGGCGCGGCAAACAGGCTGCTCTGCAATATATTCTTGACCTGCATCCAGATCATCAGCCAAATTCAAAATTTGTCTATAGTGATATAAATTTCATTATCCTGAGTGAACTGATTGAGCGAGTGAGCGGAGAACGCTTGCATGATTATGCGCATAAACATATTTTTCAGCCGCTGAAGATGCATAATAGTTTTTTCCTGCCGCCGCCATCGCGTCGTCAGGAAATTGCGCCAACTGAAATAATTAACAGTGAATTGCGATGGGGAGAAGTGCATGACCCGACGGCCTGGCTGATGGGAGGCGTTGCTGGTATGGCTGGTGTATTTTCGACTGCGGCTGATATCGGAATTTTTGCCGAAATGATTTTGCAAAACGGACGTTACGATGGCGGTAAACAATTACTAACTGCTGAAAGTGTTGCCGCCATGACATCACCGCAAAATCCGCCTGATGTGGCTGAGCTTCGCGGACTTGGCTGGGATATCCGTTCACCTTATTCTTGCGGCGGTTCATATGTTTCAGATAAGTCATTTGGTCATACAGGATACACTGGGACTTCGCTCTGGATAGATCCGGTCAACCAGTCATGGCTTGTAATTCTAACAAACCGCGTGCATCCGCAATTGTCCGCACAAAATCAATTAATTCAAGATCGCAAGAAAATAGCAGATTTAGTAGGCAAAGCATTAAGTTTGCTGGCATAAAGATCTTACCTTTAAGGATAATAAATGAATAATAAAATTTTACTCACAACTTCATTGTTAGTCGGGACAATGCTGCATGTATTACCCGCATCTGCACTCAAAGATGTTCCTGCGAATTTGCAATCTGGCTGGGATGCAATCAGTCAACAAGCAATTCGCTATGATCTCGAATATTTAACCGATGACAAGCGCGGCGGTAGATTGGCGCTGACAAGTGGTAATGAACAATCAATCAGCTGGATCGTTGAGCAATTCAAACAGGCTGGTTTAAAGCCTGGAAATGGCGACAGTTACCTGCAAACATTTAATCTCATCGAATATCGGCCAGATACGGGAAATACATATCTCAGGGTGAATCATGGTGAGAAATCAGTATCACTCAAAAAGCCTGAAATTTATACCAGCTATAACCATGAAATTAAAATAGGTGCGCCTGTCGTATTTGCCGGTTATGGGATCACTGCTCCTGAATTGAAATATGATGATTATAAAGGTGTTGATGTGAAGGGTAAGTTTGTCATGGTATTTGACCATGAGCCGCAAGAAGAGGATGAATCATCCATTTTTAATGGTACTGGGAATACTCCTTATGCAACGCCGCGTGTTAAGGCTTTGAATGCGCAAAAACACGGAGCAATTGGTTTGTTAATCGCTCCTGAGCCTAACCGCAAGCATCCATCAAATCAGGAACGTCGTGCACGCATAGGCGGTGATTTAAAACGTAAAATACCATTACCGGAAATGGTTCTTGAAAGCGACCAGTTGCAAATTCCTATTGTTGTATTGTCAGATAATGCGGCAAAAGAAATTGCAGGTTCGCTGCAGCTTGCGCAATTACAGAAGAAAATTGATAGTGATTTGCAACCGCAATCGCAGCAGATTGTTGATACGGCTGTTGTGCTTCAGGAAAAAGTAAAATCCCGTCGCATTGCGTCTACCAGTAATGTCGTCGGATTGCTGGAGGGCAGCGATCACAGATTAAAGAAGGAAACTATTATCATTTCTGCGCATCATGATCATGACGGTCAGGATGGCGGTCAGGTATGGCATGGCGCTGATGATAATGCATCAGGCACAGCAGGAGTAATTTCACTTGCGCGCGCAATGTCTGTGAATGCTGCATCAGAATTGAAACCTAAGCGTTCAGTTTTATTCAGTGTTTTTGCAGGCGAAGAACGTGGTTTACTAGGTTCTTATTATATGGCCGCGCATCCGGTACGCCCAATGGCGACGACCCGAGCCATGATAAACTTTGACATGATTGGTCGCGATGAAAAAAATAGTAAGCAGACGGATGGCTTGATTAAAATCCCGTTGAATACAAATAATCGCCTTAATTTGATTGGCGCAAGATTTAGTCCTCAATATGACAAAATGGTTCGTCTGCAAAATGAATATGTGGGATTGACTCTGGATGATCGTTTCGACAGTGAAAATGCATTAAATACTTTTTTTAGAAGTGACCAGTTCCCATTTGTTTTGAAAGCGGTACCTGCATTCTGGTGGTTCACAGGATTTCACCCTGACTATCATCATGTAACAGATACTTCCGAAAAAATTAATTATAACAAGCTGCAGAAAATATTGCGGCTTGCTTACTTAACCGCATATGATTTTGCAAATACGGAATATCCGCCAGTATTTGTTCCATATCCAAAAGGTTAAATTAACCAGAACTATTTCGACAAAATATTATTAATCGCTTTGCGAGTTTCCGGGAAACTGGGATCAATATTAAGTAAAGCGATTAATAAACATGTGATAACAAATAACAGAAGATTAAATGCAAGTAACAAGATGGTTGCAGTGATTGAACTCATGTATAAATGAACCATCCATGTAAATAACAGCCAATTGATACATATCCATGCTGTCGTCATTAAAACGAAACTAAACACGGAGAGCATCACCAGCATAATGATTTTTCTGCGCATCAGGGAAACTTCAGACTGCATCAACGCGAATAAATTACCAATCAGACTTAATACAGTCGGTATGAACAAGATGAGTTTCAGAATTTTGCTGCTATTTCCATGTTGTTTTTTAGTTCCCATGATTCCATCTTCCAGTTAATCAACGTTTCAGCCAATATCCAATGACGATGCCGGCAAGCAATGCATAACCAAGTGCTTGCAGCGGTTGTTTTTCAGTGTAATTCGTTAATGATTCCTGAATTCCTGATGTCTTGTTCTTTACTGTATTTACGGTGTTGTCGTAAAGATCTTCCGCCATATCAGTGACATCTTCGGCGGTATCAGCAAATACGCCTTTGATTTTGCGCCAGTCTTCTTCCAGCGCTTTTGAATGCTGTGTAAATGATTTTGTGGCTGATTTCATTATTTTTATACTCTATATAGATATAGAAATATTATACGCCCGAATATGGTAAGTGCCGTGTTTTTACTGGTAAGTGCAGGAATATATGAATAATCTGTCTTGGTGCAAATTGGCTTGAATATTCAATAGCTTTTGCGGCAGGTTGAAAACCCGTAAATAAATTTGCTAGATATTATCCAAACATTCAATACGTTGCTCGGCTTGTTAAGCTTCTGGGGCTGCTGGGAAGTTGCATTATGTTACAATAATTTGTTAAGTCTGAAATTTTAAATAACAATAAAAACCAGTTTTTATATCGAAATGCTCAATGCTCAACAAGATTAGTCTTCAGTGTTTGCTGATTACATTTTTCTTGAAGAGGTATAGATGCAAGTTGATAGACTGGTTAATAAACAAAAAAAGCAGTACATCATCAGCGTGAGAGTTGTTAAGCACGCAAGCGATAATTACTTATATCTTTTACTTTTGATTGCAGCATCATTGCTGGGCGTAAGCAATTTGCGCGCTGGGAACAGCAGTGCAACTGTGCAAGTATCAGCAGTTGTTGCATCTAATTGCAAATTGAATAGCGGCGAAGTCCAATTTGGTACATATGATCCTGCAGATGTGAATGCTGTTTCGGCTTTGAATGCTGCTGGGAGTGTGCAAATCAGCTGTACGAAGAATACTACCGCAACTATTAGTATTGATCAGGGACAATATGCAAGTCAGGCAACCAGTACATCACGCGCGATGAAAAGCCAGGATGGCAGTTCATATCTAAGTTATGATTTATATCTTGATGCTGGTTATTCCACGGTGTGGAATACTGTAAATCAGGAAACTTATACCTCTACAGGCGGTATTACTCCGACCAGCATAGCAATTTATGGCAAGGTTCCTGCAAATCAAGATGTTATCGACGGTCAATACAATGATGTGGTTACCGTTACTGCAACATTCTAGCTACAGTGTTTGACATTCATTTTTCCTCGATTAACAATACGACATTATTAAAAAATACACGGGAGTAGATTGTGCGCTTAAAAATATTTTTCATCATTATCGCAGCTGTGTTTTCAACGCATGCTTTTGCGTTAAATATCGTAACAGCAATTCCGCGTGAGTATGTTCGAGATGTAACACCGCAAGGCTACATTATATGTTATAAAGCTAAAACAGGTTCATATAAGGGGATATGGAGTGGTGCCCACAGTGTCTGCCGCTACAACATTCCTGGAAGTGAAATGTGGGTTTCAGGTTACTGGCAATGCGTTCGTTATAAAGTTCGGGAAGGAATATGTCTTGGTTGGAAATGGAATCCTGCGCATTGGGAATCATTACAGCAAGCGCAATTAGAACCTGATGCTGTATCTAAATCTGGCTGGCATACAAGATGGTAAAGTTTTTAATTAAATTACTATGTTTATTTTTATTACTCAATTCATGTTACGCATCTCAGTACCCCAGACTATTTTTGTTTTTCGGTCCTGACACAAAGCTTGATCTTAAAAAGTATCGAGATGTTTTATCCATTCCTGCGGTTTCAGGAGCTCAAGTTGTTTATTCGTGGAAAGAATTGGAGCCGCGTAAAGATAAATACGATTTTTCACGCATTGAACGCGACGTTAAATATTTGAGATCTTTACACAAAAAATTATTTATCCAGCTGCAAGATAGATCGTTTCAGCCACAAGTTTATTTCGTGCCGGATTATCTTCGCAGTGACCCTGAATATCATGGCGGTGTTGCCATGCAGTATGATTTTCCTGGCGAAGGGAAATCAATTACTACTGGATGGGCACCGCGTGTTTGGGAATCGGCGGTACGCTTACGTTTTCAAAAATTATTCGCCGTGCTGGCAAAAAAATTCGACGGCCAGATTGTTGGAATTAATCTGCCAGAAACTGCCGTGGATTTTGATCGGGAAAGTTTGCCGGAAGGCTTTACAGAAGATGGTTATTTTGACGGCGAACTTGAAAATATTTCAGTGCTGCGTCATGCGTTTCATCACGGAATAATAATGCAATATGTTAATTTCTTTCCCGGTGAGTGGGATGATGATCATCATTATATGAGCCGATTTTTCGAGTATGCGCTGCATCATGACATTGCCATCGGCGGCCCGGATGTTGTTCCATTTCGTAATAATCATATGAAAAACAGTTATCCGTTTCTTAACCGGTACGGCGCAGAACTTACTACTGTTGGTATGGCGATTCAGGAGTCTGACTATACATATAAGAATCCCGCTTCTGATAATTACTATACTTTTGCAGATTTTTATACATTTTCGCGTGATTATCTGCATGCATCAATTTTGTTCTGGAATCTTGAAGAACCATTTTTCACATCACAACTGCTGCCCGCAATGAACGCGGATAATTTTGAACAAGCTTGATATTTGGTTCATAAAAAAATATTCTTCACGATGTTGTCGAAATTAAAAGGAAGACATTTATGTATATAAAAATGATTTTTAAACGTGATGATGTCGATGTTCCTCGTCAAGGTCACACACACATGGACACATTGTTCAAGATGCCAACGATTGTTGATGATGTTCCGATGAATGAAGAAATCGATGTGTATGTTCCGGTACATTCACAATTTCACAGTAGCAACCCAAGCATGTTTTACTATTATATCGATTGCTATGACATGACGCGTGAACAAGTGAAAAAAGCATTGGATTACTTCAGCGGTCATTACAATATTCAACAAAATGGACTGCCTTCCATGCTAATGAGCGGCCACCCTGGCAGAAGTGAACTTATCGTCAATATGAGAGTGTCGCTGCACAATGCGAAACATGAAGATGCCGACTGGAAGCCATACGCTTCAAAAGGCGGTATTGGCAATGCGCATGATGTTGTCTGCATGTTTTGCCCATAATTTTACGCGTGCTTGTTTAATAATTGCCAGGATGCAGTGATATCCATGACAACATTTAATATTTTTCATCATTCATAATTGACATCACTAACCGCATGAAGCAAAATTCACGCTCGTTTTGCGGAGGGGTTCCCGAGCGGCCAAAGGGATCAGACTGTAAATCTGACGGCTTACGCCTTCGAAGGTTCGAATCCTTCCCCCTCCAGTAATAAAAATTTATAGCCCGGATGAAGCGCTTTTTGTTTCATCCGGGGCTTAAGTGTAAAGACAAGCAAAAAATGCCGGGGCGGCCTGACGTTTTATTTTCTGCTTGTAAAGGCGCAGGTGAATACGCGGGTGTAGTTCAATGGTAGAACTTCAGCCTTCCAAGCTGATAGTGTGGGTTCGATTCCCATCACCCGCTATGTGTATTGCCCACATAGCTCAGTCGGTAGAGCACTTCCTTGGTAAGGAAGAGGTCGTCGGTTCAAATCCGATTGTGGGCTGATAAAGCAAAATGAAAAAAGAGCATGGAGAAAGTAGCTGATTTTGTGTATATAAGTAGATCGGCTGAGGCGTAACACTGTTTTTTCATTATGTTTTTAACCAGTTAACTGATCTGTCGAAATTGATTGTAGAGGAGCGTCATCCATGAGTAAGCAAGTATTTGAACGTACGAAACCGCACGTTAACGTCGGGACAATTGGTCACGTTGACCATGGTAAGACAACCCTGACAGCGGCGCTGACGGTAATTCTGGCGAAGAAATTTGGTGGTGAAGCGAAAG